>NZ_FNPX01000009.1 GCF_900107415.1 Jannaschia faecimaris
CCGCAGCATCCGCTCCTCCTCCGAAAGCTGATCCTCCAGACGGAACGCATCCGCCCAGTCAAATCGCGCAAGGTCAGGCCCGTGGCCCGTGGCGTCAGTGTCTTTCATGAGAACCTCCAAAACGTTGATCCTGTCCTATGCCGCTGACCCTTCCATCGCAACGCGACTTGACCGCGCGGTGTGGGCCGTGCCCTTTACCGACATGAATTCAATAGATGACGTCCAGGCCGCGTTGGCCGAACAGAATTACGTCTGCGGCCGGGCGCTGGCGACGGTGACCTATCTGGCGCTGACCTTGAAGCGGCCCCTTTTTCTTGAAGGAGAGGCGGGTACTGGCAAGACCGAGATCGCCAAGGCCATTGCCGCCGCGATGGGCCGGCGTCTCATCCGTCTGCAATGCTACGAAGGTCTGGATGCGGCCAGCGCCGTATACGAGTGGAATTTCGCAGCACAGATGGTCGCTATCCGCCGCGCGGAGGCCACGGGGGAGGCCCCGCCGGACCTGTTCTCTGACGACTTCCTGATCGCGCGCCCCTTGCTGGAGGCGATGCGACCGCAACCCGGCGGTGCACCAGTGTTGTTGATCGATGAGATCGACCGCACCGACGCCCCGTTCGAGGCGTTCCTGCTGGAAGCATTGTCGGATTATCAGGTGACCATCCCCGAAACCGGAACCGTTACCGCGCCGGAGCCACCCATCGTCATCCTGACGTCGAACCGTACGCGGGAAGTGCATGACGCGCTGAAAAGGCGATGCCTTTATCACTGGGTCGATTACCCCACGCACGAGCGCGAGATGGAGATCCTTGCCGCCCGTGCGCCGGAAGCGGCCGAGGCGCTGAGCCGGGAGGTCGTCGCCTTCGTCCAGAAATTGCGTACCGAAGACTTGTTCAAGAAACCCGGCGTCGCCGAGACCATCGATTGGGCCAAGTGCCTGCTGGCACTGGATATGATGGAGCTGTCGCCTGAGGTCATTTCAGACACGCTGGGCGCGTTGCTCAAGTACCAGGACGACATCCAGAAGTTGCAGGGGTCGGAGGCTAAGCGCATCCTGGACGAGGTGCGGGCGGAAGTGGCGTGAAATTCAAGGGTGATGAGGCGGTCTCCCGAGCGACCAGAGCGACCGGGCGCACTTTGCTGCTGCTTTCCTTCACGCTTGCAATTCACAAGGTCGGTTGGATTGAGGTCACGGAGGCGTCTGTATTTGGAGTCCGGGTCGTTTCGGGGAAACTTGAGACCCTGCTCACCGTTTTGATCATCGGTGCAGCTATTGGTCATTCGATCCAGTGGTACGGTGACAAGCTCTCCTTTGATGGATGGAACGTGAACGGAAATGAAATTGGCGTCGGCAGGTTGGATTCGAGACCAACTAAGCGCTTGGATGGGGCTGCATTTGATCTTGATCGCTTGAATGAATGGCTAACCAAAAATGAGAAGACCGATCCCGATCAAATTGATCGTCTCGTTTCTGAGATCGGTTCAATCAACTCAAAGATAGACAGGTTTTCGAAGTTCGCTTTCGTTTACTTCTATATCTGGCATTTTGCGGTTCCTGTCGGCCTCGCAATAGCGGTTTGTGTAGCGCGAAATGCCTGAACTCCCCGCCCTCGACCTTCCCGACAACCCGCAGCTCGCCGCGAACATCGCCCATTTCGCACAGGCCTTGCGCCGCGCTGGTGTGCCTGCCGGTCCCGACCGACTGTTGCTGGCGACACGCGCGGTGGCCGCCGCGGGATTCACCGACAAGGCCGATTTTTTCCACACGTTGCAGGCCGTCTTCGTACAGCGCCCCGAGCAGCGCGCGACCTTTGCGCAGCTTTTCCGCCTCTATTGGCGCGATCCGCGGTATCTGGAGCACATGATGGCGTTGCTGACGCCCACCGTTCGCGGCGTGCAGGAGGATCGGGGACCGAAGCCTGCGGAGAAACGTGCGGCGGAGGCGCTGCTGGATCAGCCGGAGGTCGCGACGGAGGAGAACGAGGCGGCGGAGGAGCTGACCCTCGATGCCGCAGCCACGGCCAGCGCCCGCGAAAAACTGCGCAGCCTCGATTTCGAACAGATGTCGACCGCCGAGATGGCGGAGGCCAAGCGGATGCTGGCGCGGCTGGTGCTTCCGGTGAAGCCACTGGCCAGTCGTAGGACCGGATCCGCTCACATGGGCCGGATCGATCGGCGCGCGACCTTGCGGGCGGCCCTGCGACGAGGAGATATCGCGGCTCTTAAATACGCAAAGCCCCGGACGCGCTGGCCAAACCTGGTGGCGCTGTGTGATATTTCGGGGTCGATGTCGTCCTATTCCCGCGCGCTGCTGCATTTTCTGCACGCAGTCGCGAACCGGCAGGGACAGGGCTGGGCGGAGGTGCATGCGTTTACCTTTGGCACGCGCCTGACCAACATCACCCGGCATTTACGTACCAAGGACGTGGACGCCGCCCTGGCCGCCGCCGGGGCCGAGGCGCAGGATTGGGAGGGGGGCACGCGCATCGGCGATGCCCTGCACGCTTTCAACCGGGACTGGTCGCGCCGCGTTCTGGGGCAGGGTGCGGTGGTGCTTCTAGTGACCGACGGGCTGGACCGTGGCGATGCCGCGCGATTGGAATTCGAAGCGCGGCGGCTGCACCTCACGGCCCGAAAGGTGATCTGGCTGAATCCACTGCTGCGATTCGACGGGTTCGCGCCCAAGGCAGCGGGCATTCGCGCGCTGATCGGCCATGTGGACAGCCTGCGCGCCGGTCATTCCATTGCCGCGCTGGAAGGCCTGGCCGAGAGCCTGTCGCGCCCCGATGATGCGGGCGAACTGGCGCGCCTGCGCCGATAGCGCAGGATACGGGTCGCGGGGTCGCGTGACGGCAGGTCATGACGGGGGCCAAGCGAAAGGACTCTACCATGAAATTTACCCCGCTCGATGCCGCCTTCGTGGCCCGGATTCGGGCCGGTGGCCCTGATGCCAACGGCCTGCCCGCCGAAACTGCCGTAAGCACCGGTGGGGGCACTCCATGCCGATCCTGCCTGCACGACGTGCCCGAAGGAGAGGAATTCCTGATCTGCGCGGCGCGTCCCTTCCCGACGCTTCAGCCTTATGCCGAGACCGGGCCGATCTTCCTGTGCAAGGCAGAGTGCGTCCCCTGGCAGGATGATGGCGTGCCGCCGATCATGACGACTTCGCCCGATTATCTCATCAAGGGCTACACCGCTGACCATCGAATCCGGTACGGCACGGGGCAGGTCGTGAAAGCCGGTGATCTGGCACGGGAAGTGCAGATCCGCCTGTCTGATCCCTTGCTGGCCTACGTCGATGTGCGGTCCGCGCGGAACAATTGCTTCCAGTCACGCGTGGTGAGGCTCGGCGATAAGCCGCCTGATATCCGATAACGCTCCGGTGCTTTGGAACTGCAACAGGTTAAGGGTGTTTTGTCTTTAAGACGAATCTACACTCAAGGAGGCTTTCATGCCCCGTATCCGTTCCACTGCGCTCAATCGCGCCGCCGCGCTCGCCGCCAGCGTCTCGATGCTCGTCCCCGGATTTGCCGTGCCCGCAGCGGCCCAGACCGCCGATGACATCGTGGCAGCCTGCACCGCCGAATTCGGCACCGACGCGGACGCGACTAAAAATTGTATCGACGAACGCACATCGGATGCTGCTGCTGAAGCGGAGGCCGCCGTTGAGGCGGAGGCTCAGGCCGCTGCGGATGCTGCGGCCCAGGCGGAATCGGATGCTGCTGTCCAAGCTGAAGCGGATGCCGCCGCTGAAGAGGAGGCTGCCCGCCAAGCGGAGGCCCAGGCCGCTGCGGACGCTGCCGCTCAGGCGGAAGCGGATGCTGTTGCTCAGGCGGAGGCGGATGCTGCTGCCCAGGCTGAGGCGGAGGCTGCCGCTGAAGAGGAGGCTGCCCGTCAGGCGGAGGCCCAGGCCGCTGCGGACGCTGCCGCTCAGGCGGAGGCGGATGCTGCTGCCCAGGCTGAGGCGGAGGCTGCCGCTGAAGAGGAGGCTGCCCGTCAGGCGGAGGCCCAGGCCGCTGCGGACGCTGCCGCTCAGGCGGAAGCGGATGCTGTTGCCCAGGCTGAGGCGGAGGCTGCCGCTGAAGAGGAGGCTGCCCGTCAGGCGGAGGCCCAGGCCGCTGCGGACGCTGCCGCTCAGGCGGAAGCGGAGGCTGCTGCCCAGGCTGAGGCGGAGGCCGCCGCTGAAGAGGAGGCTGCCCGTCAGGCGGAGGCCCAGGCCGCTGCGGATGCTGCCGCTCAGGCGGAAGCGGATGCTGTCGCACCGACGACCGAAGAGACGCCGCTGGTCGAGACGCCCACGGAAAGCGCGATCGCAGCCGAAGTGGCCGCCCGCCCCGAACCCGAACTGACAGAGGACCAGCAGACCGCCGTCAATCAGGCGCAGACTGCGTTAGGTGCATTGTTAGGTGGCGATAGCGCCACGGCGGCCGCCTCCGCCGCAGTCGTGGATGGGGACGAAACCTCTGCCGATACCGTGGTCGAGGAAGAGGTTGTCGAACAGGGAGACATACGGACTTCGGACCAGGATTTCGCGACCCGCGCCGTCGTGACCGAGCAGGAAGATCGCTTTGACCGCAACGATAAGATCCTGCTGGGTGCCTTGGGTGCATTGGCTGTGGGCGCGATTCTGGTGAACCAGAACAATCGTGCACGCGTCGTCTCCAACTCGGGTGACCGGGTCGTGGTGCAACAGGACGACGGCAGCCTGCGCGTGCTTAAGGACGATGACGTCCTGCTGCGCCAAGCCGGGTCGAACGTGCGGACCGAGCGGTTCGACGACGGCTCCACCCGTACGACCGTCCTGCGAGAAGACGGCAGCCGTGTCGTGACCATTCGCGACGCTTCGTTGCGCGTGCTGCGCCGTGAGTTGATCACCGAAGGCGGCGAACGCTACACCCTGATCGATGACACCGTGGTCGTGGAACCTGTGGACGTGTCGACATTGCCCGAGCCGGTTGTCTCCTCGCGCGCGACGGCAACGGACGATCCGCTGGCCGCCGCCTTGCGCCAGCAGGAGCAACTGGACCGTCGGTTCAGTCTGGCGCAAGTGCGCAACATCGCCGAAGTGCGGGCGTTGGCCCCGGCGTTCGAGGTGAGCACGGTGACTTTCGCGTCGGGTTCGGCCGCGATTGTGCCCGAACAGGCGGGCAATCTGCGCGGTCTGGCCAACGAGGTGCTTGCAGCGATCAGGGCCAACCCGCGGGAGATCTTTCTGGTCGAGGGCCATACCGACGCAGTCGGCGATGCGGCCTATAACCTGGCCTTGTCGGACCGCCGGGCGGAAAGCCTTGCGCTGGCGCTGAACGAGTATTTCGGCGTCCCGGTCGAAAACATGGTCGTGCAGGGCTATGGCGAGTCCTTCCTGAAGGTTCAGACACAGGGCGATGAACAGGCAAACCGTCGCGCGACGGTCCGTCAGATCACCGACCTGCTTCAAACGGCTGCGGCCAACTGATCCGCAGTCATGTCGAGGAGGCTGGCCCGTCCCTTTCCGGGGCGGGCCTTTCTGCGTATGGTGGTCAGGCTGGGGGCCAGCCCCCAGACCCCCGGGATATTTCAGGCAAGAGGAAGACAATGGACCGGATCGACGATGCACCGGCGGCTGCGCTTGCTTGGGCCAAGGCTGGCAAGGGCGCGGCCCTTGCCACCGTGATCGAGACGTGGGGATCGGCCCCGCGTCCGCGCGGATCGCAGCTGGCAATTTCTGAGGATGCGGAATTGGTCGGCTCGGTTTCGGGCGGGTGCGTCGAGGGGGCAGTCGTGGCCGAGGCGCTGGACGCGATGGGTGACCTGACGCACCGTGTCTTGGAATATGGCGTGTCCGATGACGAGGCTTTTGCCGTCGGGCTGGCTTGCGGTGGAAGGATCAAGGTGTTGCTGCAACCGGTTGGTGGCGGTCTGGGTATCGATTTATTGGATGACCTCGTCGCGCGGCGCGCGCGGTCAGAAGCAGTGGGGCAGGCGGTGAATGTTCGATCAGGGGCTGTGCACCTCTTGGACGAAGCGGCGCTGACCGACCGGCTGCGCGAGGATCGCAGCGGGTTCGAGCCTGACGGTGAGACATTCGTGACGCTTCACGCGCCGCCGCTGCGCCTTGCGGTGGTCGGCGGCGTGCATATTGCGCAGGCGTTGGTCCCGATGGCCCGGATCGCCGGCTATGACGTGACGGTGATCGACCCGCGCGAAGCCTTTGCCGCGCCTGACCGTTTCCCTGATACCAAGCTCGTGCATGACTGGCCGGACGCGGCGATGGCGGCCTTCCGGCCCGATGCGCGGACGGCGGTCGTTCTTTTGACGCATGATCCAAAACTGGACGACCCTGCGCTGACGGTCGCGCTGAATAGTGCGGCGTTCTATGTCGGAGCGCTCGGTTCCTCGCGTACGCATGCCAAGCGGGTCGCACGGATGGCCGAGGCGGGTCTTTCCCAGGCAACAATCGCCCGCATCGACGCGCCGATCGGGTTGGATATCGGATCGAAGACGCCAGGCGAAATCGCGGTGTCGGTTCTGGCGGCGATGACACAGGCACTGCGCCGGTCATGAAGTTCGGATCCGTTCCTGTCGAGATCGCCCAGGGGGCGGTGCTTGCCCATACGCTGACACTTGGGGCGGCGACGTTTCGAAAGGGCAGCGTCGTAACCGGCGATGCCGTCGCCGCGATGCGGGCGCAAGGTGTGACAGAGGTCATCGTCGCCCGTCTGGACCCCGCTGATGTGCCGGAGAACATAGCCGCCGCGCGACTCGCCGCGGCGTTGGCCGGGGACGGGCTGGATGTTCGGGAGGCGTTTACCGGTCGCGCGAACCTGCACGCCGCGGGACCGGGCGTGGTGGGGCTGAACGTGGCGGCAATCGATGCGGTAAACGCAGTCGATCCGATGATCACGGTGGCCACCCTGCCGCAGTGGCAGCGGGTCGCCGGGGGCACCATGGCGGCGACGGTCAAGATCATCGCCTATGCTGTGGACAGTGCTGCGCTGGACCGGGCCTGCGCCGCGGGCCGGGGGGCAATGCGGCTGCATCCGCCGGCGCTGCGCGATGCCGATCTGATCGTGACGCATCTTGGATCTGGAGGACCGGTCAAGGTTGGCCCGGTGATTGACCGTTTGGCCCGGCTGGGTGTCGAGACGAAGGTGTCGAATGTCGCGCATGACGTCGATGCCCTGTCCGAAGCGCTGACGCGCGCGACCGCGCCGCTCCGGTTGATCCTGACGGCGTCGGCGACCTCGGACGTGGCGGACGTGGGGCCGTCGGCGCTGGCCGGTGCGGGCGGAACGCTGACGCGGTTCGGGATGCCGGTCGACCCGGGTAACCTGTTGTTCCTGGGTGAAATGGCCGGGGCGACGGTGATCGGCCTGCCGGGGTGTGCGCGGTCTCCGGCGTTGAACGGCGCGGATTGGGTGTTGGAGAGGATCGTTTGCGGCGTGCCCGTATCGGAGGCCGACATCGCGGCGATGGGCGTGGGTGGCCTGCTCAAGGAGATTCCGACCCGTCCCCAACCCCGCGAACGGCGCTAGGCCGCTGCAGGGACCGTTTCGCTGCAACGCGGCATAAATCGGTTGTTTCCAGACGCGGCTTGCTGTGCTTGAGTGGAGTCCGAATTATGGAGGGCGACCAATGACAAAGGTCACGATGACGGTGAACGGCAAGCCGCGGACAGCCGAGGCCGAGGGCCGGACATTGCTGGTGGAATGGCTGCGCGAAGGGCTGCGCCTGACGGGGACGCACGTCGGTTGCGACACGTCGCAATGCGGGGCCTGCGTGGTGCACGTAAACGGCGAGGCGGTGAAGGCCTGTTCCGTTCTGGCGCAGGAAATCGACGGAGCCGAGGTGACCACGGTCGAGGGCATGGCCAACGCCGACGGCAGCCTGGGCAAGATCCAGCAGGCGTTTCAGGACTACCACGGTTTGCAATGCGGATTCTGTACGCCGGGCATGGTTATGTCGACTGCGGCGCTTCTGAAAGACAATCCCAAGCCGACCGAGGCCGAGGTGCGCCACTACCTGGAAGGCAATATTTGCCGCTGCACAGGCTATCACAATATCGTCAAGGCGGTGATGGCCGCCTCGGGGCAGGAGGTTGCGCCGGTCGCCGCGGAGTAGGCCCGCGCAATACGAGACAGGGGCGGGGTGGACGACCCATGACCCCTCGAGGGCGCGGAGGGAGGAGCCGCGCCCTCACCTTAAATCAGCGGGGCGAGGCCATGGCCCCCCGCGCAAAGGGAGGAAATACAGATGCCGAAGGATACCGGAATAGGGGCAAGCCCCAAACGGCGCGAGGACGTACGCTTTCTGACCGGCAAGGGCCGGTATACCGACGACATCAACGTGGCTGATCAGGCGCATGTCGTCTTTCTGCGATCGGACGTGGCACACGGGACGATCAACGGAATAGATACCTCTGCTGCCGAGGCGATGGAGGGCGTTCTGCGCGTTTTCACCGCTAAGGATTTCGAGGCCGTTGGCGGTATTCCCTGCGGATGGCAGATCACGTCAATCGACGGGTCCGTGATGCAGGAGCCCAAGCACCCCATCCTGGCGGACGGCAAGGTGCGCCACGTGGGCGACCCGATCGCCGCCGTCGTCGCCGAAAGCGCCAGCATCGCGCGCGACGCCTGCGAGGCGATTGAGGTGGACATCACATCGCTGCCCGCCGTCATCGACATGAAGGATGCGCTGAAGGCCGATGCGCCCAAGGTGCACGACGATCTGACCTCGAACCTTTGCTATGACTGGGGCTTCGTGGAGGAGAACAAGCAGGCCGTGGACGAGGCGATCAAGTCCGCCGCCCACGTGACCACGCTGGAGTTGGTCAACAACCGGCTGATCGCCAACCCGATGGAGCCGCGCGTGGCCGTGGGCGACTATACCGCGCACGATGGCCATTCGACGTTGTATACCACGTCGCAGAACCCGCACGTCATCCGCCTGCTGATGGGAGCCTTCGTGTTGGGCATCCCCGAGCATAAGCTGCGCGTCGTGGCCCCCGACGTGGGCGGCGGATTCGGGACCAAGATCTTCCACTACGCCGAGGAAGCCTTCTGCACTTTTGCCGCCAAGGAACTGGAACGCCCGGTCAAATGGACCTCTACCCGGTCGGAGGCCTTCATGTCCGACGCCCATGGGCGCGACCACGTGACCAAGATCGAACTGGCGCTGGACGCGGACAATAATTTCACTGCCATCCGGACGGAAACCTACGCGAACATGGGGGCCTATCTGTCCACCTTCGCGCCTTCGGTGCCGACTTGGCTGCACGGCACGCTGATGGCGGGCAATTACCGCACGCCGCTGGTCTATGTGAATGTGAAGGCGGTGTTCACGAACACCGTACCGGTTGATGCCTATCGCGGGGCCGGACGCCCCGAAGCAACATTCCAGTTGGAGCGGGTTGTGGACAAGGCCGCGCGCGAACTTGGCGTCGACCCGGTGGAGCTGCGTCGTCAGAACTTCATCCGCGACTTCCCGTATCAGACACCCGTTGCCGTGGAATATGACACCGGCGACTATGATGCCACGATGGACAAGCTGATGGAGATTATCGACCGCGACGGGTTCGCTGCGCGGCGCAAGGAAAGCGAGGCGCGCGGCAAGCTGCGCGGTCTTGGCATCAACTGCTATATCGAGGCCTGTGGCATCGCGCCGTCGAACCTGGTCGGCCAGCTTGGCGCGCGCGCGGGGCTGTACGAATCCGCCACCGTTCGGGTCAACGCAACGGGTGGTCTGGTTGTGATGACTGGCAGCCATTCCCACGGGCAGGGCCATGAGACGGCCTTCCCGCAGGTCATCGCGGACATGATCGGCATCAATGAGGACCAGATCGAGATCGTGCACGGCGACACCGCCAATTCACCGATGGGCATGGGCACGTATGGTTCCCGCTCGCTCGCCGTGGGTGGGTCGGCCATGGTTCGTGCGACCGAAAAGATCATCGCCAAGGCGAAGAAGATCGCGGCCCATATCATGGAAGCCTCGGACGAGGATGTCGAGTTGAAGGACGGCAAGTTCACCGTCGCCGGCACCGACAAGTCGCTGGCCTGGGGGGATGTGACCCTGGCGGCCTACGTGCCCCACAACTACCCGCTCGAAGATATCGAGCCGGGCTTGGAGGAGACGGCCTTCTACGACCCGAACAACTTCACCTACCCCGCAGGTGCTTATGCCTGCGAGGTGGAGGTCGACCCCGAAACGGGCCGGGTGGAGGTCTTGTCCTTCGCTGCGGCCGATGACTTCGGCAACGTGGTCAACCCGATGATCGTCGAAGGTCAGGTTCACGGCGGTCTGGCGCAGGGTATTGGCCAGGCCCTGTTCGAGAACTGCGTCTATGACGCGGACGGGCAGCTTCTGTCGGCCAGCTACATGGACTATTCCATGCCGCGCGCCGCTGATTTACCGATGTTCCAGGTCGATCATTCGTGCCAGACGCCCTGCACCCACAACCCACTGGGCGTGAAGGGCTGCGGCGAGGCGGGGGCCATCGGCTCGCCGCCCGCGATCGTCAACGGCGTACTGGACGCGCTGGCCAGCGCAGGGCACGACGTGGGTCATATCAACATGCCGCTTACACCGTCCAAGGTGTGGGCCGCGATGCAGGGATAAGGAAAACCGATGTATAATTTTGAATTGGTCAAACCGACGACGCTGCAGGATGCAGTAGCCGCCCTGAAGGACGACGACGCGCAGGCCATTGGCGGGGGGCAGACGCTGCTGCCCACCATGAAGGCGCGGCTGGCGATGTCCGAGAAATTCGTGGCGCTGTCCGGCGTGGATGAGATTAAGGGTATCTGCACCGACGACGATGGGCGCGTCTGCATCGGCGGGGGCACCACTCATGCCGCTGTCGCCAAGGGGGTTGCGGGGTATCCCGCGCTCGCCTCGCTGGCCGGACGGATTGGTGATCCGGCGGTCCGTAACCGAGGTACCATTGGTGGCAGTCTTGCCAACAACGACCCGTCGGCCTGCTACCCGGCCGCGGCATTGGCGTCGAATGCGACGATCGTGACTCCCAGCCGTGAAATCGACGCGGACGATTACTTCCAGGGCATGTTCGAGACAGCCTTGGAGGATGGCGAGATCATCACCGAGGTGAAGTTCCCCGTCCCCGAGAAGGCCGCCTACGAGAAGTTCCTGCAACCCGCATCGCGCTTCCCGCTGGTGGCGGTGTTCGTGGCCAAGTTTTCGGACGGGGTGCGTGTCGCGGTGACGGGGGCCTCCTCGGACGGTGTGTTCCGATGGTCGGAAGCCGAGGCCGCGCTGTCGGACAACTTTTCCGCCGATGCCATAGCGGGCCTGTCCGCTCCGGATGCGGCGGGCATGATTTCCGATCTGCACGGCGACGGGGCCTACCGCGCGCATCTGGTCAAGGTCATGACGGCACGGGCGGTCAAGAACGCGGCCTGATGCCGCGCCGATCCTGAAAGGGCCGCCCTCGGGCGGCCTTTTACGTTGATGCGCCAAGGTCAGCCCCGTATGGCAAACTTGGTCGATCCGGGTGGTCTCAGATGATGGTCATGCAGGGGATCTTGACCTGTTGAGTGACTGATTGGCTGACCGAGCCGAGAGCCAGGGATTTGAGCGCGCCCAGGCCCCGCCGGCCCATAACGATCAGGTCCGCGTCGGTCGCATCGACAACTTGCAGGATATTGGACACGGGGTCGCCCCGGCGAACATGGCTGTCGGACAGGGTGACTCCGGCGGCCGCAAGTTTTTCGCGCGCCTGTTCGGTCACTTTTGCACCGGCTGCGGCGACCTGTTCGTCGCTGGGCGGCACATCGATGATCGCGCCGTAGGGGGCCAGAACGACAGGCGGCATATTAGGTTCCGGAATGCTGATGATATGCAGGTCGGAATCGAATGCCTTGGTGAGGGCTGCGGCAGCCGCAAGCGCGTGATCCGCGTGCTCGGAGCCGTCGTAGGCAAGAAGAATCGTCTTGAACATCTGTGGCCCTCCGTCTGTTGGCACAGATACCCTACGCCGCGGTGCAGGAAAAAATGATGATCTGTGTCAAATCGCTACGAAAAAGGGCACCCGAAGGCGCCCTTGATGGTTCGCGGTGTTCGACAACGGCTAACGCTGGATCGGACCGATCATCATGACCATCTGGCGACCTTCCATCTTGGGGAAGTTCTCCACCTTGCCGACTTCCTTGGTATCCTCGGACACACGTTCCAGAAGTTCGCGGCCCAGGTTCTGGTGGGCCATCTCGCGGCCACGGAAGCGCAGGGTGATCTTCACCTTGTCGCCATCTTCCAGAAAACGGAACACGTTGCGCATCTTGACGTCGTAATCGTTGGTGTCAGTGTTCGGGCGAAACTTGACCTCTTTGATCTCGATCGTCTTCTGGCGCTTGCGGGCCTCGGCCTCTTTCTTCTGGGTCTCGTACTTGAACTTGCCGAAATCCATGATCTTGCAGACCGGCGGCACGGCGTTCGGGCTGATTTCGACAAGGTCGAGACCGGCGTCTTCCGCCATCTGACGGGCTCGGGCGGGGCTGACGACGCCGACATTCTCGCCTTCCGCCCCAATCAGACGGATTTCGACGGCGCGGATACGGTCGTTAACGCGGGGGCCAGTGTCGCGCTGCGGGGGCGCGTTATGAGGTCTGCGGGCGATGGTGGTGGTCCTTTCAGGGACGTTAATGTCGGAAAGCAATTTAGCGCCCAAACGCACTGTCTTCAAGGCTGTAACGGCGGGCAGAAGCGGTTTTGGGCATGGATTCCGCCTCGGCATTGTCCTTTAGGCGCGTTTGCGGCACTCAACTGGCAATGGAATCATGTTGAGGAGCTTAGCATGTCACGCAATATTATCGTCGCTATGGCCGTTGTCGTCGTCGCCGCTTTGGGATGGATCGCAATCGATCGCATGGGCGACGCGCGCGAAGAAGCGGCCCGTATCGAGGCAGAAACCGCTGCGGCCGCCGCTGCCGCCGAGGAGGAAGCTGCCCGCCTGGCTGCTGAGGCAGAAGCCGAAGCCGCGCGTCTGGCGGAGGAGGCGGAGGCCGCTGCCGCTGAGGAGGAAGCCGCCCGCTTGGCCGCCGAAGCCGAGGCTGCTCGGTTGGCGGAGGAGGCCGAAGCCGCTGCTGCCGCCGCTGAGGAAGAGGCCGCCCGTCTGGCGACCGAAGCCGAAAGTGCCGTCGATGACGCCGCGGAGACTGCCTCCGAGGCGGTCGACGGAGCTGCGACCGCGCTGACCGAAGGTGCCACCGCAGTTGGCGATGCGGTGGAAGGGGCCGTCGAAAGTGTCGTGGAAGGGACTGCAGACGCCGTAGAAGGCGTGACAGAAGAAGTCGCCACTGAAGCGCCCGCTGCCGAAGAAGGCACCGCCGAGGTTTCCGTGGAGGGCACCGAGGCCAGCCTGGACACGCTTCTGACGCCCGAAGGGTTCGACGCGGATGCGCTGATCGCCTACGTCGAGCAGTCGGACATGAACGCGCTTGCCAAGACCTCGCTGAAGGCAAGCATCGAGGCTGCGCAGAATGAACCCGCGCTGGTCGAAGGCGTCATCGCGCAGGTCAAGGCACGGATGGGCGCGGAGTAACCCATCCCGCCTGACCGAGACGGAAATGTTGGGCCGTGCGAGGGATCGCGCGGCCCTTTCTTATTGCACAGCACTGCCGACCCCGCGCATCGTGTCCGGCGGGAGGACCACCACATGATCGAAGAACCGAAGACCCTGCGCATCGCCCGCGACCTGCGCCGCCCGACCGATGCCCAGATCGCCGCTTTTCAGGGCCAGCCGACGGGCTTCGTTCTGGATGCGATGATGGGGGCCGGTGCAATGAGCGCGGCGATAACGCCCTGTCCCGGATTGTCCGCGCAGGCCTGCGGTCCGGCGCTGGTCGCGGGCAACCGTCCCGGTGACCTGTTGGCCACGCTGGCGTCCATCCATTTCGCGCAAGCCGGCGATATCGTGGTTGCCGCAGCCGAAGGGCACCAGGGCTGCGCTGCGGCGGGCGACCGGGTGATGGGGATGCTGAAGAACGCGGGAGCTGCGGGGTTCGTCACCGACGGGCCGTTGCGCGATCTTGCCGGATTGCAGGCCGTCGGATTGCCCGCGTGGTGCACGGGCCTGACCCCAGGATCGCCAGTCGCGCGGGGGCCGGGCACCCTTGGCCTGCCTGCTTATGTTGGCGGTCAGCGGGTCGAGAATGGTGACATGATCGTCGCCGATGCGGACGGTGTCGTCGTCGTGCCCTTCGCGATCCTGGACGCGGTCATCGCAGCCGTCGCCAAGGTGGCAGAGGCCGAGCATGCGCTGGACGCCGAAGTCGCGGACGGGCTGAAGTCGGTGGGCCTCATCGCTGAGATGCTCGACAGTGGAGAGGGCATCGACTGGGTGTGACAGCCTGCTCTGACTGCGCCGGGGGCACCGCCCCCGGGCCCCTGGAGTATTTCTGAAGCAAAGAAGACAGATCAGCCGACGAAGGCTTTTTCGACAACGTAGTGCTTGGGGTCGCTGTTCGCGCCTTCCTCCAGCCCGAACCCTTCAAGGATTTCCTTCAGGTCCGTATTCAGGCCCATGGAGCCACAGACCATCGCGCGGTCGGTCTCGGGGCTGATGCGGTCGACGCCCAGATCGCGCTGCGCTTCCCCCGATTTCAGCAGGTCCGTGATCCGGCCCATCTTGGGCGAAGTCTCGCGCGTGGTGGTGGGGTAGTACTTCAACTTGGCCAGATTCTCCTCGCCCAGAAGCTCTCCCAGCATTTCGTCGGTGCGAATGCTCTCGATCAACTGGCGGCCGTACTCCAGCTCGGCCACGTCGCGGCAGGTGTGAGTCATGATGATCTCGTCGTAATCCTCGAACGTCTGCGGATCGCGCAGGAGCGAGGCGAAAGGCGCAAAGCCGGTGCCCGTGGCAAAGAACCACAGGCGATTGCCCGGCAGCAGCGCATCGTGGACCAGTGTGCCTACCGGCTTGGGCCGCAGAATGATCTGATCGCCGGGCTGGATGTGCTGCAACCGAGAGGTCAGCGGGCCGTCCTGCACCTTGATGGAATAAAACTCTAATTCCTCGTCCCAGCTGGGTGAGGCGATCGAATAGGCGCGCAGCAGCGGCTTGACCCTGCCAGTCTTCGGATCCGGGTCGCCCATCAGCCCGATCATCACGAATTCGCCCGACCGGAACCGCAGCGACGCGGGACGCGTCACACGGAAGGAAAACAGCCGGTCGGTCCAATGCGTCACCGATGTCACGGTCTGGGCATCGGGTAAAACCGGGGTCGCAGTGGCGGGAGCGTTCATCTGATTCATGTCTTCGATTGCGGAGTCTGTCCGCACCTTTAGGAAATCATGGGGGGAAGTTCTAGGCGGTCGCGCCGTCGCGGGCCCGGCCCAGTCGGTTCTGATAGTCGTGGGCCTGCCAATTGGCACGCGCCAGCCACTGTTCCTCGGGCTGACGGGCAGCAAGGTTGTCCGAGATCTCCACCTCGTCGAACCCGGCCCTGCGGGCCATCGCGTATTGATCGGCAATGAGGTGGCCTTCGGCGCGCAGACGCCCGGCAAAGCCTGCCCGGCGCAGGGCACGGGCAATGGTGAACCCGCGCCCGTCGGCAAAGCTGGGGAAGGCAACGCGAATGGTCGTCACCTGATCCAGCCGGGCCAGCACCGGAGCGAGATCCGCATCGGGGGGCAGGTCGATCGCCAGCGGGCCGTTCGCGGCCAGATCGTCCGAGGGGACGAAGGCCGCGTTCAGGTCGTCAGGGGCAAAGCCCCGGTCGGTCACGATGGGCATTTCAGACCCCTTTGCCTTGTCCGGGCCAGATGCGCCCGCCGGAGAAATGGATGCCGCACTCGGTCTTGACCCGGCCACGCCAGCGTCCGGCGCGCGGATCCTCGCCGGGGGCCACTTTGGTGGTGCAGGGCGCGCAGCCAACCGAGGCAAAGCCCTGCGCCACCAGCGGGTGCCGCGGCAAGTCGTGCGCGTCCATGTAGGCGGCGATGTCCTGCGCTGTCCAACCGGCCAGCGGGTTGATGCGCAGCCTGCCGGCGTCCACCTCGAACAGCTCCATCGTTGCACGATCGCCCGTCTGATGGCGCTTGCGTCCGGTGATCGACCCGTCGAACTCCTGCAAAGCCAATTCCAGCGGCTTGGACTTGCGTAGCGCGCAGCAGGTATCGGCGTCGCGCTGGTGCAGATCGCCCTCGGGGTCATGCAGAAACAGGTCGGCCGTATCGGGCCGGATCACACGCACGTCGGTAAGGCCCAGTTGCCCGGCGACCTCTTGCTGGTAGGCCAGCGTCTCGGGGAACAGCATGCCTGTCTCCAGGAACAGGATCGGCGTGTCGGGTCCCACCCGCGACAGCAGATGCAAAAGCACCACCGACTCCGCCCCGAAGGACGAGACCATTGCCAGGTCACCGACATTGGCGTTGCGCAGTGCGGTGTCCAGCAAGCTCAACGCGTCGGCGTCGGCCAGATCGGCATTCAGCTTCGCGGCGCGCGCCGTCAGCAGGGCAGTAAGATCAAGCGGCATTTCTTTTCTCCTCGGGGTAAAGGGCGGCCTTGAACGGCGCGGGCCCCAGGCGGCGGAAGGCTTCGATGAAGGTCTCGTCCGCCGATTGGCGGATATCGAGGTAGGCAAGGATCAGGCGCTCGATGGCGGGCACGACCTGATCGTAGGCAAAGCCGGGTCCGGCGCGCTCTCCGATGGTGGTCGTTTGCGTGTGATCTCCGCCCAGCGTGATCTGATAGTTTTCGACGCCCGCGCGATCCAGGCCCAGGATGCCGATGTGACCGACGTGGTGATGACCGCAGGCGTTGATACAGCCCGAAATCTTGATCTTCAGGTGACCGACTTCGTGCTCGATCTTCAACGCGTCGATGCGGGTCGCGATCTGCTGCGCGACGGGAATGCTGCGGGCGGTGGCCAGCGCGCAGTAATCCATGCCGGGGCAGGCGATGATGTCCGAGGCCAGTCCGACATTCGCCGTGCCCAAACCAGCCGCCTTCAGCGCGGTAAACAGCTCGGGCAGGCGGTCGCGGCGGGCGTGAGGCAGGATGACGTTCTGTTCATGCGAGATGCGCAACTCACCATATGCATGCGTTCGCGCCAGATCGGCCATAAGGCGCATCTGGTCGGCGGTGGCGTCGCCCGGCGTGTCGCCATGCTTCTTGATCGAGATCGTCACGATCGCATGGTCGTCGCGTTTATGCGCCGTGACGTTGGTGTCGACGAAGCTTTGCAGCACCGGGTCGAGGATCGGTGCAGGTGTGTTGGCGACGAAATCCGGCAGGGCGAATTGCGCCGTGATCGCGGCCAGCATCTCCTGATCCACGCCTGAAAACAGCGGCTTCAGCTCGGCGAAGCGCGCTTCGATCCGGGATTGCATCTCCTCCAGCCCGTTCTCGTGCACGGTGATCTTGATGCGCGCCTTGTACTTGTTGTCGCGGCGGCCAAGACGGTTGTAGACGCTGACGATCGCCTCGCAGTAGGGCAGCAGGTCCTCCACCGGCAGGAACTCCCGCACGGTCTTGCCGATCATCGGAGTACGGCCCAGACCGCCGCCGATTATGACCTCGAACCCTTGTTGGCCGTCCTGTTCCTTCATTACCAACCCGATATCGTGGGCCCGTGTGACGGCGCGATCATTGGGCGATCCGGTGACGGCGATCTTGAACTTGCGTGGCAGGAACTGGAACTCCGGGTGGTCGGTGGACCATTGACGCAGAAGCTCGGCGACCGGGCGCGGGTCGGCAACCTCGTCGGCGGCGGCCCCGGCGAAATGGTCCGCGGTCACGTTGCGGATCGTGTTGCCGGATGTCTGGATGGCATGCAGTCCGACTTCTGCCAGACGATCCAGCATGTCGGGAATGTCGGTCAGGCGGGGCCAGTTGTACTGGATATTCTGACGCGTCGTGAAATGGCCATAGCCCTTGTCCCACTGCTCGGCCAAGTCAGCCAGCACGTCCATCTGGCCCGACGACAGCGTGCCATAGGGAATCGCCACGCGCAGCATGTAGGCGTGCAGTTGCAGGTAGACGCCGTTCATCAGGCGCAGGGGCTTGAACTCGTCCTCGGTCAGGGAACCATCGAGCCTGCGCTCTACCTGCGCGCGGAACTGGGCGTTCCGTTCGCCCAGAAAATCGCGGTCAAAATCGTTGTATTGATACATCTGTCAGACCTTTGCGTCAGGGCCGGGGCGTTGGCCGTGGGCCTTGCCGTGGGTGTAATTGGTGGGGCCGGTCGCGCGGAATTCCTCGCGGAAGTGCGTCGGGACAGGGCCCGCGTCGGAGACCGTTACATCGGCAAGGTAGGTGCCGACGACGACCGCGGGCTTGTCGGACTCGACCAGCCGCATCTGGGCATGGGCCTCATTTGTCATGACTTCGGCCTCGGTGAGGTCGGTCGACCAGCGGTCATCTTCGGTCAGGTAGACGACATCACCGTCGCGAAGTAGGTTGGCGGTGACGATCTTGGGCGTGAAGGGGCGGGGCATCAGATATCCTCCGGGGTATGGGCGGCAGTTGTGTCGACCGCGTTCAACGCATTCGAAAAATGCAGTGCGCGGATCGCTTTGAAGGTCGTGGTCCCGAAAAAGCCTTCGCGCGGTGCGCGGTTGGATAGGGACCGAACGAACGGCTGCGTCATCGCCAAATCACCGCCGAAGGCCTGGATCGTCGTCATCTGAACGTCATGACGGACGGTGTCTCCGGCGCAGAACATGGTCGGCGCGGTGCCATTAGGATACGCCTCTTGGGCGGACGCGTCGATGTTGTCGACCGCGATGGGCAGATGATGGCTCACAGCGCGATCTCCCGTTCGGACAGGGCGATGCTTGCAGCGCGCGGGGCAAGGCCGAACAGGATGACCGCGGGGCCGTCCACCTGCGTCATACGGTCGGGCAGGGTGGCGAGCGTGGCGGCATGAATGCGCTGATCGGCCCGGCTGGCGTTCTCCACGATGGTGATGTCGGTCGCGGCGGCGGCCCCGTGCATCATCAGCCGCCCCTGCATCCAGCGCGCGGCGCGCTTGCCCATGTAGATCGCGGCAACTTCGCCCGGCTGGGCCAGCGCGGCCCAATCCTGATCGGCAAACCCCTTCATGTCGTGACCGGTCAGGAACCGGACCGATGCGTTGCGGCTGCGTTTGGTCAGGCTTTGCCCTATGGTCGCGACGGCGGCGCTGGCGGCGGTGATGCCGGGCACGATGGACCAGCTGACCCCAGCGGCATCCAGCGCCTCGATTTCCTCGTCCAGACGCCCAAATACGGTTGGATCGCCGGCCTTGAGCCGCACCACATGCGCCCCTTTGCGGGCGTGCTCGACGATCAGCGCGTCGATGTCCGATTGCGCGGTCGAGGGGCCGAAGCCTTCCTTGCCGACGTCAAGGATCAGCGCCTCGCGCCGGGCCAGTTCCAATATCTCGGGCGTGACGAGCCGGTCGTGGATCACGACATCCGCCTTGTCGAGCGCCTTGCGTGCCTTGAGCGTCAGAAGCTCCGGATCACCCGGACCTGCCCCCACCAGATCGACATGGCCTTCGCGTGCCTCCGCCCTTACGTGCTTGTCGAGCAAGGTGTCGAGCGCATCGCGGATCGCCGCTTCACCGTCCTGCGCGGCGCGGGGGCCGACCATGTCGTAATATTCGCCCCAGAAGCGGCGGCGCACGGCCCCCATCGGCAGGACATCTGCCGCTTTGCGGAACGTCTTCCCGATGCGTGCCAGCACGCCAAGCTGTGCCGACAATTTTGCTTCCAGATCGGCCTTGATCTTGCGGGCCAGAACGGGGGCCGCACCCTCGGTCCCGATGGCGACGACGACCGGGTCGCGATCGACGATGGCGGGGGTGATGAACTGCGACTTTTCCAGATTATCGACTAGGTTCACGAGCGCGCCGTCCGCCGCCGCCAAGCGCAGCGTTCGGGCATCCAGCGCAACATCCTCGTGTGCGCCATAGGCCACGACGCAGCAGAGCGCATCGCCGGGCTCCTGCGCGCGGTCGATGAGTGTCAGCTTGCCTGCTTCGGCCCATTGGCGAATTTCGGGGCTGGCGTTCTCGGCCACGACGGTGATGCGTGCGGTCGTCTTGAGCAGGAGGCGCAACTTGGCAATCGCCGCATCCCCGCCACCGGCAACGAGGACACGGCGGCCTTCGAGGGCGAGGAAGATGGGAAAATGATTCATCGGGGCGCTCCAGCTTCTTCCCGAAGATATAGAACAATGTTCTGGATATTGGACAGGGGAGGCGCGATAACAGGAACGTTGATGCATATATTGCGATGCAGGCAGAAAGGTGTTCCGAATGACTGTGAAATTGGGGAGGGCCGTCCAATTGGATGATCTAGACCGGAACATCCTCCGGGCTTTGCAGGCGGATGCGGGGCAATCGTTGGACGAAATCGCCCGCCAAGTGGGGTCATCCAAGACGCCGGTGTGGAATCGTATCCGCAAGATGCGCGACGCGGGCGTGATGGGGCCGTCCACCGTCGTGGTTGATCCGGAGACCATTGGTCTTGACGCCTGTTTCTTCGTTCTGATCCGCACGTCCGAGCACGAGGCGGAGTGGCAGCAACTCTTCCTTGCGGCGCTGCGCGCCCGCCCGGAGGTGCAGGAGGCCCACCGTTTGGCGGGCGAAATCGACTACATCCTGAAGGTCCGCGTGGCGAACGCACGGGCCTATGACGTCTTTTACCAGGCCCTGATATCTGAGGTGCGGGTGTTCAACGTCACCGCGCTTTTGTCGATGGAGGAGATCAAATCGAGCACTGCCCTGCCGTTGTGATGGTCGCGGGCCAGGTGAGGTCCCCCCCGCGGGCACGGTTGATGTACGCTTCCGTATCGGAAGCACGCAAGATCGGTGCTTTACGCAGTCCAGGCAATTAGATGCCTTTCGTCTGATCCTGTCTTTCTTCGCTCAAGGCGACCAATTGCCGATGCGCGGCCATTAGGTGTTGGCGGAGAACCCCGCAGGCCTCCTCGGCTCGTCCATCTGCATATGCCTGCACGATCGCCCCATGATCGGACAGCCAGCGTTCGGTTCCGGACGCGAGCGCGGCATAACCGCTCGCATAGAGGGTGCAACTGGTTCGCAGTTCCTCGACCAAGGCAAGCTGGCGTGGTCGTTCTGCCGGAAGGTAAAGCGTCTGGTGGAACATCCAGTCGCCATTGTGCCATCCTTGACGGCCAGCCTCCAAGGATGACTTTCGTAACGCGTAATCAGCCTCTGAATGAGCGGATGTATCCGCACGGGCCGTTGCGCGTTCCAAAAGATCGCATTCGAGCATGATGCGAAGGTCGAAGATTTCGTCAAGGTCCTTGGACGTCAGCCTGACGACGCGCGCGCCCTTGCCGGGCAAGACTTCGACAAGTTTTTCGGCGGCGAGGCTTTGTAGCGCATCTCGGACCGGAATTCGGCTGACGCCATAGGTGGCGGCAAGATCCGTCTGGGAAAGAACCGCTCCGGGCGCATGTTCGCCGTTCAGGATCGCAGCGCGAATTTGTTCGACAAGACCCATTCCATGACCTCCGTACTCCTGTATACACGTATATGAATCTTCCGAAGACAGAGGCAACCCATGGAACACAAGTATTCTTCACACATCGTCTGGACCGGGAATCGGGGCAAGGGCACGGCGGGTTACCGTGCCTTTGATCGTACCTGGAACATCGCGATTCCGGGGAAAGAGATCGTTCAATGTTCGAATGATCCCTTATTGGGAGGTGATCCGGGCAAGATGAACCCCGAGGATCTACTGATCTCGGCTTTGTCCGCCTGCCATATGCTTTGGTATCTGCACCTTGCATCCGACGCTGGCATCGTCGTGGGGGCCTATGAGGATTCACCCGTTGGGATCGGCGAGGTTTCACAAGGCGGGGCAGGGCGCTTCACCGCCGCCATCTTGCGCCCACGTATCACCGTTCAGGCCGGCGCGGATATCGAAGTGGCTACGGCGATTCACCAACGAATCCACGAGGTCTGCTTTGTCGCAAGGTCAGTGAATTTTCCGATCAGCTACGAGCCGGAGTTTCTTTCCGTCTGAAGCGGGTTGGCGGCCTCTTCGGCCCAAACCACGATTACTGCAAATCGCGCGGCACCGTGAAGTCCAGCAGGCGGCCGGGCCGATCGTCGATGATGTCGGCGACAAGGCAGGCCCCGGTCGGGAAATGGCTGAACTCGGGGTGGATGGGCAATGTTGCAACTGCCTGCCTCGCCGCCGCCGCGATGCCGGGATTATGGGCCACGATCAGGACGCATTCAGCCGTTTGCGCGCGGGCGAGGGCGAGAATGGCCTCGGCCTCGGCCAGGTAGAGATCGGGGCGGTATTCGACCGCCGTGTCCGGCAGGGCAAGGGCCTGATACGTTTCGCGCGTTCGGGCGGAATCGGAGCAAAGCACGAGGTCGGGCAGATATTTTCGGGAAATCAGCCATTGGCCCATCGTGGCGGCGGCGGCGCGCCCACGGTTATTGAGGGGGCGGTCGTGATCCTCCTGCTCGGGATCGGTCCAGTCGGATTTCGTGTGACGCAGCAGGATCAGTTTCATCGTCGCTCCCTTATCCGCCGGTGTGGGACATGTGCCGGGTCATTTGACCGGCGACTTCCTGGCGGGAATAGTCGAAATCGTGGCCCTTGGGCTTTCGGGCGATGGCGGCGCGGATGGCGTCCTCCAGTCCGGCGTCCGCCTCGGAGGCGCGCAACGGCTCGCGCAGGTCGGCCATGTCCTCCTGCCCGAGGCACATATAGAGTTCCCCGGTGCAAGTGACCCGAACCCGGTTACACGACTCGCAGAAATTGTGGGTCAGCGGCGTTATAAAGCCAAGGCGCTGGCCGGTTTCGCCGACTTCGAAATAGCGGGCGGGGCCGCCGGTCTTGTAGGTCAGTTCGGTCAGGGTGAAGCGCTGGGCCAATTGGGCGCGCAAGTCCTTTAGCGGCCAGTATTGATCAAGACGCTGCACCTCGCCCATGTCGCCCATGGGCATGACCTCGATGAAGGTCAGGTCCAGATCCTCGGCCGCGGCCCAGGCCAGCAGGTCGAAGAGTTCGACATCGTTGAAGTTCTTGAGCGCCACGACGTTGACCTTGACGCGCATCCCTGCTGCCTGAGCGGCCTTGATGCCGCGCAGCACCTTGTCGAGAGAGCCCCAGCGGGTGATCTCTTTGAACTTGGTCGGGTCAAGCGTATCAAGCGAGACATTCACGCGCCGAACGCCCGCATCCCAGAGCGGCTGGGCAAAGCGTTCGAGCTGACTGCCGTTGGTGGTGAGTGTCAGTTCGTCCAGGCCATCGCCCAGGTGGCGCGACATGCCTTCGAAGAAAGTCATGATGCCTTTGCGTACCAACGGCTCCCCGCCGGTAATGCGCAGCTTCCGAACGCCCATGCGCACGAAGGTCGAACACATGCGGTCCAGTTCCTCCAGCGTCAGAAGCTCCTTCTTCGGCAGGAACGTCATGTGCTCCGACATGCAATAGGTGCAGCGAAAATCGCAGCGATCCGTCACGGAAACGCGCAGGTAGTCGATGGTGCGGGCGAAGGGATCGATCAGTGGAACAGTCATGTGATAACGCTACGCCCCACGATGCCCGGCCACAAGGGTATGCACAGGTGACAGCGCCCCGTCGTTCGGTAGGGTAGGACGGATAAGAGCCATTTGGGAGCGTATCATGCGCGGTGTCTTTTTCATTCTTCCGGTGGCCCTGATGGGCTGCGCCAACCTGCCGCTGCTGGACCGCCTGCCGGGGCGCGGTGCCGGTGCCCCGGTGGACGCGGTCGCTGCGCCCCCGCCGCAGGCGACGACTGTCATCAGCCCGCTGGCGGGCCCGGCCACGACGGTCGCGTCGCTCGATACCGTATCGGAGGCCGAGAAGGAAGCGGCGCGACAGGCGGCCGCTGTTGCCCCTGCTGGTGGAGAACTTGGCATGGTTACCGTTTCGCTAGGCAGCCCGTCGGAGCCGGGCCTTTGGGTCAAATCCGCTTTGGTCACCGAGGATACGCCGGGCACGGTGCGCACCGGCGATGGCGACGCGATCGCGGTGACCTTGCGTCCGCTCGGCGGGGCGGGCGGGGCCCAGATTTCGCTGTCGGCGTTGCAGGCGCTCGGGCTGCCGCTCGCGGGCTTGTTCCCGGTGACGCTGGCGCGGGCCGGATGATGGCCCCCGTGACGCGGCGCACAATTCCACACCTGGCCCCTTGGGCCGAGATGCGCGCGGCCTTTCGCTGGAATATTCCCGACCGGTTTAATATCGCATACGGCTGCTGCGACAGTTGGGCCGCGGAAGATCCAGATCGGGTGGCCATCATCGACCTGTCCGAGGGGCGGCGGGTCTGGACGTATGGTGCGTTGAAGGACGCCTCCGACCGGCTGGCCGGGGTGCTGGCGCGGGAGGGCGTTGGGCGGGGCGACCGTGTGGCCATCCTGCTGCCGCAACGGGCCGAGGTCATGATCGCACATTTCGCGGCGATGAAACTTGGGGCAGTGTCGCTGCCGCTCTTCACGCTGTTCGGGCCCGAGGCGCTGGACTATCGGCTGCGGGATTCTGGCGCACGGGCAGTCGTTGGCGATGCCGCCGGGTTGGACCGGATCGCGGCGCTGGATCTGCCGGATCTTGCCCTGCGGATCGACGCGGATTCGTGGGATTTGTCGGGTGCGCCCGCCGTACCGGTCGACACCGGGGCCGAGGATCCGGCCATGATGATCTACACCTCCGGCACCACGGGGACGCCCAAGGGAGTGCTGCACGCCCATCGCTTTCTGCTGGGCCATCTACCTTGTGTCGAAACGGCGCTGGAGGGCTTCCCCGCCGCCGGGGACGTGGGCTGGACGCCTGCCGACTGGGCCTGGATCGGCGGGCTGATGGACCTGGCGATGCCTTGCCTGTGGTTCGGTGTGCCGCTTGTGGCCAAGCGTTTCGGCAAGTTCGATCCGGATGATGCCTGGGGTCTGATGGTCGAGGAGGGGATAACGGCGGCCTTTTTGCCACCGACCGCACTCAAGATGCTGCGCCGGACCGAGGCACCTGAGGGCCTGCGTTTGCGCGCTGTCCTGTCGGGTGGTGAGGCGCTGGGGGCCGGATTGCTGGCCTGGGGGCGGGAGGCGCTGGGTGTCCCCATCAACGAGATCTACGGCCAGACCGAGTGCAACCTTGTGATGGCGTCCTGCGCGGGCACGCAAGATGTGACGCCCGGGACGCTGGGTCGCGCGGTTCCAGGGGTGGAGGTCGAAGTTTTGGACATGGATGGCGCGCCCGTCGCGATGGGCGAGGTCGGCGAAATCTGCAGCCGCGGATCGCCCGCGACTTTCCTCAGGTACTGGAACAAGCCCGAGGAGACGGACGCCAAGTGGCGGGACGACTGGCTGCGCACGGGCGATCTCGGCCGGGTCGAAGGGGACGGCGTCATCACCTATGTTTCGCGCGACGACGATGTGATTACATCCGCCGGATACCGCATCGGCCCGACAGAGATCGAAACCTGTCTGACTGCGCACCCTGCCGTCGTTATGTGCGCGGTCGTTGGCCTGCCCGACGATTTGCGCGGGGAGGCGGTGACGGCTTTCGTCGTCGCCCCCGAGCGGGGTGATGGGCTGGAGCGCGAGCTGATCGGCTGGGTAAAGGCGCGCCTTTCGCCCCACATGGCCCCGCGCGCGGTCCGCTTCGTGGACGCCTTGCCGATGACGGCGACGGGAAAGATCCAACGGCGCGATCTGCGGGGCGGATAGGGGGGCAGCCCCCGTCGGCTGCGCCGACTCCCCCGGGATATTTCCGGCAAGAGGAAGCCGTTAACGAATATTCAACCCGCGTGATGCTTTATCGCGCTGCGGTACAGGCGGGGACGCCGATGACCGTGCAAGAGCAAGGTACCCCGATCCCCGGTCCGCCAGGCGAATGACGGGGGCGGGGTGCCCGACCGTCGCTTCCTCTTGCCGGAAATATCCCGGGGAGTGCGAGGGGCTGGCCCCTCGCCCGTTGTCTCAGGCGGCGGGCATCCGGCGCTCCACGATTTCGGCCCACCAGGAGCATCCGGCCGGAATCGCCTCGTCCGTGAAGTCGTATTCGGGGTGGTGGACGGGCGCGGTGTCGCCGTTGCCGACCAGGATATAGGCCCCCGGACGCTCCTCCAGCATAAAGGCGAAGTCCTCGCCGCCCATGACCAGCGGCGCTTCCGTGCAATCGCCCGAGACCGCGCGGGCGACGTCGGCGGCGAATTCGGTCTGCTCTTCGTGATTGACCATGACGGGATATCCACGGTGGTAGGTCACGTCCGCGCTGCCGCCGAAGGTGGTGCAGACGCCCTCGGTGATTTCCTTGATCCTGCGTTCGGCTAACGCGCGCATGTCGTCGGACATGGTGCGGACCGTGCCCTTGAGATGAACCCGCTGCGGGATGACGTTGAACGCCTTGGACGAAGACTCCAGCGAGGTGACCGAGACAACGATCTGGTCCACCGGATCGGCATTTCGCGACACGATGGTTTGTAGTGCAGTGATCACATGGGCCGCCATCACGCCGGTGTCGACGGTTTCATGCGGCTTGGCGGCGTGGCCCCCCTTGCCCGTCAGGGTGATGTCGAACTGGTCGGTCGCGGCGAAGAAGGCACCGGGGCGGATGGCGAAGCTGCCCACGGCGCGGCCGGGCCAGTTATGCATCCCGTAGACCTCCTGAATGTTCCAGCGGTCCATCATGCCGTCGTCGCACATCTCCTTGCCGCCGCCGCCGCCTTCTTCGGCGGGCTGGAAGATCACCACGACGGTGCCGTCGAAATTACGCGTCTCGGAGAGATATTTCGCCGCGCCCAGCAGCATCGAGGTGTGCCCGTCATGGCCGCAGGCGTGCATCGCACCGTCGGTCTTGCTGGCGTGGGGGGCTCCGGTCTGTTCGTGGATCGGCAGGGCATCCATGTCGGCGCGCAGACCGATGACCTTGCCCGAGCCGTTGGTCTTGCCACGAATGACCCCGACGACGCCGGTGCGGCCGATGCCCTCTACCACCTCGTCGCAGCCGAAGGCGCGCAACTTCTCGGCCACCAGCGCCGAGGTGCGGTGCGTTTCGAACAGGATTTCAGGGTGTTCGTGCAGGTCGCGGCGCCATTCCGTGATTTCGGGCAGCAATTCGGCGAAACGATTCTTGACGGGCATGTTGGCACTCCTTGAAGTTTGGGGGAAAGTAGCCGTGTCACGGGTGGCTGCAAGGGCCGTCTGTCGTGGTGCGGGAAAGGACAGGATATGCGGTTCATGATCGGGGCGACGCAGGCGGAGATGGCCATTGACAGGCTGATCGTCGCAGGCTGGACGGGGCGCGACGCGGCCACGGTGGAGCATCACATCGAGGAGTTGGCCGCCCTGGGCGTGGCCCCGCCGTCGCAGGTGCCGCTGTTCTACCGGGTCGCGGCATCGCTGTTGACGCAAGAGCCGTGCATCGAGGTTCTGGGTGATCACACGTCGGGCGAAGCGGAGCCTTTGCTGGTGCAGCGTGACGAGCGGTGTTGGCTTGGCCTTGCGTCCGACCACACCGACCGCGCGTTGGAAGCGCAGTCGGTCGCCGCCTCGAAACAGGTCTGTGCCAAGCCTTGTGCCGACGAACTGTGGGATTTCGCTGAGGTCGAGGGACATCTCGACGCCTTAGAGCTGCGGTCGTGGATTGCATCGGGGCAGGGGGACTGGACCCTTTACCAGGAGGGGGCGTTGGCTGCGATTCGGCCCCTTGGTGCACTGCGGACGGCGGGGGGGCTGTCCGACGGTGCGGCCATGCTGTGCGGAACGCTTGGGGCGATCGGCGGCGTGCGTCCGGCGACCCGTTTCCGGGCGACTCTGACCGACCCGGTCCTGAGTCGGGAAATCGCGCTTGAATACACGACCGCGACGCTGCCGGTCATCAGCTAGGCCGGTCATCAGCAAGGCCGGTGATCATCCCGGAATCCGGCCGGCGCGGGCATGGGTCCGGATGACGCGGTGAAAGCGGGGCGTGATGCCCCGCGCGATCCACCCCTGACCGGCCTGCCGCCGCCTGCGCTGGCCAAAATCCTAGACCAGCGTGTCGACCACGCGTTTCAACAGGTCTTCGCCCGCGTGGAACTGCTTTTTGTCGATCCATTCGTCGGGCTGGTGCGCCTGGGCGATATCGCCGGGTCCGCAGACGACGGCAGAATAGCCGCGGTCCTGAAATTGACCGGCTTCGGTGCCGTAGGTGACGACGTGAGGCGCATTGTCGCCGGTGAGTTGGCGGATCAATGTTTCGGCGGTGCCGTCGGGCTCGGGCTTGAGTGCGGGCACGATGTTGGTCTGTTGCCATGTGACGCCGGCTTCGGCGTTGAGGTCGCGCAGGTCGCGGTCAAGGTCCGACAGAAACGTGAAGAGCGCGGCTTCGTGTCGGGCCAGATCGTCGCCCGCCGGACAGCGAAAGCCCAGTTTGAAGGTGCAATCCTTGGCGGTGATGTTGTGGGCGGTGCCGCCCTGGATCATGCCGACATGCGCGGTCGTGTGGGGTGGATCGAACGCGGCGGAGATCGGGTCGGGCGTTTCGGCCATAAGCTTGGCGTTCCAGTCATTGACCCATTGCAGGACACGGCCCGCCTCGTGGATGGCGCTGATGCCTTGGGGCAGTTTCGACGAATGCACTTCGAACCCGTGGATCTGGATGTCGATGATGGTCGATGCGTTGTGGCCGGTGACGGGGCGCAGCATCGAAGGCTCCCCGATGATGGCGGCCGCGGCCCTTGGGAGGTGCTTTACCATGTCGTCGATCATGGGCGGGGCACCGATGCAGCCCACCTCTTCATCATAGGAAAGCGCGATCTGTAGTGGCCGGCTGACCCCGCGCGCCAAGGCATAGGGCACCATCGACAGGGCGAGCGCGTCAAACCCCTTCATGTCGCAGGTGCCGCGCCCGTAATATTTCCCGTCCCGTTCGGTCACCGCGAAGGGGTCCACTGTCCAGTTCTGGCCATCCACGGGCACGACGTCGGTATGGCCCGACAACACGATGCCGCCCTCCACCTCGGGGCCGACATTGGCGTAGAGCGCGGCTTTCTGCCCGGTCGCATCGTAGACGCGGCGCGCGGCGACGCCGTGCGAGGCTAGGTATTGCTCCACCCAGTCGATCAGCGGGAGATTCGAATCGCGACTGACTGAGGGAAAGCCGATCAGCTTCTCCATGATCTGGAACGCGGAAAGGGTCATCGGCTGGGACATGGGGCACCTTGCGTGGTCGGGAGATAGGTCATGGGTGCTGCCGGGTTGCGCAAAGGTCAAGGTGAGCGCCTTATTTTAGGGCAATAATGGTGAATTGCCTGCGGATTGGGCAATTCCCTTGCGGGGGGTGACTCATCTGCTACCGTTATCAGCAACAGATGCGCGTAAGACCCGCACGACTATACAACGGGGGTGGTGGATGCCGGATGGCGACACCCGGAACGTGCTTGAGGTGAACAACCTTTGCACGGTCTTTGGAACACGAAGCGGCGAGGTGCACGCCGTAAATTCAGTAAGCTTCGAAGTGAAGCCTGGCGAGTTGCTCGGCGTCGTTGGTGAAAGCGGATCCGGCAAATCGGTGACGATGATGTCGCTGGTCGGCCTTCTGCCCAGCCCCCCGGCCGAGGTACGCGAGGGCGAAGTCCTGCTGGATGGAGAGGACCTGCTCAAGGTAACGCCGGCCCGGTTGCGCGACGTGCGCGGCGGCGAGGTCGGGTTCATCTTTCAGGATCCCATGACATCCCTCAATCCGGTTTTCACCGTCGGTTTCCAGATCATGGAGCCGGTGCGGCGGCATATGGGGCTGAATAAGAAGCAGGCACGCGCCCGCGCCATCGAACTGCTTGAACTGGTGGGCATTCCGGGGGCTGAGGGGCGATTGTCGGATTATCCGCACCAGTTTTCCGGCGGCATGCGCCAACGTGTGATGATTGCCATCGCGCTGGCCTGTGACCCGAAGGTCCTGATCGCGGATGAGCCGACGACGGCATTGGACGTGACCATTCAGGCGCAAATTCTAGAACTGGTGGAGGATCTGCGGGCCAAGCTGGGAATGGCAATCGTCTGGATCACGCATGACCTGGGCGTCATTGCGGGCATCGCCGACCGGGTGCTGGTGATGTACGCGGGGCAGGTGGTCGAGCACGCGCCGGTGTTCCCGCTGTTCAACGACCCACGCCATCCCTACACGCGCGCTCTGCTCAGGACGATCCCGAAGGTGACGGGCGCGCGGGCCGAGAAACTTCAGGTGATCGAGGGGCAGCCGCCAATGCTGGGTGCGGCCCCGACGGCCTGTCCGTTCCGCGACCGCTGCCCGCTGGTGTTCGACCGGTGCCACGCTGAGAACCCGCTACGCGAGGATGTGGGCAACGGGCATGATGTCGCCTGTTTCCACCCGCTGGCGCACACGGCGAATGACGCCACATCCGAGGGGGCAGCATGACCAAGCCGCTGGTGAAAGTCCGCGACCTGAAGATGCACTTTCCGATCTACGCGGGCCTGTTGCGCAGACAAGTGGGTGCGGTGAAGGCGGTCGACGGCGTTTCGTTCGACATCCTGGAAGGCGAGACGCTGGGCCTGGTGGGCGAGTCGGGCTGCGGCAAGTCTACCTGCGGGCGGGCTGTTCTGCGTCTGTATGACATCACCGGCGGGGAGATCACGATAGACGGGCGGGCCATCGGGGCGGAGGATCAGCGCTCCTTGCGCGCGATGCGCCCGACGATGCAGATGGTGTTCCAAGACCCGCAGGCCTGTCTGAACCCGCGCATGACTGTCGGTGCCATCATCGGTGAGCCGCTGATGGAACATACGGGTCTGTCGGGGGCCGAACGCACCGACCGTGTGCGCGAGTTGATGGATCAGGTCGGCTTGAACAGGGCGTTCATAAACCGCTACCCGCATGAATTTTCCGGTGGCCAGCGGCAGCGCATCGGCATCGCGCGCGCGCTTGCGCTGAACCCGAAGTTCATCGTCTGCGATGAGCCGATCGCGGCGCTGGACGTGTCGATCCAGGCGCAGGTGGTGAACCTGCTGGAAGAATTGCAGGACAGTCTGGGCCTGACCTATCTTTTCATCAGCCATGACCTGTCGATGGTCCGCCACATCGCTGATCGCGTGGCGGTGATGTACCTTGGCAAGGTGGTGGAGCTGGCCCCACGCGACGCATTGTATGGCGAACCGCTGCACCCCTATACCGAAGCGTTGCTGTCGGCCGTGCCCGAACCAGACCCCGCGATGGCGGGCAACAAGCGGCAGCGCATCGTGCTGCAAGGCGACGTGCCCAGCCCGGCGAACCCGCCGCAGGGGTGCAATTTCTGCACGCGCTGTCCCAAGGTGATGGACATCTGCCGCAAGATCGACCCCGACTTCCACGAGGTGAAGCCCGGCCATTGGGCCGCCTGCCACCTGCACGACCTAGATTAACCCCGGATGCGGGGGACAACCCCGCGCCACAAACGTACCAACAAGGAGAGTTAAGACATGAAAACGAAAGCAGCACTGCTGAGCGCGGCGGCGAGCTTCGTCCTGGCCCCGATGGCATATGCCGACGGCCACGAAGGCGAGCGCGGCCGCGACGGCGAGGTCAGCATCATCTATTGGCAGGCCCCGTCCACCATGAACCCGTATCTGTCGGGCGGCACCAAGGACATCGAGGCCGCAAGTCTGGTCGTCGAGCCGCTGGCCCGTTTTGACGAAACCGGCACCATCCAGCCCTGGCTCGCCGAAGAGATTCCCACGGTCGAGAATGGCGGAGTGTCCGAGGATCTTACGCAGATCACCTGGAAGCTGTCGCCGGGTATCGTCTGGTCGGACGGCACGCCCTTCACCTCAGCGGACGTGAAGTTCACCTATGAATATTGCGTCAACCCCGAGGGCGGGTGCGCCCAGGGCACGTATTTCGAACCCGTCGAAAGCGTTGAGACGCCCGATGATCTGACGGTCGTCGTAACCTTCAAGGCACCGCAGCCGAACCCCTATACCGCCTTCGTCGGTGCCGAGAGCCCGATCATCCAGGCAGCCCAGTTTGCCGACTGCGTCGGTGCCGCCGCCGCCAGCTGCACGGACGAGAACTTCGGCCCCGTCGGGACCGGTCCCTTCGTCGTGGAAGAATTCCGCACCAACGACGTGATCAGCTTTGCGGCCAACCCGAACTACCGCGTCGAGGGCAAGCCGGCCTTCGCCAGCGTCAACTTCAAGGGTGGCGGCGACGCCGAGGCGGCGGGCCGCGCCGTGATGCAGACGGGCGAATTCGATTATGCCTGGAACCTGCAGCTGGCCCCCGAGGTCATCGCGCAGATGGAGACCGGCGGCTTGGGTACGCCAATCGCCGCCTTCGGCACCGGTGTCGAGCGGGTCATGCTCAACAACACCAACCCCGACCCGGCGCTGAGCGATGAAGAGCGTGCGGTCATTCGTCCGCACCCCTTCTTGGGCGATCCGGCCGTCTACAACGCCTTGTCGATGGCGCTGGACCGTCCATTGCTGTCGGAAATCGGCTATGGTGCTGCGGGTCGCCCGACCTGCAATTGGGTCGCTGCACCCGCAGCATATGCCTCCACTTCGATGACCTGTGACGTGCAGGACCTCGAAGGGGCCAAGGCGATGCTGGAAGAGGCCGGCTATGTCGACAGTGACGGCAACGGCGTTCGCGAAAAGGACGGCGTTGAACTGTCGATGCTGTTCCAGACCTCGACCAACGCTGTGCGCCAAGACTTCCAGCAGCTGATCAAGGAATGGTGGGAAGAGATCGGCTTTGCGATCGAACTGCGCAACGTCAACGCGTCGGTCTTCTTCGGAGGGGACGCCGGTTCGCCGGATACGTTCCAGCGCTTCTATGCCGATGTTGAGATGTATCAGAACACCTTCAACGGTGCGGACCCGCAGGCCTACCTGGCCAACGGTCTGTGCGACAAGGCACCGACCCCGGAAAACCAGTGGCAGGGCGACAACGTTTCCCGCTTCTGCGACCCCGAGTATGATGCCCTTTGGGAAGAGTTGAGCCGTACCGCCGGCGTTGAAGCGCGCGCGGTTATCGCCAAGCAGCTCAACGACATGATGGTGCAGCGTGGCGGAATGATCCCGCTGGTTCACCGCGGTCGGATCTCGGCCCATGCCAACTCGCTGGGTGGCGTCGTGCTGAACACCTGGGACAGCGAACTGTGGAACATCGCCGACTGGTACCGCATCGGCGAGTGATCGCCCGCACCTGAAAACCGGGGGCGGCGTCCGCGCCGCTCCCTCTCCTCACCTGCTCACAATGACCTGAACCGAGGCGCCGCCAGATGCTGACCTTCACCATCCGACGATTGCTGTTCGCGATCCCGACGCTTCTGTTCATCGCATTGGTGATCTTCATGCTCCTCGAGCTTGCTCCGGGCGACCCGATGGCAAACGTGCCGCTGACCGTCCCGGCGGAGGTCAAGGAGCAGATGCGTCAGGCCCTGGGCCTGGGCGAGCCTGCGCCCATCCGTTTCTATAAATGGATCATCCAGTTCTTCTGGATCGAACCGCTGAATGTCTTCGACGCCCTGTTCGGCACGACATTCGCGGAAGGCAAGCTGCGCATCATCAGCTGGCAGAACCGTGCCCCGGTCTTCATGGCCATCGCCGAGCGCATCCCGCAGACACTGTGGGTCGTCGGGACGGCCTATGTTGTCGCGATCCTGATCGCGATCCCGGTGGGCATCTACTCGGCCTACAAGCAGTATTCGGTCTTTGATCAGGCCGGCACTTTCGTGACGATGATCGGTTTCTCGGTCCCGCCGTTCTTCTCGGGGGTGCTGGTGATCATCATCTTCGCTGTCCAGTTGCGCTGGTTCCCGTCGATCTATGACACGCGTCTCGTCGTCGACAGTTGGGAAAGTTTTGGGATGCAGGTGCGACAGATGTTCCTGCCGGTCATGGTGCTGGCGCTCCAGATCACGTCGCAGCTCAGCCGCTTCATGCGCGCCTCCATGCTCGACAATCTCAATCAGGACTATGTGCGCACGGCGCGGGCCAAGGGACTGCGCGAAAGGACGGTCGTGCTGGTGCACGTGCTTCGAAATTCCATGATCCCGGTCGTGACTGTCATCGCGCTCAGCGTGCCTGCAATATTCGGCGGTGCGATCATCACCGAGCAGGTGTTCAAGGTGAACGGGATCGGACAGTTGCTGATCACCGCGATCCAGGCGAACGACCTGCCGATGGTGCAGACGCTGACGTTCATCTTCGCGGTGCTGATCGTGCTGTTCAACCTGATTGCAGATGTCCTCTACGGCATTCTGGACCCGAGGATCCGCTATGACTGATGCGCGCGAACCCGACACGAACGTCGGCACTCAGACGGAAACGGTCGCCGCCGCGGCGGCGATGATCGCCGCTGAACCGGTGCTGGTCACCCGCGCGCGCAGCCAGTGGTGGGACGTCTGGGACCAGTTCCGCAGCCACAAGGGCGCGATGGTCGGCGCGGCGATTTTCCTGGCCATAATCGCGCTGGTGGTACTGGGCCCGCTGTTTGTCGATATGGAGTCGGGCATCAAGTCAAACATGCGCGCCCGCAACGAACCGATGAGCCTGCAATACCCGCTGGGCACGGACCGTCTGGGCCGCGATTTGTTTGCGCGGATGATCGCGGGTGGACGGGTGTCGTTGGCCGTTGGCCTGACGGCGATGGCGCTGAGTCTCTTGCTTGGTACGCTGATCGGTGTGCTGGCGGGGTATTTCAAGCGACTTGACGGGCCACTGATGCGGCTCACGGACCTGTTTCTGGCCTTGCCGTTGCTGCCATTGCTGTTGGTCATGGTCTTGTTGTTCCGCGAACCGCTGACAGCGATCTTCGGCGTCGAGTTGGGTATCTTCATTCTAATCGTTTCGGCCATCGGCATAACGTCCTGGATGCAGACAGCGCGCATTGTGCGCGGCGATGTCCTTGCCCTGAAGGAGCGGGAGTTCGTTTTGGCCGCACGCTCCATCGGGACACCGTCGCGCCGCATCGTGACACGGCATGTGCTGCCCAATGTGCTGTCGCCGATCATGGTTTCGGCCACGCTGGGGATTGCGACTGCGATCATCACCGAAAGTGCGCTGTCGTTCCTGGGCCTTGGCTTCCCGCCCGACTTCCCGACCTGGGGCCGCCTGCTCAACGACGGTGTGCCGTTCCTGGAACTTTATCCGGGGCGCGCGTTTTGGCCGGGCCTTGCGATTTCGCTGGTGGTCCTGTCGATCAACTACGTTGGCGACGGATTACGTGACGCGCTGGACCCGCGTATTCGTGGACGGTGAGGCGGGGAGTATTCACAGATAGCTCCGGCCAACCTTGTAGATAGAAGAGAACTGGGGTCGCGCGCCCGGCATTGGACGGCTTCCGGGATGCGTAAAGTTACGGGGCCTTCGCCACACCCACGCCGATCATGCTATCGCGGGTGACGAGGGCGGCCAATTCTGCCTCGTTCAGGCCATCGGTGCCTTGGGGCCGGGCGGGGATCACGATGTAGCGCATGTCGGCCGTGCTGTCGTGGACGCGGACGGTCACATCGTCGGGCAGGGTCAGGCCGAATTCCGACAGGACCTTGCGCGGCTCGCGCACGGTGCGGCTGCGATAGGCGCGGGACTTGTACCAATCGGGCGGCAGGCCCAGCAGGTTGCGCGGGTAGCAGGAGCAGAGGGTGCAGACGACGACGTTGTGCACGTCATCGGTGTTTTCGACCGCGATGAGTTTCATGGGGCCGACGTCGAATCCCATTTCGGCGCTTGCCGCTGATCCGTTGGTCAGCAGGCGGTCGCGGAAGGCCGGGTCGCTCCATGCGCGGGCGACAACGGCCGCCCCCTGCGCCGGGTTGCGCGCGTCCATCGCGTCGATCTGGGCCGCGACCTCTGCTTCGGTGACGATGCCCTTTTCGATCATCAACTCGCGCACGGCGATTTCCATGGCCTGCCAATAGCTGAGGCCTCTGTCCTGATCTTCGCGGTAGGGGTGGCCGGAGGGCGATATCCCAGTGTGGTCTTGGTCGTGGTGATCGTGGGGCATCAGAGCGGCTCCAGCCAATGGGCGTAGATTTCGGCGTCCACCGTATCGGTTGCATTCTCCGTATCCGGCCAGAGGTCGGCCAGCCGGAAACGCACGCGGTAAACGGGAAGGCGGTCGGGCGTGTGGCGATAGGCCAGTTGCTCGGGGTTGCCGAAGGGGCCGAGGACACGCTCGACCGCGCCCGTGGCTCCGCGCAGATAGGCGGGGGTGCGCACGTGGCCGGGCGGCATCAGGCGTTTGACGCGCACACGCGCACCGGGTTCAAGCACTTGCATCGGTTGCTTCCGCGTAGGTCTGACCGCGCGCCTGCACCTGCGCCATACGCTCACCCAGCTCGGCTACGGAATAGACGCCCGCCTCCAGCATGTTCTGATTCAGCGAGGCGACCCAGCGTTCATAATAGGTCATCGTCTTGAAGGTGTCCTCGCCCATGTCCTCCAGAACGCGGCGCAATCCGTCAACGGTGAATACACCCTTGAGGCCCGCAAGGATGACCAATGCATCGACGCGCTTTTCCCAGAGGGCGAAATCATGCTCGTCGCCCGGTACGGGGCCGGCCAGTTCGCCGCCCATATCGTGCCATCGCCTGCCGTCCGCCTCCGGGATCATTTCTGGCCCTCCAAGTGGATGATCTGCTGGCGCAATCCGTCGAGGGGGTAACCGGCGTTCGCGGTCGCGGTGAGGATGTCATCGACGGGCATCTGCCCCGCCTGCGCCAGCGCCCACAGGATCGCCGATCGCGTTCCGGACGCGCAATAAGCCACGATCTTACCGTCTGCATTGTCGATCGCCTCGGATTGCTCTTCGACCGCTTGTTCGGTCAACTGCGGCATGGAAACCGGGTTAAAGACGAAATTCATTCCGGCCGCCTCGACCGCGGCCTGCATCGCGGCGGCTTGATGCGTCGCTGGCACCTCCACGTCGGGGCGGTTGCAGATGACGGTGGTCACGCCGTCCGCGGCCAGCGCAGCCATGTCGGCGGGCTCCAGCTGGGGGGCGACGAACGTGGTGTCATCGAGGGGGCGCAGATCCATCGGAATGCCTTTCGCAAATGTGACATCCCGACCATGCCCGCGGCCTCCGCCAAGGTAAAGACGCGGCACCCGTAGCGGGCGGATAGATTGTTTTCGCCCTTCACCGTGCCGGTTTCGTCGCGGACGGTTAGCGTGATGCGCTTGGCAGTGACTGGCCGGATCGAACGTCATCCAATGTGTTTCAATTCCCGGCAGATATTGCGCGGGCCGGGGTGCTGGACCTAGAAGAAGGAGACGTAATCGGGAGGGGGACGGCATGGGCTGGAAATCGGAGTGGGAGCGGTCGCTCAGCGACCCGGAGGGCTTCTGGATGGAACAGGCGCAGGCCATTGATTGGGGCCGCGCGCCGTCCGGGGCCTTGCACGATTTGGGCGGGCCGGTGCCCGAGTGGTTCGCGGACGGAATGGTCAACACCTGCTATAACGCCGTGGATCGCCATGTTGCGGCCGGGCACGGGGACCGGACCGCGATAATCTACGACAGCCCGGTGACGGGAACGGTCGAACATATCTCCTACGCCGCGTTGCAGGACCGGGTCGCGCGCCTGGCGGGCGGTCTGGCTGCGCAGGGGATCACGGCGGGCGATCGGGTTATCATCTATATGCCGATGGTGCCGCAGGCCTTGGAAGCGATGCTGGCCTGCGCGCGCATCGGGGCCATCCATTCCGTGGTTTTCGGGGGCTTTGCCGCCGCCGAACTTGCGACGCGGATCGACGACGCGCATCCCAAGGCCATCATCGCCGGCTCCTGCGGGATCGAACCGGGTCGGATCGTGGAATACAAACCCCTGCTCGACGCCGCGATCGACATCGCCAACCACAAGCCCGAGTTCTGCGTGATCTTCCAGCGCGAACAGGGCATCGCCACGATGACCGCGCGTGATTTCGACTGGGAGGATTTCACCGAGGCGGACCCCGTGGACTGTGTGCCCGTTGCAGGCAATCACCCCGCGTACATCCTGTATACCTCGGGAACGACGGGCGCGCCCAAGGGTGTGGTGCGGGCCACGGGCGGGCATTTGGTCGCGATGGATTGGTCGATGGCCAACATCTATGGCGTGAAGCCGGGCGAGGTTTTCTGGGCCGCGTCCGACGTGGGCTGGGTCGTGGGGCATAGCTACATCTGCTACGCGCCCCTGATCCACGGTTGCACCACGGTCGTGTTCGAAGGCAAGCCCGTGGGCACGCCTGATCCCTCGACCTTCTGGCGGGTGATGGCGGATCATGAGGTCGTCGTCTTCTTCACCGCCCCGACCGCTTTCCGCGCCGTGAAGCGCGAAGACCCGGAGGCGAAGTACCTTGCCGGGCATGACCTGTCGAAGCTGCGCACGATCTTTCTGGCCGGTGAACGCGCCGACCCCGACACCGTGGAATGGATCGCGCGGGTCACCGGCAAGCCGGTCATCGACCACTGGTGGCAGACGGAAACCGGCTGGACCATCGCGGGTAATCCCATCGGGCTGGAGGCGCTGCCGGTCAAGACGGGTTCACCTTCGGTGCCGATGCCGGGCTATGACGTGCAGGTCCTGGACGAAGGCGGGCATCCCGTGGCCCCCGGCACATTGGGGGCAATCGCGATCAAGCTGCCCTTGCCACCGGGCACGCTGCCGACATTGTGGAACGCGGCGGAGCGGTTCAAGTCGTCGTATCTGAACGCGTTCCCCGGCTTCTACGAGACCGGGGATGCGGGCATGATCGACGAAGACGGATACCTGTGGATCATGGCGCGCACCGATGACGTGATCAATGTTGCCGGGCACCGCCTGTCAACAGGTGCGATGGAGGAAGTCCTGGCAGGGCACGCGGATGTCGCGGAATGCGCCGTGATCGGCGTGGCGGATGCGCTCAAGGGGCAGGTCCCCATGGGCTTTCTGTGCCTGACCAATGGCGTGAACCGCGCGGAATCCGAGATTGTAAGCGAATGCGTCAAGCGGGTTCGCGACAAGATCGGCCCTGTTGCCGCCTTCAAGCTGGCCGTGGTGGTGGACCGGCTGCCCAAGACGAGATCCGGCAAGATCCTTCGCGCCAGCATGGTCAAGGTCGCCGAAGGCACGCTGGACAAGGTGCCGGCGACAATCGACGATCCGGCGATCCTGGACGAGATTGGCGTTGCGCTTAAGCGCCTTGGTTATCCGGTCGGATGAACGGGGAGCACGACAAGGATAGCGATAAATCCGCCGCCCCCGAAAGGGCGCGGCTTCTGGCGCATGATATCCGGTCAGCCGTGTCGGATGTGATCGGCGGGGTGCGGTTGATGGATCGCGCGTGCATCGCGCCCGATATCCTGCCGCAACTGGACCGGGTGCAGGCGGCTGCCGAGTTGCTGGCGCGCCTTGTCGAGGAGTTGCTGGAGGGAGCCCCCAACGGCACGGAGGAGCCTGCCGGCAACCTTAACCTGCGTCGATTCATGGATGATGAACTGCGGCGCTGGCATGGGGCAGCCGAAGGGACGGGCATTTCCCTGAAGGCCGGTCGATCTGGCAATTTGCCCGAGATCGTGCAGCTTCCGCTGCTGCCATTACGGCGGGTAGTCGCCAATCTGATGTCGAATGCGCTGCGTCACTCTGGTGGTGACCAGGTGACCCTTGGGGCCGAACTGGAACTGGGGGGGACGTTGACCCTCAGCGTTCAGGACAACGGCGTCGGTCTGCCCGCCGAACTTATCAATGCGGAGGGCGACTTGATCGCTCAACCCACTCCACCGAAGGAAGCCAGGCACGGCATGGGGCTGCACATCGCATCGGCCCACGCGCAGGCGATGGGCGCAAGGCTTCGGCTCCGCCGGATGTTGTCGGGCGGCACACGGATCGTTCTACAGGTCCCCGAGTCCGTCTGGTCGCGCCGGGAAGAGCCCGCGGAGGAAAACGATCTGCCGGATCTGCGGGGCTATCGGTTGCTGGTTGCCGACGACAGCGCCACCAACCGGCTTCTGGTCATGTCGATGCTGACGCGATTGGGTGCTGAATGCGAGCTGGCGCGCGACGGGATTGAAGCGCTTAACTGGTTGGCGCGGGAACAGTTCGACCTGGCGTTGATCGACATCGAGATGTCCGTGCTGGGCGGGCTCGACGTTCTGCGATCCGAGCGGTTGCGTCAGGCGCAAGGCATCGCTCCACCCACGTCCTTGGTCGCGATGACGGCCTACACGGTGCGCGACAATGAAGATGCGATCCTGGAGGCGGGCGCAGACGGCATCCTGCCCAAACCTCTCGGGTCGGTGACGGCCTTCGGCAAGACGATCTGGCACTTCCTCAAGAACGCGCCGGATGCCTCCTGCTGGGCCCCTGATTTCGCCCCGACGCTGTCTGCGGTCACGCTGTCGGAGTTGATGGATGCCGCCGGACCCGAACAGCAGGCAAACCTGCTGGACCGTCTGCGGGAAGATCTGCAAGAGGTCGAGACCAAGATGGTGCAGGCCCTGCGCGACAGGGACAGTGGAACTATCCACGCGCAAACGCATGTCCTCCTGTCGCTGAGCAGCGCGATCGGTGCTTTGCCCACGCAAGAGGCAGCGCGCCGCCTGAACCGTCTGGCCCGCGATGGAAATGTGGAAGCGGTCGTGACCGCCGGGAACGAGTGTCTGACGCGGTTGGCGCAATTGCGGTCAGAACTCCTGATCGCGGGCTGAGGCTCAGGCGGCGGGCGCATCCGCGGCAGCATCTTCGGCGGCAGGTTCGTGCAACACGGTCTCGACCGTTGCCCCGATTTCCAGCGTTCGGTGAACAGGACAGCGATCAGCGATTTCCAGAAGGCGCGTCCGCTGCGCATCGTCGAGCGGCCCCTTCAGCCAGATTTCCCGGCGAAATCTGTCGATCCGCTCCCCGCCTGCAGAGGGGGCGTCCTGCGCGTGCATCCGGCCATGGGTCACGTCGACCGAAACCCCTTGGAGCGGCCAGCTCTTGCGCTGTGCGTACATCCGCAGTGTCATAGATGTGCAGGCACCCAGAGATGCGGCCATCAATTGATAGGGCGACATGCCGCGGTCAGTGCCGCCGTAGGCCGCCGGTTCATCGGCCTTGATGTGGTGCTTGCCGCCCGAGGCGACGATGTCCTGCGCAAATCCGTCGGTGGCAACTTCGGTCACGCGGGTCACGCCTTCGGGCGCGCCAATGGGAGGTGCCGCGCGGCGCAGGTCCAGGTATCGCGTCGCCCAGGCCGCAATGACATCGGCGGCATATTCGGCGTCGGCGGCGCGAGTGATCAGGTGATCGGCATCGTCCAGTGTCACAAAGCTCTTGGGGTGTTTCGCGGCCATGAAGATGCGTGCCGCGCTGTCGATGCTGACGGTTTCGTCGCGCGGCGCGTGCAGGACCAGCAGGGCGGGTTTCAGCGTGGCGATCGCCTGTTCGAGGTTCACGCCCGAGATATCATCGACGAAGCCCTGGCCGATGCGCAGTTTGCGCCCGCCGAGTTCGACTTCCCCCACGCCGTCCCGCGCGATGGTGTCCAACGCGCCTGCGAAGTGTCGCGTGACGTTCCCCGGCTCAAAAGGCGCGCCGATGGTGGCCACCGCTTTGACCGACGGAATCTCATGGGCCGCGCGCAGTACCGCCGCACCGCCAAGCGAATGACCGATCAGCAGGTCCACATCCATTCCGCGCGCATCCAGCGCTGCGGCGGCCGCCACCAAGTCAGAGATATTGGTGGAAAAAGAGGTGTTCTCGAACTCCCCCTTCGAGTGGCCGAGACCGGTGAAATCGAAGCGCAGGACGGCGATTCCCATGTCCGCAAGCCGCGTCGCGATCCGGCGGGCGGCGGGGATGTCCTTGCCGCAGGTAAAGCAATGCGCCATCAGCGCGGTCGACAGGGGCGCGCCGTCGGGCAGGTCGAGACGTGCGCTCAATTCGACTCCGTCATGGCCTTCGAAGGTGAATAGTTCGGTTCGCATCAGGCTTGGTCCTTTGGTTCATCCGACAATGGGCACCTGCCTCCCACAAACGCAACGCCGGAGCTTCCATTGTAACGGTCGTGTGACCCCGCGCGAGGATTCCTAACACCGATGTCTGTTCCACTGATGTCGTAACCCCGTCTCCGCAGCGGTCTAGACAACAGATGGAACTGAAGGAATTTGCAAAACAAGCGGCTGTTTATCCGCGCCTTGGCCGGTTGCGGCCCGTCCGTTCAAGAGAATAGGCGCGACTTCGACAGCCAAGACAACGGGGTATCATCATGGGGGCGATACGTACGAGTGCGTCAGTTCATTCGAACCCGAAAGACCCTCGGCAAAAACGAGGTGCAACTGATCCGATCACCGCCACCCCCGGTCGAAAACCGTCACGGCGAATGTGTCGGCAACAACCGCCCCGGCACCGCGCGGACGCGGTGCGAACCGGTCACACCCGGGGGCTTTGCCGCAACAAGGGCATGAGGTCGCCCATGCCGGGGCCGGTGCTGCGCCCTGTTAGTGCCAGGCGCAGCGGCTTGAACAATGCCGCCCCCTTGCGCCCCGTGGCATCCTTGACGGCGGCGGTCCACTCGCCCCAGGTGGCATCGGTCCAAGGTTGCGCGGGCAGCAGCGTCAGCGCCTCAGCGACGAAGGCGCGATCATCTTCGGGGATATCGGGCGTCGCACCGTTTTGCATCAGCTCCCACCAGCCGGCCATTTCCGCGCGGGTCGCGATGTTCTCTCGCACGACGGTCCAGAAGGCGTCGCGCTGGTCTGCAGGTACGCCTAGGACCGCGACCTCGTTATCCACCGCCGAGAGGGGGAGGGTGGAAAGGTAGTTGGCGGTCAGCGGCTTCAGGTCGTCCACGTTGAATTTCGTTGGGGCCACGCCGAAGGCATCCAAGTCAAAGTTAGCGACCACTTCGTCCAGCGTGGTGCGCAATTCGATCGGCTGCGAAGACCCCAACCGCGCCATCATCGACACCAGGGCCATCGGCTCGATCCCGGCGGCGCGCAGATCGCGGATCGACAGCGTTCCCAGACGTTTGGACAGTGCCTCGCCATGCGGGCCGGTCAGCAGCGAGTGGTGCGCGAAGCTGGGGGCGGTGCCGCCCAAGGCCTCGATGATCTGGATCTGCGTGGCGGTGTTGGTCACGTGGTCCGACCCCCGTACAACATGCGTCACGCCCATCTCGGTGTCGTCGACGACGCTGGCGATTGTATAAAGCACCTGGCCGTCGCCCCGGATCAGTACCGGATCGGAGACCGAAGCCGCGTCAATGGAAAGCGGGCCGAGGATGCCGTCGGTCCATTCGATCCGGTTCTGGTTCAGCTTGAACCGCCAGTGGCCGCCGCGTTCCGCACGCAGGCGGTCCTTGTCCGCCTCCGACAGGTTGAGCGCGGCGCGGTCGTACACTGGCGGCTTGCCCATGTTGAGCTGCTTCTTGCGCTTGAGGTCCAGCTCGGTCGGGGTCTCGAACGCCTCGTAGAGCCGACCGCTTGCCCGCAATTCGTCCGCGGCGGCGGCGTAACGGTCCAGGCGCAGCGACTGACGCTCCTCCCGGTCCCAGGTCAGACCGAGCCATTCCAGATCCTCGCGGATGCCGTCGGCGTATTCCTCGGTCGAACGCTCGGGGTCGGTGTCGTCCAGCCGCAGGATGAACGTGCCGCTTGCCTTGCGCGCAATGGCCCAGTTCAGCACGGCCGTGCGCAGGTTGCCGACGTGAATCCGGCCGGTGGGCGAGGGGGCGAAGCGGGTGACGGTATTCGTGTCGGGCATGGAAGGCTCCTTTGAGGCGCATCTGCCATTGACGCAGGGGGGCTGTCTAGTAGCGAGCCGGCTGTGCGTTTTGGCAGGGGGGCCGCGCGCAGGCGCAGAGTTGGGGTGGCCGGAATGTGTCGACCGGCGAGAGCCGTGCGCTATCTGCCTGAAATATCAACAGAGGAGTTCGCCATGACCAACCTGACGCGCCGTGCCGCCCTGACCGCCGCCGCCGCCATTCCGGCCGCCGCCGCCTTTGGCACCGGCCCTGCCCATGCCGCCGCCCACGCGGCCTCCGGCCCGACCCAGCCGCGCGCTCGTGGCATCACGCTTGGCGACATGACCGTCACCGCACTGCTGGCCGGAACGGTGTCCCGCGACGGCGATCAGCAGGGGACCTTCGGCATGAACGTCGATGCGAAGACCTTTGCCACGGCCAGCGCCGAGGCGATGATCCCCACCGACGCCTCGCAGTTCTTCTTTACCCCGACGCTGGTCGAAGCCGGCGGCGCGACGATCCTGTTCGATACCGGACTGAACCCCGCGGGTATCACCGAAGCACTGGCCGCCGCGGGCAAGGCACCGGCGGACATCACCCATGTCATCATCACACATATGCATGGTGACCACATCGGTGGCTTGGTGACTGACGGCGCACCGACCTTCGCCAACGCCCAGCACGTCACCGGGCAGGCCGAGTTCGACTACTGGTCGGCCAACGCGAACGACGGCTTCAACGCGAACGTAGCACCGCTGGCCGAGCAATTCTCGATCATTGGCGACGGTGCAGACGTGGCCCCCGGCATTACCTCGCAGGCGATGTTCGGCCACACGCCCGGCATGATGGGGTACATGCTTTCGTCAGGTGATAAGTCGATGCTGATCACGGCAGACATGACCAACCACTACATCTGGTCGCTGGCCCATCCCGACTGGGAAGTCCGTTTCGACATGGATAAGGAGGCGGCCGCAGCCACGCGCCGCCGTGTCTTGGGCATGTTGGCCGCTGAAAAGATGCCGATGCTCGGCTATCACATGCCGTTCCCGGCCATGGGCTTCGTAGACACGCGCGAAGATGGGTTTCGTTGGGTGCCCGAAAGCTACCAGCTGATGATCTGAACCCGGATACGTGGGGGCGCTGCCCCCACACCCCAAGGAGTATTTTTGAGACAGAGAAGGGGCGATACGTCGCCCCTTTTGCATTGGATTTAGACCATGCTCTTTCGGTCAGCACTGATCGGCGGGGTTGCATCCCGGTAGGGTGGGGGCCAATCAGGGGAACCGTTCTTCTGCCCGGAGGTTCCCCGCTGATGTCCCGATCGACCGAAATGCGCGATGCTGCGCTTTCCGTGCGTGAAAATGCCCATGCGCCCTATTCCAACTTCAAGGTTGGGGCCGCGATCCGCGCCACGTCGGGGACAGTCTACGGCGGATGCAACGTGGAGAATGTCGCGTACCCCGAAGGGACCTGTGCCGAAGCCGGTGCCATCGCGGCCATGGTTGCGGCCGGCGAGACGCGCCTGACCGAAGTTTATGTCGTAGCGGATTCCCCGGAGCCGGTGCCCTGTTGCGGTGGCTGTCGCCAGAAACTGGCCGAATTCGGCGCGGGTGACGTGCCGGTGACGTTGGCGACCGTGGGCGGGGCGGAAAAGGCGACTACGATTGCAAAGATGCTGCCCGGTGCATTTGACGCGGGGTTCATGGCTTGATCACCCCCCGGGATACGTTGGGCGCGTTGCGCCGGGGCGAGGTGCTGACGCCTGATGCCCTCATTGACTTCGCCGAAGGTCTGGCCGCGGGCGACGTGTCGGACGCGCAGGCGGGGGCATTTGCGATGGGCGTCTGCCGGTGCCCGCTGACGCCCGAGGGGCGAGCCGTACTGACCCGTGCGATGCGCGACGGAGGTGACGTGCTGCATTGGGACCTGCCCGGCCCGGTGGTCGACAAGCATTCGACCGGGGGCGTCGGCGACTGCGTATCGCTGGTCCTGGCACCCGCGTTGGCCGCCTGCGGGGCCTATGTACCGATGATCTCGGGGCGGGGGTTGGGACACACGGGGGGAACGCTCGACAAATTGTCGGCCATTCCCGGCTTCCGGACGGAAATGCAGTCAGACGAGTTGCAGGACATCGTGCGGCGCGTCGGCTGTGCCATCGTGGGGGCCACCGGCGACATCGCTCCGGCCGACCGACGCCTGTATGCGGTGCGTGACGTGACCGGGACGGTGGAAAGTCTGGATCTGATCGTGGCGTCCATCCTGTCGAAGAAGCTGGCCGAGGGGCTGGAGGCACTGGTGCTGGACGTCAAGACCGGATCCGGCGCGTTGATGGCCGATCCGGCGGCGGCGCGGGCATTGGCGCGGGCTTTGGTGGAAACGGGGCAGGCCAACGGCGTGATGACATCGGCCATCGTGACCGACATGTCGCAACCGGCCGCCACTTCGGCAGGCAATGCGCTGGAGGTGATCGCGGCGATGGAGGCCCTGACCGAGCCGGGAACGCGACGGTCGACGCGTCTGATTGCCTTGACCAAGGCGCTGGGTGGTGAGGCGTTGGCGTTAGGCGGGCTGGCCGCCGACGCCGCCGAAGGGGCCGCCCGCATCGGCGAGGCATTGACGTCCGGGGCCGCCGCTGAGGTTTTTGGGCGTATGGTACATGCGCAGGGCGGACCCAGCGATTTTCCCGAACGGTGGCGCGACCGCCTGCCCGCCGCCCCGGTCGTTGCCGAGTTGCGCGCTGACCAACCGGGCGTCGTTGCGCAGATCGACACGCGGGAACTGGGCGAGATCGTGGTCGATCTGGGCGGTGGACGGCGGCGGGAGGATGATCGCATCGACGTGGCCGTCGGCATCAGCCACCTTGCGCAGCTGGGGGCTGTCGTGACCGAGGGGCAGCCGCTCGCTCGTGTTCACGCCGCCGACAGCGATGACGCGGCCGAGGCTGCCGAACGTGTGGCCCTGGCGATTACGATGGAGGGGGGCGCGGTGACGCCGCCGCAACTGGTGCAGGAGACAATCAGATGAGGGAAGGCAAATGAGCCGGGCATTCCTGGTGGTCATGGACTCTGTCGGCTGTGGCGGGGCCCCTGATGCTGCGAATTTTGGCGATGCAGGCGCAAACACGCTTTCACATATCGGACAATACTGCGCCGAAATTCGCCCGAATGGCGCTATAAAATTGCCTAATCTAGATTATTTGGGCCTTGGCGCTGCAACCCGCTTGGCATCGGGCGATCCCACGCCCGGACTGACGGCAGAGCCGCACGGCCTATGGGGGGCGGCAACGGAAGTGTCGAACGGTAAAGACACGCCGTCCGGCCACTGGGAGTTGGCGGGCCTGCCGGTGCCCTTCGATTGGTATTATTTCCCACAAACCGATCCCTGTTTCCCGCCGGACCTGGTGGAGGAGGTGAAGCGGCTTGCAGGCACCGACGGCATTCTGGGCAATCGCCATTCCAGCGGAACGCTGATCATCGAGCAGGAAGCGGAGGCGCATATCCGAACAGGCTGGCCCATATGCTACACCTCGGTGGACAGCGTTTTTCAGATCGCCGCGCATGAAGTGCATTTCGGATTGGACCGCCTGATCGACCTTTGCGCCGCGCTGGCTCCGACGTTGCACGAAATAAAGGTTGGCCGCGTTATCGCGCGCCCCTTCATCGGCGAGGGTCCATGGGAGCGGACGGCGAACCGTCGGGATTTCGCAATCATGCCGCCCAGCGACACCCTTTGTGACGTGGTTCAACGGGCCGGTCGCCGGGTTCACGCCATTGGCAAGATCGGGGATATCTTTTCCATGCGTGGTATCGACACCAAGGTGAAGGGTAAGGATGCGAAGTTGATGGTCGACTTGGCGGACGCCGTGCGCAACATGCCGGACGGCAGCCTGACATTCGCCAACTTCGTCGAATTCGACAGCGTCTATGGCCATCGCCGCGATCCTGAGGGCTATGCCGCGCATCTGGAGTGGTTCGACGCTTGCCTGCCGGAGATTCTGGACGCCCTGCGCCCTGATGACATCATGATCTTCACCGCCGATCACGGCAACGACCCGACATGGCGCGGGACTGACCATACGCGCGAACGCGTTCCGGTGCTGGTGGCGGGCAAGACGGGAGAGGCGGGACTGATTGCCTTCGCCGATGTCGCGGCCACCATTTGCGACCACTTGGACGTGCCGGCGGTCGGGCCGGGGTCTAGCTTTCTATGATTCATGACCCGAAACTTGAACTGCACCTGCACCTTGAGGGCGCAGCGCCGCCGGCGTTCATACGCCAACTGGGCGACGAGAAGGGCATCCGGCTGGATGGTGTGTTTGATTCAGATGGGGCTTATTCTTACAGTGATTTTAAAGGCTTTCTTGATGTCTACGAGGCGGCGACGCGGGTCCTGCAATCGCCCGAGGACTTTGCTCGCCTGACGACTTCAGTGCTGGAGCAATCGCGCGAACAGGGCGTGATCTATACCGAGGTCTTCATCAGCCCCGATTTCTGCGGCGGTCGCGATCTTGGTGCCTGGCGCGACTACCTCGCCGCTATTCAGGAGGCCGCCGCGGCGGTCGACGGGATCGAGATGCGCGGCGTCGTCACCTGCATCCGCCATTTCGGCCCTGATGCGGCGCGCGAGACCGCCAAATGCGCGGTGGAAACGGCCGGCGATTTCATCACGGGCTTTGGCATGGGCGGAAATGAGGGGCTGTATCGTGCCGCCGACTTTGCCCCCGCCTTTGCGATGGCGGGCGAGGCGGGGCTAGGCCTGACGTCGCACGCGGGTGAATTCGGCGGACCTGCCTCTGTTCGTGAAACGCTTGACCATCTGAACGTGAGCCGCGTTGGCCACGGTGTGCGGGCAATCGAGGATGTGGATTTGATGCGCCGCCTGGCCGATGAAGGCGTGCACCTGGAAGTATGCCCAGGGTCGAATGTCGTGCTGGGCGTTTACGCGAATATCGACGCACACCCTATTGATATAATAATGAAAACAGGTGTGCCTATCTGCGTGTCGACGGACGATCCGCCGTTCTTTCACACCACGCTGCCGCAGGAATACGCGGCGCTGAACCGGGCGTTCGGCTGGGACGCCGGGCAGTTCCGAAAGATAAATCGAATGGCCGCGGAGGCCGCGTTTTGCGACGCGGCAACCCGCGCCGACATCATCAGACAATTGGAGGCCTGAAATGGACCACCTGACCCACGTTAAACACCCACTGGTGCAGCATAAGCTCAGCCTGATGCGCGACCGCGATACTTCGACTGCCGTGTTTCGGCAATTGTTGCGGGAAATCAGTCAACTGCTGGCATACGAGGTGACGCGCGAATTGCCGATGACGACGCGACGGATCGAGACGCCGCTGCAAGCGATGGACGCGCCCGTCTTGGCGGGGCGCAAGCTGGCGCTGGTGTCGATCCTGCGCGCGGGGAACGGGTTGCTGGACGGAATTCTGGAACTTGTACCGTCGGCTCGCGTCGGATTCGTCGGTTTGTATCGCGATGAGGAAACGCTCAAGCCGGTGCAGTACTATTTCAAGGTGCCGGATCAATTGGACGAGCGTCTGGTGATCGCAGTTGATCCAATGCTGGCCACGGGTAATTCGTCGGTTGCTGCGATTGATCTTCTCAAGGAGAAGGGCGCGAAGGACATCCGGTTTCTGTGCCTTCTGGCCGCACCGGAGGGTATCGCCCGGATGAAAGAGGCGCATCCCGATGTGCCGATCGTCACGGCCGCAGTGGATGAGAAGCTGAACGATCTGGGATATATCGTGCCGGGACTAGGGGATGCGGGAGACCGCATGTTCGGCACGAAATAAGGTATATCGAGCCGATCAATCGCTTTACTTGGTAACGGGCCGTAGGCAAGGTCGTTGGTATTATTTCGATGACCGGGGGGCCAAATGGGCTTGGGGCGGAACATGATTGTGCGAAATCTGATGATCGGCCTTGGCACCTGTGCGCTTCTTGCGGTCGGGTCCACGGCGGAAGCGCAGCGCACGGTGCGGAACACCCCCGGTCCGGCGGAGACACCACCGGCCAGCTATACGGCGGCGCAATATGTCGATAGCCGCGGGTGTGTCTTCGTGCGTGCCGGCTTTGACGGGGTCACGCGATGGGTACCGCGGGTAAATCGCGACCGGACTGTCGTCTGTGGTCAGCCCGCGTCGCGACCGAGGGCGACCGATGCCGCAGCTGCTTCAGCGCAACCTGCCGCCACGTCGACGACAACGGTTCAGGCCGCCGAGCCGGTCATCCGCCGCGATCCCGCCCCGGCCACGTCGCGCGTCATCATGGAGGCGGCCCCGAGACCAAAGCCTGCGCAAGGCGCGGCGACTGCAACGGGAAGTCGCCAGGTTGCACGCTCTCCGCGTCCGTCCCGTCCGACCGCGCCACGCCCGATGCATCAGGCCGTGACCGTCGCCCCCGGTCGCACGGCGTTGCCGCTGCCAGCAGGATGTGGTGCGTCAGACCTGTCCGCGCGCTACCTTCGCAATACCCCCGCCTGTATTGCCGCGTTGCAGGCGCGTTCCGGATCTGCACCGTCCGCGATCGAGGTTATCGCCCCGCAGGTGGCCACCGCTCCGGCTACGCCGCGCAGGGCTTCGCGCATGCAGCGCGCGCCGACCGTTATTGCGGTCGTTCCAAACCCGAATGCCGTTCGCGTCAATCCGGCAGCGCCCAGTCCGAACCGCGCAAGTGGACCGGCCACAGTTGGTTGCCGCGGAGCCTCTGATTTGTCGGCCCGATATCTGCGCGCAGCCACGCAATGCGGCGGTGATCGCAACTGGTCATTAGCGCCGCGATCGTCGCTTGAGGCGGAGGGGATTACGACTGCTGCGTCGCGCAACACGGGGCAAACAGTGCTCGTGCCCGCCGCGCGATCCACGTTCGACCCAACGACGCCGCCCAGCGGATATCGTGCTGCTTTTGACGATGGGAGACTGAACCCGAACCGTGGACCGCGCACGCTGGAAGGGGATTACCAGTCCCAAGCAGTCTGGACGAATGAGACCCCGCGCCGGTTGCGCGGCGTGATCCTCGTCGAGCGTTAGACTCAGAGCGTATCGAAATCAGGCCGTCGGGGCGACTCGGCGGCCTTTTGCATTGGGTTGAGACGGGTATGGCTAGCGTTCGATGACGCCAAGGGAGTCCATGATCGCTTCGAATGCATCGCGATCAGGATCCATATGGGCCGATTTCAACGCGTCGAAGCGCGTGCGGAGGGCTGTCTTCTCATCGCCCTTGCAGTCATTCCACGGCCGTCCCTGCAGCGCCATTTCGAGGACGTAGTAGGAGATGAAATGCGGTCGCGTGCCGGCGCGGATCAGACGTGCATAGGCCGCGTCCGTGCCTAGGTCGCGCAACTGCCCCACTGTGGTGATGTTGACGCGGGCGAAGGCCTGCTCTGATGCGGGGCCGAGGTTCCGTAGTGTCGAAAGGGGGGCATCGTTGTCCATGCGCGCACTTAGTCAGGTGGCGCGACAGACGTCCAGTGCATTGCAGTTAGATGGAGGCCCAGTCGGTGAAACGGATTGGTGCCGGGCGCGGCTTGCGCTTGACGGGGCCCTGACCTGGGACTGGCGGTTGAGTGGGGGTCGAATGAATCACTGGACTTCTCCGGGGAGAGCGAGGGGGAGAATTGTAGCCTGCACGGAGACAATGATCATCTTTTGTCGGGATTTTGTCGGAAATGCGGCCTCGCTCAGGGAGGAGGAGGAACGAGGCCGCTTTCCGTAACCGGCGGTACAGGTCAGGGAGGAGGAAGACCCGCTGCCGCCCGGTAACTCACATCTAAGCTGCACTGCGGCGTGGTCAACAATGCAGGCGCAGAAATCGTTTCGAATTATCCCAGGTTTCTGCGGTGCACTCTTTGCAGGCGAAACTTGACGCGTGTCAAACCGTGTGCCCAATAAAGCGGCAGTACCTCATTTAGCCCTGTCGCGCGCGCCCTGAGGCGCGCGCATTTTTCTGGCCTACTCTGCCGCGCGCAAGGGCGGGTGAGGCAGGTCGGCGTCCGATTTCTCGGCGCTGGATTCGCCGGTGACCGGCTGGCGGGGCATGGACATGGGCAACTCCGGCTCGGTCGTCGCTTCGTTTTCCTCGGACCAGAGGAGGATGGGCATGCGCACGCGCTTGGCTTCGCGGCGCAGGGCCCAATCCTCGGCGGCGCGGCTGCCCCGGCCCATGCCCAAGCGGCCCATCAGGTGGCCCAATCCGCGGGCATAGGCGGCTACCCAGACGCGTGCGGCCAGCATCGCGGGCGTGAAGATCAGGGTCAGGACAGTCGCGATCCCAAGGCCCCAGACGACGGCCGTCGCCAGCTGAATCCACCACAGAGCTGTTGGCGAGCCGATCGAATAGCCGCCACCGATGAAATCGAACGACAGGCCGAACATCATCGGGGCCAGGCCCGCCATCGTGGTCAGCGTCGTCAGAAGAACGGGGCGAATTCGGTCTTCCGCAGTGCGCGTGATCGCCTCCAGTTTGGGCATGTACTTGCTGTAATCCTGGTAGGTATCGATTAGGACAATGTTGTTGTTCACCACGATCCCGGCAAGCGCGACGATACCCGTGCCCGTCATGATGATCGAGAAGGCCTGATCCATGACCAGCATCCCTATCAGCACGCCCGTCGTGGACAGGACGACCGCCAACAGCACCAGCACCGAGTTGTAGATCGAATTGAACTGCGCCAGCAGGATGATGAACATGAGGCCGAGCGCCCCCGCAAATGCCTTCATCAGGAATGCACCCGACTCGGCCTGTTCCTCCTGATCGCCGGTCCATTCCCAATGTACGCTTTCGGGAAGGATGTCGGTTTCGTCGAGAAGGGCGGTGATCGTTTCGATCCGTTCGTTGGCGTTGACCGGAATGACGGTCAGATCACTGCCCTCGGCCTGGGCCGCGGGCACGATGGCCTGAGTTTCGCCGCCGTCATCGACCAGTTTTACCAGCCCGGGGGCCACGTCCGCCTTTACGTCGAAGAATCGTTCGCCATCGACCCGATCAATCTGCGCCAGACGTGGCACGGGTTTGCGGGTAATGAAGTTGGCGAGGGGAACCAGACCTTCCTGCGTGCGCACCTTCAAGGTGTCTAGCGTGGACAGCACGCGGTCTTGTTCGGGAAGCCGGATGCGAATTTCGATTTCATCCTCGGAGCTGTCGATGCGCATCGTGTCGAGCAGGATGCCGCGCGTGACCATCTGCACCATTGCACCGACCACTGCGACGTTTGCGCCGAAGCGGCCCGCCTTTTCGACGTCCACCTCGATTTCCCAGTCGATGCCGGGCAAGGGCAGGGTGTCTTCGATGTCGATAAGGCCGTCTATCGTCGCAAACCGCTCGGCCATGTCGGAGGCCGCGGCTTGCAGGTCCTCCCAGTTTTCGCCCCTCAGCCGCAGTTGGACGGGCTTTCCCTGCGCGGGGCCGCGATCCTGTGCGGACAGGTCTACCTTGATACCGGGCAGTTCGCGAAGACGCACCAGCAATTGCTCCCCGATCACGTCGCCGTCGAAGGCCGGGTCCACGATGGACCGGTTTACGGTGAACCCAAAGATGTCGAACCACGGCTCGGGAATGGTGGGGCGGTCTTCCCAAGGGACCATCTCGATCTGGATTTGTCCGATGGTGTCGCTCGGGCCGCCGGCGGCACCGGGGCCGCCCGACTGCAACCCTCCTTCACCGGCGAAGGCGAAGGCAGACTGGATGCCGGGCGTGGCGAGCACGATAAGCTCCGCCTGCCGCAACAGGGCGTCCTTCTCCTCCAGCGACAGGTTGCCACGAGCGCGGACGAAGACATTGGCCTGTTCCAGCTCGCTTTCCACGAAGAATTCCACGCCGTTATTGTTCGATCCAAAGTACGTGAAGACCGAAACGACACTGAAACCGACCAAGGCGATCGCCACGACCGGACCGATCGGGTTGCCCACGATGGCGTTGATCACGTGGCCGAAAATGCTCCGCCGATAGCCGGAGCGGACGCGTTGCTGCTCCCGGTGGAGCGTGACCGACCCCAGCGTGGTCGACAGGGCACCGGAAGCGACCAGAAACAGGACCGGACCAAGCAAACCGGCCCCTGGCGTTGCCGCGGGCAGAATGTAGAGAGGGTTCAGGGTTTGCAGGATCGCGACGATCATCAGCCACGCCGATGCCGCAGCCAGTGCTGCGCGGACCACCCAGGGGAATGTGCCGCGCAGAAAGTTCGACCCGGTTTCGAACAGGCGCGAGATGCGGCCCGCGACGCCGCCGAGCACCGGCAGATAGACCAGCGCCACCACGAGCGATGCTGATAGCACGAAGATCAGAGTGACGGGCAGGTTGCTCATGAATTCGCCCGGCACGCCCGGCCAGAAGAGCATCGGAAGGAAGGCACATAACGTGGTCGCGGTGGAGGATACAACGGGCCAGAACATACGTTTGGCGGCCTCGGTATAGGCCTTCATCGGCCCCGACCCTTCGGAGATGCGCTTGGCCGCGTATTCGACCACCACGATTGCGCCATCCACCAACATGCCGACGGCAAGGATCAGGCCGAACATCACGATGTTGGAGATCGTGATGCCAACGACGGCCATGACCGCGAACGACAACAGGAACGACGTCGGAATTGCGAAGCCCACCAGCAAAGCCGAGCGGGTGCCAAGTGTGGCGAGGACCACGATCATCACAAGCGCAATCGCCGTCAGGACCGAGCCCTCCAACTGCGACACCATCGACCGTACGGTGCGCGACTGGTCGAGTGTGACTGTCACGTCGACTGCCTGGCGCAATTCGTCGGGCCACGAGGCGGTCTCGCGGTCTACTTCGTCGCGAACCTGCTGGGCAGTTTTGATGATGTTGAAGCCTTTGCGCTTTACGACTTGCAGCGCCACCGTCGTGTCGCCGTTGTAGCGCGCGGTGCCCTCCCGATCCTCGAACGTCAGATTGATCTGCGCAAGATCGCCCAACGTGATGACGCGGTCGCCATCCGTCTTGACCGGCAGGTCATAGACGTCCTGTGGCTCTTCGAAGGAACCGGGGATCTTGACCGGAAACGCGCCCGACGCCGTCTCGACGGATCCTGTGGCGACCAACAAGTTGTTCTGCGTCACCACGCTCGTCAACTCGCCGGCGGTGACGTTGTAGGATTCCAGCGCCAGGGGGTCGATAATGACCTCCAGCATTTCGTCGCGGTGCCCGGCCAGGCCTGCTTCGAGGATCGGGGGCATCCCCTCCAGCCGATCCTGAAGGTCCGACGCCAGCCGCAGCAGCGTGCGTTCCGGTGCCGACCCCGACAGCGAGACGATCAGAATCGGGAATTCCGAGAAGTTGATCTCATCAATGATGTACTGCTCTGCCCCGTCGGGGAACTCGGCCTCTGCCTGACCCATCTTGTCGCGAACGTCGGCGATGGTCGCGGACTTGTCCCAGCCGAATTCGAATTCGAGAAACACGCCGCCAAAGTTTTCGGATGCCGTCGCAATCAGTGATTTCAGGCCGTCCAGTTCCTTGAGCTTGGTCTCCATCGGTTTGACCAGCAGCTTTTCGGAGTCGGTAGCGCTGATGCCGGGGAAGGGGACGGACACGAATATACCGGGGATGTCGATGTCTGGCTCGCCCTCTTTGGGCAGCGAGATATAGGCGACGGCCCCCGCGATGATGGACAGGGCCACGAAGGCCATGACCATCCGCGCGCGCTCAGCGGCCCAGTCAATTATGCCGATCATTGGCTGACCTCACTCTGGCCTTCACCTGAATAGGACGCCCGAACGGGCACGCCATCGGTGACGTATTCCTGACCTACGGTTATGATGTCGGCGCGATCGGGCAGACCCGCGATCAGAACGCCGTCGGGCGTATCCCGGATCAGCTCCACGCGCGAGAAATCGGCCTTGCCGTCGACCACGAGTCGCAGGCCAAGCTGCCCCTCGTCGTTCAGGGTCAGGGCCGAGGCAGGCAAGAGATGCGCGCGGATCGGGTCGGTCTCGATGGCGATTTCAACCGATTGGCCGTCGCGGATCGACATGTCTTCGTTCGCGACGGCGACCTCGACGCGGAAGGTGCGCGTCGTCTCGTCTGCGGACCGACTGAGGAAGGTGACCTCACCCGTCACTTCCTGGCCGGAAGCCAAGCGCGCGCCGGCCCGGCTGCCCAATGCTACCTTGTCGACCTGCGATTCGGGCAGAAAGCCCACAAGCTTGATGGGGTTCAATTGCACGATAGTGGCGCAGGCCCCGCTGCCGCCGCCCCCGCCGCCGCTTTGAAGCAGTTCGCCCAACTCTGCGGTGTCGGTTTCCAGCAGGCCCGAGAAGGGCGCTTCGATGGTCAGATAGTCGATTTCGAGCATGGCCCGTTCGACCCCGGCCTCCGCAGCCTGAACTCCCGCGCGGGCGGTTTCGATACCTGCGGAGACGCTTTCCAACCCCGTCCGGGCGGAAGTCAGTGCCGCCTCGCCCGCGCTGAGCGCCGCGTCTGAGCCGGCCAGACGGATTTCTGAGGCAAAGCCACCCTCCGAAAGGCGCGCCGCCGCCGTCTGGTTCAGTCGCGCTTCCACAAGGCGTGCCTCGGCCTCGGCCACGCGGGCCTGCGCTTCGGGGACGCGTGCCTCGGCCTCGGGAACGCGGGCGCGCGCTTCGGCCAGGCGGGCCTGAGCTTCGGCCAGCGTGGCGCGACGTGTCCCGGGGGACAGTTCGCAAAGGGTCTGGCCCACTTCGACGAAAGCGCCTTTGCGGATCGGAGCGGAGATCACTGTACCGGTCGTCTCGGCCATGACGGTGACTTGTCGTGCCGCTTCGGATTCGCCGCGGACGCGCACCGCGTTCGGCACATCCTGCGCCTGAGAGTGCTGGGCCACCACGTGCACCGCCTGCGCGGCAAGGGTACCTTCGGGGGTGTTGATCGCAACCGGCGCGGGCGCGGGTGCGGCTGCGTTATCAATGACTGGCAGGGCTTCGCCATCCGTGGTCACGTCATTCGCGAAGCGAAACAGGTCGTCGCGTCTCAGAACCACGAAAAAAAGCGCTACGGCCACCAAGAGGGCGGTCACGATGGGAAAGAGGCGCATGGCTTGCCCTTTAATTAAAGACTTGAGAGTATTCGACTCACTCTTACGTGCGAGTGAACCACTTAGTTCAGTTTTAGTGCGGCAGTGCGGCATCGGCAAGGCTGCTCGGGCTGAAAGGTGCTTTGCATGAACGCAAACGCACCTGTGCTTTGACTATGTTTCCGGTTGGCCCCTGCGGGTGCCTGCGCTAGAACGCGCGAAACCCTGAGGAGGCGTCGATGTCCAACCCGGAAAGCTTTATCGATGAAGTCAGCGAGGAAGTTCGTCGCGACCGTCTTTACGGGGTCATGCGCCGCTGGGGCTGGGTCGCGATCCTGGCTGTCTTCCTGATCGTTGGTGGGGCTGCCTGGAGCGAATGGACCAAAGCCCGAGACGCCGCCAACGCGCAGGCCTTCGGTGACGCCCTGATGGCCGCCCTTCAGGGGGAGGATATGGAAACCCGGCGCGCCGGGCTGGCCGGGATCGAGGCATCGGAGCCTGACCAGGTGGCGATCCTGTCGCTGCTTCGGGCGACTGCAGCGCTTAATGGTGAAGGCAGCGATGCGCAGGCCGCGCGGGCAGAGCTTCTGGCCCTCGCCGACGGCACGGAATTACCGGCGACCTATCGCCACCTCGCACTGCTCAAGGCGATTTTGGCCGGGGGCGTGGGGGATGCGGCCCGCGACGGTCTGATCCTTGAAGAATTGGCTGCGCCGGGGGCACCGTTCCGGACGCTGGCCGTGGAGCAACAGGCCCTGCGCGCGATCGATGTGGGCGATACGGCCACGGCAGCGACACTGTTGCGCGCGCTGCTGGAAGATGCCGAATCCACGGAGCCCTTGCGTCAACGGGCGCAGCAGTTGATTGTCGCGCTGGGTGCGGCCATTGAACCGGCTTGAGCCGGGTACGACGCGACGGACGGAATTTGGGGGCAGGATCATGAAATCATTTGCTGGCATCCTGGTATGCGCGACACTCGTGCTGGGCGGTTGCGGAGATGAGGAAGTCTTTTTGCCGGGCGAACGTCTTCCGGTGCGCGACAGCGGTGGCGTGGGCGTGATTGCCGACGCGACGCCCCCGGTCGAGGCCCCGGCATTCTCCTTGCCTGCCGCACGCCGTCTGGCGGACTGGCCGATGCGGGTCGGAAATATCACGAATGACCCGGATCATGCGACCCTGTCTTCAGCTCCGACACTTTTGTGGTCGGCTGATATCGGTGCGGGCGACTCACGTCGCCAGCGCATCACGGCGGATCCTGTTTCAGACGGCAATCGGCTGTACACACTCGATGCGCAATCGGGTGTTACCGCGACTGGTCTGAATGGTGCAACGCTCTGGTCGCGCAGCCTCGTCCCCGGTTCCGAGCGGGCGAGCGATGCCTCGGGCGGGGGCCTCTCCGTCAGTGGCGGCACGGTCTTCGCGACCACGGGCTACGGTGAATTGCACGCGTTGGACGCGGCGACAGGGGCCGAACGCTGGGTACAGCGGCTGGATGCCCCGATCACCACGCCCAAAGTCGATGGCGGCCTGGTTTACCTGGTAAGCCGTGACAACCGCGCCTGGGCCATCAATGCCGAAAATGGGCGGATCCAGTGGGACATTCCCGCAACCGCATCCGGCAGTGTGATGGCCACCGCGCCGTCGCCTGCCATCACGGAGCGCGCGGTCCTGTTTCCCTTCGCCTCCAGCGAAATCCTCGCGGTGCTGCGCCAGTCGGGCATTCGTGTCTGGGGCAGCTCGGTTTCGGGCAAGCGGCGCGGCGTGGCATACAACGACGTCGGCGACATCACGGGCGACCCGGTCGTGACGGGCGGCACGGTCTACGCAGGCACGTCCGCCGGGCGGATCGTCGCGATGTCGTCATCCTCCGGTGATCGGATCTGGACTGCGGACGAGGGGGCGGTATCGCCCCTGGCGGTTGCGGGCGGATCGGTCTTTGCCGTGTCCGACAGGGCGCAGCTGTTGCGGCTGGACGCGGCGACGGGCGACGTGCTCTGGCGGTCCGATCTGCCATTCTATCGCAATCAGCGACTTAAGCGGCGGCAGGGCGTCTATGCGCATTACGGCCCCATTCTGGCGGGTGGACGACTCTGGGTCGGATCGTCAGATGGGGTGTTGCGCGGGTTTGACCCGCAGAATGGCGCGCTGACGGCCAGCGTCGACATTCCCGGCGGGGCGGCATCGCGGCCCATCGCCTTTGGCGATGTGCTTTACGTGGTCAGCCGCAAGGGCACGCTGCACGCCTTCCGCTAGACGGGCGCGATGCCTCTGGCCATGGGGCGCGGGTTGCGTTAGGCGCGCGTCTTACACTTCGGAGAGCGCGATGTTTACCCTCGCCATCGTCGGGCGGCCCAATGTGGGCAAGTCCACCCTGTTCAACCGTTTGGTCGGCAAGAAGCTCGCGCTGGTCGATGACCAGCCGGGCGTCACGCGTGACTTGCGCGAAGGGGCCGCCCGCCTGGGTGACCTGAAATTTACCGTGATCGACACCGCCGGTCTGGAAGACGCCACGGACGACAGCCTTCAGGGCCGGATGCGTCGCTTGACCGAGCGGGCCGTGGACATGGCCGATGCCGCATTGTTCGTCATTGACGCGCGCGTCGGTGTAACCCCGGTCGACCAGATTTTCGCGGACATTCTTCGCCGCAAGGGGCACCCGGTTCTGCTGGCCGCCAACAAGGCCGAGGGGCGTTTGGGCGAAGCGGGCATGTTCGAGGCGTTCTCGCTGGGTCTGGGCGAGGTCATCGGTCTTTCGGCTGAGCATGGGGAAGGCATGGCGGACCTGGCCGCCGCCTTGCGCCCCCTGATCGACGCCAAACCGGCAGACATCGAGGAAGAGGCCGACACGGATATCGAAATCGAAGAGGGCGACATGGAGGAGGAGGCCGATTGGGCCCCCACCACCAAACGCCCGCTGAAGATCGCGGTCGTAGGGCGTCCGAACGCCGGAAAGTCCACCTTGATCAATCAGATCATCGGACAGGAACGCCTGTTGACCGGACCCGAGGCAGGGATCACGCGCGATTCCATATCGGTCAACTTCGACTGGGATGGGGTGCCGACGCGTCTGTTTGACACGGCCGGGATGCGCAAGCGCGCCAAGGTGGTCGAGAAGCTTGAGAAGCTGTCGGTGTCCGACGGCTTGCGCGCCGTTAAATTTGCGGAGGTGGTCGTCGTCCTGCTGGACGCGGATATCCCGTTCGAGGCGCAGGACCTGCGGATTGCAGACCTGGCCGAGCGCGAAGGCCGGGCGGTCGTCATCGCTGTTAACAAGTGGGATCTTGAGGAAAACCGACAGGAGAAGCTGGCCGAACTCAAGGAAGCCTTTGAACGCCTGTTGCCGCAGCTGCGTGGCGCGCCCCTGATCACTGTGTCGGCCAAGACGGGGCGCGGCATGGACCGGTTGCAAGAGGCAATCCTGCGCGCACATGCCACCTGGAACCGCCGGGTGCCCACCGCTGCGTTGAACCGCTGGCTGGCGGGCATGTTGGAGCAGCATCCGCCCCCCGCACCGCAGGGCAAACGCATCCGCCTGCGCTATGCCACGCAGGTCAAGACGCGGCCGCCGGGGTTCGTGGTCATGTGTTCGCATCCCGAGCTTATGCCGGACAGTTATTCCCGCTATCTGGTCAATGGGTTGCGCGTGGACTTCGACATGCCCGGCACACCCATCCGGTTGCATATGCGTGGGCAGGGCGACTCGAATCCGTACAAGGGGAAAAAGCGCGCGGAACCGTCCCGGCTTCGCAAGCACACCCTGGGGCGGCGCAAGGACTGATCTGCCGGGGGGCGTCGCGGTCCCTTGGCACCTGGCACAACGGTTCGGTGCGATGGGTTCTAAACGCTAACGACACCACCGGAAATCAGGCACTTGGATCCAAAACAAAGGCGCGCGCCCCGGTCCGGGGCGCGCGCCTGTTTCAAGCCTTGTGATGCGCTTCAGGCGTTTGCTTCGCGGATCTTCTCCGCGGCGTCTTTGTCGAAGCCGACACCTTTCTGCTCCAGCATCGTGTCCAGTTCGCCCGACAGCGTCATCTCGGTGATGATGTCGCAGCCGCCGACGAACTCGCCCTTCACGTAAAGCTGGGGGATCGTCGGCCAGTCGGAATACTCCTTGATGCCCTGGCGGATGCCGTCATCGGCCAGAACGTTCACGTCCGCAAATTCCACGCCCATGTAGTTCAGCACACCGGCGACTTTGCTGGAAAATCCGCACTGGGGCATGGACTTCGTGCCCTTCATGAACAGGACAACGTCCTGCGATTTCACTATTTCGTCGATCTGGGTCTTGGCGTCGGCCATAAGGGTCACTCCTTGTGTTTGCCTGCGCGCTTCGGAACGAAGGCGCGGGCATATTCCTGTGGGTCCTGCGGTACGCGGGTGGTCAGCTGATTGCCGCCCCCCACGCCCGAGGAATAGTCGCTTTGAATCTCGGTATATCCTGTCCCGGGCGCAATGCCACGGGGTGTCCCGCGATCGTCGCGCCGCGCTTCCGTCCGCATGATCCAGATGGCTCGGGCCACAAGGATCAACACAATGAATCCGCCTATATATGCGCTCAGCGAGGTGAACATGGCGTCAGGCGGGCGCGCGAGTCGTGAGCGCCAGAGCGTGCACCTGATCGGCATTGTTGCCAATACGGCCCTTGAGGGCGGTATTGACCGCCCGCTGCTGCGCCACGCGGGATTGCCCGGTGAAGGCGGCATCGACGACTTCGGCGGCGTAATGATTTCCGTCGCCTGCAAGGTCGGTGATGGTGATCTTGGCGTCCGGGAACGTTTCCCGGATCAGGGCCTCGATTTCGTGGGCTTGCATGGCCATCGGCACACTCCTTCGTCGTACCCTCTAGCTAGGGGGCGGGACGGCGCAGGGCAAGGCGAAGTGGCCTGATCAGCGACCGGAAACTTGCTGCGGAAATGCTTGGCAAAGCAAAGTCCGGGCCGGCAACCGGGGGCAACCAGATATTGCGCGACAAGAAGCCGTTGCAGAGCCTGTGAAGATCAGGTGAAGGCGGTCTCAAACGCAGAGCGGTAGAGCGACGAAAGGCTGGTAAGCGGGGCCTCGGCCTTGCCCAGCTTGACGACTTCGCCGCCGAATTGACCGACCATCGTCAGCGATACGCCTGCCTGTCCCGCGGCGACCATAAGGGCCTCGGCGCAGTCGAAGGTCGTGGCCATCAGGTAGCGGCCTTGATCCTCACCGAACAGCGCCGCCGTGCCGGCGACATCGAGCGTGACGCCCATGCCCGCAGCTTCGGCCAGCGTGAAGGCCGCCAGTGCCAGTCCGCCGTCGGACAGGTCGGTGCAGGCGGTAATATAGGCGCGGTTGTCGAGGATGAACTCCCCATTCCGACGCTCTAACTCCAGATCGACCGTCGGTGCGTTCCCGTCACCGCGCGCGAAATGTTCTGCAAGCAGGGCCGAGCAGCCCAAGTGCGTGCCTTCGCCGCCCAGCAGGAGGGCAATCATGCCTTCATGTACCGGTCCCGCAATGCGCGATTCGATTTCGTCGATCAGACCCACGGCACCGATCGTTGGCGTGGGGTCGATGCCTGTGCCGTCGGTTTCGTTGTATAGCGACACGTTGCCCGATACGATCGGCATGTCGAGCGCCAGGCAGGCTTGACCGATACCGTCCAGTGCGCCAACGAACTGCCCCATGATCTCAGGCTTTTCGGGGTTGCCGAAGTTCAGGTTGTCCGTTGTGGCCAAGGGGCGTGCGCCCTTGGAAACGAGGTTGCGATAGGCCTCGGCAACGGCCTGCTTGCCGCCCTCGACCGGGTTTGTCTTGACGTAGCGTGGAGTCACGTCCGAGGTGAAGGCCAGCCCCTTGGGGGTGCCGTGCACCCGGATCACGCCTGCATCCAGGCCCGGCACGACGGTAGTGTCGCCCATCACTTGTGTATCGTACTGGCGGATAACCCAATCGCGGGCACAGTAGTTCACACTGCCGATCAGGGACCGCAATCCTTCGATGGCATCGACTTCCTCGACTTCGCCCAAGGGCGGCGCGGCTGGCGTCGGAATCCAGGGGCGGTCGTATTCCGGTGCGGAGGAGGCCAGGGTGGACAGCGGCAGGTCTGCCTTCGTCTCGCCGTTGTGGACAATCAGGAAGCGGTCTTCGGCGATCGTCTCACCTACGATCGCGAAGTCCAGGTCCCACTTCTCGAACACGGCGCGGGCCACGTCTTCCTTTTCCGCGTCCAGCACCATGAGCATCCGCTCCTGGCTTTCCGACAGCATCATCTCGTAGGCGGTCATCGCCTCTTCGCGCACGGGCACCCGGTCCAGGTCCAGCCGGATGCCGAGGCCGCCCTTGTCGCCCATCTCGACCGCAGAACAGGTCAGGCCAGCAGCCCCCATGTCCTGAATTGAGACAACCGCGCCGGTCTGCATCAACTCCAGCGTGGCCTCCATCAGGCGCTTTTCGGTGAAGGGGTCGCCGACCTGCACGGTTGGGCGCTTTTCCTCGATGGTATCGTCAAATTCCGCCGAGGCCATGGTCGCGCCACCGACCCCATCGCGGCCTGTCTTGGCCCCGAGGTACACCACCGGGCGACCGACGCCCGACGCGGCGGAATAGAAGATCTTGTCCGCATCCGCGATACCGGCGGCAAAGGCGTTCACCAGGCAGTTGCCGTTGTAACTGGGATTGAAGCGCACTTCGCCGCCCACCGTCGGCACGCCGAAGCAATTGCCATAGCCGCCCACGCCTTCGACAACGCCATGCACAAGCTGCCGCGTCTTGGGGTGCGAGGGCTCGCCAAAGGACAGCGCGTTCATCGCTGCGACGGGCCGCGCGCCCATCGTGAAGACATCGCGCAGGATGCCGCCCACGCCGGTCGCGGCCCCTTGGTATGGCTCGATATAGGAAGGGTGGTTGTGGCTCTCCATCTTGAAGACCACCGCCTGACCATCACCAATATCAACCACGCCCGCATTTTCGCCGGGGCCACAGATGACCTGCGGGCCTGCGGTGGGCAGCTTGCGCAGGTGCAGCTTGGACGACTTGTAGGAGCAATGCTCGTTCCACATGGCCGAGAAGATGCCCAACTCGGTAAACGTTGGCTCCCGCCCCATGATTTCAAGAATACGTGCGTATTCGTCATCCTTGAGGCCATGGGCCGCGATCAGGTCAGGTGTGATGGCGGGATCGGTCATTGCGCTCTCCGGGACGTGTCTCGCAGGCGTCATACGGCACCGACAGGGCAGGGTGAAGGGGCAGCGGCACCTAAGGTGCAGGTACGCAGGCAAGAGGAGGTGCCCGAGCTTCAGATCGAAGTCAGCGCCTTTTCAAGGTCGCCATAGCCGGTGGGCCGATGCTCGAACTTCAGCCCAAGCGCATCGGCCGCTGCGCGCGCCTTGGTCATCAGCGCGGCGTCCTCGGTCTGCGACAGGTAAACCAGCTTGGAATAATGTTGGAAATACATATCTCGCAGGTCCGGGTGCCGATCGAGGCCGAGGGGCTTGGTTACGAAGGCATCAAACTGCCGCGCCAAAAAGTCGGTCAGGTAGAAAGCGTCGATCTCGTCGCGTGCCGCAAACCGGTCCAGCCCGTCGAAGAAGGCATAGCAATGTGGGCCCGCGATCATTTCCACCCCGAGTCGGTCGCAGGTGGCCTGCAATTGACCGCCGGTGCCGCAATCGGCGTAGGCCACGAAAATGCTGTCGTAATCTTCCTGCCGTGCCATCACTTCGGCCTCCACTGCCGGGGCAATACGCCTTGGATGGTTGTGTAGGATCGCGGGCAGGCAATGCAGGTCCAGATGGGTCAGGCCGTTTGCCGCGCGGATTGCCAGTATTTCGTACGCCAGAGCCCCGCAGGCCAGCACAAGTACGCGCCCGGTCCCCTGTGCGGCCAACCCGGTCCGGGTCAGGTCCGAATCCGTGATCACCGCAGTTTGACCGCCGTGCCATAGGCCATCACTTCCGAAGCGGCCTGCGTAATGGTCGATGTCTCCAGTCGCACCGCCACGATCGCATCCGCGCCCAGCAGGCGGGCCTCCGACTTCATCCGGTCGATCGCCTGTTCGCGCGCACCGGTCAGGAGGGAGGCGTATTCCTTGACCTCCCCGCCGACGATATTGCGCAGGCTTGCCACGATGTCCGACCCGATATGCTTGGAGCGCACGGTCGATCCCCTCACAAGGCCCAGGCAATGCGCAATTTCGCGGCCAGGAACGATGTCCGTCGTCGTCAGGATAATGTCCATGGTCGCCCCATTTATTTCAAATTGTCGTAATGATCGTCGTCGGAATTTCCCAAACGTTCCGCTACGACCCGGAAAACGACATAGGCAACCAGCGCCGCCGGCAACAGGGCCACCGCACCGAAGGGCAGCGCAAAACTTGCGGTGATGATCGCACCAAGCCAGATCGTGGCCCCCGCGGCGATGAGAACGATGAAGACGATTAGGACAAGACGGTCGAGGGGCATGGGCGCTCCTTTTGATGTCCTTCCTATATGGGCGGGATAGGTCCGTCTGCAAAGGCCATGGTTGACTGTCGTGAGCGGTTGGCCGAAAGCGCCGCCGCGCGCATGAATGAAAGGACGGTTCGATGAATATCGTGGTTATGGGCGTCGCGTGGACAGGTCGTTCAAGTATCGGTGCCGCGCTGGCCAATAGCATGGACGGGCGGTTCATCCCCGGCTGTGATCTGCATCCGCCTGCCAACCGCGCCAAACTGGCCCGACGAGAGGTTCTGACGCAGGCCGACTATGACGCATGGTTCGACGCCATCGGTTTCAAATTGGCCATGCGGGGCAGCGGTACGGTCGTTGCCTGCCCGGCCTTGAGGCGCGAGCAGCGGGACCGCATACGGTTTGCGGTGCTGGGGCATGTCACCTTCGTCTACCTGTACGGGCCGCGCGAATTGATCGAGGCCCGCATGATCGCCTCGGGCGGGTCACCGGATGAGGGGCAAAGGCAAATTGATCACCAGCTGAGCATCCTGGAGGAGCCGACGCCGGATGAGGGTGTGATCTCGATCGACATGGGGCTACCCCAACGGCAGGCGATCGACGAAATTCTGGCGGGTTTCCCGCGCCAGAAGGAATCCTTGTCTCGCAGCCCGCATCCGGGTGCAATTGACCAGTCCATGCAGGTCGGGCACGGGGCCTGAGCGGCCCTCAGCCTCCGGTGTGCAGTTCAATGACCCGTGCAACCGCGGGGCGCGCCGCCACGCGGTCGTGATGCGCGGCCAGCTTCGGAACATCAGCCATTTCCACACCGTCGCCGGGCATCCAACGCGTTACATTCCACAGATAAAGATCGGCCGCCGAAAAGTCATCCACGACCCAATTTCCGGTCAGGCGTTGTTCCAGGTAATATGCGCATTCCGTCATGTTTTTTGCGACCTTGGCAGCCATTGCAGCCTGTGCAGCGGGGTCATCCGCCCACCTTTGCGCGCGGAACTTGTGGGCATGGGCCACATGCGCGGTCGACGACAGGTAGCACATCGTCTCGCGCACACGCGCGGCGGTCAGGGGATCATCGGGCATAAGGTGCCCGGTTGCCGCCGCGATCCAGTCCATCAGGGCCGGGGCCTCGGTCAGGACGGTGCCGTCAACCACCAGGGAGGGTACACGTCCCTTCGGGTTCACGGCGAGGTAGGGGGCCTGCCGCTGCGCGCTTGTCTTGAAATCGACCCATGCCAATTCATAGGGCAATCCGGTTTCTTCCAGCGCGGCGTGGACGCACATCGAGATCGTGCCGGGGGCAAGGTGCAGCGTCAGGGTCATAACGGTTCCTTTGAAAGTCACCGACACCCTGCACGAACGGACGTGCCCGGCAAGGCACCGCGGTTCTTCGCTCTATAAATACTTCGGGGGTGCGCGGGCTGGCCCCTGTCCGGTGCCGATTATGCCGACATCCGATTGTGCTTGCGCGTCATCCATTCCTTGGCGGTCTCGACCGCCACGGCGGCGTCCCGGCAATAGGCATCTGCCCCGATTGCCTTGCCGAATTCTTCGTTCAGGGGGGCACCACCCACCAGCACGATGTAATCGTCGCGAATTCCTTCCGCGACCAGCGTGTCAATCACCACCTTCATGTAGGGCATCGTCGTCGTCAGCAGGGCGGACATCCCGATGATATCCGCCTTTTCGGCCTTGGCGGAGTCGATATAGGCGTCGGCCGCGTTATTGATACCCAGGTCGACAACTTCGAAACCGGCCCCCTCCATCATCATGCCGACCAGGTTCTTGCCGATGTCATGGATGTCGCCCTTGACCGTACCAATGACCATCTTGCCGATGGTCGGCGCGCCGGTTTCGGCCAGCAGGGGTTTCAGGATGGCCATCCCGCCCTTCATCGCGTTGGCCGCCAGAAGAACTTCGGGCACGAACAGGATCCCGTCGCGGAAGTCGATGCCGACAATCGTCATGCCGCCAACCAGCGCCTCGGTCAGGACGCGGTAGGGCGGCCATCCCCGGTCGAGCAGGATGGTCACGCCTTCCTCTATCTCTTCCTTCATGCCGTCGTAGAGGTCGTCGAACATCTGGGCGACAAGCTCTTCGTCGTTCAGCTCGCTCAGGATAATTTCATCTTCGTCGGACATGGGGCCTCCGGGGGACACGTGATGCATGGTTTGTGCGTTCGGCGAGGTGGGGTCAGCGCGAAAAGCGACATTGGGCGGGTGCGGTGCGACCCGTCTTGTCGCAGGGCGGCAAATGTTCTATCTTTGTTCTAATTAAGCGGACGAGCGGGAGGCCTCGGTCATGGGACATTACATACACAACTACCCCGGACTTGCCGGGCGCGGAGCCCTGTCCAACGCAACCGGACGGTTCGAACCCTATAGCTATGACGCGCCGCTTCCGGACCGCATCGACACCGAGGTGCGCGATGAGGTGATTGGACGGGCGATCACCACCAACAAGTCGCCCGACGTATGTTTCGATCGCTCGATCAACCCGTATCGGGGGTGCGAACATGGCTGCATCTATTGCTTCGCGCGGCCGACGCACGCCTATCTCGGTCTGTCGCCGGGTCTGGACTTCGAGACGCGGCTGATTGCCCGTCCGAACGTGGCGGCGGCCCTGCGCAAGGAACTGTCTGCCGCCGGATACAAGCCGGCGATGATCGCCATCGGGACGAACACAGACCCTTACCAGCCCATCGAGCGCGACCGTGGCCTGATGCGCGGATTGCTGGAGGTTCTGCGCGACCATGGGCATCCCGTGGGCGTGACGACCAAGGGCACAATGGTCGAGCGAGATATCGACATCCTGTCCGGCATGGGGACCGAGCTGACCCGCGTGGGGCTGTCGGTCACAACACTGGACGACGCACTGGCCCGGCGGCTGGAGCCGCGCGTTCCGGTACCGACGCGGCGACTGAAGACGATCGAGCGGTTGGCCACAGCGGGCATCCAGGTGCGCGTCATGGTCTCTCCTGTCATTCCTGGCCTGACCGATCACGAAGTGGAGGCGATTCTTCGCGCGGCCGCGGACGCGGGGGCCGCCGCTGCAAGCATGATCCCCCTGCGCCTGCCGCTGGAGGTCGCCCCCCTGTTCGAGGATTGGCTGCGCGCCCACGTTCCCGACCGCGCCCGCAAGGTGTTGAACCGAATTCGGGAGTTCCATGGCGGCAAACTCTACGACGCGGGCTACGGTCACCGGATGCGGGGCCGGGGCGTTCATGCGGACCTGTTGCAGAGCAGGTTCCTGCGCGCCTGCCGGGAGGTCGGTCTGGCGACACATCTGCCGGCGCTGCGCAGCGATCTGTTCCGAGTACCGGGCAGCCAGATGTCGCTCTTCTAGGGGCGGTTTCGGGCTGCCCCCCGAGAGTTTTTGCAAAAACGGAGACACGTCCATCACGCGCAGGCCCCCTGTCCGACAAAGGCAGAGACGGAGTACTGCGGCAACCCGGATGGATCCGCCATTGCGCCACTTTCCGAGTTGGCCCCGAGAGCACCAAGCGTCGGGGAGACCGTAGGCACCAACATCGTCCAGTCGGACGGAGGCGCAGGGACAGCCAGACCAGGATATCCAATCCGAGAAGGACGCTTCATCAGGCTTTGGTGCGGCGTCGGCGACTGGCCGAGCGGTCGCGCACCGGCCCTTTGCCGTCGGTTCCATCGCTGTCCGAGGAAAACCCGCCAAGCTTCTCGGCGATCTCTTCCAAGGTCGGCGCGGGGCCCTTGGTGGACGCCTCCAGGGTGGCGCGCATGGCCCGCAGATGATCAGGTGTGGTGCCGCAACATCCGCCGATGATCGTGGCCCCGGCGTTGCGCACCATGACCGCGTATTCTGCCATGAGTTCGGGCGTGCCGTCGTAGTGGATATGCCCGTCATGGTATTTCGGGATGCCGGCGTTGCCCTTGGCGATCAAGGGGCGATCGGCCTCGCCGAAGCCCATTACGGTGCGGATCAGGTCCGACGACCCGACGCCACAGTTCGCGCCATAGGCGAGCGGCTTATGCTCAAGCTTATTGATCAGACGGGTCATTTCGGCGGAGGTCGTGCCCATCATCGTGCGGCCGGCGGTGTCGAAGCTCATGGTGATGCACCACGGCATGTCGACAAGGCGCGCGGCTTCGGCGGCGGCCATCATCTCCTCGGGGGCGGAGATCGTCTCGACCCAGAGGACGTCCACGCCACCCTCCTTCAGGCCCTCGGCCTGCTGATGGAAGATCTCGACAGCCAATTCGTGCGTCAGCGGGCCCATGGGGGCCATGATCTCTCCCGTGGGGCCCATGGACCCCGCGACGATCACCGGGCGGCCCGCGGTGTCCGCGATCTCGCGTCCGATCTCGGCTCCCATGCGCGACAACTCGCCGGCGCGGTCCTGTGCATCATGCAATTTCAAGCGCGACGCGTTCCCGCCGAAGGTATTGGTCAGGAAGATGTCCGATCCGGCCTCGACCGCGCCCCGGTAGAGCGCGCGGATCTTGTCAGTCTCGGTCTCATTCCAGAATTCGGGCGCATCGCCCGATGACAAGCCCATGTTGAACAGAGTGGTTCCGGTCGCGCCGTCGGTTAGCAACCAGTCGCGGGATTTGAGAAGTTCGGTCAGGGCGTCGGACATGGGGCAGCCTCCGGAGCGCTTTGCATTCACGCCCCGTGTGGCGCGCGGGCGTAGTTTAATCAAATTCATAAAATGCATGAAAATGATGAGGGGGCGCGCAAGTGCGGCCCCCTCTTGGTCATCTGGAGGGGCGGGTCAGCTCAGTTCGGTCATGATCTGCTGCTTGGCTATGGCCATCAGGGCGTCCATCTTCGCCCGGATCTCGGCTGTGGGGACCTTCTCGCCCAGATCGCCGGCGACCTTTCGCAACACGTCGTCGTCGCCTGCTTCTTCGAAATCGGATTTGACGACTTCGACGGCGTAGGCCTTCAAAGCGTCACCTTCCTTGCCCAGAAGCTCGCCAGCCCACTCGCCCAGAAGGCGGTTGCGCCGCGCCTCGACCTTGAACTGAAGTTCGGCATCATGGGCAAACTTGTTTTCGAAGCTCTTCTCGCGGTCGGTGAAACTGTTGGACATGCGTGTCTCCCTACGTGTGGTGTGCTTTCTTCCGATATGTGCCGCGCGGCGCGCGCGTGCAAGTCGCGTCGCTTGGCAAAGCGGTACGAAAGGCCTAAGAGGCGCGCAAACAAGCAACGTCCGAGGGTATCATGGCCAGACGCAAAAAGGTCTACGAAGGCAAAGCCAAGATCCTTTATGAAGGCCCGGAACCGGGAACCCTGGTCCAGTATTTCAAGGACGATGCCACCGCCTTCAACGCGCAGAAGAAGGACATCATCGACGGCAAGGGTGTTCTGAACAATCGCCTTTCGGAATTCTTCATGGTGGGGCTGGGCAACATCGGTGTGCCCACGCATTTCATCAAGCGTCTGAATATGCGGGAACAACTGATCCGCGCATGCGAGATCGTTCCGCTCGAAATCATCGTTCGCAACGTCGCCGCTGGAACGCTTTCGACGCGTCTTGGGATCGAGGAGGGGACGCCGCTGCCGCGCCCGATAATCGAGTTTTGCTACAAGGATGACAAGCTGGGTGACCCACTGGTGGCCGAGGAGCATATCATCGCCTTCGGTTGGGCCAACCAGCAGGATCTGGACGATATCGTCGCGCTGGCGCTTCGGGTGAACGACTTCATGTCGGGTTGCATGATGGCAGTTGGAATCAAGCTGGTCGACTTCAAGATCGAGGTCGGTCGTATTTGGGACAACGATATGCATAGCCTGATCTTGGCCGATGAGATCAGCCCCGACAGTTGCCGTCTGTGGGACATCGAGACGGGCAAGAAGCTCGATAAGGATGTGTTCCGCCGTGACTTGGGCTCACTCACCGATGCCTATACCGAAGTGGCGCGCCGGCTTGGCGTGCTGCCTACGAACTCGGGTCCCGTGACCCGTCCGACCCTGATCAACTGAAAGCGATCCCATGAAGGTTAAAGTCACCGTCATGCTCAAAACCGGCGTCCTTGACCCCCAGGGCGAGGCCGTGCGCCATGCGCTGGGCGCGCTGGGTTTCGACGGCGTCGAAGGCGTGCGCCAAGGCAAGCTGATCGAGCTTGACGTGGTCGAGGGCACCGCCGAGGCCGACGTCACCGCCATGTGTGAGAAGCTTTTGGCGAACACCGTGATCGAAAGCTATTCGATCGAGATGTGATCGTGGGCCAAGGGTTTTCCAACTTTGTTGCTGAGAACGGGCCTCTTGTCCTTCGTCCTTATCGCCATCTTCTGATGTCATTGGGTTTGGGATGTTTTGCCCTTGCGGGCCTTTCCGTGCTTCTTCTTCTGATAAGCTGGCGGTCGGACCCGCCGGAACCGGCCTGGTTCGTTCTCCTTCCCTTGTTGGTCCTGTCCGGCCAGCGACTGCTGGTGGGGGCAAGGTTTACGGAAATCGTGGTAAACGCGGATGGAATATCCGTCCGGCCGAACGGTCCGCATATTCCGGCGAACCAGATCCGGACCATAAGGACATCAGGCAGTCACCTGAGGGGACGGGTGTCGTTGTCTCTCACGCTGAACACCGCGCGCTGGATCTTGCTCTACTCTCCAATTTCGGTCCTTGGGCAACGTGGGGAGATTGTCGCGCGGCTTGGTTGATGCCTTGGTGAAGGTGTCCACCATCTTTGGCCAGTCTCCCTCACGCGATGGAACATTGCCAGCCTGAACGCGTTGAACTTTATGTACAACCTGCGAGGAGTGACACAATGAACTGGGATCAAATCCAAGGAAACTGGAAGCAATTCATCGGAAAGGCTAAACAGCAGTGGGCCGAACTGACAGATGATGACCTGCAACAGGCCGCCGGTGACCGCGAGGTTCTGGAAGGCAAGATTCAAGAGCGGTACGGCGATAGCAAGGAGACGGCCAAGCACAAGGTCGATAACTGGATCGAGAGCCTCTGACATCGACGACGACGCCGGGACCCATCGGTTCGGGCGTTTTGCCATCCCCGATCCATCGGACGCCGCGCCAGATTAGGTGTTGCCAGTCGGGTGCAAATGCTGGCTGTTTCCCCGAAACGAGGGAGAGATCACCATGCGCGCCGCCGTCCTACGCGAATACAACGCCCCGCTATCCATTGAAGACCTGCCTGAGCCGGACTGCCCTTCAGACGGCGTCGTGTTGCGAACGATCGCCTGCGGTATATGCCGGTCGGACTGGCACGGCTGGGTCGGTGAGCATCCGCGCGTGAAGCCGGGTCAGATCGGCGGGCACGAATACTGCGGGGAAGTGGTGGCTGCTGGACCCAATGCGCAATTCGCGGTGGGCGACACATTGGTCGCGCCCTTTATCCTTGCTTGTGGAACCTGCCCTCAATGCCGCGCGGGGCAGCAAAACACCTGTTTCGATCAGCGCCTGCCGGGGTTCATCGAACCGGGGGCCTTTGCCGAATACGTCGCCGTACCGCGGGATCACAATCTGGCGCGCCTGCCTGAAGGTTTGTCGGCGACCGTCGCCGCCGGGCTTGGGTGTCGCGTGACGACCAGTTGGCATGCGCTGACCGGGCGGGCGGCGTTGCAAGCGGGCGAGTGGCTGGCCGTTCACGGCACCGGGGGCATCGGGTTGTCAGCGGCCCTGCTGGGCCGGGCACTGGGGGCGAATGTTGTCGTCGTCGACGTGGTACAGGAAAAGCTGGACCATGCGCTTAGCTTGGGCATCGATGCGGCGGTGCTCGCGTCTGATGACACGGCTGCGCAGATCAAGGAAATTACCGGTGGTGGTGCGCATGTCAGCGTGGAGGCTCTGGGCATCCCCGTCACCGTGAATGCCTCGATCCGTTGTCTGCGGGTGCTGGGCCGGCACGTGCAGGTGGGGATGCCGGTTGGTCATACCGCACAAATGGATGTCGACATGAGCGCAGTCTATCAAGGCAATCTGGCTCTTTACGGAACACGGGGAATGCCGTCCTGGCGGTATCCATCGCTGCTGGGCATGATCACCAGCGGCAAAGTCGACATGTCGCCCCTGATCGCGCGCGAAGTGGCGCTGTCCGACACGTCGGCGGAATTGGCCGCATTCAATGGACCGATGCCACCTGGCGTGGCGGTAATTACGGATTTTACGCGCTAGGCGTAGGTCTCGATCTTCCGGTCGATCAGTCGCTGATAATTGCGTCGACCTCCAGTTCCACCAGCCATTCTGGGTTAACGAAGCGGTCGATCGCCATGATAGTGTCCACGGGCCGGATATCCCGGAAGTACGTCTTGCGGACGTCGATCGCAGCCTTCCAGTTTTCGATGTCAGTCAGAATGACGCGGGTCCGCACCACGTGATGCAATCCCGAGCCCGCCTGACGCAGCGCGCTTTCTATCAGGTGCAGGCATTGCCGCGTCTGCGCGGCGGCATCGCCTATCCCGACGGTCTTGCCATCGGCATCGACCGGTGCCGTACCTCCGACCGAGATGAAGGGGCCGACCCGGACGGCGCGCGAGAACCCGACGATAGCCTCCATCGGGTTGCCGTTGGAAATGAGCGTTCTGTCGTAATTCATGCTATGCTCCTTTTTAGTGCCCGGAGCATAGCATGATTCAGCATCGGAAAGACTGGAGAGGGGAATATGTCCGCAGCAGCAGAATTCGACGCGTGGAGCGCGGGGCAAAACTACGAACACTACATGGGTCGCTGGAGCCGCGGCATCGCGGCGCTTTTCCTTGATTGGCTGGCCCCGCCTGCGCAGGCGGACTGGTTGGAGGTCGGCTGCGGGACCGGAGCGCTTACGGAAGAAATACTGGCAGACGCGGATCCCCGGTCGATCATCGCGACCGACCGATCCGCCGATTTTGTCAGCTATGCCGAACAACTGATTGACGATTCCCGCGTGCGCTTCGCCATCGCGGATGCGCTGGATCTTCCGGGGCCTGACGCATCCACGGATATCGTAACCTCCGCGCTTGTGCTGAACTTCGTCGAAGACAGGCTGGCCGCACTTGCGGAAATGCGCCGGGTTCTTCGGCCCGGAGGTGTCCTGTCATTTTATGTCTGGGATTATCCCGGCGGTGGAATGGGCATCATCGATGCCTTCTGGACGGCGGCCGCCGAGGTCGATCCGGACGCCGCCGAGTTGAGGGAAAACGCGCGGTTTCCGTTCTGCACGAAGGACCGGCTGAATACCCTTTGCGAGGGGGCAGGCATTCCCAACGCGGAGATCGCGGCCATTGAGATGGACGCCGTATTCCCCGATTTCGAATCGTTCTGGTACCCCTTCACGCTTGGTTCGGGTCCGGCCCCAAGCTATTGCATGAGCCTTCCGCCGGATCAGAGGTATCATGTGAAGGAACACCTTGCCGCCCTGGTCGAGACCGGCGGTCCAATCGTTCTTCCCGCGCGTGCATGGGCGGTTCGCGCCGACAAGATCGGATGGCGCTTCCCCAATTGATGCCGCTAGGCACCCGCGCAAGGATCGCGGTGGGAATGATCGTCGCCCCGTGAAAGGATCGTCGGCGACGCTGGAACTCGCCGGGGAAATGTGAAAAACGCTCCGCAGGTTCCCTGCTTTGTGAAGGTTCTCCCATGAAAGCCGCCGTCCTCGTCTTCCCCGGATCCAATTGCGACCGCGATCTTGCCGTGGCGTTTCGTGCCGCCGGGTTCGACACAACGATGGTCTGGCACAAGGAGACGGTGCTGCCTTCGGGCGTGGATCTGGTGGGCGTACCGGGCGGATTTTCCTATGGCGACTACCTGAGATGCGGGGCGATTGCGGCGCGGTCGCCCATCGCGGCGGCGCTCAGGGCCCACGCCGACCGGGGCGGCTTTGTATTCGCCCCCTGCAACGGCTTCCAGATCCTGACGGAAGCCGGGATGCTGCCGGGGGCGCTGCTGCGAAATGCGGGGATGAAGTACATCTGCCAGACCGTCGGCCTGCGCGTCGAAGAGACCGAGAGCGCGTTCACTTCGGGCTACGACGTCGGGCAGGTGATCGATATTCCGATCGCCCACCATGAGGGCAATTATACCGCCGACGAGGATACCATTGATCGTCTAAACGCCGAGAACCTGGTGGCATTTCGCTATGTCGCGACGCCGAACGGGGCAACCGATGGCATTGCGGGAATCCTGTCGCCCAACCGCCGGGTTCTGGGAATGATGCCCCACCCCGAGCGTGCCGCCGATCCGCTCCAGGGCGGCACCGACGGCGCGGTTCTATTTCGCAGCGTAGCCGGGGCACTCGTCTCCGCGTGATCCCGCCTGCGGGACGAGCCATGCTTGAGACGAATCCGTCCTGCGGCTACAAAACCTGATGTTCTGGCGCACCCCAAAGGACAAGGCTGCGGAAAAGCCCAAAGTCGGAGGCACCGCGTCGCCCGAGCGGGTGAAGCTGCGCCTGCCTTGGGCCGTGCGTATCCTTATCGTGCTGACCATCATCGCGGCAGGTGCCGCGATCTGGATCGTGAACATCCTGCTGACCGAACGGCTGGTCGACGCAACACGGCAAAGGGCGGAGCTGCGTCAATCGCTTTATGGTGGTGCGATCCTGTCGGAGTTGCAGCGGAATTCGGTCGTGCCATTGCTACTGGCGCGGGATCCGACGCTGATTGCGGCGCTCAAGGCGCAGGATTTCTCAACCTCCAGCCAGCGTCTGATTTCCTACGTCGACGAGATCGGTGCCGCTTCGATTCGATTGATGGACATGGAGGGTCGGACCGTTGCCGCGACCGACCGCGAACAACTGGGAAGCCTTTATCCAGAAAGCCCGTTCTTCACCGAGGCCGTGGCGACCACGGACACGGTCTTTACTATCTTCCCCTCGAATACAGGTGCCTACGAAGCATCGTTCAGCCGCGTTGTGCGCGACGGGGCGACCCAGTTGGGTGTGCTTCAGGTGCAGGTGAACCTGTCGCAGTTCGAAAGCCGCTGGCGCGGAACAACCGCGGCCGTCGCGGTGACGGATGCCACGGGCACGGTGATCCTGACGACCGAACCGCGCTGGCGCGGGCAACAGTTGGACGCAGCGATTGACGCAAACTCGGTGCCATCGGCGCTGGAGCGTGCGCTGGTTACGTCCGGGGCCTTTGGTGCGAACGTGAACGAAGGCTATTTCTCGGGTAATGCCCTGATCCAGCTGGAAACCCGTGTGCCCTTCCGGGGATGGCGGCTGGTCAGTTTCACCTCCTACGAGTCGGTGCGCGAGCGGGTGAACGGGGTTTTGGCGCTGATCATCACTGGCTTTGCCCTGCTGTTGACGCTGGGGTTCTACCTGCTCAATCGACGCTCAACCCTGCGGTCGGTCCTGTTCCAGCGGGAATCGCTGAAATTGCGCCAGCTGAACAACCGGCTGTCGAGCGAGATTGCGGAGCGCAAGCGCGTGCAGGAAGAGCTTAAGGAAACCGAGCAGAGCCTTGCACAGTCGTCGAAGCTGGCTGCGCTGGGAGAAATGTCGGCGGCCGTCAGCCACGAGCTGAACCAGCCGCTTGCGGCGATGAAGACGTATCTGGCCGGTGCCCGCCTGCTGTTGCAGCGTCGGCGCGCCGATGAGGCATTGTCGTCCTTCCAGCGGATCGACGATTTGATTGATCGGATGGGCGCGATCACCCGACAATTGAAGTCCTATGCCCGTAAGGGTGGCGAGGCGTTCGAGCCTGTCGACGTGCGCGATGCTTTGTCTTCCGCGTTGACCCTGATGGAGCCGCAGCTGCGACAAGAGAGAATTCAACTGGTGCAGACAGTGCCCGATACGCCGGTCATGGCGCTGTGCGACCGGTTGCGGCTGGAGCAGGTCATCATCAACCTGGTCCGCAACGCGCTGGACGCGATGCATGGGGCCGATGAGCGAGAGCTGGACATCCTGCTGACCTCTGGGGAGGAGGTCGTTTTGGCGGTCCACGATACCGGGCATGGGTTGCAGGACCCGGAAAAGTTGTTCGAGCCGTTCTACACAACCAAGAAGCCGGGCGAGGGGGTAGGGCTTGGCTTGGCCATCAGTTCGGGTATCATCAATGACTTGGGTGGGCGGTTGACCGCGCGAAACGCCGCGCGGGGCGGTGCCGTGTTTGAAGTTCGCCTTCCCGCGATAGATATGGCGTTGGACGCAGCCGAATAGGAATTCCCATGGCCGAGCAGACCCGGATCGCGATCGTCGACGACGAACAGGACATGCGTCAGTCGATCAGCCAGTGGCTGGCCTTGTCGGGTTTCGCCACCGAAACCTATGCAAGCGCCGAGGAGGCGTTGAAGAAGATTACCCCGGAGTTCCCCGGCGTCGTTATCAGCGATATCCGCATGCCCGGCATGGACGGGATGCAGTTCCTGAAAAAGCTGATGAGCCAGGACAGCAGCCTGCCCGTGATCATGATCACAGGTCACGGTGATGTGCCCATGGCGGTCGAAGCGATGCAATTGGGTGCCTATGACTTCATGGAAAAGCCATTCAACCCTGACCGGTTGACAGATTTGGCGCGGCGGGCGGCGCAGGCACGCAAGCTGACGCTCGACAACCGGGCGCTGCGCCGGGAGCTGTCGGATGGCACCGTTCTGATGCGCAAGCTGATCGGCACGTCACCGGCAATGGAGCGTCTGCGGGAGGACATTCTTGATCTGGGGCAGGCCGATACGCATGTCTTGATCGACGGAGAGACGGGCACGGGCAAGACGCTGGTCGCGCACGCACTGCACGCGGTCGGGCCTCGGCAAGGCAAGACGTTCGCGCTTACCTCCTGCGCCGCTCTTGGCGAGGAGGCGTTGGGGGCCAAGCTGTTCGGTCCGGTGACCGAAGGTGGCCTGCCATTGGTCGAGGAGGCGCGCGGCGGCACGCTGGTGCTGGAAGATATCGAGGCGCTGCCCATGGCGCTTCAGGCGCGTCTGCTGACATTCATCAACGATCAGGGCACGCCGGCGGAAACGCGCATCGTGGCGATCCACAACGGGTCCGATCCGGAAAAGACGTTGGAGGATTCGCTGCGCCCCGACCTCTTCTTCCGGCTTGCCGCAATGAAGCTGGTGCTGCCCCCCTTGCGCAATCGCGGCGAGGACGTGCTGACCCTGTTCACCCATTTTGCCGAAACCTTTGGTGATGAATACGGGGCGACGCCGCCGCAGCTTTCGGCACAGGAAGCCGCGCAACTGCTTCAGGCACCGTGGCCGGGCAACGTGCGTCAGCTAATCAACCTGGCGGAACGCGCGGTGCTGCAGCAGCGGCGCGGGACGGGGTCCATCTCCAGCCTTTTGATGTCGGACACGCAGGAGCAGGGCGAAACCGTTCAGGTCACGACCGAGGGCAAGCCGCTCAAGGAATATGTCGAGGCGTTCGAACGGATGCTGATCGACAACACCATGCGCCGCCATCGCGGATCGATCGCAGGCGTCATGGAAGAATTGTCGCTGCCCCGGCGGACTCTGAACGAGAAGATGGCGAAATACGGATTGAGCCGGTCGAACTACCTCTGACGTGACACTTGGCGCAGACGCTCGCGTTGATGCTCCTATTGTGTAAAGCGGTCTTGCAGGCCGTCTTTTTCGTTGCGAAGGCGTCAAATTTGTAACACTAACGAAGTACGGTTGTGCTGCGGATTGGTCGGCGGTCGGAACCGGTGAGATTCTTCCCCGTGCACGTCCGGTCCCGCATGAGGTCCGCGCATCGGGGGAAGTTTACGAAGGCAGATACTGTCTTCGGCGAGACGCCCGGATCAAATCCCCGGGCATTGTTTGGACCCAATGCGCCGGACTTCCGGCGTCGCGGGCCGGAGTAAACGCGCGATGACGCAGGACACAACAGCGAACGACGGGATGCGGCTTGACCGCCCCGCCGCCGTTTTGACTGCTCGCGCCCCATCACAAAGACAGGCCAGGTTGATGCCCCCCGTGGTGCCAACTCGCTGTCGCGGAAAGTATAATGGCGAAGAAAATGCTGATCGACGCCACCCACCCGGAAGAGACCCGGGTCGTGGTGGCAGACGGAAACAAAGTCGAGGAGTTTGATTTCGAAAGCCTGAACAAGCGGCAGCTTGCAGGCAATATCTACTTGGCGAAGGTGACGCGGGTCGAACCGTCACTTCAGGCCGCATTCGTGGATTATGGCGGCAACCGTCATGGATTCTTGGCCTTTTCGGAAATCCACCCCGACTATTACCAGATCCCCAAGGCCGATCGCGATGCGATTCTGGCCGAAGAACGTGCTTTTGCCGAAGCGCAGGCCGCGGCCGATGAAGCCGCCGACGCCAAGTCGGCGAAGCGGCTTGACGAGGCCGACGAAAACGAGGCCGAGGACATCGGCGAGGAAGCCCCGAAGAAGAGCCGCTCGCGCTCCCGTTCCCGCACGCGTAGCCGTTCGAAGAAGGCGACCGAGGGCGATGCGCAGGACGCCGGCGCGCCCGCCGCAGAAGAACCCGCCGCAGAAGAAACTGACGGGGCGACCACCGCGAAGGCCGAGATCGAGGCCATCGAAGCGGCCACCGACGCCGTCGTGTCCGGCACACCCGCAGAGGTGTCGGAAGCCGCGACCGAAACTGCCGGTCAGGGTGCCGTCAAGGACGACGAGACTGCCGCGCGCGCGGACGGCAGCAAAGACCAGGACGATCAGGATGACGACGGTCCTGTCACCACGATCGCGGAAAGTGCCGGTCTTGAAGATGAGACCGTAACCTCAGGAGGCGAGGAAGCCGACGTTGCGGAAGCGGCCCCGTCGGACGCGCAACCCGAGGCGACCGCCCCGGCGGAACCTTCCGGCATGGAGACCGTAGACTTTGGTGACAAGGACTCGGAAGGTGAAGCCGACACCGATCAGGCCCAGGCACCGGCGGGAGAGAAGCCCAAACGTTCGCGTTCCCGCTCGCGCAGCCGGTCCAAGAAGGCCGAGCCTGCCGAGAAGGATGAGACCGTCGAGACCGTGGCCGACGACGACACCGAGGAGGACATCCGTCCCCCTCGCGTTCAACGCCCCAAGGCCCGCAAGTACAAGATCCAGGAAGTCGTGAAGGTTCGCCAGATCATGCTGGTTCAGGTCGTCAAGGAGGAGCGGGGCAACAAGGGTGCTGCACTGACGACCTACCTGTCGCTGGCCGGTCGGTATTGTGTCCTCATGCCGAATACTGCCCGTGGCGGTGGTATCAGCCGCAAGATCACCAACGCGGTGGACCGCAAGAAACTCAAGGAGATCGCGCAGGAGATCGATGTGCCGCAGGGCGCAGGCCTGATCGTGCGCACGGCCGGGGCCAAGCGCACCAAGACCGAGATCAAGCGCGATTACGAATACCTTCAACGGATGTGGGAACAGGTGCGCGAGCTGACGCTCAAGTCGATTGCGCCCGCGCCCATCTATGAAGAGGGCAACCTGATCCACCGCTCGATCCGTGACCTGTACAACCGCGACATCGACGAGGTGATCGTGGAGGGCGAGGCCGGGTATCGGGACGCCAAGGACTACATGAAGCTGATCATGCCGTCCCATGCAAAGAACGTGAAACTCCATGCTGAGGGCGGTCAGCCGCTCTTCGCCAAGCATGGTGTGGAGTCGTATCTGGCGGGCATGTTCAACCCGACCGTGCAGCTCAAATCCGGCGGCTACATCGTCATCGATGTGACCGAGGCGCTGGTTGCAGTCGACGTCAACTCCGGCAAGTCCACGAAGGAAGGCTCGATCGAGGACACGGCCGTAAAGACCAACCTGGAGGCCGCCGCCGAGGTGGCGCGTCAGGCCAAGTTGCGCGACCTTGCCGGTCTGATCGTGATCGACTTCATTGACATGGATGAGCGCAAGAACAACGCTGCCGTGGAGAAATGCCTCAAGGACGCGCTCAAGCACGACCGCGCCCGTATTCAGGTGGGCCGCATCTCCGGCTTCGGCCTTCTGGAGATGTCGCGTCAACGTTTGCGCCCCGGCATGTTGGAGGCGACCACGCAGGCCTGCCCGCATTGTCAGGGAACGGGCCTGATACGGTCCGACGACTCGGTCGCGCTGTCGATCCTGCGCGCGCTGGAAGAGGAAGGCGTCAAGAAACGCAGCCGCGAGGTGAAACTGACGGTCCCCGTCGATGTCTGCAATTATCTGATGAACGAAAAGCGGGAGCATCTGGCCACGATCGAAGCGCGCTTCGACATGGCCGTGCGCGTCGTCGCAGACCCGCATATGATTGCTCCCGACTACTCGATCGAGAAGTTCAAGACGGCCACCCGCGTCATCCCGAAAGCCAGGAACGTGGTTCAGATGGACACCTCCTGGTCCCCCGAGGAAGAGGACGATGTTGTCGAGTCTGAGGCCGAGGAAGTCGAGGACGCAGAAGCCCAACAGGTTGACGCAACTCCGGCGCAGATGGCCCGCGCGGACGACGAGGGCGGCAACGAGAACGGCGATGGCGCGCCAAGAAAGAAGCGCCGCCGCCGGTCGCGCCGCAAGAAGTCCGGCAATGGCGATGGCCAGAACGGTGAGAATGGCCAGAATGGCGCGTCCGATGCCTCGGGCGAAGGGCAGGCTGACGTGTCGCCCGCACCGAAAACTGATGCTGCTGACACTGCGGTCGCTGACCTGCCGCCACAGGATACTGGGGCCGAAACGAGTGACGTAGCGGCTCCGGATCAGACTGAGGACGCCCCGAAACCCAAGCCGAGGTCGCGCAGCCGGTCACGGTCCAAGAAACCTGCCGCTGAGATCGTCGAGACCCCTGCGGAATCGGCGGCACAACCGGCCGAACCGACTCCGGAACCCGCCGCCGAGGCGCCGCCGCCGGTTTCGGAGCAGGTCCCCGAAGCCCAGTCGGAGGAACCCAAGACTGCGACCGCTCCGGCCAAGCCGAAGTCCAGGTCACGCGCTCGCGCCAAGGCCCCGGCACCGAGTGCCGCGCCCTCGGAACCGGTGGCTGAGGTTGCCGACACGGCGGAGGTTGAGACTGCCCCCGAGCCGGTACAGGAGGCAGTGACGCCGCAGCCTGCGCAGGAAGCACCGGCCTCTGACGCTCCGGAAAAGGAAGCTCCGGCCAAGCCGAAGCGCAAGGGTTGGTGGTCGTTCGGCAACTGATCGCCGATGTCAGACAGTAGAAAGGGCGTGTCTTCGGGCGCGCCCTTTTTTCGTACTGTCGCCCGTTCAGCGGCGGGGCGCGGTCGCCAGGATATCTTGCGCGCGGAGCCAGCCGGAGGAGCCACTTGGCAGCAGGCCCTCGGCGCGTTTTGCATGGATTGCCGCATCGTCCAGGCGTCCCAGCACGGCATAACGCTCCGCCGTAGCGACTGATGCAAGGCCCGTGTTGCCCTGCCTTGCATGAGCCGTCGCAAGATCGCGAAGCATGGCGGGATCATAAGGGTCATTGGCGCGGGCGCGTTCCAGCACTTGCAGCGCCTTCGCGGTCTGTCCGGCGGCCATCATCGCACGGCCCAGACCGGCTTGGATCAACGGCTCGCGCGGGGCAATCTGCGCGGCACGGCCATAGCTGGCGGCGGCGGGCGCTGCCTGACCCGATTCCAACAGGAACTGGCCGCGCAACTCATGGTAATAGGCATCGCCGGGGCGCGCCGCGATCAGGCTGTCGATCGCCGAAAGCGCCCCGCGCAGATCGGCCTGTCTGTGCTCGGCGATGGCGCGCCGCAGTACGGAAATTTCGTCCATATCCCGCCCTACGCGCCGCAGGGTCCAGCGGGGCGCGCGCAGGAAGGCCGAGAGCTTGCCGGTAGCCCGCGCATACCAGTAATCGACCGCGCGCCGATCCACGCTGCGCGGCGTGACGGCGGCGGCGAATCCCTCGACCGCGCGGATGCGGTCACGCGTCAGGGGGTGGGTCTGGGCGTAGGGATCCTGCCTTCCGATGGTCAGCAACTCCTGTCCGCGAAAGAGCTCCAGAACCTCACGCGCGGCCTTCGGGTCGGTGCCCGCTGCGGCCATGTAACGCAGGGAGGACTGGTCGGCGCTGGCCTCCTCGGCGCGGGTGTGGGCAAACAGGGTTCTCTGTGCTGCCGATGCCGTCCCGGCCGCCACGCCCATTCCCGCCCGTGATCCACCTGCCGCCGCCGCCGCGACCGACAGGATCAGGCCGAGCTTGGCCGCAGTCGCCGCCTGCCGCGCGGCGGCGGGGCGACGGGTCAGGTGGCCATTGGCGATATGGGCGGCCTCATGTGCCAGGACGGCCTGCAACTGATCCGCGCTCTCCATGCGCAGCAACAAGCCCGAGTGAATGAAGATGGCGCGCGCATTGCCGACAAAGGCGTTCATCTTGTCGTCGTTGATGATGTAGATTTTCACCGACCCCGGCAGTCCAGCCTGTTGCAGGATCGGCTGCGCCACCTGCCGCAGGGCGTATTCGATTTCCGCGTCCCGGATCAGACCTTGCGAAAGCGCCTGAACGGCACTGAGCATCAGCGCGAAGGCGGCGGTGGTCAGCTTGCGGAACATCGCGTCTCTCCCGTTTGGGGCAGGGGTGTCATTGACGGCCCCGGGCGTCCGGGTCATCACGTGCCGAGCAGTATCGGAGGCACGGATGGCAGGTGCAAGGCAGGTCTCGAACCGCAGTCAGGTCGATCCGTTCATCGTGATGGACGTGATGGAGCAGGCGCGGCGTTTGGAAGACGCGGGCCGCAGCATCATTCACATGGAAGTGGGCCAGCCCGGCACCGCCGCCCCGCAGGCGGCGCGTGATGGTCTGACGGCGGCGATGGCGCAGGGGCCGCTGGGTTATACCGTGGCGCTTGGCTTGCCGGAGCTGCGGGCGAGGATCGCGCGGCTTTATCACGACTGGTACGGGATCGACCTGAACCCGGATCGCGTAGTTGTGACCGCCGGGTCGTCGGCGGCCTTCCTGTTGGCGTTCACCGCGCTGTTTGACGCCGGAGACCGGGTGGGGCTGGGCCTGCCGTGCTACCCGTCCTACCGTCAGATTCTCAAGGCGCTGTCGCTAGAGGTCGTCGGCATTCAGACCAAGGCCGAGAACCGGTTTCAGCCCATGGCGAGCGACCTGCCGGACTTGGCCGGGCTGATCGTCGCTTCGCCCGCGAACCCGACAGGCACAATGCTCGACCGGTCATCGATGGCGGCGTTGATCGAGGCTTGCCATGCGCAGGGGGCTGCGTTCATCTCGGACGAAATCTATCATGGTCTGCACTACGACGCGCCCGCCGTCTCGGCGCTTGAGGTGTCGGACGACGTCTATGTCATCAATTCCTTCAGCAAGTATTTCTCGATGACGGGATGGCGGATCGGCTGGATGGTCGTGCCCGAGGATCACATTCGCACGATCGAGAGGCTGGCGCAGAACATGTTCATATGCGCCCCCCATGCCAGTCAGATCGCCGCGTTGCACGCGATGGAGGCCACGGAGGAACTGGAGGCCAACCGCGCCGTCTATGCCCGCAATCGCGAACTGATGCTGGAGGGTTTGCCGCGCGCCGGGTTCGACCGCATCGCGCCGCCGGACGGGGCGTTCTACATCTATGCCGATGTCAGCCACCTAACGGATGACAGCCTGAAGTTTGCCTCGGAAGTCCTTGAAAAGTCAGGGGTGGCGGTGACGCCCGGCCTTGATTTCGACCCGGAGCGGGGGCGCGGTTTCCTACGGTTCAGCTACGCGCGGGCGACGGCGGATATCGAGGAGGGTCTTGCGCGCCTGAAGACCTTCATGGACGCGCGATGATCCGGCTTCTCGCCCTTCTGATCTGTCTGGTCGGCCCCGCCGCTGCGCAGGAATTCAACGCGCGCGCCACGGTCGAGGCGATCCGCATGGACGGGGAGGAGGTCGCGGTCGCGATCAGCCAACCGGTGCGTTGGCGCGTCTTCGTGGAAGCGGACTCCTGGCGCTTGGTCCTGGATACGTCGGAGGTTGATTGGAGTTCAGCTGATCCGGCGGCGATCGCCGTGGACGCCGAGTGGCGGGCCGGGCGAATCCGCGCGGGCTGGTCGCGCCTGATGTTCGAACTGCCCGGTCCCATGCGGATCGAGCGGGCGTGGATGGACACCGACGTGGGCACCACGATCAACGTGGTTCTGACCGAGGGAGCGGGTTCGGTTGGCCCGCTGAACCCGCAGGCATGGGATGTGCGCCCCTCGACCACGGTGCCCACGGTGCAGCGCCGACGCCAGACTGGTGATCGCCCGCTGGTCATCGCATTGGATCCGGGCCACGGCGGCGTCGATCCGGGGGCTGAGGCGGGCGGCCTGACCGAGGCCGCGCTGATGTTGCGGTTCGCGCGGGAGTTGTCGGATGTGTTGAAACGCCGGGGGCACGAGGTGGTACTCACGCGCGATGGTGATGAATTCGTCGGCCTGCGGGGCCGGTCCACCATTGCGCGCGCCGGCCAGGCGGACCTGATGCTCTCGCTGCACGCCGACGCGGTGGAGGGCGGCGGGGCCGAGGGTGCGACCGTATATACTCTCGCCCCCGGCAACGAGACTCAGCTCGCCGCCGAAATCGCGCAGCGACATGGACGCGATGATCTTCTGCTCGGCGTGGGCGATGTTGAGCAGGGGGACGAGATCGCGCGCATTCTGGTTGAACTTGCCCGAGCTGAAACCGCCCCGCGGTCGGTCAAGCTGGCCGACGCATTGGTTGCGGGGTTGAACGCGGCGGGAATCCGGCTGCATAAGCGGCCCCGTCTGGGTGGCAAGTTCACCGTGCTCAAGGCCCCCGATATCCCCTCGGTCTTGCTGGAACTGGGGTTCATGTCGAATACACAGGACCTTGCAAATCTCGGGAACCCGGACTGGCGGTCGCGGATGGCCGTGGCGATTGCGAATGGTGTCGCGGCTTGGGCCGAGCAGGACGCTGCGGAGGCTTTGCTGCTGCGCCAATAGTCGGATCAAGCGGTCGCGTTCGTGCTCGGTGGGCCTGCTTGCGAATTGCCGCCAAAGGCCGATTTCGGCAGACGGATGGGACCGTTGGGCGCGGTTTTGAAGGCGGGGACGGGTGCGCTTTTGGTGTTGAGTGGTTTGCACCGAACGACATTCGGAAAATTGCGCCAGTCGTGGTCAAGATATCTTTACCATCAATGCCTGATACGTCAGGGCGAATGGGCGTATGACCGCCGGAGCCGCTTTGACGGGACCGGGCCAAGGGCGTAAGCATATGACCTTGTCCGTAGTGGCATGAACGCAGAATTTCGCCGCACCGTGACCAGACGGGTGGCTGGACAGGCAGGGGTCGCGCATGACCATCGCAACGAAGATAAAGGCTGTAATCTCCGCCATCGGCCGGACGATTCATGGCACGGGCATGTTAGTGCTTTCGACTATCGGTGGGATATTCTCGGCGCTGACGCTGGGGATTATCGCCATGGCGATCAGTGTTGGTGGCGTCCTGTGGATGTATGGCCGCGACTTACCGAACCACGAGCAGCTCGCCCAGTACACTCCGCCGACGATCAGCCGAATTTATTCCGGCGAAGGTCGCCTGATGGACGAATTCGCACGCGAGCGTCGCCTGTTCGCCCCGGCGGAGGAAATCCCCGACTTGGTCAAGCAGGCCTTCATCTCGGCCGAGGACAAGAACTTCTATCAGCACGCGGGCTATGACCCGCGCGCGATCGTGTCCGCTGCCGTCGATGCGGTGGCCTCGGGCGGGCGCGAGGTTCGCGGGGCCTCGACCATCACGCAGCAGGTGATGAAGAACTTCCTTCTGACCTCCGACCGCAGCGCGGAGCGCAAGGTGAAGGAGATCATCCTCGCCTCCCGGATCGAGGAGACGCTGGGCAAGGAGGACATTCTGGAGCTGTACCTGAATGAGATCTTTCTCGGTCAGAACTCCTACGGCGTCGCCGCCGCCGCGCAGACCTATTTCAACAAGATCTTGGACGAACTGACCCTGGGCGAGGCCGCATATCTGGCCACCCTTCCTAAGCGTCCGTCGACACTGCACCCCGTGCGCAACATGGAATACGCCATCGAACGGCGGAATTACGTTCTGCGAGAGATGTTTCAGAACGGTTATATCACCCGCGCTGAAATGCTTGACGAGCAGCAGAAACCCCTGCTGACCGTGCAGTCGGGCCATTACCAGCCGTTCCGTGCCGCCCTGCCTGACCGCGACTATTTCACCGACGAGATTCGCCGTCAGTTGACCCGTGATTTCGGCGAGGAAGAGTTCTTTACCCAAGGCTTTACGGTGCGCGCGACGGTCGATGCGAACATGCAGAACGTGGCGGCCACAGCTCTGCGCCGCGCGCTGGAAAGCTACGACCGTAATGCTGGCGTTTGGCGCGGTACGGGTAAGACAGTTCCCGTCGAAACGTTGACCGATGACATGGCGTGGCGCGACGCGCTGGCCGGTGTGTCGGTTGCGCGCGATATCGACTTGGGCAATCGTTGGTTCCCGGCCGTTGTGATGGAGGTTGCCGATCAAACGCTGACATTGGGCGTCGAGGACATCGACGGGCAGGTGAGCGTCCCGCGCGAGGATATCCAATGGCTGCGCGGCGATTTTTTCGATAACTTTGAACCGGGGGACGTCGTGCATGTCCGCCGCATGACCGACGACAGCGATAATTCACTCATCCGCTGGTCTCTGCGCCAGGTGCCCGAGGTACAGGGTGGATTCATGGCGATGGACGTCAATACCGGCCGCGTGATCGCGATGCAGGGTGGCTTCAGCTACCAGCATTCGGTGTTCAACCGCGCCACGCAGGCCACGCGCCAGCCTGGCTCCAGCTTCAAGCCTTTCGTTTATGCGGCGGCGCTCGATTCCGGGTACCAGCCGAACACCATTATCGTGGACGCGCCCATCGAGATCGTCTCGGGTGGCGAGATATGGCGGCCCAAGAACGCGTCAAATCGCTTCTATGGCCCGGCCCCTTTGCGCACCGGCATCGAGCGGTCGCGCAACCTGATGACTGTGCGCCTGGCCCAGGACGTGGGCATGAATGTCGTCGCCAGCTATGCGGAGCGGTTTGGCGTCTATGATGAGATGGACGAGCTTCTGGCCAACTCCCTCGGGTCGCAGGAGTCGACGCTCTACAAAATGGTGTCAGCCTACGCGATGTTTGCCAATGGTGGTGAGAGGGTGGAGCCGACGCTCGTCGATCGGATACAGGACCGCTATGGCCGGACTGTGTTCAAGCACGATCAGCGCAGCTGCCTCGATTGCGAGCAATTCGCTACGCTGTCCGAGGGGTACGGACCCCGAATCGTGTCGAACCGCGAGCGCGTCATGGACCCGATCACCGCCTATCAACTGACGTCAATGATGAAGGGTGTCGTGGATCGCGGCACGGCATCGGGCACGGTGAACCTGCCGGTGCCGATCGCTGGCAAGACGGGTACCACCAACGATGCCAAGGACGTGTGGTTCGTCGGCTTTTCTTCGACCATCGTGGCTGGCTGCTATATCGGATACGACCGGCCCCGCAGCATGGGGCGCGGGGCTTCGGGTGGCGGCATGTGCGGCCCGGTCTTTAATGAATTCATGAGCGAAGCGATCAAGGAATATGGCGGGGGCCCGTTCGAGGTTCCACCGGGTGGGTATTTCGTGAAAATCGACCGCTTTACCGGTGCGCGGCTACCGGACGATGCGACCGGAGATTACGTCGTATCCGAATACTTCCGCGACGGGGACGATCCGTTCCTGGGACTTGGCGGCACGATCATCGACGGCGGCTTTGCCATGGCCGGCGATCTGCCGCTGTTCGGGCGCGGGCAGGGTGATGAGAGCGAAGCCCCCCTCGATTCCGAGGTGCAGACATCTACCGGGCAAACGGTTGTCGTGCCGGGGCGCGCCAGTTTCGGGTCGCTGTCGACGGGTGGTCTTTACTGACACCCCTGTTGTGACGGGCCGCGCCGGGACTGCGGTGCGTCTTGCCGCCCGCGCGCCCGCGCGATACCCACGGCGCAACAGTTTCCCGGAGGCGAAGATGCGCGCAGAAGTTCAGAACAATGTCGATGCCATCGCCAAGTCGGTTGCACTTCTCAAGCGTCGGATCGACTGGGAGACGGCACCGCACCGGCTGGAAGAGTTCAACGCCATGATAGAGGATCCAACCCTCTGGGATGATCCTGAGCGGGCACAGCAATTGATGCGCGACCGTCAGGCTTTGATGGACGGGATCGAGGGGATCGAGGCGTTGGAGCGCGACACCTCCGACAATGTCGAGATGATCGAAATGGGCGAGATGGAGGACGACGCCGAGATCGTCACCGAGGCTGAGCGCGGCATTGCCAAGCTGGTCGAGACCGCAGCGGAAAAGGAGCTGGAGGCGCTGCTTGACGGGGAAGCAGATGGCAACGACACCTTCCTTGAGATAAATTCCGGTGCCGGCGGCACGGAGAGCTGCGACTGGGCGAACATGTTGGCGCGGATGTACGTCCGCTGGGCGGAGAAGCGCGGCTATACCGTTGAGTTACAATCCCGCACGCCGGGCGAAGAAGTTGGAATCAAGTCGGCCAGCTACAAAATCAGCGGTAAGAATGCCTATGGTTGGCTGAAGTCGGAATCGGGCGTGCATCGCCTGGTCCGCATCAGCCCGTATGATTCCGCGGCCCGCCGTCACACGTCGTTCAGTTCTGTTTGGGTCTATCCGGTGGTTGACGACAACATCGAGATCGAAGTGAACCCATCGGACATCCGCATCGACACCTATCGGTCGTCCGGCGCGGGCGGGCAGCACGTGAACACCACCGACTCGGCCGTGCGGATTACGCACGAGCCGACCGGCATTGTCGTCACGTCCTCGGAAAAGTCACAGCACCAGAACCGCGATATCGCGATGAAGGCCCTTAAATCGCGGCTCTACCAAATGGAGCTGGACCGCCGGAACGCCGAGATCAACGCCGCCCACGAGGCCAAGGGCGATGCCGGATGGGGCAACCAGATCCGGTCCTACGTTTTGCAACCCTACCAGATGGTTAAGGATTTGCGGACGGGGTTCGAAACCTCGGACACGCAGGGCATCCTGGACGGCAACATCGACGGCCTGATGGCCAGCGTCCTTGCATCCAACGCCAGCGGCAAGAGCCGCGCCGACATGGACGAGGGTTAATCGCGCAGCGACGCCACCTGCGCCAATTGCAGGGCGGCGGCGCGCGCGCCGTCCTCCGCCCCGATATGCTCAGCTAGTTCGCTGGCGGCGGCGTAGTCGAAGCGGTCCAGCAGGTTACGCATCAGCGGCACGGCGCGCGCGGGCTTGAACCGCTTGGGCGATAGCGAGACGGCGAGGCCCAGATCTGACAACCGCGCGGCATTGTCCGGTTGATCCCCCCCGATGGGAACGACGAACTGTGGTCGCCCGGCGCGCAATGCCTCGCCCGTGGTCCCGATGCCGCCATGGTGCAGGATGGCAGCGGCCTGCGGGAACAGTGGGGCGTGTGACAGGCCCCGCAGCGCTAGAATATCGGGCGCAGATGCCGGCGGCGGGGTCTTGCCGTGCAATACGACCGCGCGCAGGCCCATTGCCCGCGCCAGCGCAATTGCGCGACCATAAAAGTCGCTTCCCGCGAGGCCCTGCGCGACGCTGCCCAACGTGATCACGAGAGGAGGAGAGCCAGCGTCCAGCCAGTCCTGCACCTCCCGGGGCAGATCGCCGAGCGGACTGCGCGGAAAGCCGACGGCCCGCAGGCCCGGCGGGGCATCCGAGGGGACAGTTGCGAAGGTGCCTGACCAAAGGCCCAGCCGAAGCGGCACGGCTGCGCCGCCGACATCGACAAGCGGTGTCCCTGCAAAGGGTGGCAGACCCAGGTCGGTGCGCAGACGATTGACCGGGGCCCGCAGGCCCAGCCCGATAACACACCTCAGCCCGCTCAGAATTGCACGGTTCCATCCGCGCTTGATCCAGTTGTCGGGTGTACGCGCCATAAGATCGAAGCCCGGGCCGCGGGCAGGCTGTAACGCCGAGTAGGTCAACAAGGGCTGCAACTGAAGCGGAACATACGGTAGGCGCGCTTTCTCGGCGGCGAACGCCCCACCAAAGGCGAGAAACGTACCGGCGACGCAGGCGGCCCCGACGCAGGCCAGTTCGATTTCAGGCATCACATCGGTCATCGACGGGATCGCCACGCGGCGCAGGAAGGGCAGGGGGTTCCGAAAGAACGCCGCGGCCATCTCGTCCTCGGTCTGTCCCATGGCGGCGCAAACCTGCGCCCGACTTGGACCGACCGGTGTGGCAAGAAGGCCCCAGGACCGCGCCACTTCGCAATCGTCTGGTGAAAGAAGAAGGCGCGTCTCGACCCCCATTTCCTCCAGCGAGGCCGCGATCGACAGAATTGGGTAGAGGTCGCCCAAGGAGCCAACCGTGGTGAGTACGATGGCCCCGCGGCGGGCTCGCTGGTTTCGTTCGTCCGGCCCCGGAAAACGCGAAACCCCGCTCCTTCGAGGAAGCGGGGTGCGTCGTTTGTCTGTCATTTAAGACCGATCAGTTGGTCTTGGCGGTCTCGGAGGGCTTCTGCTGCGGCATCGGCTTGCTGTTTCCGCCAAGCGGATCGTCCTGCCGTTGAACCGCGCCCTCAAAATGGGCACCCGATTCGATGGCGATTGTCTTGTGTATGATGTCGCCTTCCACGCGCGCGGTGGACGTCAGGCGTACCTTCAGACCACGAACCCGGCCGATAACGCGGCCGTTGACCACGATGTCGTCGGCGATCACTTCGCCGCGCACGACGGCGGTTTCGCCAACGGTCAGAAGGTGTGCCTGGATGTTGCCCTCGACTTCGCCTTCGATCTGGATGTCACCGGACGTCTTGATATCGCCCTTGATGACAAGGTCCGTAGACAGCGTAGATGGGGCCACCTTGGGCTTCATCGCCGACTGACCGGCCCCAAGTTCAAGGCTGGCGGGCTTCGGCGGCGGCGTCGATGACGCCGGGGCAGAGCCGGGAGCGGTGGGCTTGTCGGCGTCGCCGCCGGGCTGGTTCAACTTCGATTTAGAAAACATCCTGACCTGCGTTTATGAAGGTTACTGGGTTCAGGGCCTCGCCATTGCGCCTTATTTCATAATGAAGGTGCACGCCGGTCGACCGTCCGGTTGTCCCCATACCACCGATGTTCTGTCCGCGCGAGACCCTTTGGCCCTGCCGCACGTCAATGGAGTTGAGATGGGCATATCGCGTTTCGAAGCCGAGGGGGTGCCGGATCTTCACGAGCTTGCCATATCCGGACTGCCAGCCCGCGTGGATCACGGTTCCTTCGGCGGTGGCAAGGATTGGCGTGCCGCGGCCTGCGGCAAAATCCATGCCGGAGTGCATCCGGCCCCACCGAGGCCCGAAGCCCGAGGTGCGGCGGTGCGGAGCGCTGACGGGATGCGCCAGCGGCAGGCTCTCGGCGGCCAGGCGGTACATGTCGACGTCTTCCAGCTTATCGAGGATGCGGTTGGCGCGGGGAGTATCCTGATCCGGTAGTTCGTTACCGCTGCGCGTTGAGACGACGACCGGCTCCAAAGGGCCACCCTGGCCGTTGTAACCGCTCCGCACCGTGCTCAGGAGGGCGTCGGAAGATATGCCGGCGCGGGCAAACACCCGCTCCAACGGGGAAAGGGACGTCTCGAGGGCGGTCTCCAAGCGCTGGAAGATGCGGTCGTTTCGGTCCGCGACAACCGCGGCCATCGCTTCCATTCGGGCGATCTCCGCATCGGCGCTGGAGGCCACGATGACCGCCTCGTCACGTTCCAGCGCGGTCGCATCAAGAGCTTCGGTGAGGGCTTCGGAGGTGGCCGCGTTATCAGCGGCCAGACGCTCGGCGCGGGCTGCGGCTTCGGGCGCATTTTCCAGTCTGGCCAGCAGCGTCTCGGCCTCGTCGCGAGCGGCGTTTCGCTCGGCCACGGTGCGGCGCAGGGTCCGCTGAATGACTTCGATGCCGGTTTCCAACTCTCGTACGCGCTGTTCGCTGGAAAGGACCGTCCCCTGCATCTTGGAGACTTCTTCAAGCGCAGAATAGAAGCGATCCAGCGCCTGTTCTGCCTCCTCGGCGCGTGTGTCGCGCTCTTGCGAGAGGACGGCGAGGCGTGACTCGTAGGCGATCTGCGCGCGGGCCGCCTGATCGCGGTTCGACCCCGAGGTGATTGCCCCGATCAGGAAGAAGGACGTGACGACGACCGTCCAGCCGACCAACAGGGCACCACCGACCAGAACCCCGGCCTGCGTGACTGGTCGCATACGGACAAAACGCGTGCCCTCTTCGGATTTCAGGAACAACCGCTGCTCAGGCAGGTGGCGTTCAAGTCGCGCGTTCAGTTTGTCCGATAGCCGTTGATTCACGAACCATCCCCCGTCTGTGAGTGAGGGGCCCGCAACACGCACCCCTGTCTGTCCCCAGGTCACCCTTTCGTTCACGAAGGGTTTACCGTTGGGCGGGTTCTAGAGTGACTGTGGCGATCCGGCAACCATGCAGCATTTATCAAGGCCGGGCGGTGGCAGAATCTCGCTTGTTGTTGATGCGGCTGGAAATTGCCCCGGAGGTCAGACTTCCTCGGTCAGGGGCCAGTAAAAATCGGGCGGCAGGCCAGCGTCGGCGCGCTTCTCCTCGTTGAAGGGGGGCTTGAGGACGCCGTGGAAGTGTTTTCGCACAAGGGCGTGAAATGCATCTTTCGGGTCCAGGTCATTGCGTCCGCAAAGGAAATTGAACCATTTGCTGCCATAGGCCACGTGGCTCACCTCCTCGCCATAGATGGTTTCCAGTGCGGCGACCGCTTCGGCCTCCTTGGCGCGCTTGAAGACGTCGATCATGCCGGGGGTCACATCGAGGCCCCGCGCTTCCAGCACCATCGGCACCACGGCCAGCCGCGCCATCAGGTCGGTGGCCGTTTCCTCGGCTGCGCGCCACATGCCTGCGTGCGCTGCAAGCGCACCGTAGTGGCTTCCCGCTGCTTCGAGGCAGTCAGCCATCAGATTGAAATGCTTCGATTCGTCGTCAGCGGCTGAAACCCAGTCGTCGAAGAAGCCCATCGGCAAGGGCACGTGGCTGAACCGTGCGATGATGTCCCAATGCAGGTCGACCGCGTTCAGTTCGATATGGGCCACGGCATGCAGCAGGGCGATTCGGCCTTCCGTTGTGCCTGGCTTGCGTCGTGGCACGTCGCGTGGGTTTGCCAGTTCCGGCCGGGCGGGGCGTGCGGGTTGCATCGGCGGGTTGGCGGTGCCGACGGCGATCGGGGTGTCGCCCCTGCGCGCGGCCCGCCACGCGGCTGCGTGTCTGCGCGACAGTGCCGTCTTGGCCCGACCGTCCGCAGTGGTCAGAACCTCTACCGCCATTTCGGCAAGCGTCAGGCTCATGCCTTCACGGCCGCCAGAACCTCTTCGCTGTGGCCGGGCACCTTCACTTTGCGCCAAACCTGTTTCACGATTCCCTCGGCGTCGATAAGAAAGGTCGCGCGTTCGATGCCCATATAGGTCTTGCCGTACATGTTCTTCTCGACCCAGGTCCCGTAATCCTCGCAGGTGGTGCCTTCAGCATCCGACACCAGAATGATCTTAAGGTTGTGCTTGGCGATGAACTTGTCGTGCTTGGCTGCGGTGTCCTTGCTGACACCGATCACGACGGCCCCGGCGGCGCTGAAATCGTCGATGGCTTCGGAAAAGGCGATGCCTTCCTTGGTGCAGCCGGGCGTGTCGTCCTTGGGATAGAAATACAGCACGACCTGCTTGCCGTGCATGTCGGACAGGGTGACGTCGCTGCCGCCGTCGCGGGGCAGGGTAAAGTCGGGTGCCTGTGCGCCGGGGGTGATCTGATCGGTCATGCGGGGTCTCCGAAAATGGGGTTGGCGTCGGTTTGGTGGCGGGTCGTCCTGCAAGGGACTTGGAACCCGAGGGGCGGCGGGTCAAGGTAAAGCCCCGATCCCTGCATCTGGAACCTGTTGTTCATGACCGACCCAAGCCCCCGACGTTCCCGACGCGTGCCGCGCGCTTTGACGCTGGTGCTGCTTGTGGTGGTAAGCCTGCTTGGCGGGGCTGCCTGGCGTCTGACCGAGGGGCCGATCGCCTTGCCCGATTGGACGATTGAGCGGATTGAGCAGCGGATCGCCCGAGACATGGCCCCGCGCGACGTATCGCTGGGGCAGGTGGCGCTATTTTATGATCTGGAAGACCAGGCGTTACGACTTGCATTGTCCGGTGCGGAGCTGAGCGAGGAGGATGTGCCGATCGTCAGCCTGCCAAGCGCGCGGGTCGCTCTGGACGGCAAGGCCCTGCTGCGCGGCAAGCTGCGGCCCCGGACGATCGATGTGGACGGTCTGGTGCTGGATGTGTCGCGCGACGCCGAGGGCCGGCTCTCGCTCGCCTTCGGCTCGGGCGGCGGAACGCTGCCCAGCACCTGGGCCGAGGCGCTGGAAACCGTCGATGCGCTTCTGGCCACGCCCGCCATCGCAGCCCTGGACGAGGTGACTGTCGCAGGCGTCGCTGTCCGGTTCGACGATGCGATAACCGGCTTGGCGCAGCAGACGGAGGATGGCACGGTCATCTGGCGGCGCGAGGAGGACGGCCTGCGCCTGTCGCTGACATCCGACCTGCGGCTGGGACCCGAGACGGCGCAGATTGCCGTAAGCCTGGCCCGCCGCGCCGACAGCGGACAGGGGGCCGAGGCGCGGGTGGTTCTGACCGGATTGTCCATGGGCGGGTTAGCCGAAGTCCTGCCGAACGTGCCTGCGCTGACCTTGGTCACCGGGGAGGTTTCGGCCACCGCGTCCATGTCCTTGGCCGAGGATGGCACACCGGGCCCCCTTCGCGGGCGAGTCGTGGGGCGCGGCGCGCGGATGGTCGATCGGCCTGCACTCGCGATGGATCGGGCAATCCTGGCGTTCGACTGGCTGCCCGGATCGGGGCGCATCGGTCTGAGCGAAATCGCTGCCGCCTCGGACGATGTCGATATCACCGCCGAAGGTCAGATTCTGCTGGATGACGGGCTGACCGGGCCGATCCAGATGCAGTTGCGCATGGGCCGGACGATCCTCGACCCAGAGGGGCTGCTGGATCGGCGGGTAGAGTTTGACCAAGGCGTGTTCGAGGCGCGCCTGACGCAGCAGCCGCTGGCGCTGCGCATCGGTCAGGCCATGGTCACCGGTCCTTCGGGCACGGCGCGCCTGTCGGGGAACCTGGTTTTCGGCGCGTCGGGGCCGGACGGTGCGCTGCGTCTTGCCGTGCCGCGGATGAGCGTGTCCGATCTTGTCGCGCTCTGGCCGCCAACGTTGCAGGTGCAGGCGCGCACATGGTTTACCAACAACATGCTGTTGGGAACGGCGACAGGGGCGACTGCGCTGCTGCGAATCGCGCCGGGGCGACCGCCAGACGTCGCCGCGAGCTTCGACTTCCAGGACAGCTCGTTCCGGTACATGCGCTTCATGCCTCCCGCGCTGGATACGGACGGGGCCGCGCAGCTTTCCGACAACCGCCTGACCCTGCGTGTGGACCGGGGCCGTGTGGCCACCGCCGAACAGGAGGGCACGGGCGGTGACATCGATATCGCAGGAACCGTCTTTAGCATCCTGGACACGACAGAGCGACCATCGACGGGTGATCTGTCGTTGCTGGCGCGGGGGGAGATAGGGGACATGCTGGAGCTTCTGGACAACCGCCCCTTTCGCCTGCTGGAGCGATTGCGCAAGTCCCGAGACTTCGTTGCGGGGCAGGCGGAGGCACGCGTCTCGGTGCGCCTGCCGCTGCGCCGTGGAAATGCGCCAGTGGATATTGCCTACGAAGTCGGTGCACGGCTGACGGATGTCACCAGTCGGGACATCGTCCCCGGCAAGGTGCTGGCCGCCGACGCGCTGATCCTGACGGTGGTGCCCGGACAAGTGCAGATCGAAGGTGATATGACGTTGGAAGGCGTGCCGTTCTCGGGTCGCTGGAGCCAGACGTTGCCGCCGCCCTCGACCGAAGCGATCGACCCCGATGCCCCGCCCGGCCCGGACGAACCCCTGCCCGAGCCGGGGAGCGTTGCCGGGACAGCGCGCGTGTCGGCAGAAGGGCTGACCCGGCTGGGTATCACGCTCGATGCTCTGGAGCTATCGGGGTCGGCGCTTGCCGACATTGCGGTGAGCCTGCCGCCGGGTGCGCCGCCGCGCCTGACGGTGACCAGCGATCTGCGGGGTATGACGGCAGCACTGCCGGCCATCAGTTGGCGCAAACCCCGCGATGGGACTGCCCAGCTGGAGGTAGAGGCTACCTTGTCCGAGACGGCCGACATCACTCGGATCGCCATCGATGCGCCCGGCCTTACGGCCAGCGGCCGCGTCAGCCTGCGTCCGGGCAACGACGGGTTGCTGCAAGCAACGTTCGACGCGGTGGACACGGGCTGGTTCCGGGGGCCGCTGGTCTTGACGGGGCGAGGGGCCGGCGTCGCGCCCGCGATCGGTATTCGGGGCGGGCGTGCCGACCTGCGCCGTGCCCTGTTAGTCGGAGAGGGCGGCGGCGACGGCGGCGAAGGTGCACCGCTGGACATCGCGCTGGAGCGGCTGACCATCACGGAGGGCATCGTGATGACGGATCTGCGCGCGAGCCTGCGCGGCGGGTCCGGTGAATTCACCGGGCGGATTAACGGCGGTGCGGCGGTCGAGGGCGTATTGGTCCCGCAGGCCGGAGGCTCGGCGGTGCAGATCCGGGGCAACGACGGCGGCGGGGTTCTGCGGTCGGCGGGGTTGTTCGAGGATGCGCGTGGCGGTTCGATCTCCCTGACGCTGCGCCCCACCGGGGCAACGGGAGCATATGCCGGGCAACTTCGAATGGGGGATTTGCGTGTGCGCGAAGCGCCTGCGTTGGCATCGCTGTTGCAGGCCCTGTCGGTTGTCGGAATCCTGGAGCAACTGACCGGCGAGGGGCTGTTTTTCGAGACGGTCGAATCCGACTTCACCCTGCGGCCCGAAGATATTGTCGTCCGTCGGGCCAGTGCCGTTGGTCCGTCAATGTCGATCACAGCCGATGGCACTTTCGATATCGGGACCAAGATGATGGATCTGCAAGGGGTGATCTCGCCGATCTACCTGGTGAACGGGCTGTTCGGGGCCCTGTTCTCGCGTCCGGACGAGGGGCTGTTCGGCTTTAGCTATCGCCTGACGGGCCAAGCCGAGGACCCGGACGTCGACGTCAACCCGTTGTCGATCCTGACGCCCGGCATCTTTCGCGACATCTTCCGCAGGCCACCGCCATCCTGATAGGGGGGCGGCATGAAACTCTCTGATTTCGATTTCGATCTGCCGGACGACCTGATTGCGACGCGGCCTGCGTCGCCCCGCTCCTCCTCCCGGTTGATGGTGGGACAGGGGGATGCGATCACCGACGCCGTGTTCACCGACCTGCCGCGCTGGCTCCGACCGGGTGACCGGTTGATCCTGAACGATACCAAGGTGATTCCCGCGCGGCTGAACGGCACGCGTGTGCGGGACACGACGGACGGGTCCGGGCGCGCCAAGGTGGAGTTCACGCTGACCGCCGCGCAGCCCGACGGCAGCTGGCGGGCACTGGTCAAACCGCTTCGCAAACTTAAAATCGGGGACACGATCGAACTGGACGCAGGTCATCGTGCCATCATCGTGGACCGGACCGCGACGGACGTGGCCCTGCGCTTCGACTGCGCGCCAGAAGACGTTCATGCGCTGTTGGATGCGGCGGGGCAGATGCCTCTTCCGCCATATATCGCCGCCAAGCGCGCGCCCGATGCCCAAGACCGCGACGACTACCAAACGGTCTGGGCGCGTCATTCCGGGGCCGTTGCCGCACCCACCGCAAGTCTGCATTTTGATGCACCCCTCTTGGAGGAGTTGCGCGCACAGGGCGTCGATTTCACCGAAGTGACCCTGCACGTGGGTGCCGGCACCTTCCTGCCGGTGAAAGTGGAAGACGTGACGACGCACAAGATGCACGCCGAATGGGGCGAAGTGACGCCAGAGGCCGCCGCAGCCATCGCACAAACGCAGGCCAACGGCGGGCGCGTCATCCCGGTTGGAACGACGGCCCTGCGCCTGATTGAAAGCGCCGCGGTCGCCGGGCAGATCGCGCCATTCAGGGGAAATACGGAAATCTTTATTTATCCGGGCTATGAATTCCGTGTCGCTGACGGCCTGATTACCAATTTCCACCTCCCACAATCGACGTTGCTGATGCTGGTCTCCGCTATGATGGGACGCGACCGAATGCTGCGGATGTACGCGCATGCAATCGCCGGGAAATACCGCTTCTTCAGCTATGGAGACGCGTCCTTACTCCTGCCGGAGTGAGGGGGCACCAATCGCGAAATCGACCGTGGCCGCTTAGTGGTGCGCAAGGATCCTCCGGGCAGAATCGACCGTGTCGCAAATGGGGTGGACGCATCGTTCCATCGGGCGTAGGCGCGATTCGAAATTCTCCCGGACCGAAGGGCCCCCGATATGCTTTCTGTCATTCGCAATTCCTGGGCCCTGCTGGTCGGAATCATGCTGCTTATGCTCGGCAACGGGATGCAGGGTACGCTGCTGGGCGTACGGGGGAGTATCGAAGGATTCTCGACCGGATCCATGTCGATCATCATGTCGAGCTATTTTGCGGGGTTCCTGCTGGGCTCGCAGTTGGTGCCGCGGCTGATCCGCAAGGTCGGTCACGTGCGAGTCTTTGCCTTCCTGGGCTCGCTCGCCTCGGCGGGTCTGATTCTGTATCCGCTGCTGACCAACGAGATTGCCTGGGTCGCGCTGCGCCTGGTGTTGGGGTTCTGTTTCTGCGGCGTCTACATCGTTTCCGAAAGCTGGCTGAACAACACTACGACGAACGCGACACGCGGTCGGGCGCTGTCGCTCTACATCATTGCGCAGATGATCGGGATCGTCGCGGCCCAAGCGCTGTTCGCGTTGGGCGATGCCAGCGATTTTACGCTGTTCATCATCGTTTCGGTGCTGGTGTCGCTGGCATTCGCGCCGATCCTGCTTTCGGCCACGCCGGTTCCACCGTTCGAGAGCGCGAAGCCGATGTCCTTCAAGGACCTCTACCACGTGTCGCCCCTGGGCTTTGTTGGTGTTTTCCTTCTGGGGGCGGTGTTCTCGGCGCTGTTCGGAATGGCGGGTGTTTTCGGCGCGGCGGCCAGCCTGAGCACGGTGCAGATCGCCCTGTTCGTCTCGGCCATCTATCTGGGCGGGCTGGTGCTGCAATATCCGATCGGTTGGGCGTCGGACCGGCTTGATCGCCGCCTGATGGTGGTGATCGGGGCCATCGTGGGGGCAGTGGCCTGCGCGTTGGGTGCGACGGGGTTAGGTGGTGTGAACGGCTTATATGTCTCGGCGTTCATCATCGGCGGGATGGCCAATCCACTCTATGCGATCCTGCTGGCCTACACGAACGACTACCTCCAACCCGAGGATATGGCCTCGGCCTCGGCTCAGCTGTTATTCGTCAATGGGGTAGGTGCCGTCGGTGGCCCGCTGGTCACAGGTTGGCTGATGGGCTTTGCGGGACCGGCCGGGTTCTTCATCTTTCTTGGCGTGCTGATGGTCGCGTTGGCCGTGTACGCCGTGTGGCGGATGATGCGGCGTGGCGTTCTGCCGATGGACGAAGATCAAAGCAGCTATGTCGTGCTTTCTCCCATGGCGACGACTTCGGTCACCATGGACTCGGTAATCGAGGGCTGGGAGGAACAAGCTGTCGAGGGCACCACAGATGCAAAAGGGGAAGCCGCATGACGTTGCGCACCGCGGATGAGGTCAACCGATTCTGGTTCTCCGAGCTGACGCCCGCCGACTGGTACAAAAAGGATGACGCGCTGGACGACCAGATGCGCGACCGGTTCTTCGAAACCTGGGAGGCCGCTGAGCATCTGCATGGATCTTGGGGGGCGACGGCCCGCGGGTCGTTGGCGCTGCTGATCCTGACAGACCAGATGTCGCGCAACATGATGCGGGGGCATGCGCGCGCCTTTTCGACCGACTGGCTGGCGCGGGCAGTCACGAAATCGGCAATCCGGCGGGGTTTCGATCTGAAGATCGAAGGCTCGGCGCGGCAGTTCTTCTATCTGCCGCTGGAGCATTCGGAGGTCATGCAGGACCAGGAACAGGCCGTTCGCCTGATCATGATGCGCATGGATGCTCCTCTGATGCTGCTCCATGCGCGGGCGCACCGGGAAATTATCCGTCAGTTCGGTCGTTTTCCGTTTCGAAACGAGGTTCTGGGGCGGAAGACTTCGGCGGCGGAGCGCGCGTTTCTTGACGCGGGGGCCTATGGTGCGGTCCTGCGGAAGCTTCAGGCAGAGGTCTGAACCGACGGGCGCAACCACGCCTTCAGATAAGCGATCAGCGGATCACGAAGACCGTTTTCGCTGTGCAGCGCGCAGAACCTCAGCGCCATGACCTGAACGGCGAAGGCCTGCACCCCCTCGGCCAGAAGGGCGGGCGAAACGTCTTGGCGAAACGGTCCGGCGGCGATCCAACGCTCGAAGATCTCGATCTGTCGGGCGAAGGTGCCGGCGATCACGCCGATCTCCTCGCGCGCGGCGGCACCGGAATAGCGCAGGATCACGTCGAAGACATAGCGCTCGCTGGTCATGAAGGTCAGTAATGGCAACATCCGGTCCACGATGTCCGTCACACCCGACGGCGCTGTGTCGGTATCAACCCGGTCCAGTTCTGCATTCATACGGTCGCCGATAAGCCGATCCATCAGCGCGTCCTTGTCTTTAAAATGCGCGAAGAAGGTGCCCTTGGCGACGCCCGCCGCCTGCACGACGTCTTCGACCCGAAGGGCTTCGAACGCCTTTGAAGCGACCATATCCTCGGCCACCGAGACGAGGCGCGCCCGTGTTTCGAGCGTCCGTTTTTGCATCATCCGAGCCATTCGGCTGAGGTGCCACATAAATTGACCCAGGTCAAATTAATATATTGACCACGGTCAATTAATAAATAATATGACCGTGGTCAGTTTATGGAGCACACAATGACACTCAAACGCATCTTCATCCTCAACGGAAATCCCGCGGAAAAATCCCTGTCGCGCAGCTTCGTCGAAACCTATGCCGAAAAGGCCTGCGCCGCCGGGCATGAGGTGCGGGTCGCCCACCTGAGCGAATTGAGCTTTTCGGCCGACTTCGGGCAGGGGAATGACCCCATGTCGAAGCCGTTGGAGCCCGATCTGGAGGCCGTCATGGGCAATATCGAATGGTCCGAGCATGTCGTCCTGTCGCTGCCAATGTGGTGGGGCGGGATGCCGTCGCGACTGAAGGCGCTGATTGACCGTGCGTTCGTGCCGGGACGGGCCTTCAACCCGCGCGTGACATCGAAAATCGGAATGCCGGCCCCACTTCTGGTCGGGCGCACCGCACGTGTCATCGTGACGTCGGATACGCCGTCGTGGTTCATGCGCTTCGTCTATGGCAACGCTTTGCTGCGACAGCTGCGCGGCCAAGTCTTCGCCTTCGTTGGAATCAAGCCGACCCGTTTTACGTGGATCGCCGGTGCCAGTCACCCCGAACCCGGACTGGTTGAGCGGTGGTCGGCACAAGTCGCACGACTGGGCACGGCGGGTGGCTGACGCCGGGGTCCTGCAACAGTCGCAAGGCGGCATTGCAGGGCCTGCGCTTTTCAGGCAGCTTCGGATGGAATAGTTCAACGTTGAACAACTGACCGAGACTCTCGAAAGGTATCCCATCATGGCCCAGAACTTCGACCTGATCGTGATCGGTGCCGGCCCTGGCGGCTATGTGGCTGCCATCCGTGCCGCGCAACTTGGGCTGAAGGTCGCCTGCGTCGAACGCGAACACCTTGGCGGGATCTGCCTGAACTGGGGCTGCCTGCCGACCAAGGCGATGCTGCGATCCTCCGAGGTGTTCCACCTGATGCACCGCGCCAAGGAGTTCGGCCTGTCGGCAACGGGCATCGACTACGACCTCGACGCGGTGGTCAAACGCTCGCGTGGGGTGGCTAAACAATTGGCTGGCGGGATCGGCCACCTGTTCAAGAAGAACAAGGTTACGACCATCATGGGTGAGGCCAAGGTCACGGCGAAAGGCAAAGTCTCCGTCAAGACCGACAAGGGCACCGAGGAGCTGACGGCGAAGAACATCGTCCTTGCCACCGGAGCCCGCGCCCGTAATCTCCCGGGGCTCGAAGCCGACGGGGAGCGTGTCTGGAGCTACAAGCATGCGCTGGTCCCGCCCCACATGCCTAAAAAGCTGCTGGTCATCGGGTCGGGCGCCATCGGCATCGAATTCGCCAGCTTCTACAACACTCTGGGGGCCGAGACGACCGTGGTCGAGGTGATGGATCGCATCCTGCCAGTAGAGGACGAGGAGATTTCCAAGTTCGCCAAGAAGCAGTTCGAAAAGCAGAAGATGAAGATCATGGAGAAGGCGGTCGTCAAATCGCTGGACCGCCAGAAGGCCAAGGTCATCGCCACTATCGAAGTGGGCGGCAAGGCCGAGAAGCACGAGTTTGATACCGTGATCTCGGCCGTGGGCATCGTCGGCAACGTCGAGGGCCTGGGCTTGGAAGAGTTGGGCGTGAAGATCGATCGCACCCATGTGTTGACCGACGAATATTGCCGGACCGGGGTCGAGGGTCTGTACGCTATCGGTGACATCGCTGGTGCGCCATGGCTGGCGCACAAGGCCAGCCACGAAGGTGTCATGGTCGCCGAATTGATCGCGGGGATGCACCCGCACCCGGTAAAGCCCGAGAGCATCGCCGGCTGCACCTATTGCCACCCCCAAGTGGCGAGCGTCGGCCTGACCGAAGCGAAGGCAAAGGCGGCGGGCCACGACATCAAGGTCGGACGCTTCCCTTTCATCGGCAACGGCAAGGCCATCGCCTTGGGAGAGCCGGAAGGCATTGTTAAAACGATCTTCGACAAGAAGACCGGGGAACTTCTGGGCGCGCACATGATCGGCGCGGAAGTGACTGAACTGATCCAGGGCTACATCATCGGCCGGCAGTTGGAGACGACCGAGGAAGACCTTGCCCACACCGTCTTCCCGCATCCCACCCTGTCCGAGATGATGCACGAGTCCGTTCTGGATGCCGACGGTCGCGCGATCCACTTTTGAGCGCGAAAAAGGGGCGGCGGTGACCGCCGCCCCCTCGCGGCTCAAAAGCTATAGGACATCCTGAACCCAACCACATCGGAAAAGACGCTTACGTTCGGTCCACCCCCCGACTCGAGGCTGAAGTTGTGGCTGGTATAATTGACACCATATGTCACCCGGTCGGTCGCTTTGAAGTCTATGCCAAGACCGAAATTGTAGCCATCTTCGGTTTCCGATCCGAGGCGGCTAAGGCTGAATTTAACATTTGAATAGCCAGCTGTTCCGTAGATCAAGGATTCACCCATCTCGTAGCCGAGCTTGACCGCAGCACTGAGGCCGCGGTCGATTTCGGTCGATCCAACGCCTGCTACTTCGATTTCACCGGCGACATCCCAGATTGATAGTTCTCCGCCTACAACCACACGGCCGGTCTGGACTTGATGACCTAAAGAAATGGAATATCCGAGGTCATTTTCAGAGAGAGTTAATGTTGGGCCAGAAATGTCGGTTTCGACACCGTAATTTGCCCGGCCAATGGTTCCGGAAATATAGGCTCCAGACCAATCAATGTTCGCTGTGCCTAAAGTATCTTGTGCAGCTGCAGGACCCGCGACCACGAAGCGACAGCGACCGAAAGTTGATTGTAATTTCATTATTTAAACGTGGGCACTCGTTCATGCAGTCGCGGATCCGATGCAACCAGAAAAACTATAATAAAATGCCATTAAGGCGTTACGGGCGCATAATTTTTTCTATAATTGTCGGGATACATTCAGGATGCCGATCAATTTGAAGGACTAGCATGTCGAAACGAACCGACTGGCTCCTCGTGATCTTGATCTTCTGCGGGGGTCTTCTGGCCGCCGCGCAGTTCGGCAAGATCACCCTTACCCTGCCGCAGGTCGCCACGGCGTTCGATCGGCCGCTGACGGCGGTGGCCTTCCTTGTGTCGCTGGTCGGTCTGATCGGGCTGACGTTGGGGCCGATGGCGGGTGGTATCGCCGCGGGGTTCGGCATCGGGCGAACGTTTCTGGTGGGTCTGTTTCTGGGTGGCGCGATGTCTTTGGTGCAGGCGTTGTTGCCGCCGCTTTGGCTGTTCGGGGTGTCCCGTGCGGTCGAGGGGGTAGCGCATCTGGCACTTGTTGTGGCCGGACCGCCGCTGATGGCAGGCGCGGCCAGCGACCGGGATCGCCCGTTGGTCATGGGCCTTTGGGCCGTGTTTTTCGGCGCATCTCTGGCAATTTCGGCGCAGGTGTTTCCGGGCATTCTGGGGCGCGGGGGGCTGCCACTTTTGTTCACGCTGCATGGCGGGCTTCTGCTGGGGCTGGGCGCGGTGATGTGGCGCGTGGTGCCACGCTTGCCGCGGGCACGGGTTTCGCTGGACCCGGTGGCTGTCCATCGTGCCATTTACGGGTCCATCCGCTACATGGCACCCGGTTTGGGCTTTGTTTGCTATACCTTCCTGTTCATTGCCGCGATTGCCTTTCTGCCAGACGCGTTGGGCCGCCCGATATTGGCCACCGTCTTGCCGCTGGTCACTCTCGCCTCGACGCTCGCCGGGGGCGCGCTGTGCCGCCGGTTCGAACCCCACCACGTTGTAGCGATCGGATACGCGGGAACGGCGATTGGTGCCTTGGGCGCGGGGCTGGGCCTGCCGCTGACGGTGGAGCTGTCCTTCGTGTTCATGGGCTTGATCCCCGGCGCCAGCTTCGCCGCGATCCCCGCATGGAACATCGCACCGGGCGACCGGGCGCGCGCGACGGGGGCGATTGCGCAGCTAGGCAACCTTGGCACCGTTACGGGCACGCCGATCTTCGCTTTGGTCTTTGCGTCGGGCGGCATGCCGGGACTGACCTTGCTGATGGGTCTGGTCGCACTTCTGGGGCTGGCATTGTCGCTCTGGTCCGGGCGTCGTGCCTCTGGTCGCGCTGCAGTCGAGGTGTTAGACGTTCCATAAATGTTCTTCACGGAATCGTTCATCGTGACCACGTGAACGATTGCAACGCCGCGACCCCTCCCTATGTCTTGGCATTGCACCAGTCCGAGCAGCCGTCCGGGGGCGATATGGCCGATCAGAAATACATCGAAGTCCGCGGCGCGCGGGAACACAATCTAAAGGGCGTGGATGTCGACATCCCGCGCGACCAACTGGTGGTGATCACGGGCTTGTCGGGGTCGGGCAAGTCGTCGCTGGCCTTCGATACGATCTATGCCGAGGGGCAGCGCCGCTATGTCGAATCGCTGTCGGCTTACGCGCGGCAATTCCTCGACATGATGCAAAAGCCGGACGTGGATCACATCTCGGGCCTGTCACCGGCGATTTCCATCGAACAAAAGACGACGTCGAAGAACCCCCGTTCGACCGTCGGCACTGTTACGGAAATCTACGACTATATGCGCCTGCTTTTCGCACGCGCGGGTACCCCCTATTCCCCCGCCACCGGCAAACCGATCACCGCACAGCAGGTGCAGGACATGGTCGACCGTGTCATGACGATGGAGGAGGGGACGCGCGGTTACCTGCTGGCCCCGATCGTGCGTGACCGGAAAGGCGAATATCGCAAGGAAATGCTGGAACTGCGCAAGCAGGGTTTCCAGCGGGTCAAGATCGATGGGGAATTCTACGATCTGGACACCCCGCCCGAGCTGGACAAGAAATTCCGCCACGACATCGACGTCGTGGTCGACCGCATCGTCGTGCGCGAGGGGCTGGAGACGCGGCTGGCGGATTCGTTCCGTACCGCGCTGGATCTGGCCGACGGCATCGCCATTCTTGAAACCGCGCCCAAGGAAGGCGACCCGGAGCGGCATACGTTCTCCGAGAAATTCGCCTGTCCCGTCAGCGGGTTCACCATCCCCGAGATCGAGCCGCGCCTGTTTTCGTTCAACGCGCCCTTCGGGGCCTGTCCCAAGTGCGACGGTTTGGGGCACGAGCTTTTCTTCGACGACCGGCTGGTCGTACCTGACGTCACTCTGTCGCTGGTGAAAGGGGCGATTTCCCCCTGGAGCAAAGGCAAGAGCCCGTATTTCATCCAGACGATTCAGTCGATCGCCAAGCACTATGGCTTTGACCAGAAGGCGGCGTGGAAGGATCTCCCCGAGAAGATCCAGCAGGTGTTCCTGCGCGGCTCGGGCGACGAAAAGATCAAGTTCCGCTATGACGAGGGCGGGCGCATCTACGAAGTCTCCCGCGTCTTCGAAGGCGTCATTCCGAACATGGAGCGCCGTTACCGCGAGACCGACAGCGCTTGGGTGCGCGAGGAGTTCGAGCGTTACCAGAACAATCGTCCCTGCGGGGCCTGCGGCGGATACCGCCTTCGGCCCGAAGCTCTTGCCGTCAAGATCGACATGAAGCACGTCGGCCAAGTCGTTGAAATGTCTATTGCCGAGGCGCTGGCGTGGTGTGACGATGTGCCCAAGGCGCTTAGCAAGCAGAACAACGAAATCGCGCGCGCCATCCTCAAGGAAATCCGCGAACGGTTGGGGTTCCTCAACAACGTTGGCCTGCAATATCTGACGCTGAGCCGGAACGCGGGTACGCTTTCGGGCGGGGAGAGTCAGCGTATCCGTCTCGCGTCGCAGATCGGCAGCGGCCTGACCGGCGTGCTTTATGTCCTGGACGAGCCCAGCATCGGTTTGCATCAGCGCGACAACGACCGCTTGCTGACCACGCTCAAGAACCTGCGCGATCAGGGCAACACCGTCATCGTGGTCGAACATGACGAGGAAGCCATTCGGGAGGCCGACTACGTCTACGATATCGGGCCAGGCGCTGGCGTCCACGGTGGCACGGTTGTTGCCCACGGCACGCCCGCCGAGTTGGAGGCGAACCCCGCGTCAATCACCGGCGACTACCTGGCTGGACGTCGCATGATTGATGTGCCCGCAACGCGGCGCAAGGGCACGAAGAAGAAGGTCACCGTGGTCAAGGCGACTGGCAACAACCTCAAGGGGCTGACGGTCGATTATCCGCTGGGCAAATTCGTCGCCATTACGGGTGTGTCGGGCGGCGGCAAGTCGACCCTGACGATCGAGACCCTGTTCAAGACGGCCTCGATGAAATTGAACGGCGCGCGCCAGACGCCTGCGCCCTGCGAGACGGTCAAGGGGTTGGAGCACCTCGACAAGGTGATCGACATCGACCAACGGCCCATCGGGCGTACCCCGCGGTCAAACCCCGCGACCTATGTTGGGGCGTTCACGCCGATCCGCGACTGGTTCGCGGGTCTGCCGGAGTCCAAGACCCGCGGCTACAAGCCCGGCCGCTTCAGCTTCAACGTAAAGGGTGGGCGCTGCGAAGCCTGTCAGGGCGACGGAGTCATCAAGATCGAGATGCACTTCCTGCCGGACGTCTACGTCGAATGCGAGACTTGCAAGGGCAAGCGCTACAATCGCGAGACGCTGGAAATCCACTTCAAGGGCAAGAGCATTGCCGACGTCCTCGACATGACGGTCGAGGACGCGCAGGAGTTTTTCAAGGCGGTCCCGTCGATCCGCGAAAAGATGGACGCGCTTATGCGGGTGGGGCTGGGCTATATCAAGGTGGGCCAGCAGGCGACGACCCTGTCGGGCGGCGAGGCGCAGCGCGTCAAGCTGTCGAAAGAACTGTCAAAACGCAGCACGGGACGCACGCTCTACATTCTGGACGAGCCGACGACGGGCCTGCATTTCGAGGACGTACGCAAGTTGCTGGAAGTGTTGCACGAATTGGTGGATCAGGGAAATTCGGTCGTGGTGATTGAACATAACCTCGACGTGGTCAAAACCGCCGACCACGTGATCGACATCGGTCCCGAGGGGGGGGACGGTGGTGGCACGCTGGTGGGTGTGGGTACCCCCGAGGAGATTGCCGAGATCGAAGGCAGCCACACGGGGCGTTACCTCAAGCCGCTTCTGTCGGCGCGCAGGGTCGCAGCGGAGTGAGCACCCGGTCGGTGCGCCCGACCTACGAGGAGACGGTATTCCGGCTCGCGTCCCTGGATTTTGCCTGGGATATCGAGCGGTCGTTGGAATTTGCGCTGTTCCGCACCTATGCCGTGCCGTCGATTTCGGGGCTTCTGGCGAAGACGGGCGAATTCGAACGCGCGCCGCGCAAACGGTACGATGACACCGAATTGATCCTCTCGGAGATGGTTGAGAACGGTCTCGACAGTCCGCGCGGGCAGGCAGCGCTCGCTCGCATGAACGCGATGCACGCCAACTATCGCATCTCGAACGACGACATGCGCTATGTTCTGTCGACCTTCGTGTTGGAACCGGTCCGCTGGATCGACCGCTTTGGTCGGCGCAAGGTCACGAAGGATGAGCGCGCCGCCATCGTTGCCTATTACCGCGACCTGGGCGGGCGCATGGGGATTGCAGATATCCCCGAGGATTTCGGGGGGTTCGACCGGTTCAACCGTGCCTACGAGGCTGCGAACTTCCGGTACGCCGACAGTAATGCGCAGGTGGCGGGGGCCACGATGGACCTGATGCTGGGCATGTATCTGCCAAGGAGGCTCTGGCCGTTGGGCCGACCCGTGATGCGTGCGCTGATGCACCCTGCTTTGCTGGCGGCGATGGGATTGGAGCCAGCACCAAAGTGGATGCAGCGTTTTGTCCCCTTCGCATTGCGCCTGCGGGGCCGGATCGCGGGCTGGTTGCCGCGTCGTCGGCGTCCCCATCTGATTACCAGCGTACCCAGGCCCACCTATCCGGGCGGCTACCTCATCGAACGGCTGGGCACCTTTCCCGGCGAACCTTGACACGCGGCACTCTTGTGCCTGTTGCTCTGCGCACGCGAAAGTGACCCGATCTTCATTGGACCGGTTGGTCCGTGCAGTCTAGCGTCCCGCCAAACATGGAGACCCACATGCGACGGATACTAACGATCCTTGCCCTGTTGCTGGCCGCCCCGGTCGCCGCGCAGCCTATCCCCTGCGGTCCCGATGCGGCCTGCGAGATTGCGGGCGGGTCATATTATCTGGTTCCGCCCACGGGTTGGGACGGCGAAAGCCCGCTATCTGCGCTGATATTCTTCCACGGGCACCGCGGATCGGGGGCACAGATTTTCCGGTCGGGCGGGTTGAAGGGCACGTTCGGAGACAGCGGTTATCTGTTGATCGCGCCCAACGGCGCGCTGCGCGAGGGATCGAATATCCGCTCCTATCCTGCGCGCGACGGGGCGGGGCGCGACGACGTGGCTTTTACGCTGGCCGTGCTGGATGACGTGGCCGCGCGCCTGCCGTTGGATCGGAGCCGTGTGTTCGCCAGCGGATTTTCGGCGGGCGGGTCGATGGCATGGCTGCTGGCCTGCGAAGCGGGGGAGCATCTGGCGGGCATGGTCTCGGTCGCGGGGGCGCTCAGGCGTCCCAATCCCACGGATTGCGCGGGCCTGAGGGGCCTGCCGGTGATGCAGGTGCACGGCTTCGCCGACGGTCAGGTTCCGTTCGAGGGGCGCGCAATCCGCGATTGGCACCAAGGCTCGGTCTGGGAAACGCTGGATCGCGCGCAGGTGGCAAACGGCTGCCGGTCCAACCCCGATCAGATATCCATGACGGATATCTACCGTATCCGCGACTGGGCCGCATCTTGCGACGGGGCACCGGTCCGGCTGGCGGTGCACGACGGCGGCCACGGGTTGCCCCGCGGCTGGACCGACATGGCGCGCGATTTTCTGGAGGGACGCTGAACGCAGATGTGCATTCAGTTCAAAATCAGATCCACGATATCCAAGATGATCCGTTCGTCCCGATCCAGGCGCAGGACCTGATTGCCGACGCGTACATAGGCTTCCCCATCGCGCAGGGGCGGCAGACGGTAACGGTCGCGCGACAGGATCACGTAATCGCGGTCGAGCCGGTCGCCCACACGGTATCCGGCCTGGCGGGCCTGCCCCGGCGGGACGCACGGTGGGTTTTTCTTGGCCAATCCGGGTGGGCAATGTCCGTTCGACGGATTGGCGACGCGGTTCTGACTATTGCCATTGCCCCGCGTGCCGTCGGCCAGCGCGGGCAGGGGGGCGAGGGTCAGGGCGGCCGTCGCAAGCATGATGATCCCAAGGGGCGTTTTCATCGGTGTCTCCTTCATTGCTATCCAAACACGCGAAAGCGCATCGGGGTCCAGTAACGCGGCGCGCGTCGGCAGGTCTCCGCCTCAGTCGGCGCGAACGTGCAATCGCTCCAGCCCGTGAAAGTGGTAGATGGCGGCATATCGCGGCGGCACGGTCATCCTGAGGGTCGGGTAGCGGGTGGCAAGGGCGCGTAACCCGTGCAGCAGTTCCAACCGTGCCAGCGGCGCGCCGAGGCAGAAATGCAGACCCGCGCCGAAACTCGTGGATGTCGGCGCGTCGGGAAAGCGCGCCGGATCGAAACGATCGGGCGCGGCATAGACGGCGGGGTCGCGATTCGCTGCACCCAGCAATAAACCGACCCGGTCACCGCGCCGGAAATCGTGTCCCTGAACCGTCACATCCGCCAAAGCGTATCGTGTGAACATGTGCAGCGGAGGGTCGTGGCGAAGCACTTCCTCCACCAGGTCGGGCGTCACCGGCGCGCCCCAAAGTCCCATGCCGATCAGCCCCGCAATTCCGTTGCCCAAAGTATGCACCGTCGCCTCGTGCCCTGCGTTCAGAAGCAGCACGCAGGTCGCAGTTACCTCCGCTCGCGATAACTTCCCCTCTTGTGCGACGATCAGGAGTTGCTCGATCAGGCTTTCTGGTTGGGGGTGTTTGAAGATGTCGTGCAGGTAGGTGGTGAATTCGGTCGCGGCCGTCGCGGCGGCGAATTCGTCGGCCCGAGTACGCCGGGCCTGGTACATTCCGACCATCGCGTTCGACCAGGCGAGCAGCAATGGCGCGTCTTCCTCAGGTACGCCCAGAAGGCGCGCGATGACACGCACCGGCAGCGGGCGCGCGAAGGCGTCCAGCAGGTCGAATTCGCCTGCTGGAAATTCATCGATCAGTTGATGCGACAAGGCTTCGATTTCGGGGGCCAGAGCGGTGACACGGCGCGAAGTGAAGGCGCGCATTACCTGCGCGCGCAGCGTGGTATGGCGCGGCGGCTCCAGCTCCAACATGGAGTGATCTTCGATCGCCCAAAACCCCGCCTGATGCGCCGGGCGCGGCGGTGGAAACGGATCCTCTCGCCCGAACCGCCGGTCGCGGAGCAGGGCCGAGACGACAGTGTGCGATGCTGCTACTGGCATGTCGTAGTCTGCCCATACCACCAAGGGCCCAGCGGCGCGAAGGCGGTCATAGAACGCATAGGGGTCTTGGACGAAGGCCGCGTCGGTCGGTGATTGGGTGAAATGCTCCATCGCGCATCGGTGGCGTGGCATCGGGGCATCGTCAAGGCTTGGCCCCGCGACCCTTGGGGCTTAGTCTGATCCATATGCATCGCGCACTTCTGATCTTGTTGACGCTTTTCGCCGCCCTCGCCATGGCGGGGGGGGTCTGGTGGACGACACTGGGCACGGCGCTGACCGCGCTTCAGGCCAAGGGCGGCTCCGACCTGAGCCTGGCTGCGGATCGCCTGCGTTTGGAACTGCAACGCTCCCGCGATCTGGCGGTCCTGCTGGCCGCCGACCCAGGTATTGCGGCTGCCGTCTCTCAGCCCGGCATTTTCGATTACCCGGCTACGCGATTGCAGGGGTTTGCCGATCGATCAGGTGCGTCGGACGTCTTGTTGCTCAAGGGGGCCGGCACCGTAATCGGTTCCGCTTCGGGCCGACGGGGGGATCTGTCCGACGCGGTCTGGATGGACCGGGCCCGGCAAGGCGCGTTGGGCGTGGGACCGATGCCGCAGGGCCCGGTGTTCGGCGGGCGCGTCTTCGCCCATGCGGCCCCGACCTTCGATGCACAGGGCAAGGTGTCGGGCGCGGTGGCCGTCACGCGTGATCTGGCCATCCTCGAGCGGGGCTGGCGGGGCGATCCGCAGGCCATCTACTTTACCGATACCGCGGGCCACGTCGTTGTCTCGAACCGGGAGGAACTCTTGGGTGGGCCACCGCCGCAGATCCGCACGCCGATCCGGGGGTTGGACATCCGGCGCACGGAATCGGGCCGCTACATCCCCCGCGATGCGCTGCACCTCGAACTGCCGCAGCCGACGCTGGGTCTGACCGCCGAGATCCTGCTCGATACCGCTCCTGCGCGGCAGTTGGCGCAGGCGCGGGGGTTGGCGGCGGGGGCCGCGCTTCTGGTGCTGGGCGGATTGTTGGTGTTCCTTTGGGAACGTCGGCGTGTGCTGGCCCGTGCGAACCAATTGCTGGAGGTGCGCGTCGCCGAAAGGACGGCCGCCCTAACCGACGAAATTCGCGAACGGCGCGAGGCCGAGGCCGCATTGACGCGTGCTCAGGCCGAGTTGGTGCAGGCCAGCAAGCTGTCGGCTCTGGGCCAATTGTCCGCGGGCATCAGTCACGAACTGAACCAGCCCCTGATGGCAATCCGAAGCTTTGCGCAAAACGCGGCGACGTTTCTGAACCGGGGCAACACCAACGCGGCGGGCGCGAACTTGACCCGGATCAATGACCTGGCGGGTCGCATGGGGCGGATCATTCGGAACCTGTCTGCCTTCGCCCGAAGCGAACCCCAGCCCGCCGTCGAGACGAACCTGGCCACGGCGATCGAGGGTGCGCTGGAAATCACCGAGTCACGACGCGCCGCTTTGGCCGTCGAGACGGAGGTCGATCTGCCCGATGCCCCGGTTCTTGCCATGGCCGGAGAGGTGCGGATGGGGCAGGTTCTGGTGAACCTGATCGCCAATGCCGTCGATGCGATGGCCGACAGCGACAAGCGGCGGCTGACGATCACGCTGACCGACGGTCCGCCCACGATCACGGTGCGCGACACCGGGCCGGGATTGACCGATCCGGAGGCTATCTTCGACCCCTTCTATACCACCAAGGAGGTTGGCGCGGGGCTGGGCCTGGGGTTGTCGTTGAGTTATGGGATCGTGCAGGGGTTCGGGGGTGATATCCGTGGGCGCAATACCGGGCAGGGGGCCGAATTCGTGGTGACACTGCGCCCGGCCGAGGCGGAGGCCGCTGCATGACCGATGTTCTTCTGGTCGAAGATGACCTGAGCGTCCGCGACGCGCTGATGCAAACCATGGAACTGGCCGATTTGACGGTCACGACCGCGGGCAGTTTCCTCGCGGCGCAACCCCGCCTGACGCGTGATCTGGCGGGCATCGTCGTCACCGACATTCGTATGCCGGGGCGCGACGGGTTTCACCTTCTGGCACAGGCGCGCGCGGCGGACCCCGACTTGCCAGTCATCCTGCTGACAGGGGAGGGAGACGTGCCCACGGCGGTTCGCGGCATGTCCGAAGGTGCATTCGCCTTCCTGGAGAAGCCCTGCGACCCCGAAGAACTGGTCGAGACGGTGCGCCGTGCACTGGCGCTGCGACACGCCACGCTGGAGGCACGTCGCGAGCGGGGGGCGATGGATGGGGGGGACGCCGCTGCCCGGATGCTGCGCGGGATTTCACCGCAGAGCCGGGAGATGCGGGATCGGGCGCGGGCTGTCGCACGCGGGACCGGGGCCGTTCTGATACAGGGGGAGCCGGGGACAGGGACGTCCAAGCTGGCCGAAGTGATCCATTTGTTGTCGCCGCGCGCAACGGGGCCGTTCGTAAAACGCTCCGCCCCCGCGCTGGACGCCGAAAGCCTTGCCGAGGCGATCATGGTGGCCGAAGGCGGCAGCCTGTTCATCGACCACATCGACGCCCTGCCGTCCGCACTTCAGCATCGCCTGCCCGAGGATGAAGTGCCCGAAAACGGCGGTGTTCGACTGCTTGCCGCGACGCACCGTGATCCCGCAGTGCTGGTTGAGGCGCTTGACCCGGATCTTTTCTATCGGCTGGAGGGCTTGCAAGTGCATATCCCGCCCTTGCGCGACAGACCGGGGGACATCCCCGTCCTGTTTCAGCACTACCTCAACCTGGCTTGCGAACAGGCCGACCTACCGGTTCCCGATGTCGCACCCGATGTCCAGGCGCGCCTCATGGCGCGGGATTGGCCGGGCAATGCGCGCGGTTTGATGAACCACGCTATGCGTTTTGCAATGGGACTGCCCGACGGGGAGATGACCGGGACGCCGCGCGCCGGGCTGGCTGACCGTATGCGCGCAGTCGAACGGTCCATCTTGATCGAAACGCTGACCCGGCACCGCGGGCAGGCGACATTGGCGGCGCAGGATCTCGATCTGCCGCGAAAGACCTTTTACGACAAACTGACCCGCCATGGCCTCAAGCCAGAGGACTACCGCCCCGAGTGATGCGACACTCTTTGTGCGAAAATCCACACAGATAGCGGTATCGGGGTGTGCGAAACCCCGCACGTTGCTGCGGCGCGACATGAGCATCATGATTTAAGGCACTGATAATAAATCCATATGTTAGTTGTAGGAATTCCGCTTTACCGCGAATTTGGTCCTGATAGCGTCCTGCCCAAGCGTCATCGATCCGACGCCACAAAGGGAGAGAATCATGAAATTTCTGACAACCGCCGCCACTGCTATGGCCCTCACCGTGACCGCGCAGGCCGCTTTTGCCAGCTGCGAAGATGGTGAGATCGTCGTCAAGTTCGCTCACGTCACCAACACCGACCGCCACCCCAAGGGCATCGCCGCGTCGCTGTTCCAAGAGCGAGTGAACGAAGAGATGAACGGCACGATGTGTGTCGAGGTCTTCCCGAACTCGACGCTCTACAACGATGATCAGGTTCTTGAGGCGATGCTGCAGGGCGACGTCCAGATGGCCGCGCCGTCGCTGTCCAAGTTCGAGCCGTTCACCAAGGTCTTCCAGGTGTTCGACCTGCCGTTCCTGTTCCCGAACATAGAAGCCGTGGACGCATTCCAGCAGGGCCCGACCGGGCAGGAAATGCTGGACTCCATGCAGCGTCGTGGCCTGCAGGGTCTGTCATTCTGGCACAACGGCCTCAAGCAGATGTCGGCCAATGTACCGCTGATCCTGCCCACCGACGCCGCCGGTCTCAAATTCCGCGTGCAGCCGTCGGACGTGATCGTCGCGCAGATGGAAGCCATCGACGTCTCGCCACAGCCGATGGCTTTCTCGGAAGTCTACGGTGCCCTGCAGCAGGGCGTGGTCGACGGACAGGAGAACACCTGGTCGAACGTCTTCGGTCAGAAGTTTTTCGAGGTGCAGGACGGCACCACCGAGACGAACCACGGTGTGCTCGACTATCTGGTCGTTACTTCGGTCGATTTCCTGGACAGCCTTGATCCGGCCGTTCGCGACCAGATGATGACCATCCTGACGGAAGTCACGGATGAGCGGAACGCGGCCGTGGGCCAGGTCGACGCCGAAGCGCGTCAGGCCGTTCTGGACAACGGTGGCGTCATCCGCGAACTGACCGACGAACAGCGTCAGGCCTGGGTCGATGCGATGCGGCCCGTCTGGGCGCAGTTCGCCGACGGCATTGGCCAAGACGTGATCGACGCCGCGATGGCCGCCGGATCGTGATCCGCACTCGAAAATGACGAACTGCCGGGCCGCGTCACGCGGCCCGGCGCTTTTCAGGGGGAGGGGAGATCATGGCTACGCGCTATGAACCACAGGGCCGTCTGGCCCGCGCCGTCCATACGTTCGAGGAAACGGCCATCGCCGTTTTGTTGGGTCTGATGACCTTGCTGACCTTTGTGAACGTGGTGCTGCGCTATGTTTTCAACCAGTCCGTGATCTGGTCGCTTGAAGTTATCCTGATCCTCTTCGCCTGGCTGGTGATCTTCGGCGTCAGCTATGCCTTCAAGATCACCGCGCACCTGGGCGTCGATGCTGTTACCAACCTTTTGCCGTCCAAGGCCAAGCGCATCTGCGCCCTGCTGGCGGGGGCGGTCACCATTGTGTACGCGTTCCTGCTGCTCAAGGGGTCATGGGATTACTGGGCACCCTATGCGGCGCTGAATCGGACGTCGGGCACGTGGTTCCCGACAGGGTTCGAGAATACGCGCGATCAGGCGTGGTATGTCACCGATCAAGTGCCGCCACTGCGCTGGCTGTTCGGCTGGCTGGAGCCGCTGATCAACCAGGGCGAGGAATACGAAAAACTTCCCCGCGTCATCCCGTATATCATCCTGCCCATCGGATCGGCCCTGATACTGTTCCGGGTGATACAGTCGGTCATCGCTATCGCGCGCGGCGACCGGGAGAGCCTGATCGTCAGTCACGAGGCCGAGGAAGACGTGGCCCAAGCCGCAAAGACCTTGGAATCGGGCGCCGTGGAACCGGCTGTGCCTCCGCGCCGCAAACCCCTTGTCGAGACGGGGGCCTATGAGACGGTCGCGCCCGTCATAGACTCCAATCGGAAGGTCTGAACCATGGAAGTCGTCCTTCTTTTCGTGATGATCATCGGTCTGCTGTTGCTGGGTGTACCGATCGCTGTCTCTCTGGGCTTCAGCTCGATTTTCTTCTTGCTGACCTTCTCGGACACATCGCTGGCGAGCATCGCGCAGTCGTTTTACCAGGCGATGGCCGGGCACTACACTCTGCTGGCAATTCCGTTCTTCATCCTTGCATCCAGTTTCATGTCCACCGGCGGTGTGGCGCGGCGGATCATCCGCTTCTCCATCGCATGCGTGGGGCACTTCCGCGGTGGTCTCGCCATCGCAGGCGTGTTCGCCTGCATGATGTTTGCCGCGCTCTCGGGCTCCTCGCCCGCGACCGTGGTCGCCATCGGCACCATCGTCATCGCGGCGATGAAGGAAGCGGGCTACACCAAGGAATTCGCTGCCGGCGTGATCTGCAACGCGGGCACGCTGGGCATTCTGATCCCGCCGTCCATCGTGATGGTGGTCTATGCGTCGGCCACAGACGTGTCGGTGGGGCGGATGTTCCTTGCGGGCGTCATTCCCGGCCTGCTGGCGGGCTTGATGCTGATGGTCACGATCTATGTGATCGCCGTGAAGAAAAACATGCCAAAGGGCGATTTCGTCGGCTGGGGCGAGGTGGGGGCGTCGTTCCGCGAAGCCTTCTGGGGGCTGATGCTGATCGCGATCATCATGATCGGGATCTATGGCATTCCGGGCGTCACCGGGGCGATCTTCACGCCGACCGAAGCCGCTGCCGTTGCCTCGGTCTACGCCTTCGTGGTTGCGATGTTCGTCTATCGCGATATCGGCCCGCTGGCGGCCAAGCGGGCGCAGTCGGTCGGCGCGGCCGTCGTGGATGGTCACCTGATCGAGGGCTCGCCCAAGTCGCTGCTCAACCACCCGCAGGCATTGCTGACGGCGTTTTTCCATCCTGACACACGCAACACCCTGCTGGACGCGGCCAAACTGACGATTACGCTGATGTTCATCATCGCGAACGCACTGATCCTGAAGCATGTGCTGACGGATGAGCAGATCCCCCAATCCATCGCCAACGCGATGCTGGGGGCAGGGTTGGGCCCGATTACCTTCCTGATCGTGGTGAACGTGATCCTGCTGATCGGTGGTCAGTTCATGGAGCCTTCGGGCCTTCTGGTCATCGTGGCCCCGCTGGTGTTCCCGATCGCGATCGAGTTGGGAATCGACCCGATCCATTTGGGCATCATCATGGTGGTGAACATGGAAATCGGGATGATCACGCCGCCTGTGGGTCTGAACTTGTTCGTGACCTCGGGCGTGGCGGGAATGTCGATGATGAACGTTGTCCGCGCGGCACTGCCGTTCCTGGCCGTGCTTTTCGTCTTCCTGATCATGGTGACCTACATCCCCGCGATCTCGACCTGGTTGCCGAATTCGGTGATGGGGCCTGAGCTCGTGATTAAATAGCGAGTGCAGAAAGGTGGGTATCTCGATGCCCACCCGACGATGTTGGTGAAAGGCGGGGCTCAGCTCCGCCTTTTGCGTTTCAGGAGGCGGCCAGCGCCGTGATGATCGGCGCGAAATCAGCGGCCTTGAGACTGGCACCGCCAACGAGGCCGCCGTTCACGTTTTCAAGCGCGAACAATTCCGCCGCGTTACCAGCCTTCACCGATCCACCATACAGCAGCGACATCTCCGGCCCGACCTGTGCCCGCAGGGCGTCGTGGACTTCCGCGACCTGATCGGGGCTGGCGACCTTTCCGGTGCCGATGGCCCAGACTGGTTCATAGGCGATGACCGTGTTTTCGGCCGTCGCCCCATTTGGCAGGGAGCCGTTGAGTTGAGCGGTCAAAACGGCCAGCGTCTCGCCGGCTTCCCGCTGCGCCAAGGTCTCGCCGATGCACAGGATCGCGACCAGACCGGCGGACCAGGCAGCCTCGGTCTGGGCGCAAACGTCCGCATCGCTCTCGCCGTGGTCGGCGCGGCGTTCGGAGTGGCCGGTAATGCAATAGGTCGCCCCGGCGTCAGCCAGCATGGGGGCGGATATGTCGCCCGTGTGCGTGCCCGAGGCGTTCGGATGGCAATACTGCCCGCCCAGGGCCAGGCCCTCGGTACCCATCTGTGACAGCAATGTTGCGGGTGGGCACAACACGACTGCACAGTCGCCCGCAGGTGTTGCCGCGATGGCCATCGCGTCGGGCAGGCTTGCGCGCGTCCCGTTCATTTTCCAGTTTCCGGCGGCGATTTTCTTCGGCATGTCGGCCCTCCATTGATTGGAAGGCTGATAGCGCGATCAGGTCGGGGTGCCTAGAGTCTCGTCGAACTTGATCGACTCACCACAGCCGCAGGCGTCGACAACGTTCGGATTCCGAAACTTGAAGCCCGACTCCAGAAGCGTGGTCTCGTAGTCGATTTCCGTACCGAACAGGAACATCTGCGCCATTGGGGCGATCAAAACGCGCACGCCGTCCACCTCGACCACTTCGTCGTGTTTCTCGGCTTCGGCGACGTAGTCCATGGTGTACTCCATGCCCGCACAGCCGCCTTTCTTGACGCCAACGCGCAAACCGACCGCGTTTTGCTTGGCCATCAGCTTTGCAATCTGCTTGGCGGCAGCGGGCGTCACGGTGACGGGGGATTGTCCGGGGATGGCAAACATTGGCGTACTCCTTAGCCACACAAGATATGCGCCATTGCGGCATGTCTCAAGGGGGCGTTATCGGCAACCGGTCGGTCAGGTAAGCGGCCAGTGATTCCAGAGCCGTACGGATCGCCGGCGTATGCCGCGCCTCGTGGTGACAGACCAGCCATTCTTCATGCGTCAGCGCGCCAATCGGATCGGACTTGCGGGCCAAGTCCGTGCCGTCGCCGACGAAACAAGGCAAGACGATCCGCCCTACGCCCGCCAGCGCCAACGCCAGGCCCAGCCGCGGGTCATTTACCGTGGTCACGATGTCGGTGCCGTGATTTTGGGCCACCCAGCGGGCCGAAGGTGTGCGCACCGCTTCGCTGCTGGCCCCGATCCACTCTTGCACGCCATCCCGACCGTAGACTGCAAAGTGCACGGTCGCCGTACGCCGCCCGGCCAACCACGGTTGTTCGGGGCGGCGGTTGCGGATGCCGATATCGATCTCGCGACGGGCGATGTCCATGTCCTGATCGCAGTGTACGAACTCAGGGACCCAGGGCGCGTCAGGGGACCAGAACCGAACAATGTCTGTGGCCAAGGTCTGCGCCGTCCAGGTGCCCGCCGATATGCGCACCCGGGTCGGCCCGTGACCGCTGGCCTGCCACTGCGCAACTTCGGTGGCCGCCGCCTCCATCTGTCGGGCATGGAGTTGCAGCGCGGCCCCGTCCTCGGTCATCGCATAGCTTTGCCCGCCGTGCCGGAAAAGACGTCGGCCCATCCGGGCCTCCAGCGCGGTCATTCGTCGCGAAAGAGTGGCCGTCGACGTGCCGATTTCGCCCGCCGCACCCGCCAGAGTGCCGTGCCGCGCGACGGCCGCAAACAGCGCCAAGTCGTTCCAGCGGATCGGATCTTGCATGGCTGAAAGGCTAGTTGCGGACCCGGCGGGCTGCAACGGCGGGGCGTGGGCCGCATCTTGGAAGCACAGACGCACAGGAGAAAGCCGTGTATGACCTTTCCGACCATTCCGTTGCCCTGTCTACGAATTATCAGCGCGAACAAGCCGAGTTTGCACGTCTGAAAGCCGACTTGCAGCGGCGCAAGTGGAAGAAATGGCTGCTTGCGCTGGCGCTTGTGATCGTGGGACGCCGTGCTGACGGGCAGAAGGGGCGCTGAAACCTCGCGCCCCTTCTTCGCCTGTCGGAGATGCCCGTGTCGACGGTTTGTGCCGGTTCGTCTTACAGCCCCATGCAGTTCGCGTAATACGTAACGGTCGCGGGCCAGTCCGAGAATATCCCCGCCACGCCCACGTCCTGCGCCAGCACGTCGACCAACTCATAGGTCACGCCGTCGTTGTCGGTTACGTCCTTTATTGACTGATAATACCAGCCGCCCCCGTCATTCAGGGGGCCGGAGCGTTCCAGCGACCACGCGATCAGGTTCAGGCCGGCGGCCTTGGCCTCCGTCGCGTAGACCGAGGGGACGATTCCGCCGTTTTCCACCGTGACCAGCATCCAAAGCGGCGGTGCGATGTAATTCACGCCCATGTCGGCCAGTTCCTGCATCGTCGGCTTGAACGTCGTCGCGTCCATCGGGTCGATCAGGCCCTCGTCCTCGTCTTCCGCATCGTAGCGGTCGTCGAGGTACACGGCCTGCGCGCCAAACTCCGGCTCATTCTCGATCCAGTAGAGGATATCCGACAGGTCGAACGATTGCGCCCAGACATCCGAGGCGGGCACGCCGGCGGCCTTGTATTCGTCGATCAGCTTCTGGGCATAGTCCGCCTGGCTGAACCCATCATGGGGCATTTCGACCGACGGGGCCTTCAGTTCGGGTGTGAACTTCGCCCCCAGCGATTTGAACAGCTTGATCGAGTCGGCGTGGGTCATGATCGTGGCACCCGCGCCATATAGCGACGTGCGGTACGCGGCGATACCGCCCTGGTAAGCCTCCGCCGTCGTGGCGTCGCCAGCGGCTGCGTCCATCTTGGGGTCCAAGGTTAGGAATTCGGCCAGCGTGATCTCGGACGTGCGGCATTCGGCGCTGGCCGGGGTTTCGCCCGACACGGGTGAAAAGGGCGTCACGCAGGTGTCAGCCAGACCGGTTACAAGGATATCGGTCGTTGTGTGCAGGTCGTTCTGCGCGTGGCGGCAGACCAGTTGATGATCCTTGGTGAAGGTCACGTCACATTCCAGAATGCCCGCCCCCATCTGCGCGGCGGCAACATTCGACTCGACCGTATGTTCGGGAAACATCAGCGGTGCGCCACGGTGGCCGATGGAGAAATCCGTGCGGATGGGGATCTGGCCGGCGCAGGATTGCAGCCTGGTCTTCAGGTCGCTGTCCGCCATCTGACTGATGAGCCAGGCGGGCCGGGGACCGTAGCTGAGGCCCGATTCTACGGTAGCATGGCCATCGGCAAGCGCGGGCGTCGTGGTCACGAGCATAAGGGCTACGAGCGTCATGCGAAGTGTCATTGGCTGATCTCCATGGGTGCGATGCCCACCATTAGACGTGTTCGAGTGACGGTTTGGTGACCGCTGCGTGAAGCATGGATGACGACACTGGGGATTCGGTAGCGCGCCAAGATAGCCCGCGTTGGACGGGCAGGATCGCTCAATCAGTCGGTCCTACGCCACATCGATAGAAAACTTCGGGTGTATTCAAAGATGAGTTAAGCGCCCGCAACAGGTTCGAGGGCGGACGCGCCCATTTGAGCAAGCAAGATACCAGTTGCCAGCTGGCCCGGACGCGCGCGATGGCCCGTTTTTACATGAACCCCAGCTCAAGCCGCGCTTCGTCTGACATCATTTCCATGCCCCAAGGTGGCTCGAACACCAGATCCACGTCGACGTCCTTTACGCCCGGTTGCGCCAGGACGGCATCGGCTACCCAACCCGGCATCTCGCCGGCGACGGGACAGCCCGGTGCGGTCAACGTCATGATCACCTTGACGGAATTCTCGGAATCGATGTCGATGGTGTAGATCAGGCCAAGATCGAAAATGTTGACCGGGATTTCCGGGTCAAACACCGAACGGCAGGCGTCCACGACGGCCTCGTGCAGCGGATGGTCCGTGGTCGACGGCGCGATAAGCGGCGTCCCCTCCAAACGGGTGTCGGTTTGGGATGTGGCGTCGGTTGTCATGGGTGCCCCCGAATTGGTCGACTTAAATGATAAGGATTGCGACCGGGAGGGTAAAGGGGGCGCGGCCCCTGTGACGCGCGCCCCCCAATTTTTCCGTTAGATCAGTTTTCAGAACCGGTAGTTCAGGTTCAGTCCGACAGTCGTCGCCGTCGCATCCACGCCCGGCGCGTTGTCGAGATCGCCGAAGTCATGGTACAGCAGTTCGGCACCGAAAGTAACGTTATCGGTCACGAAACGCTCGTACCCGACACCCGCGAAGTAACCGTCGGTGCTGCCGACGATGTTGGTGCTGGCCCGGGCGTAACCCGCCGTGCCGTAATAGAGCGCGGGACCGGTGGTGATGCCGTAACGGCCGCCCACGCGCAGAACGTCTTCCAGTTCGATGCCCGAAGCCTCCAGGTCGATCGAGCCGATGTCATACTGCAGCACGCCACCGAACACCTGGTTGCCGCGCTGTAGGTCGTAACCGGCGCGCAGGCCGTAAAGACCGCCGTCGTCATCAAGGTTGGCTGCACCGTCGGTGCTGATGTCGGCATAGCTGATCTGTCCACCGATGTAGGCACCCGACCATTCGTACATGGGCGCGGTTTCGACGAACACGGGCGTGGGGGCCGCTTCGGGCGCGGCGGGGGCCAGATTGCCGGCAAACGCCGGTGCGGCGGCGAAGGGGATTAGGGCTGCTAGTAGAATGTGTCTCATTGATCGCTCCTGTGGAAGTCTCGACCCGCTGAAGCGCGGACGTTGATACAGAGGTAACGCGCGAACTGGCGCTTGGTCAGATCTCAATCGCGTGATTGGGCCATGCCGGCAAAATTCGGCCAGACGGCGTGGGTTACCGGCGTGATCCTGCCTTGAAGCTGATATGTCTTCGGACCGAACTTGCCATGTCACGGCGCGGATCCCATTTGCTGTCGCCGAAGTAATTCCCGTTCAAGCGCCTCCCAACGTCCTGTCAGAGGGTCAAGCCGGTGCCTGACGCGGGAGTGGTGATTTAGATTGGCAGTCGCCCCCGCCTTATTGGTCTTGCCTGGATTGACCGGCTCCGTTGCCCGTGCAGCATCTCTTTCACGTTCCGTCTGGTTGGGTAGAGCCGCGTCACACTGTGGCGGGTTTGAAATGTGCCTGCTATGGCGCGTGACGTGCCGCGCAGAGGAGCCGCATTTCATGGCCCAAGACATCTCATTCCAACTCGACGCCACGGATGGTAAGGCCCGCGCCGGCGTGATCCGAACCACGCGTGGCGACATCCGGACGCCTGCCTTCATGCCCGTCGGCACCGCCGCGACCGTGAAAGGGATGATGCCCGAGTCGGTGCGCGCGACGGGGGCGGATGTCCTGCTGGGCAATACGTATCACCTGATGCTGCGGCCCACGGCGGAACGGATTGACCGACTGGGTGGGCTGCACAAGTTCATGAACTGGAACGGTCCGATCCTGACCGACTCGGGCGGGTTCCAAGTCATGAGCCTGGGCGCGTTGCGCAAGCTGGACGAAGACGGGGTGACGTTCAAATCCCACATCGACGGATCGAAGCACCGCCTGACGCCCGAGCGCAGCATGGAAATACAACGCTTGCTTGGGTCGGACATCGTGATGTGTTTCGACGAATGCCCGTCGCTGCCCGCCGACCGTGATCGCATTGCGTCATCGATGGAGTTGTCGATGCGCTGGGCTGCCCGCTCCAAGGCCGCTTTCGGGGACAGGCCCGGCCACGCCTTGTTCGGCATCCAGCAGGGCGGGCTGGAACAGGATTTGCGGGGGCGAAGCGCCGAAGCCCTGCGCGAGATCGGCTTCGACGGATATGCCGTCGGCGGATTGGCAGTGGGTGAGGGACAGGCGGCGATGTTCGACTGCCTGGACTATGCACCCGACCAACTGCCCGAGGACAGGCCGCGCTACCTTATGGGCGTGGGCAAGCCTGACGACATCGTGGGCGCGGTCGCGCGCGGTATCGACATGATGGATTGCGTTCTGCCGTCTCGGTCGGGTCGTACGGGGCAGGGCTGGACACGGCGGGGGCAGGTCAACCTGCGCAACGCACGCCACGCAGACGATCCGCGCCCGCTTGACGAGACGTGCGACTGCCCGGCCTGTCAAAACTATTCCCGCGCGTACCTGCACCACGTGATCCGCGCCAAGGAGATGATCGGCGGGATGCTCCTGACCTGGCACAACCTCCACTATTATCAGGACCTGATGGCCGGAATGAGGGCCGCGATTGCGGCGGGGACATTCGCGTCTTGGCAGACCGAATTTCATGCCAGGCGCGCCGAAGGGGATATCGAGCCGCTGTGATATCTGTCGCGAGCAAGCTGAGCGTTTAAATGACAATTCCCGCGCTGGCCCGGCCCCCTGTTCGATACGGCCGCTCGAGGTTGGCAACTCACGCATGTCGTGACCTGCGTCGGGTATTATGGCGTTTTGCCGGATACTCGGAAACTTCTCGCCTAAGGTGCATAGCCTTCGGATGTGCAATCCTGATGGCCCGATCGACTGTCTCAGATCACCGAATTTGCCCTGCGCGGCGGTGGGCCAATGGTTTATATAACGGACAGCGGCCTGATCCGTCGGGAGGCCGCGGGACCGCGGTGGTGCGTTTCTGCGGTTGCGCCGAATACCGGCGACGGCCACTATGGGAAACAAGACGGGAACATCCCGCGCATTGAAGACTGGCTTATCCGACCCCATTTCAGGTGTCGAAGACGGAAGGACCCCATCGCCGCCGCATTCGGGGCAGGGGACCTTTGCGAAAGGACAAGATATGACGACCTCCATCCACCCGGTGCTGCCGTTGCGCGACATCGTAGTATTCCCCCACATGATCGTCCCACTGTTCGTGGGGCGCGAGAAATCTGTTCGCGCCCTCGAGGAGGTGATGCAGGACGACAAGCAGATCCTGCTGTCCAGCCAGGTCGATCCGTCCGTGGACGAACCCGACAGCGATGGCATTTACCGTGTCGGCGTGCTGGCGAACGTGCTGCAACTGCTCAAGCTGCCCGACGGTACCGTGAAGGTGCTGGTCGAAGGCCGGAGCCGCGTAAAAATCAACCGTTTCCTTGAAAACGAGACCTTCTTCGAGGCCGAGGCCGAGGAGCTGATCGAAAGTCGTGGTGACCAGACCACGATCGACGCGCTCCTGAAATCGGTCGCCGACGAGTTCGAGCGGTACGCCAAGGTCAAGAAGAACATCCCCGAGGAGGCACTTGGGGCAGTGCAGGAAGCGCAGGACGCAGCCAAGCTGGTCGATCTGGTGTCCGGTCACCTCGGCATCGAAGTAGACCAGAAGCAGGAGCTTCTGGAACTGCTTACCGTGTCGGATCGCCTGGAAAAGGTGTTCGGCATGATGCAGGGCGAAATGTCCGTCCTGCAGGTGGAAAAGCGCATCAAGTCCCGCGTCAAATCCCAGATGGAAAAGACGCAGCGCGAATATTACCTCAATGAGCAGATGAAGGCGATCCAGAAGGAACTGGGCGACGGCGAAGACGGCCAGAACGAGGTGGCCGAGTTGGAGTCCCGGATCGCAGACACCAAGCTGTCCAAGGAAGCCCGCGAAAAGGCTGACGCCGAGATCAAGAAGCTTAAGAACATGTCGCCCATGTCCGCCGAGGCGACCGTGGTGCGCAACTATCTTGACTGGATGCTGTCGATCCCGTGGGGCAACAAGTCGCGCGTGAAGAAGGATATCGTCAAGGCCCGCGAGGTTCTCGACAAGGATCACTATGGCCTGGAAAAGGTCAAGGAACGGATCGTCGAATACCTTGCCGTGCAGGCTCGTTCGACCAAGCTGAAAGGGCCGATCATGTGCCTTGTCGGCCCGCCGGGCGTGGGCAAGACCTCCTTGGGCAAATCGGTCGCCAAGGCCACGGGGCGCGAGTTCATTCGCATCTCGCTGGGTGGCGTGCGTGACGAATCCGAGATCCGCGGCCACCGCCGGACCTATATCGGCTCCATGCCGGGCAAGATTATCCAGGCTTTGAAAAAGGCCAAGACGACGAACCCGCTCATCCTGCTCGATGAAATCGACAAGATGGGGAACGATTTCCGTGGCGATCCGGCATCGGCGATGTTGGAGGTGCTTGATCCGGAGCAGAACGGCACTTTCGTCGACCACTACCTTGAGGTCGAGTACGACCTGTCCAACGTGATGTTCCTGACCACGTCGAACTCCTACAACATGCCCGGCCCATTGATGGACCGGATGGAAATCATCCCCCTGGCCGGCTACACCGAAGAGGAGAAGGTCGAGATCGCCAAGGCGCATCTTTTGCCCAAGCAGGTCAAAAATCATGGATTGCGCAAGGGGGAGTTCACGGTCGAGGACGCCGCGCTTGAGGAAATGGTCCGCACGTACACCCGCGAAGCGGGTGTTCGGAACCTGGAGCGCGAGATCGCCAAGCTCGCCAGAAAGGCCGTGACCAAGATCGTCGGCAAAAAGGAAACGTCGATCGTTGTGACGCCGGAAAATCTGCACGATTTTCTGGGCGTGAAGAAGTATCGCTATGGCCTTGCCGAACTGGAGGACCAAATCGGTGTCGTTACCGGGCTGGCCTATACCTCGGTGGGCGGCGATTTGCTGCACATCGAGGCACTGCGCCTGCCGGGCAAGGGGCGGATGAAGACCACCGGCAAGCTGGGCGATGTGATGAAGGAGTCGATCGACGCGGCATCCTCCTACGTAAGATCCATCGCGCCGCAGATCGGGGTCAAGCCGCCCAAGTTCGACACGATGGACATTCACGTCCACGTGCCCGATGGGGCCACGCCGAAGGATGGGCCTAGCGCCGGTTTGGCGATGGTGACGTCTATCGTCTCGGCTTTGACGCAGATCCCCGTGCGGCGTGACATCGCCATGACGGGGGAAGTCAGCCTGCGTGGCAACGCGATGCCCATCGGCGGGCTCAAGGAGAAACTTCTCGCTGCGCTGCGGGGCGGCATCACGACCGTCCTCATCCCCGAGGAGAACGAGAAGGACCTGGCAGAATTGCCTGACAGCGTGAAGAACGGGCTGGAGATCATCCCGGTTAAGCACGTCTCCGAAGTGCTCAAGCTGGCCCTGACCGAAGCGCCCGAGCCAATCGACTGGGACGAGGCCGCCGAGGAGGCTGCAGCGTTGCGTGCAAAGACGGCGCAGGCGGCAGCTGACGGGGCGACGGCCCACTGAGGCCACGCACCGGACGTGAAATCAGGGGCTCCTTCGGGGGCCCCTTTTTTCATTTCAGTCGAAGACGGACCAATTTGTCCGGGTTGCGAAAACCTCTGTCGCTTGCGTGCCCAGATGCGAGTTGCCATTTGCATTCAGGCCCGGCGACCACACGGCGATCGATGCACGGCCCGGTGCGATCACCAATATGGCACCGCCCACACCGCTCTTGCCCGGCAGGCCCACGCGAAACGCGAAATCACCCGAGGCGTCGTAATGCCCGCAAGTCATCATCAACGCCAGGATCCGCCGCATCCGCCGGCGCGCAACAAGGCCCGGCATGTCGCGGCCCCCCACCAGGAACCGACCGGCCATCGCCAATTGCCGGCATGACATCGCGATTGCGCATTGATGGAAGTAGGTGCCACAGGTCATTTCGACGGGATTCCGCAAGTTGCCATGAGCCGCCATGAACTGGGCCAGCGCCATGTTGCGGTGCCCGGTCTCCTGTTCGGACCGGGCGACGTCGGCGTCGATATGGATCGCGTCGTCATCGGCGGCGGCGCGCACGAACTGCAAAAGTTCGGCCAGGGTTTCCTTCGGTGCGCGACCTTCCAGAATTGCATCGGTCACCACCAGCGCACCTGCGTTGATGAAGGGATTCCGCGGGATGCCGTGCTCGGTCTCAAGTTGCAGGATCGAGTTGAAGGCATGGCCCGAAGGTTCGCGCCCGACCCGGTGCCAAAGACCGTCGCCGTGCCGGCCAAGGGCCAGGGCCAGCGTGAAGACCTTGGAGACCGACTGGATCGAGAACGGAACATCCGCGTCCCCGGTGACCATCACGCGCCCGTCGACAGTGGCGACGGCCATTCCAAATTGATCCGGGTCGATATCGGCAAGCTCAGGGATATAAGTCGCGACGGCCCCGCGGTCGTCACGTCTGGCCATCTCATGGCCGATCTCGTCAAGCATCCGTTGGAAGTCCATGTCGCGTTCTGGGTCAGCCGGGCCAAGGCGACAAGAAGATACCGTCAGGTTCGACCAGAAAAAGAGCCTCGGAGGGCACGTTCATCGTACTACCTTGGCTGCCAACAGGGGTGGCGGTGTTGGTTTGTCACGATCAGATGGCCACCTCGTTGGTCACGAAGACAAGGAAGAGGAGCCGGACAAAAATACCCTTGCCCGACCTAGATGTATCTTCGACGATCACGACCGGATCAATCGGGGCTAGGTGCCGCGTTGCCAGCGAAGGCGTGGGGGGCGACAGTGGTCATTCGACAGCAGCGAGAAACGCCCGAGCCGGGCAGAATGATCCGCTGGCGGCGTTGGACTGGCATGCGTCGATCCCGTTTTCTAACGCACCACATTCATCGGCTTTTTCGGGGTGCGGGCGGCGACTTGGCACGCTTTCTCGACCTACCCGTAGGTATGAGAACACGATCGGAAACGGTCCAAATCCCGGTATGCAGTCATCCCGGCGTGTTAACCATGTCGCAAAGTTGAAATACTGATGAACTCCGCGCCATCCATTGTCTCCGCAAGGGCGCGATTTGTGATCCCTATCTGTACATGGCCCGTTGCAACGACCGTCAACCAAGCAGGGCCGGCGAGCGTAGATTTCTTGCGAGGCGGCCCCTCATTTTGGCTATCCGCAGTGTTCGGATTTGTGTTCAAACGATCTGCCAAGTGCCGCTTTGCAGGTCTTGAACCCCGTATCGCGTTTGTCTAAAGACCGGACACGGTTCGGGTGATTAGCTCAGTGGTAGAGCGCTTCGTTCACATCGAAGATGTCAGGGGTTCAAATCCCTTATCACCCACCACCGTTTCCCCTTTTTTATATGGATATTTGCGCCGATGTGCAAAGTGTTCATGGGTTCAGCGAACCTTTCTGACCGCACGGGGCGTGTCCGTGAACTCAAGGACGGCAGCCGCATCGGCAAGGTGTTCGGGCGCGAACCTGGCATAGACCCGCCTGGTCGTCTGGACGTTGGAGTGGGCGAGGAACTGGCTGACCTGTTCCATCGGTATGCCCATCGAAAGCATCTTGACCGCCGCTGTGTGTCGCAGATCGTGGACGCCGACAGCTCTGCCGATTCCGGCGCGCCTGACTGCCGCGTTGAAGCCGGTGCGGATCGAGCCGACCGGCTTCCCGCCGAATTCGATCACGTAATCTGACAGGCGCGCCTGATACGCCGCTTCTAAGGCGGCACGCGCCATGCGGTTCATGGCGACGACCGCCCGACCTTTCCGGGTCACGCCATCTGGCAAGCGGAGATTGATATTCCCGCGCTCGAAGTCGATCCGGCCCCACGTCAGATCAAGGATGGCCCCGATCCGCGCCGCTGTCGTTAAGCCAGGACTACGGCGAGTCGGACGTGCGGGACATCGCAACTGTCAATCAAGCGCACGGCCTCGGCATCAGAAAGGGGCGTCACGTCGCTGTCAGGTTTCGGGGGTCTCGGGATCTGCGGCGCGAAGTCGATCAGCCGCTTCTTCGCGGCCCATGACACGGCGCTGCGCAGATGGCCGAGTTCGGTATGCACGGTCCCGATGGTCCGCCCGCCGGTGACCCGCGCGGACACATAGGCGGCGCAATCCGCGTCGGTGATGTGTCGTGGGTAGAGGTCTCCAAAATGAGCAAGAACGGCCTTCCCCGTGTATCGCATCGTCTCCGCCGTCGGCTTGTCGCCCAGCCATTTGATGTAGTGGTCCCGGATGTCGCGCACGCTCATGTCTCGTGTCAGGGCTGTTTCCTTCGGGTATCGGTCCCGCGCTTCGCCTTCGGCCTCCGTTCGCGTGCGTGCCGCAAGCTGATAGCGCCGGCGCTTTCCGGTATCCGGGTCGATCCAGCGGACGCAGTATCCGCCGCGCAATCTGCCGATGGTGATGTCTGACATGCTTCGTATTCCTCAACAGCTGTTGCGGGGATGCGGAACATTCGGCCTACCCGAAAGCCGGGAAGGTCGCCGCGCTTCACCATCTGCCGAATTGTCTCGCCGGAGCAACCCCAGCGGTCGGCAAGGGTGTCGGGCGTGTATGGCCGTGCGCCCTGCATCAGGTCAGCGCCCGCCTGGCGCGGGTGAAATGGGTGGATGTCGGGTGCGCGGCGGGCATGTCAGGGGGCCTCCTATGTGGCGGTGGTCATGCGCAGGCATCCGCCGTCGCGTGCCCGCCCCATTGTTCGGCCATCGCCGCTGCCATGCCGGGAAAGAAACGTGATCGGATGCGGGCGCGGTCGGGGCCCGGGCTGGCGCGGTGAACGTCGGCGCGGGCGGTGGTTCCGTCGAGGGTGCCGGTGCGGGTCAGGGCGGGCAGGCCGCGCAGCCAGAAACAGGTCCGCTTGCGCTGATTGTCCGGGCCGCTGGCGTCTGTGCCGAAGTGCCACGGCTGCACTGACTGTGTGGGCTTGGGCTGGCCCGTGATCCGTTCGCGGGCGTGGCGGTGCATCACCGGGTTTTCGACCGCGACGCGTGGGATGTGGGGCACGGTCCAGACGGCGTCGAACAGGGCCGCGCCTTCATCCAGTTCGCGCCACATCTGGTCGTGCGTCTTGCCCGGCGGCGGGGTGTGCAGCCAGCGCACGCCGCTGTTCGTCAGACGGGTGCAGGGCGGGTGCATGACGGCCATCAGATCCCAGCTGTCCTGCATCACGTCGCGCACATCGCCGACGATGTGACGGTTCGACCGATCGACCGCCGGTTCAATGTCGCAAGACCAGACATCGTGGCCGAGCGCGGCGAAGGCGCGGCGCACGACGCCGGATGTTTCGCAGCCGATCAGGACGCGGAGCGGTATGGTCATCACGCCATCCCCAACGCTTCTTTGTACATATCCATGATCGCCTCTTCTTCGGCGATGTCGTCGGCTTCGCGTTTGCGCAGGGCGATGATCTTGCGCATGACCTTGGTGTCGTAGCCGCGCCCCTTGGCTTCGGACATGACATCC
>NZ_FNPX01000003.1 GCF_900107415.1 Jannaschia faecimaris
TCATCTTGCATCCTTGGCGAAGTACGCGGCTGCCTTTTTTAAGATATCGCGCCCCTCAGTCATCCGCGCCAGCTCGCGCTTGAGCCTCCGGTTCTCAGCCTCGTGGTCCACAGATGATGCCTGTGACGCGGCTTTCGCATACAACTTCATCCATTTGTAGAGCGAGTAAGTGCTGACGCCTAAGCGCTCTGAAACCTCACGAACGGCGTACCCCCGCACTGCAATCTGATGCACCGCATCACGCTTAAAATCTTCACTGAAATTTGGCTTCCCCATAACGGCCTCCCTGCCTCAAAATTAGGGAAGAAAGCGTCTACAATACTAAGGGCTATTCAGAGATCTGGCACCGACATCGTCTAACTTCTGAGCTACGGATGCCAATCGCTCAGGATGAGCTGAGGGTCTGAAAGAAGGCTGAAATCAGAAACAGGATAGGCTGCGGATAATCTGCGGCCTGTTTTTGTTTTCTGGCTCGTAGCCGATAACTTGCTCTGGTGTTCAGCCCGGCCTACGTCTGTGAAGCAGTGACGCGATGTCGACGCCCTCGGTCCCCGGCCACCTCGTCAATGTGCACGGATTTCTTGTAAAATGTGCGCGAAACTATCCAAAGAGTGGAAAGTTTGCTTGGCGACACAGCTCAGGGCGGAGCCTGCCCGCTCAACTGCACTTCGAATAGCCGCAGCTTGCGCAGGTCGCGCAGCCTTCTGCCATGTGTACGTCAAAGCTGCCGCAGTTCGGGCAGCTCGGGCCCGGCGGCGCGGTCGGCCTGATGTCGGCCTGCGCGTGGGCAGGATCGATCTTCAGGCCGAGACCCTCGCCCTTCAGGAACCCCGTCGCGACCATATGCTTTTCGATCACGCCGCCGATGGCTGCCAGAATCGAGGGGACGTATTTTCCTTGCATCCAGGCCCCGCCGCGCGGGTCGAACACCGCCTTCAATTCCTCCACCACGAAGGACACGTCGCCGCCACGCCGGAAGACCGCGCTGATCATCCGGGTCAGGGCAACGGTCCAAGCGAAATGCTCCATGTTCTTGGAGTTCACAAAGATCTCGAACGGGCGTCGCTTACCTTCCAGCGTGATGTCGTTGATCGTGATATACAGCGCATGTTCCGACTGTGGCCATTTGATCTTGTAGGTCTCGCCCGTCAGGCGTTGCGGCCGGTCGAGAGGGTCGGCGAACGTCGTCTTCGTGGCGGGGACGGAGGGTTCGGGGGACGCTTCCTCGCTCAGGACACTTCCTGTAACTGCATTCGGGCGATAGGTCGTACATCCCTTGCAGCCCTGTGACCACGCCTGCATGTAGACGTCCTTGAAGGCATCGAAGTCGATTTCCGCGGGGACGTTGATCGTCTTGGAGATGCTGGAATCCACCCAAACCTGCGCGGCGGCCTGCATGGCGACGTGATCGGCGGGGGTCAGGTCGGCAACGCGAACCATGTGCCCGGGCAGGGGCAATGTGCCGTGCAGTTCGCGCCAGAGTGCGACAGCGTAATCCTCAACCACCTCCTCGGTTCGGGTGCCGTCGGGTTGCAGGACCTTGCGGGTGTAGCTGTGCGCGAAGATCGGTTCGATGCCCGAAGATACGTTCCCCGCCAGCAGGCTGATCGTGCCGGTGGGCGCGATGGATGTCAGCAGGGCGTTGCGCAGCCCGTGTTCCGCGATCAGGGCGCGCGTGTCGTCGGACAGTCGCCGTATCATCGGCGCGGCCAGGATCGCATCGCGATCATAGAGCGGGAACGCCCCCTTTTCGGCGGCCAGCCCGGCGGAGGCGGCATAGGCGGAATTGGCGATCACCTCCAGCCAATCGCTTGTGGCGGCCACGGCGTCCGGTGCACCGTAGCGCAGCCCGCACATCGCCAGCGCATCGGCCAACCCCGTGACACCCAGCCCGATGCGCCGCTTGGCGCGCGCCTCCTCGGCCTGCTGGGGCAGGGGGAAACGGCTGGCATCGACGACGTTGTCCATCATGCGGATCGCGGTGGCTGTCAGGTCGGCAAGTTCGGTTGGGTCCAGCCTAGCCTCCGCCGTGAATGGATCACGGACCAATCGCGACAGGTTCACCGATCCCAGCAGACAGGCACCGTAGGGCGGAAGGGGTTGCTCGCCGCAGGGGTTGGTGGCTGCTATCGTCTCGACATAGGAAAGGTTGTTGGTGGTGTTGATCCGGTCGATGAAGATCACGCCCGGTTCAGCATAGTCGTATGTCGCCTGCATGATTGCATCCCAAAGATCACGGGCGCGGATCGTGGTGTGGGTCTTGCCCCCGAAAACAAGCGGCCAGTCGGCGTCGATCTCCACCGCCTCCATGAACGGATCGGTGACGAGGACTGACAGGTTGAACATCCGAAGCCGCGTGGAGTCGGACTTGGCCGCCACGAAGTCCAGAACATCGGGATGATCGCAGCGCAAGGTCGCCATCATCGCACCGCGCCGGGATCCGGCGGACATGATCGTGCGGCACATCGCGTCCCACACATCCATGAACGACAATGGCCCCGAGGCATCGGCGGCCACCCCCGTGACTCCCGCGCCCTTTGGCCGGATGGTCGAGAAGTCATAGCCGATACCGCCCCCTTGTTGCAGGGTCAGCGCAGCTTCGCGCAGGGCGGTAAAGATTCCGGACATGCTGTCTTCGATGGTGCCCATGACAAAGCAATTGAAAAGCGTGACTGCGCGCCCCGTGCCCGCGCCCGCGACAATGCGCCCCGCTGGCAGGAAACGGAAATCCTGCAAGGCGTCGCGGAAGCGGTCCTGCCAGGCGGAGGGATCCTGCTCCGGGTCGGCGAGGGCTTTGGCGACCCGATCCCAGGTGGCGTCGATATCGGCATCTATCGGGGCACCGTCTGCTGATTTAAGCCGGTATTTCATGTCCCAGATCTGCTCCGCTATGGGGGCGGCAAAGGTTGAGGACAGTCGGCGGGCGGTGTCGGGCATCACAGTCACGTTTCGCTAGGGATGGTTGCGCGCATGGGTGGGAAGTCTAGATATACGTTATCCGCCGGGAGAATCCTAATGATCAATCTCATAAAGCTGTCCGTGGGCACCGAGGGAATCGAGGACTTGGCAGCGTGGCAACAGACCCCGCGTGCCCGTGCCAGCGACGGCTTGCCGCGCCATGTCACCCGCATGTGGCCCAAGCGCGAGACGGAGATCCTGGATGGCGGTTCGATCTACTGGGTCATCAAGGGGGCGATCCAGTGCCGTCAGCCTATCGTTCGGTTGGATGAGGTGATCGGTGGTGATGGTATCCGTCGTTGCGCCATCGTCCTCAAGCCCGGCCTAATCCCTGTTGCGGCGTCCTTGAAGCGGCCGTTTCAGGGTTGGCGCTACCTCAAGCCCGAAGATGCGCCCATCGACCTCGATCCGGCCCGCGCTTCGGAGCAGCCTCTGCCCGCCGAACTCTCGGTTGCGCTTGCGGAAATCGGCGTGCTCTGAGCGCGCAGGTCGCAAATCGCCCCCGTCCCGTCGGACCCGATTGCGTCCCCTTCGCCCGATCCGTCAGATTGGCGGCATCACGAGCGAGGACGGTCCATGAAATCCCATGTCAAAGCATTGATCGTCGGCGGCGGTGCCGTGGGCACGGGCATCGCGTATGCGCTTTCCAAGGCGGGCTGGCGTGACATCGTTCTTTTGGAGCGTGACGAGCTGACATCCGGATCCACCTGGCATGCGGCGGGTCTGCTACCACTGTTCAACATGGGCTATGCCACCAGCCACATCCACGACCACTCCGTGAAGATGTACAAGCAGTTGGAGGAGGAAACCGGTCTGAACCCCGGTTTCAGCGTCGTCGGAAACCTGCGCATGGCCCAAAGTCAGGAGCGTATGGACGAATATGCGCTCTATGCTTCCACCGCCGAGACGGTGGGCATTCCGTATGAATGGATGACGCCTGATCAGATCAAGGAGCGCTGGCCGCTGGTGCGGACCGACGACCTGAAGGGTGCGATCTTCCATCCGACGGACGGCTATATCAACCCAGCGGACGTCACGATGGCCATGGCCAAGGGGGCGCGCGACCGGGGTGTCACGATCGAGCGGCGCTGGCAGGTGGACGGCTATGACTGGCAGGGCGACCATTGGGCGGTCACCGTCACGAAGATGGTCGAGAAGGGGGGCAACCTGATCCCCTCTGAAGAGCAGACCGTGATCCACGCCGAGCATGTCGTGACAGCGACCGGCAACCACGCGCAGCGCACCGCGCGCCTGCTGGGCGTAAAGATCCCCGCGATCCCGGTGGAGCACCAGTTCATCGTGACCGAGCCGGACCCGGCGCTGGTGAATTACCGCAAGAGCAACCCGGAGCATCCCGTCCTGCGCGATGCCGATGGCAAGTGGTACGTGCGCGAAGAACGCGGCGGCTGGATCCTGGGCCCGTACGAAAAGAACGCGCCCGCGCGTTTCCTGTATGACGTTCCCGACAGCTTCCGCGCCGATCTGTTCCCCTTGGATCTGGAGCGGATCGAGGAGGAGTACATGTCCTTCATCCACCGCATTCCGTCTTCGGAGACGACCGGCCTCAAGGATGATTATAACGGCCCCATCTGCTACACGCCCGACGGTAACCCACTGGTTGGTCCGGTGCCGGGCCTGCGCAACTTGTGGCTGGCCGAAGGGTTTTCGTTCGGCATCACCGCCGCCGGTGGCGCGGGGCATTACCTCGCCCAGATGATGACCGAAGGCGAGGCCGAGATCGACATGGCCTCGCTCGACCCGCGCCGGTTCGGACGGTGGATCACGACGGAATACGCCGCCCGCAAGAACGAGGAGGCCTATGACCACGTCTATATCCTGCACCACCCCGACGAGGAGCGGCCCGCCTGCCGCCCTCTGAAGACCGCACCCAGCTATGACCGGATGAAGGCCCGCGGCGCGCAGTTCGGCTGCGTCAACGGTTGGGAGCGCCCCAATTACTTCGGGCCGCTGGATGCGCCCGACAGCTTCGACCACGACGCCCGGTCTTTCCGCCGGGGTGGCTGGTGGCAGCATGCCGTGGATGAGGCGCGCGCCGTCCGCGAAACCGCAGGCATGATCGACGCGACCGCCTTCACCAAGCACAAGCTGCGCGGGCCGGGGGCGGCGGCGTTCCTAGATTGGTTCACGACGAACAAGCTGCCCAAGGTCGGGCGTATCAACCTGACCTATGCGCTGACGGCGACCGGCACGACACGCACGGAATACACCATCGTTCGGCAGGCCGAGGATACTTTCTATCTGGTCTCCGCAGGGGCGTGGCAGAGCTACGACAGCGATTATCTGGCACAGGCGATGAACGACACCGTGGACCGTTTCGGGCCGATGTGGCTGGACGATTGCACGGCGCAGCATGGCGTTTTCGCGCTGGCCGGGCCGACGTCCCGCGCGCTCCTGAACGAGCTTGTGCGGGATGCGGATGTGTCCACGGTCCTGTCGAACAAGCGTTTCCCTTGGTTGTCGGCCCGTCGGCTTGAGCTGTTGATGTGCCCGGTGAACGCGATCCGCGTGGCTTATACTGGTGAGTTGGGGTGGGAGCTGCATCACCCGATGGAGATGCAGAACTATCTGTTCGACCGCCTGATGGAGGCCGGGGAAGGTCACGGCCTGAAACTGGTCGGAGCGCGGGCGCAGAACTGGCTGCGGCAGGAGAAGAGCTACCGCGCCTTCGGAACCGAACTTGGCCGCGATGCCTCGCCGCTTGAGGCCGGGCTGGACCGGTTCGTGGACCTGTCCAAGGATTTCCACGGCAAGGACGCGATGCGGGCCATCGGCATTCGGTCAAAATGCGTCACCGTCCTGATCGACGGTCCGTCCGACGCAGACCCGTGGGGGCGCGAGGCGCTTTATATGGGTGACGAAAAGGTCGGGCGCTTAACCTCGGGCGGCTATTCGGTCGCATTCAACAAGAGCATCGGGATGGGCTACGTCCGCCCGGAGCTTGCCGTTCCGGGCACCAAGTTGAAGGTCCGGATGCAGCGGCAGCTCTGGGACGCGGAAGTGACCGAGGACAGCCCCTATGACCCGACGAACGCGCGGATTCGCCAAGACGGTTAAGCGCCTGATCCTGCTGATCCTGGCCTTTGCCGCCGGGGCCGCGACCCACCGCGCTATTACGCCGATTTCGCCGCATGACGTACACGTCAGCGGGGACGGGGCTGCCCAATTGGCCGAGGCGCTTTTCACTTGGCCGGGCCCCGAGCGTGCCGGTGATGCGGCGATCGCGACGACGCAGGTCATCACCGTGCGTCGCTGGCAAAACCTTGAGGGTTTGACCGATATCGCGCGGCTGTGCGGTGTGGCCTGCGACGGGCGAGCGGGTGTCGTGATCCTTCGTCGGCCATCCCTCAACGGGTTGACGCGGGTCGTTTTGGTCAATCTCGGCAATTACGGTGCAGGCGAGATGTTGGACGCCGGGCAGCCGATGCCGGATCAAATCGTCGCTTGCGTCGTGCAGGGCATCGAAACCGCGCGCAACGACGGGCGAGTCAATGTCACTGAGTGCGATGTGCCGGAGCACGTAACATTGCTCCGCCCCCGGCTCTGGACACCAAGACCCCAGTAGCCGGAGATCCTGCGAGCTTTACAGGCGCGGCAACACCGCGATCGGCAGGCCCAGAACGCTCAGTTGCCCATCTGCCAGCGTGACGGGCACCTGCGCTTCGCCGTCGCTTCTTGCCAGCCCGCCGATCCCGCCATTCAGGACCGCGGCCTCGCCGGGTGTCAGCAGACCCTGCGCGACGGCGTTCAGGATCAACGGTTCCCAATTGCGCAGGCCCAGCATCAGGGCACCGGCGGGAAAGCCGTCGCTCCCGACCGATACCTCTCCCGCCAGGTTGGCGCGTGTTTCGCCCCATGTGACCTCGGCCCGGCGTATCAGAACGCTCTGCACCTGCGGCGTGCGGCCCGGACCGACTGCGTCCGTGAGACCGACCTCGACCTCGATTTCCACCCCGTCAATCAGCTCCGGCAATCGCTCGGCCGGGTCCAGTGCGGCGCGGACGCTAGGTGAGAGGGTCAGCCGGGAAAGCGACAGTGCCACGTCATGCGCAGTCTCTCCCCCCGCCTGCCGGGTTGCGAATCGGCCTGTCGCAACTTCAACCCAGAGGTCGGCCAGGGCCACGCGCAAGGCCTCCATCGTCACGGTGGACCGGTCAAGCACCGGCTGCGCCGAGGCGGACAGGACAACCGACGCACGCAGGTCGGCGTTTGTCACGTCGATAGCCTCCCCGGGTACCTCGAAGGACATCCGGGGTGGGGCGACCGCGATCACATGATTCAGCCGGTAGGCCAGCGAAAAGACCTGCACGAAGGGTGCCGACCATTCGACCGTGCCATCGGGCGTGGTCACACGCGGTTCGCTCACCGTGGTGTCGAATCGGTTTGGAAAGCCAGCGACAGAAAGGTCATCATAGGCGATGGTCCAGCCCTGCGCGCGGGCCGCGTCGATTCCGGCAATCGCGCCCTGTTGGGCGGCGCGCGATCCGATGAACCACCACCCGCTCCAAAGTGCCGCGACCACCACGGTCACGATTGTCATCCACTTTGCCATCCTCGGCCCCTTCACCATTCCGCGCGCCCCGTCTATCGGGGGGGAACACCACGCGAAAGGACCGGAGATGACCAATCCCGACGAACTCTGGGTGTTCGGCTATGGCTCGCTCATCTGGAACCCGGGGATCGAGGTGGCCGAAATGAAACTGGCTTCGCTCGCCGACTTCCGGCGCAGCTTCTGCATGTGGTCCATCCACCATCGCGGGTCCGAGGAAGAGCCGGGTCTCGTCCTGGCTTTGGAGCCACACGCGGGGGCGACCTGCACGGGGCTGGCCATTCGCGCGGCGGACCCCGACGCCGCGCTGGCGGAGTTGCGCGCGCGGGAGTTGATTTCCTCGGCCTACTACGAGCAGCACATCACGCTGCTGGATACGGATGGCACCCCGATTACCGCGCTGGCCTATGTCATCGACACGAACCACACACAGTATTGCCCCGACCTGACGCTGGAACACCAGGCCCAGATCATCGCCAACGCGGTGGGTGGTCGCGGGCCGAACCATGAATACCTGACCCGGACATCCGCCGGGTTGACGACTCTGGGCATACAGGACGACGACATGGGGTGGCTGGTCACGCGTGTGCAACAGATCATGGATGCCAGATGAGGCCCCATTGTGAGGGGGCGGTGCCCCGGCTAGGGTTTTTTGCAATCACAAGGGTCCGCACGGGGCCACAAGGGGCAGATGTCACGCGAACCGCTTGAAACAGGCACGCAATTCTCTCAGCCGATCCGTCAGATCGTCCAGATGCTGGTCGTGCTGGGGGCGGTCACGGGCGGTGTGGTGCTGGCCTATCCGCAGGTATCGCCGATCTTCGCCGCGAATCCTTGGCTCAATGGCACGATCATCCTCGTGTTCTTTCTTGGTGTGCTGGCCTGTTTTGCGCAGGTGTTCCAGCTGTTCAGCTCCGTAAGCTGGATCGAGGGATTTGCCGAACAGCGCCTGGGCCATGACATCACACGCCCGCCGGGCCTGCTGGCCCCTTTGGCCGCCTTGTTGCGATCTAGGTCGGCACGCAGCCAGATATCCTCATCCTCGTCGCGCTCGATCCTCGATTCGGTCGGTGCGCGGATGGAAGAAGCCCGAGATATTACGCGGTATATCGTCAACACGCTGATTTTTCTGGGTCTTCTGGGCACGTTCTGGGGGCTGGCTACGACAGTTCCCGCAGTCGTCGATACGATCCGCAATCTGAATCCCGACAGTGGCGAAGGCGGCGTCGCGGTCTTCGGACGTCTGATCGGCGGTTTGGAAAGTCAACTCGCGGGTATGGGTACGGCCTTCGCGTCGTCCCTGCTGGGTTTGGCCGGATCGCTGGTTGTGGGCCTTCTGGAATTGTTCGCGGGGCATGGCCAGAACCGCTTCTACCGCGAGATGGAGGACTGGCTGTCGTCCATCACCCGCGTGGGCCTCGTGGGCGATGGTGGCGAGGAGACCATCGACCAGTATTCGCTGGCCGCCGTTCTGGACCATATGAATTACCAGATGGAGAGCTTGCAGGACATGTTCGCCAAGGCCGAGGCCGGGCGTTTGGCGGCCGACAGCAAGATGGCCAGCCTTGCCGAGTCGGTGGGCGCGATGGCCAGCCGGATGGACGGCGGGGCCGGGACCGCAGAAGCGCTGAACCGGGTGGCGGAAGGCCAGCAGAACATCGTGACCGTTCTGCAGGGGTCGGTGGGCGGAACTGGCGATGGCGGATTGGACGCCGAGAGCCGGATGCGCCTTCGGTCGATCGACGTTCAGCTTCTGAAGGTGTTTGAAGAACTGCAGCAAGGTCGTCAGGCCGCCATCGACGATCTGCGCGGCGATCTGGGGTCCCTGACGCGGACGATGCGCCAAATGAACCGCCTTTTGCAACTGTCGTCTGGGCAGGTCCATCGGGACAACGGCGAAGGCGGGGGCTGACATGGCCTTCACCCGGCGTAGCGGACAGCGGTTCACGGCCAACGTGTGGCCCGGCTTCGTCGACGCGATGACGGCGCTGCTTCTGGTGCTGATGTTCGTGTTGTCGATTTTCATGATCGTGCAGTTCGTCCTGTCGGAAACCATTGAGGGGCAGGGTCAGGAGTTGGACGCGCTTGGCGAACAACTGGCCTCTCTCTCGCTGGCGCTGGGATTGGAGAACCAGCGGGCCGCTGCCTTGGAGGACGACGTCGCGGCGCTGGGGGCGGAACGGGACAGTCAGGCCGCGATGATCGCGACGCTTTCGGCGCAACGCAACGATCTGACCGCCCGCGTCGCCAGTTTCGAGGAGCAGGTGGCCAGTCTGATCGCCACGCGCGACCGCCTGAGCACCTCGCTGGAGGAGACCGAAGGCGAACGCAGCACACTCGCCGGGCAACTGGAGACGACGCAGGGAGAGCTGACGCGTATCATCGACGAGCGGGAGGCGTTGCAATTAGCCCTTGCCGCAGCTCGCGAGGAGATCGACGCCGAAGCCGAGGCCGCGCGCCTGGCCGCCGCACAACGCGACGCCACCGAGGCGCTTCTGGCCGATCTGCGGGCCGAGGCGCAAACGCGGGAGGCGACGCTGGCCCAGACGCTCGCCGCGCTAAACGGTCAGCAGGCGCAGGCCGAAACCTTGCAAGCGCGGGTCACCGATCTGGAAGCGTCGGTTGACGAGGCCGAAGCCGCCCGCCTCGCCGAACTGGCCGCCGCCGAGGCTCTGCGCGCGCGGCTGTCCGATGCAGAAACCGAATTGACCGAAGCGGAAGCCGCGCAGCTTGCCGAAGCCGCGGCCGCGCAGGCTCTGCGGGATCGGTTGGCTAATTCCGACGCTGAGCTGACGGCGATGACGCTGGCGCTGGAAGAACAACGGCAGGCGGCGGAGGACACCCTGACATTGCTGGCTGCGACCGAGGTGGCGCGTGACGACCTGACCGATCGGTTGTCGCAGGCGCTGGTCGACCTCACGGCCAACCGGGACGCGGTGACGTCGATGGAAGAGCGTCTTTCGGTGGCGTTGGCCAGCCTGAGCGAAAGCGAGGCGACCGAAGCGGAACTGCGGGCTGAAGTTGCGCGATTGCAGGCGACCTTGGACGCGCGGGGGGGCACGGTTGCCGAGGCCCAAGCGCGTCGGGCCGAGTTGGAGTTGCGGCTGAACGATGCGCTGGCCGCGCAGGAAGCGGCGCGGGCCTCAGAAGCCGAGCTGCGCGATGCGCTGGCTGCGGAACTCGCGCAGCGGCTGACCGCTGAAGGCGAGATGGATGCGGCGCTGAGCGATGCCGAGCAGACGGCGATCCTTCTGGGCCGGGCGCGTGCGGAGCTGGCCGAGGTTGACGGCGAACGCATCGCCGCCCAGCGGGAGGCGGCCGTCCTGAACCAGCAGGTCGCCGAACTGCGTGCGCAGCTGGGCGGGTTGCAGACCCTTCTGTCCGACGCCGAGGCGCGCGACGCCCAGGCGCGGGTGCAGATTGACAGCTTGGGAAGTCGCCTGAACGCGGCCCTTGCCCAAGTCGCCGCCGAGGAGAAGGCCCGCGCTGAACGCCTGGCCCGCGAGGCGCAGGAGTTGGAGCGCTTCAAGTCGGAGTTTTTCGGCCAGCTGCGCGACGTTTTCGCCGGGCGCGACGGGATCGAGGTTGTGGGAGATCGCTTTGTCTTCTCGTCCGAGGTGCTGTTCGCGCCGGGCGACGTGCAATTGCAGAACGCAGGACGGGAGCAGATCGCGCAGGTTGCGAGTATCATTCTGGGCGTGGCCGATCAGATCCCGGCGGACATTGATTGGGTGCTGCGTATCGACGGACACACCGACGACGTGCCGCTTCTGGGGCTGGGAAAATACGCCAACAACTGGGAATTGTCGCAGGGCCGCGCACTTTCGGTCGCGCTCTACATGATCAACGAACTGGGCGTTCCGCCCGACCGGGTCGCGCCCACCGGTTTCGGCGAATTTCGTCCCGTCGATCCGCGCCAAACACCCGAGGCACGCGCCCGCAACCGGCGGATCGAGCTGAAGCTGACGGAGCGCTGACGCCCTAGCGGCAGTAAGGACCAGAGCGGTAACTGGCCACATCAAAGTGGAAATGGTCGCGGTGGAAGCGGTCGCTCTCGGGCCCCAAAACCGTGCCGAACGGCCCGCAGGCCCGCACCCAAAGCCTGCGCAGAAGCTGCCCCTTTGAGCTGCGCCCCCAATCGTCGAGGACCGTCAGCCGCTCACCGTTGGCCAGCTCGATGGCCGAGATGTCGATGGCATTGCCCTTGGAGTGTTCGCTGAGCTTCGCGCCGGCTTGGCTGTTGCGCGTGCGACAGCTGTAACCGGCAGCGACCTGCAGGGCGACAGCCCCGCCTCCGGTACGCCCGATCGTGGGCAGTACGCCCTGCTGCACCCAATCGTCCAATGCGCGGGCCGTGGTGCAGTTCATACGGGTTGGCCGGCTCAGCGCGACGCCGCCGACGCCGGTAATGCGTACAGGGTCTGCGATGCCGCAGGCCCCGGCCCCTTTGACCGGCTCGACCCGCGTTCCCTGAATCGAGTTGCGGCCGCATGTCCCGCCGCTGTCTTGGGATCTGCGAGGTGTGCGGCTGGCGGCGAGGACCGGGCCGTTTGGGCGAGATATCGGGCGGGCAGATTGGCGCAGACCGCTACCTGCGTCGATGCCCCGTGTGGGCGAAGGGATCGACGCCGGGTTCATCAGGGCCAGCCGGTCGTCCGCCGAAAGGCGCCTGACCGGGCGGATCGAGCGGGGGATCGCGGTGACGACCCCGGCGTCCGTTGTGCCGCGCGTCGACATCAATTTGACCTCAGGCATCGGACGGGGCAGGGGGCGGACCTCCGCCGCGGCGGGGACAGCCAGAAGGGCAAGTGCGAGCAACCACTTCAAGACGCATCCCCCCGACCGAAGTTGGGCTTGTCGGTGTCCTGCCCCGCCTCGATGATCCCGCGGCGGATAGCGCGCGTGCGGGTGAAGTAGGCGTGCAGGTGGTCACCGTCGCCCTTGCGGATCGCACGTTGCAAGGCAAACAGTTCCTCGGTGAAGCGCCCGAGGATCTCCAGCGTCGCCTCCTTGTTGTTTAGGAATACGTCGCGCCACATCACCGGATCGCTGGCCGCGATGCGGGTGAAGTCACGGAAACCGGCTGCTGAGTACTTGATGACTTCGCTGTCCGTGACACGGCGCAGATCGTCCGCCACGCCCACCATCGTGTAGGCGATCAGGTGTGGCGCGTGGCTGGTCACGGCAAGCACGCGGTCGTGGTGATCCGGCTCCATCGTGTCGACGTTCGACCCCATCGCACGCCACAGTCGCGCCAGGCGGTCCGCCGCCTCGGGTGCGTCGCCGGTGGGTGTCAGCAGGCACCAGCGGTTATCGAAAAGCTCGGGAAAACCGGACCGGGGGCCCGAATGCTCGGTCCCGGCCAAAGGGTGCGCGGGGATGAACGCGACCCCTGCGGGCAGGTGTGGGGCAACCGCGTCGATAACCGCCCCCTTGACCGAGCCGACGTCGCTGACGGTGGCACCGGGCTTCAGGTGTGGAGCGATCTCCCGCGTGACGGTTTCCATAGCGCCGACCGGCACACACAGGACGACAAGATCGGCGTCCTTCACGGCCTCTGCCGCCGTATCTGTCACGCGGTCGCAGAGACCCAATTCGATCGCGATGCTCCGAGTCTCGGGCGAGCGGGCGGTGCCGACGATCTCCCCGACGAGCCCGTCCCGTTTCATGCGCAGCCCCATCGAGCCGGCGATAAGCCCTAGACCGATCAGGGCGACGCGTTCATAGAGCACATTCATCGGTTCTGCGCGCGCCATGCCGTCAGCGCCTCCAGCAGGCGGGAGGTTCCGGCTGCGTCGCCCACCGTCATCCGAAGGCAATGCGGTAGGCCGTAGTTAGCTGGGTGGCGCACGATCACGCCCATCGATTTCAGGAAGGTGTCGCAGGCGCGCGCCTCGTCCGCGTCGGCAAAGCGGGCGAGCACGAAATTTGCCTCTGAGGGGTCGGAGGGCAGACCGAGGTCGGCAAGACCGGCGCGCAGACGGGCGCGTTGCTCGGTGTTGTCAGCCAAAGACAAGGCGGCGAAGTCCCGGTCGCGCATCGCGGCCTCGGCGGCAGCCAGCGCCACGTTCGACAGGTTGAACGGCCCGCGCAGCCGGTTCAGCACGTCGATGATTGCCTGCGGTCCATATCCCCAGCCCACGCGCAGGCCGCCCAGTCCATACATCTTGGAGAAGGTCCGCGTCACGAAGACGTTGTCCCGCGTTGTCGCCAACCCCAGCCCGCCATCGAAATCGGGCACGTACTCGGCATAAGCCCCGTCCAGCACCAAGAGGCATCCGTCGGGCAAACCGTCGGCCAGCCGTGTGACATCCTGCCCGTTCAGGAACGTGCCGGTGGGGTTCGCGGGGTTGGCAATGAAAACCAATTTCGTGTCGTCCGTAACACCCGCCAGAAGGTTGTCGACATCAACGGTCCGGTTTGTCTCGTCCACCTGCACGGGCGTGGCCCCGGCCCCGCGCGCGCTGATGGCGTACATCAGGAAGGCGTATTCGGTGTGCAGTACTTCGTCCCCCGGACCGACATAGGCTTGGCAGAGCAGGTGGATGATTTCGTCCGATCCGACGCCGCAGATGATGCGATCGGGGTCCAGCCCGTGCACCTCGGCAATGGCGGTGCGCAGGCCCGCGTGGTCGGTGCTGGGATAGAGGTGCATCGTCTGCGCGGCCTCGGCGGCTGCGGCGCGGGCGCTTTCGGGGGCACCGTGGGGGTTTTCGTTGGACGACAGTTTCAGGATGTCCGTCACGCCATCCACCTTGGATGCGCCGCCCACGTAGAGGTCGATCTCCATGATCCCCGGCTGGGGTTTCGGTGCGGCGGTCATGTCGTGGCTCCGGGATAGGTCGGGGGTGTTCTAAGCGCCCCGGACCGACGGGGCAATCCTGACGGTATGTCGCGCATCACAGGAAGCTTTGCGGGTCGATGTCGATGCTCAGGCGGGTGGAGCGGGGCAGGGTGATGCGAGCGACCCACTCGGCCAGGGCGGGCTGGATCGGGGCCTGTCGCGGGGCCTTGACCAGAAGTCGCACACGGTGCCGCCCCCGGATGCGCGCGATTGGTGCCGGGGCGGGGCCGAAGACCTCCGCGCCTACCTGGTCCAGCGGCTGCGTGTTCCGCGCCAGCGCGTTGCCCACGTCGAAGGCGACCGCGCCATCCGGATCCGAGATGACGATCCCGGCCATCCGGCCGTAGGGCGGCACGCCCGCCGCGCGGCGCTGATCGGCCTCCTCGCGCAGGAAGGCCTCCTCGTCGCCCGACAGGATCGCGCGAATGACGGGATGTTCGGGTTGATACGTCTGAAGCAGGGCAACACCCGGCTTGTCGGCGCGGCCAGCCCGACCCGAGACCTGTCGCATCAACTGGAACGTGCGTTCCGCGGCGCGCAGGTCGGAGCCTTGCAGGCCGAGGTCCGCGTCGATCACTCCGACCAGCGTGAGCTTGGGGAAATTGTGCCCCTTGGCCACCAGCTGCGTGCCGACGATGATATCGGCCCCGCCCTGGGCGATTTCCTCGACCTTGGCTTTCAGGCTGCGGGCCGAGCCGAACAGGTCCGACGACAGGATCGCGACGCGCGCTTCGGGGAAGAGCGTGGCGACCTCCTCGGCCATGCGCTCCACACCGGGGCCGACGGCGGCCAGCTTACCCTCCACCCCGCAGGACGGGCAGGCGGGCGGCATCGGGGCCGTCTCGCCGCATTGGTGGCACATCAGCCGTTTCTGAAACCGGTGTTCGACCATCCGCGCGTCGCATTGGTGACAGGCGACCTGCTGGCCGCAGGCTCGGCAGAGCGTGACGGGGGCATAGCCGCGACGATTCAGGAAGATCAGGCTTTGTTCGCCCGCGATGATCCGCGCCTCGATCGCCTGCTTCAGGGTTGGGGAAATCCAACGCCCACCCGGCACTTTCTCGTCCCGCATGTCGATGGTTGACAGCTTGGGCAGAACCGCCTCCCCGAACCGCGACGTGAGGTCCAGACGCTTGTATTTGCCCAATTCCGCGTTAGCCCAACTCTCAAGGCTGGGCGTCGCCGTGGCCAGCACCACCTGCGCCGCTTCGCAGGACGCGCGCAGCACCGCCATGTCGCGGGCGGAGTAGAGCACGCCGTCTTCCTGTTTGTAGGACGTGTCATGTTCTTCATCCACGACGATCAGCCCAAGGTTCTGGAACGGCAGGAACAGCGATGATCGCGCGCCCACCACCAAACGCGCCTGTCCCGTGGCGACCTTGGACCAGCAGCGGCGGCGTTCGGCCTGTGTCACGCCCGAATGCCATTCGGCGGGGCGCGCGCCGAAGCGGGCCTCGACCCTGTGCAGAAATTCGCCCGTAAGCGCGATTTCCGGCAACAGGACCAATGCCTGAAGGCCCCCTGCCAGCGCCTCTGCCACGGCCTCCAGGTAGACTTCGGTCTTGCCCGATCCGGTAACGCCCTTGAGAAGGGTCGTGCCATAGGTGTCCGAGCGGACGGACGCCCGCAGGGCGCTTGCGGCGACCATCTGATCCTCCGCCAGTGCCTTGCCGGCGCGATCCGGGTCGAGCGTCGGATAATCGGCGTCACGCGGTGTGTCTTGTTCCAGAACGGCCCCGGACTTTACCAGCCCCTTCACCACGCCGGTCGATACACTGGCCATGTCCGCAAGCTCCGACAGGGCGAAGACGTCGCCGGGGCGTTCCCTCAGCGCGGCGATCACGCGGGTGCGGGCCTCGGTTGCGCGATCCGGCTCTCCGGTGCCGAGGGCGTAGACGCGGCGCTTGCCCGGCGCTTCGCCCAGACCTGGCGCGCGCAGGCCGAGTCGCAGCATCGCGGAAAGGGAGGTCAGGGTGTATGCGGCGGCCCGTTCTGTGAAGTCGCGGAAGGCGTCTGACATCGGCGGCACGGGAAGGATACGCAGGATCGGGCGCAGCTTCTCCACCGGCCAGTCACCCGCCGCCTTGCCCCAGACGACGCCCAGTACCTTGCGGGGCCCGAGCGGCACCTCGACATAGGCCCCGTCTTCGATGCCGCCGGCGGGCGCGCGGTAATCCAGTGCGCGGTCCAGCGGCTGGGTGGTGAGCACGGCGACGGGGGTGCCGGGGGCATGAAAGTGCGACATGGGGGTCATATCGCCCCTGCGGGCCTCCATTGCCAGAGGGTGTTCAGGCGGCCCGCCGCGTCAGGGCCATGACCAGACCCATTCCCATCAACGCGATGCCGCCGCCCTGCGTCAGCCGGCGCAAAACGGCGGGCCGCTTCAGACCCGCTCGCATCCGGTCAGCCAGCAGGGCGTAGGCGATGGCATTGACTGTCGCGAGGCCCACGAACGTCGTCGTCAGGATCGCGAACTGTGGCATGAGCGCAGCGTCGGGACGGATGAATTGCGGCACGAAGGCGATGAAGAAGACGATGGACTTGGGGTTGAGCGCGGTGACCACCGCGGCATGACCGAAAACCGCTCGCGCCGGAACGTCCGCCGCGCGCCCTATATCGCTTAGTCTGGCGGACCCCGCAGAGCGAAACAATTTCCATCCCATCCAGATCAGGTAAGCCGCGCCGATCCACTTGAGCACGGTGAAAAGTGTGGCGGACGCCAGCACCAGCGCGCCCAGACCCGCAAGCGACGCCGACATGGCGATCGCATCGCCCAGGGCGACTCCGGTGGCAGAAGCGATAGCGACGCGCCGGCCTTGGCTAAGCGCATAGCTCATCACCAGCAGGATCGTCGGACCTGGGATCAGCAGAAGGGCGGTTGAGGCGGCTACGAAGGTAAGCCACAATGTCATATCCATTGACGCCTGGTCCTTAAGTTATGTTTGCGATAACATCACACCGTAACTGATAAGACTGAACCACACCCACCCCGAGGACAAAATGAAATTCTTCGTTGATACCGCCGACATCGATGCCATCCGCGACCTGAACGAAACCGGCATGGTCGATGGCGTGACAACCAACCCGTCGCTGATCGCCAAGTCGGGTCGCGACATTATGGAAGTGACCAAGGAAATCTGTGATCTGGTGGATGGTCCGGTCTCGGCCGAGGTCGTTGCACTTGACCACGAGTCGATGCTGGCCGAAGGTCGCCACCTTGCCAAGATCGCCGACAACATCTGCGTCAAGGTGCCACTGACATGGGCCGGTCTGCGCACCTGCAAGATTCTCTCGGACGAGGGCACCAAGGTGAACGTCACCTTGTGCTTCAGCGTCAATCAGGCCCTGCTGGCCGCCAAGGCCGGGGCCACCTACATCAGCCCCTTCATCGGGCGTCTGGACGACCTGAACCTCGATGGAATGGACCTGATCCAGGACATTCGCACGATGTACGACAACTACGGCTACGAGACCCAGATCCTTGCCGCGTCGATCCGCACTGCGAACCATATGAAGGACGCCGCCTTGATCGGGGCCGATGTCGCCACCGCGCCGCCCGGCGTCATCAAGGCGATGGTCAATCACGTGCTGACCGACAAGGGCCTGGATGGTTTCATGGCCGACGTGAAAAAGGCGGGCATCAAGATCCTGTAGGGGGCCGGTCGGGCCTCAGGGTCACACCCGCGCGCAATGACAGGGCCGGGGGCGTTTTTGCGTCCCCGGCTTTCGTTATCCGTGGTATCCCGCTCGGAAACCGGCATCAGACCGAAGAGAGAGCAGATGGCAGAAAACACCGCCCGCATCGCGGCACCCGATTGGCGTGACCGCGTTTTGACCAACCCCGATTTGATCCTGGAAGACCGCGATTTGATGCGCGCGCTCATCGCCGCGAACGAACGGCAGATGGGCAAGAACATCGTTGACCTGCGCGGGATTGCGATGGAGCGGCTGGAGGCACGGCTGGACAGGCTGGAAGATACGCACCGCAGCGTGATCGCCGCCGCCTATGAGAACCTCGCAGGTACGAACCAGATCCACCGCTGCGTCCTCAAGTTGCTGGAGGCGGAAAATCTGGCGCATCTTCTGGACCTGCTGCCGGGCGACTTGGCCGATATCGTGCGTGTGGACCGTGTGCGGCTGGTGCTGGAAAGCCCCGCCCCGTCCAAGGCCCCCCACCCGACCGTCGCTCCCGTCGACCCCGGGTTCGTGGCTGAATACATCACCCAACGTCGCGCCGTGCCCGTGCGCCAGGTCACGCTGCGGCAGTGCAACCCCGCGTCTGAATGGGTGTTCGGCGAGGATGCCGGCTGGATCCGGTCGGAAGCCCTTTTGAAGATCGACCTCGGCGAAGGCAAATTGGGCGCGATGTTGGTTTTCGGAGCCGAGGATCCGCACCAGTTCCGCGCCAACCAGGGCACCGAACTGCTGACATTCTTCGCACAAGCCTTCGAGTGCGTTTTGCGCAGGCATCTGGGGTGACAATCGAGATCTCTCCGGGTGCGCGCGATGCATTGTCCGCCTGGATTGATCACATGCGCGCGTTGGATGGGGCGGCAGAGAATACGCTGACCGCCTATGCACGAGACGTTACAGCCTTTCTGAGCTTTCAGGCCGGGCATCGCGGCGGGCCGATGGGCCTGTCGGAGATCGCGTCAATTCGAACGCCCGACATGCGTGCCTGGATGGCTGATCAACGGTTGCGCGGCACCGGCCCCCGGTCGGTCGCGCGCCACTTGTCGGCGGTGAAATCCTTTTTCCGCTGGCTGTCCGAGCGGGAAGGCTTTGATCCCACCGCGATTCTGTCGACCCGCGCGCCGAAATTCCGCAAGCCACTGCCTCGCCCGGTCTCCAAGGGCGCGGCGAGAGACCTGATCGAAACAGTGGGGATGCAGCACGAGACGCCTTGGATCGCGGCGCGAGATGTGGCCGTTGTGACTGTGCTTTACGGGTGCGGGCTTCGCATTTCCGAAGGTCTGTCCCTGACTGGCGCGGATGCTCCGCTCAAGGACATGCTGCGCATTCGTGGCAAGGGCGGCAAGGAGCGTCTGGTTCCCGTACTACCCGCGGCGCGCGCCGCCGTTGACCGCTACGTCGCTGCCTGTCCCTTCGACCTAGCCGCCGAAGGCCCCCTCTTTCGCGGTATGCGGGGGGGCGCGTTGAACCCCCGGTTGGTGGCCGGCGTCATGGAGCGGGCGCGGATGCAGTTGGGCCTGCCATCCTCGGCGACGCCCCATGCCCTGCGGCACAGTTTTGCAACGCACCTGCTGGAGGCGGGGGGCGATCTGCGCTCCATCCAGGAACTTCTGGGCCATGCCAGCCTGTCCACGACGCAGGCCTACACCGCTGTCGATCAGGTGCATCTGATGGAAACCTACGCTCGCGCCCATCCGCACGGTCGTTGAGGCTCAGTACCTAAATCACTGCGCCTTTCACTGTGTTTGGAACTGACGTGGACAGCTTGGGTACATGGATGCCGCGTCGCTCAACCTTGTGGGCGCAGGTCGCGGAGCGGCACTGACGGTCAGTCGGGGTCTGAGTAACCCCGCGGCACGCCGCGCAGACAGGTCAGGAAGCTGTTTGTCCACCAGGCTATATCCTGTTCGAACACGGTCTTGCGCAGGACGGCATGCCGGTCCCGTCGTTCGTCCAAGGGCATTTCGATCGCCCGCTCGATCGAGTCTGCAAACCGATGCCTGTCGAACGGATTGACGAGGATTGCTGCCGACATTTGTTCGGCGGCCCCCGCGAAATGCGACAGGATCAGCACGCCTGGATCTTCCGGGTCCTGCGCGGCCACGAACTCCTTCGCGACAAGGTTCATCCCATCGGCCAAGGGCGTCACCAGTGCCGCATCGGCGCGGCGATACAGGCCCGCAATCACATTGCGTTCGAAGCTGCGCCGGACGTAACGAATCGGTGTCCAATCAAGGTCCGAATGTGCCCCGTTGATCGACCCGGAGGCGCATTCCAGTTCCTCGCGAATGTCCTGATACGCTGTCACATCCTCGCGCGAGACGGGGGCAATCTGAAGGAATGTCGGACGGACCGAACCTGACTTGCGGCGCGACAGGTAGTCGCCGAACGCCTCGAACCGATGAACGAGGCCCTTGGAATAATCCAGCCGGTCGACGCCGATCAGAAGCGGTGCCTTGGGGGCCAATTGCAATTCGGGTGTCGGAGCGGATTCGGCGGTGTCGCTGAATCCCTTTGCGTCGATCCCGATCGGAAAGCTTAGAAGACGGAACGTCCGGTTCTCCCTCCGCCAGCAGCCATTCGGCAACTGCTCCGCCTTTGGGTCGTGGCGCAATGTTTCATCGGCGGAGGCGACATCGCGCATGGTTTGCAAGCCAAACACGTCATGGGCCGCGATCCAGGACGACAGGGCCGCCACTTGGGGCAGGGCCATTACGTCGGTCGGGTTTGGAAAAGGGATATGCAGAAACAGGCCGGTGGGGTTCTTCACGCCCAGATACCGCAACTCCTGTGCGACCATCAGAAAATGGTAGTCCTGAATCCAGATCACGTCGTCTGGCTCGGCGATGTGGGCGATTGCTCGCGCCACACGCCTGTTCACGGCCGCATAGGCCTCAAAATCACCGTCTTGAATGTCGAGAAGGTCGGGGCGGTGGTGGAACAGCGGCCAGAGTACCGAGTTCGCATATCCCAGATAGAAGCCGTGATGCTCCTCCTCGGTGATGGCAAAGGTCGCCCTGTCATAAATGCCCGACCCGATCGGGGTCAGCCCGTCAAGAGCCTGTTCGGTTGGGTCAGCAGCTCCAATCCACAAACCGCCGCCGCCGGACAATGCCTCGTGTATCGCGAAAACGAGACCACCCGCAGGTACGTCACCCTTTGGAATGCGGTTCGAGACGACGATGATTCGACCCGGTCTATTTGTACCGTTGCTTGTCCTGGCAGGGTCCATTGTTTCAGGAGAGCCAATCATCCAGTATTTTCAACAGGGCGGCCGGGTCGTGCAGGCGGGCCTTGGCGACCGATTCTGCCTGCCCGATCTTGATCCCCGTCCCGCCCATTTCCTGGACCAGTTCCAAGGCAGGTTCATCTGTGAGGTCGTCGCCCGCAAACACCGGAATTGTTCCCTGGAACATTGGCAGGTCAAGCAAGCGCTTCAGGGCGATGTCCTTGCCCACACCTTCCGGTTTCAACTCGTATGCCATGAGCGCGGGTTGCAGGCGAAACCCGTCCGCCGCCATCGCCAGGCTTTCCATGAATCGCAGGGCCAGCGCACCGTGGTGGTCGGCTTGGCGGTAGTGCAGCACGACGCCCGACGGTTTCGGTTCAACAAGGAACTCGGGCCGTAGAACCGCAAAGTCCTCGGCCAGTCGAGTTAGGAGGCCGATCGTATTGTGGTCGAGACCGATCGTATTCTCGTGCTTGCCTTCATGGCGAATTTCCGCCCCGTGCGTGCCGATCAAAGTGCCCCGAAAGGTCGGTAAGAACCGTTCGATGGTTTCGATTGACCGCCCCGACACGAGCGCGACACGACCGTTCAGGCGGTTCATCGCGCGATCAAGGATATCGCTTACCTCGTCCGACACGAGAATCCCTTCGGGACGCTCGGCGATATCTACAAGTGTTCCGTCGAAATCCAGAAGAAGCGTGGCTTTGTCGAGTGGTGGCAGCGCGGTTGACAGATCCTCGTCTTCGACCGCGTCGGGCTGTCCCATGAATCCGGTCATTTGATAGAATTCCATCGGTTCGCTGCCTCCATATGTTACTCGGCTGCAATTTTCAGTGCTGGCTCTTGTCGCAACTCCTGTACGGCGAGAGTCGCTTCTACAATACCATCTGGATTGCCGCAGTCGAACCGCTTTCCTGAAAACCGGAAAGCGTGGATGCCACCGCTGATCGCGATTGCGTCGGTCAACTGAATTTCGCCGCCCGCACCGGGGGCTGTGCCGCGGAGCGCGTCGAACACATCCTTGGTGACAATGTAGCGTCCGACAGCCGCAAGCGTGGAGGGCGCGTCGGCCGGGGAGGGTTTCTCGACCAGACCGGCCGCGGCCGTTACCGCAGACGCCCCTGGCGTGCAGTCGAAGATGCCGTAGCTCGACACGCGATCGCGGGCTACGTCCTGCGCGGCGATCAGGCTGGTCATGCGACCTGCGTCGAAGGCGGCACCCATTTCGGCCAAGCACGGTTCGCCAAGCATCAGGTCATCGGGCAAGACGATCCCGATCGGTCCGTCCAACAGGTGATCGGCGGCCTGCAGCACGGCGTGACCCAAGCCGAGAGGCTCGGGTTGCATGACGAAAACGACGTCTACGTCATCGGGGACGGTCGCATTCCGTACTGCCTCCAACAGGTCATCCTTGCCCTTCGCCTTCAGCCCCGTTTCCAAACGCAGGTCGGGGCGCAGATAATCCTCGATGGCCGATTTGTCGGGGTGCGAAACGAAGATCAGTCGCTTGGCCCCTGCGGCTAACGCCTCCTCAACGGCAAATTGCAGCAACGGCGTATCGTAGACCGGCAGCAACTCCTTTGGGGTGGCCTTGGTCGCGGGTAACATGCGTGTGCCCATGCCAGCGACGGGAAAAATTACTGTGGCGAGGTTGGTCATGGCAATTATCCTGTCAATTTGTCAGACATCATTCGTATAGCCGAAGAACCCCCGAGAGGCTTGGCGGGTTCCGCCGGGTTCGGGTTGCAGCCCGCGATACGGCCCATTTTTCTGCGGTTGCAGCGTTCAGGGCGAATATGCCTAATTTTTGAGCAGGTGCGGAATGCGGGACAGATCGCCTCGCATATCCCGAGTCGCACTCTCCCGTGCTTCGGGCACCCGCAATCGCATCAGATAGCTTGGATGTAATGTGACCAGCAGGGGGCGTCCGTCTTTCGTGCGCTCGATAGTTCCGCGCCGACGCAGCAAGTCCCGCCCGTCACCCGTGAGCGCATGCAGGGCCGTCGCGCCCAATGCCACGACAAGTTCGGGTTCGACGGTCGACAATTCGCGGTCCAGCCACCAGCGGCAGGCATTCACTTCTCCGGTGCTGGGAGTTTGGTGCAGGCGGCGCTTGCCCTTCTGGACAAACTTGAAATGCTTCACAGCGTTGGTGACATAGGCATTCTGGCGGTCCAGCCCCGCCTCTTCGGCCAGCTGGTCGAAAAGCTGCCCGGCGGGACCGGTGAAGGGTCGCCCCTCGATATCCTCCCGGTCGCCGGGCTGTTCGCCCACGATCATCAGGCGCGCATCGGCGGGACCCTCGCCGGGCACAGCCTGCGTCGCCGGGCCGTACAGGGGACAGCGGGTGCAAGCGTCAATCTCACCGTGCAGGGCGGGCAGGCTGACAGGCCGGTGGATCATCGGCGCAGGCACCGTCTGATCGACCCGCCGACCCGGACGCGGCGCGCTGGCACCGGCGTTGTGCATCGCCTGTGTTCGGGCGCGCGCGCTCGCGATCAACTCGGGGATGACCTGCGCCTCGGGCAGGTTTTTCCAGTATTTCTTAGGCATCTCCGCGCGCATTGCGCCGGGCTTCAACCGCGCCGGATTGAAGATGTTACTATAGTATGTCGTCCAGAGCTGTTCCAGCGGGTCGTCCGTGTGGGGGCGTCGACTGTCGATCGCGTGCAGTGTCAGGTTCGCATCGTGGAAGCGGATCGTCACCTCGGGCGTGACAATCGTCCAGTCCATGTCACCGAAACGGTTGACGAAGAAATCGGCCACGGGCTCCTCGATCCGGTGGGTGGGCTCGAACCAGGCGGCGAACCTGCGTTTTCCTTCACCGGAAACTTCGCGGAACCGGACGAAAGCATGCATTTTATGCAGATCGCGGTGGATCGACTTGGCGATGTCGCGGGCTTGCGCCACGTCGCGGTCCGCCCGGTTCGACAGCAGTTTCGGCTCTTCCTGCAACCGCATGAGCAGGACGTAGGCCAGAGTCATGCCTTTCCCCGTCCGTTCGGGGATCAGGCTACGGGTGAGGTCGGTGAAGCTGGTCGGCACCCTTAGGTCGCCTCGTTCTACTGGCAGCGGAGCGTTGAACATCGAGGCGTCGTCGCCCTCCAGTCCCCATTCGACCTGAGCGGCGGGGACGCCGGCGCGCGCCAGACGCCGCGCCATCCCGCGCCAAGCGGCATGCGTCCCGATGCGTGGCAGCCGGGGGGCGTACACCTCAGAACAGTTCCATCTGTTTGGGTTTCACAAATCGCGCTCGCAGATCCGACGCGTCCAGCATCTGCCCGGGTGTGTGCCCTCGCGCCACGACGAAGGACGAGGCTTGCTTCACGCGACCGCCCATCCGGCGAATGTCTTGCAGCGCCAAGGCTCCGTTGCGCCGGGCGGCAATGATACGCTGTACGATCTTGGTGCCGAAGCCCGGCACACGCAGCAGGGCCTCCTTGTCGGCCCGGTTCACATCCACTGGAAAACGGTCGCGGTTGGCCAGCGCCCAGGCCAGCTTGGGATCGACGTCAAGGTCGAGCATCCCCGCCCCATCGCGGGTCACGATTTCGTCCAGCCCGAAGTCGTAAAACCGCAGAAGCCAGTCCGCCTGGTACAGTCGGTGCTCGCGCATCAGTGGCGGATCGACCAACGGCAGCACGGCGCTGGCATCCGGGATCGGCGAGAAGGCCGAATAATAGACCCGCTTCAGGCCATATGCTCCGTAAAGCCGGCTGGCATTGCCTAGGATCGTCGCATCGTTCGCCGCGTCCGCCCCGACGATCATCTGGGTCGACTGTCCGGCGGGCGCAAACTTGCCGCGCCGCCGGCCGGTATGGGTTCGGTCGGCATAATCCTCCTTGGTCAAACGGACCTTGCCCATGGCCTGACGAATGCCCGCGGGGTTCTTTTCAGGGGCGAAGGCGCGCACGCTCGCATCTGTTGGAAGCTCCACGTTGATCGACAGACGATCGGCGGCCAAGCCGGCGCGCTCGATCAACTCGGGTGAGGCGTCGGGAATCGTCTTGAGATGGATGTACCCGCGAAACCCGTCAGACCGCAGCCTTTCAGCAATGCGCACCATCTCCTCCATCGTGTAGTCCGAAGACTTCAGAATGCCCGACGACAGGAACAGCCCCTCGATGTAATTGCGGCGGTAGAATTCGGTCGTCAGCCAGACTACTTCGCCCACCGTGAAGCGCGCGCGCGGGACGTTCGATGAGACGCGGTTGACGCAATACGCGCAGTCGTAGACGCAATAGTTCGTCATCAGGATCTTGAGCAGACTGATGCAGCGGCCATCGGGTGCATAGGCGTGACAAATGCCCGATCCAGTGGTCGAGCCGAGGCCCTTGCCATCCCGCGACCCGCGCTTGGTCGTTCCCGAACTTGCGCAACTGGCGTCGTATTTCGCAGCATCGGACAGCAGCGCCAGCTTATCCTGAATCGTCATTTTAACCATGATGTTCACACTATGTTCCACTTTAACCCCAAGCAACCCGGAAAGATCGCCGGAACATTTTGCCGCACCCCGGTGTTAACCTGAGGAATGAACTTCGTGGCACGTCGCGATATGAGGCAACGCTGCCAGCCACTGGGAGGAAAGGAGATTCCGAAATGAATAGCATCTTCTACGTCATTGGCGTCGTCGTCGTGGCGCTTGCCGTCATAAATTTTATCGCCTGACAGCGAGTCATCCGACGGTCCACCCGCTCAAATCAGATACGAACATGGAGATTCCCAATGGCTGACAAGTCGACACCCGCAAAGAAAAGCCCAGCAGCGAAGCGCACATCGTTCAAAACAGTGTCCGAGGCGTCAGTGAATTCGCCCGCCGCAAGGGCCAGTCTCGATAAGACTGACGAACGTGGTCCCGATCTTGGAACACAGGCCCGCGCCAAGGCTGAAAAGCTTGCGGATCAAGCCAAGGTTGCTGCTGGTGCAAAGGCCGATGACGTCAAAGACAAAGCGGGTCACCGGATATCCGACACCGCCGACACCATTCGGAATGCGGGCCGCGAATTTGGGGCCGACAGCTATCAGGCGTATGCCGCCGACTATCTGGCCGACAGCCTGAACAAGGCGGCTGAACGCATCCGGACGCATGATCTCGAGGGCGTCGCCCTTGAAGCCAGTGCTTTCGCCCGCCGTAATCCCGCGGTCGTGTTGGGCGGGGCCGCTCTTCTGGGCTTTGCTGCGGCGCGCCTGCTCAAGGCATCTGACAGTCGGGGGCGGGCATGAACGATCAGTCCCCCAACTCCGGCAAAGGCCCTGTCAATTTGATCAACGATATACTGACGCACGTGACGGCACTGATCCGAAAGGAATTCGACCTTGCCCGCGCAGAGATATCAGAGAACATCAATCGCGCTGCCGTGGCTATCGGCCTATTGGTCGGCGCGCTGATTGTCGCGCTGGTATCTTTGAACGTTTTGGCCGGGGCGCTGGTTGCCGGGGTTGCGAAGCTTGGCGTTGCACCCGGATGGGCGGCGCTGATCGTGGGGGGAATCATGGCACTCGTTGCGGCCGTGATGGTCGCCAAAGGCGTGCGTGATCTGAAACTGGTCAGCCTCGCCCCGACCCGGATGGCCAAGAACATCCGCCGCGATGCCGAAGCCATGAAGGAGTCGATATGATGTCCAAAAATCAATCCACCGACGAAATCGAACGCGACATCGAGGGCGAACGCGTTGCGCTCGCCCGTGCGGTGGAGGAATTGCAACGCCAGCTTTCCCCCGACGCCATTGCCATACAGGCCCTCTCGGTTCTCCGTTCCAATAGCGGCGACATGGTGGGCTCCATTGTCCGGCAGGCCCGCGAGAACCCCTTGGCCTTGGCCGTGACCGGAGCCGGGCTTGCCTGGTTGATTACTGGTCCAGCCGCGCGGTCGAATGCGACAGTCGGTTCACCCGATCCGAAGGTCGACTATGACCGAAGCGAGCACCCAAAGGCCCCCGGTCTTCGCCGTTCAACACCTGACGAGAGCTTCGAGACGCGCGTCGGGCACGCTCACAAAGAAAGTCATAGCTACGATCCGACAATCCGCGCAGATCCGGAGCAATCGTCGGAAACAGAAACCAACACCGCGCCGGGTGATTGCAGCCTGCGTGACCGTTTGATGGAGGGAACTGAAATGATGACCGATGCCGCACGTGACCGCGTGATCGCCGCCCGCGAAGCCGCCATTGCTGCCGAGCGGCGTCTCGAGGCGCAGGCGCGGGACTATGGCTCCGCCGGCAAGGATGCGTTCGAGGGACACCCCTTGATGGGTGCGCTCGTCGCCTTTGGTGTCGGTGCCTTGGCCGGTGCGCTATTGCCGCGCACGCGGGTCGAGGACAGGAACCTTGGTGCCGCCCGCGATCATGCGCAGAAGGAAGCGGAGAGCGTCTACCGCGCCGAAGCAGCGAAGCTTCGCGCGCGAATGGAGGAGACGGCAGCAGATGGCATTACCGCTGTATCCGACCCCCATCGCAATCAGGCGGATGAAAAGACCGGCAAAGCCGATCATGACGAGAGCAAGGGGACGACCGTCAACTAAGGATCAATGGCCCCAAACTCGAAAGGGCGCGCCTTGGCTGGACACGCCTTTTCACATTTCACTATGGTCGGCAGCTCCGAAAGCGAAGTTTCAGCCCCTTGCGGCGATGACCAAGACTTCGACTCGCAAATCGGCGCGGGCCAGCCTCGCTTCCCCGCACGCGCGAGCGGGGGCGTGCCCCTTGGCGACCCAGGCATCCCAGACGCCGTTCATTTCCGCGAAATCAGCCATGTCCGCCAGCCAGATCGTAGATTGGAGTATCTGGGTCTTGTCGACGCCGGCCTCGGCCAGCAGCGTGTCAATCTTGTCGAGGCAGGATTGCGTCTGCGCCGCGACGGTTTCCCCTTCGCCGACTTGCCCGGACAGGTAGATGGTGTCGCCGTGCACGACAATCTGGCTCATGCGCTGACTGGTGTGATGACGAGCGATGTCAGTCATGGGGATGTCTCCGATAATGCACCATGGGGCTTGCGCCCAAAGCGGGCCGGGGTCAACGTGAGGCTATGAAGACAGTAAAAGATATGGTTGCTGCCGCCCGTGCGCAGATCGAAGAATGGGACGCAGCAAAGCTGAAGGCTATGCCTGACGCGGTGATCGTCGATATCCGCGACGTGCGTGAACGGGCCAAGGGCAAGATTCCGGGGTCGGTGCACGCGCCGCGCGGGATGCTGGAGTTTTGGTGGGACCCCACCTCTCCCTATCATCGCGACGTGTTTGCCGGGCCAGGCCCTTATGTGCTGCATTGCGCATCGGGTTGGCGGTCGGCCCTTGCCGCGGCCACCTTGAAGGACATGGGGTTCGAAGTCGCACACCTGCGCGGCGGCATGAGTGAGTGGGTAGAATCGGGCGGCACTGTCGACGTGCCAGATGAGAAGTAGTGCCAGGTTCCATTTCTTGGGGGTAACCGGGGACACGATCCGGCCCTGGCCTCAGCCGTCGCGAGGCCGCCATTGTTCCGATACTGCACCCATTCGCCGACTTGAGCGCCGTCAGGCGTCGTCGGGTCCCGCAGAACAGCAATGCGGCGGTACGCGCTCCGATTGAATCAGCGCCCTGCAAGCATCGTGCCCGGAGGGGATGATGAACATCAGGATGATGACATCGCTTGGTCGTTTCCTGAAAGTTGAAGCGCTCTTGTTGCGGGCCTGCGCGTAGACCGGTAGCGCACCGCAACCGGCACGTCCGTCTTGATCTCCGTGACCTCTGCGAGGGCATTAACCAGTGGCCCTACTCGTAGTCCGGTTCGTTCAGCCGCCGATCCGCAGAGAAAGGATCGACAATCCAGAGGTGTTTTTGGATGGCCATCCGGGTGCGGGGATTCTGCGCACGCGATCCATACATGTTTCGCGGGGTCGGCTGCCCCGCGCGCCATGTCGTTCTTTACGAACTGCAACAAGCAAGTGACGAAATGAAATAGGGGGCCTTTCAAAATTTTTGGCGTGACCGATGCCGTTCGGGCCATCGCGACGCTTTTGGCGGATTTTATTCGGGCTCATCGTCGCGGTGGGTGACCCGCGCGCGACCTAGGTCCCGAGACTGACAAGAAATGCCTGTAGGCGTTGTGGCTTAGCGATCTGTCGGTGAAGTCGTGTGCCCGATCCTGGGTCTTGCATGTCGCTGATTGAAACAGGCGTCGACGGTGTGCGGTCGTGGGAAATGCCGGTCAGATCATCCGCCCAGATATTAAGAACCCCCGCCTCATTTCTGACGCGGGGGCTGTTTTCGAAATCCGGATCATTCGGCCGTAAGAAGCGGTGGCTTCTTTTTGGTGATCTTGCCCGGTCCGGGCTCGGAGAAGCGCAGGTCGAGCTTGCCATCCTTGACGCCGACTTTTACCAGGCCGCCCTTGGCAAGCTTACCGAACAGCAATTCTTCGGCCAGTGGCTTCTTGACGTACTCTTGAATAACGCGTCCCAAGGGGCGCGCGCCCATCTTGTCGTCGTAGCCCTTGTCCGCGATCCATTCCGCAGCGGCCTTGGTCAACTCTATCGACACGTTGCGATCCAAAAGCTGCGCTTCCAGCTGGAGGACAAACTTCTCGACCACCTGCAGGATTGTATCCTTGGGCAGCGCGCCGAAGCTGATAACGGCGTCCAGACGATTGCGGAACTCGGGCGTGAACGTCCGTTCGATCGCGGCTGTATCCTCGCCTTCGCGCTTGGACCGTCCGAAGCCGAGTGGTTCGCGCGCGGCGTCGGATGCACCGGCGTTGGATGTCATGATGAGCACCACGTTGCGGAAGTCGACGGCACGACCGTTGTGATCGGTCAGTTTGCCGTGATCCATGACCTGCAACAGGATGTTGAAGACATCCGGATGGGCTTTCTCGATCTCGTCGAGAAGCAGCACGCAATGCGGATGCTGATCAACGCCATCGGTCAGCATTCCACCCTGGTCGAACCCAACGTAACCCGGAGGCGCGCCGATCAGACGTGAGACCGCGTGCTTCTCCATGTATTCCGACATGTCGAAGCGCAGCATTTCAACGCCCAGCGTATCCGCCAACTGCTTGGCCACCTCGGTTTTGCCGACGCCGGTGGGCCCTGCGAAAAGGTAGTTACCGATCGGTTTTTCGGGTTCACGCAAACCGGCGCGCGCCAGCTTGATCGCGGATGACAGCGCTTCGATGGCTGCGTCCTGTCCGAAGACGACGCGCTTCAGGCTGCCCTCCAGATCACGCAGAACCTCCGAATCATCCTTGGAGACGGTCTTTGGCGGAATGCGCGCGATCTTGGCGACAACATCCTCGATCTCTTTCACGCCGATCGTCTTGCGGCGTCTGCTGTCGGGCAACAGAGCCTGGGCCGCGCCAGCCTCGTCGATCACGTCGATCGCCTTGTCGGGCAACTTGCGATCATTGATGTACCGCGCCGACAGTTCCACCGCGGTCTTTATCGCCTCGGCGGTGTATTTGATCGAGTGGTGATCTTCGAAATAGGTCTTCACCCCTTTCAGGATCTTCACGGTATCCTCGACCGAGGGCTCGTTCACGTCGATCTTCTGGAAGCGGCGGCTCAGCGCGCGATCTTTCTCGAAGTGCTGGCGGAACTCCTTGTATGTGGTCGACCCCATCGTCCGCAGCTTGCCACCGGCCAGCGCGGGCTTGAGCAGGTTCGAGGCATCCATCGCGCCGCCCGACGTGGCACCCGCACCGATCACGGTGTGGATTTCGTCGATGAAGAGAACGGCATCGGGATGCTCTTCCAGCTCGGTGACGACAGCCTTCAAACGCTCCTCGAAGTCACCACGATACCGCGTCCCAGCCAGCAACGCGCCCATGTCGAGGCTGTAGATCGTGGCACCCGACAAAACCGCCGGGACTTCGCCCTGCACAATCTTGCGGGCCAAGCCTTCGGCGATTGCGGTCTTGCCCACGCCGGGGTCACCAACGAGCAGGGGGTTGTTCTTGCGCCGACGGCACAAGACCTGAATTGCACGTTCCACTTCGTGGGAGCGGCCGATCAAGGGGTCTACGTCGCCCTTTTCGGATTTCTTGTTCAGGTCGACCGTGTATTTGGCCAGTGCGCTCTCGCGGTTTTCGGAAGGATTCGGACCCGAAGCTTCGGCTTCGCCGAAACTGTCGCTCTCGTCTTCATCGCCCTGCAAGGGGCGATGGTCGCCGAAATCCGGGTCTTTGGCCACGCCGTGCGCGATGAAGTTCACCGCGTCGTAACGGGTCATGTCCTGCTCCTGCAGGAAGTAGGCCGCGTTGGATTCCCGCTCCGCGAAAATCGCGACGAGCACGTTGGCCCCCGTAACCTCCGTCCGGCCGGAAGATTGGACATGGATCGCGGCGCGCTGGATCACGCGCTGGAAGGCCGCGGTGGGGACCGCTTCGGATCCTTCGACGTCTGTCACGAGAGTCGAGAGGTCATCTGAGATGAACTCTTCAACAGTCTTCTTCAAATCGTCGAGGTTTACGCCGCAGGCCTGCATGACGCGGGCGGCATCAGGTTCGTCTATAAGGACAAGCAGGAGATGCTCCAGCGTGGCCAACTCGTGACGACGGGCATTGGCTTGGGCCAGGGCCGCATGAATGGCTTGTTCCAGTGTGTTCGAGAACGAGGGCATGGTGCTCTCCTGCCTGTATGCGGTTCACGGGAGTATGGACCGCGTTTCTTTAAGTTTTGGTTGTCAGCGACGTGTCTTCAAGCTTTTTTCTTGTTTTATCGCTGATCCGTGATCGCGTGATGAAAGGGCAACGCATTATTTCAGTCGGATCGCCGCTTCAGAAGGCATCCTTCGCGCGGCGAGCCGCAGCGAACGTGTCGACGTCTGGCTGCCCGGTGGTTCCTGTCGCGGCCTTCAGATCGGGGTCATGCGCCCGCAGGAACGGGTTGGTGTGGCGTTCTGCCATCAAGGTGGACGGTACGGAAGGCTGACCCCGGCTCCGCAATCCCTCCACTTCGGCTAGTCTAGAAATAAGCGCCGGGTTGCCCGGTTCAAGGGACAAGGCAAAGGTCAGGTTCGACGTTGTGTATTCGTGACCCGACGCGATCAGCGTCGCATCCGGCAAGTCCGCGAACTGGGCGAGCGAAGTGTACATCTGTTCAGGCGTGCCCTCGAACAGACGCCCGCACCCCGCGGCCATCAGGCTGTCGCCGGTGAAGGCAATGCCGTCGAACAGGTAGGCGATGTGATTTATCGTGTGCCCGGATACGTCGATGACATGCCCGGTTTCCGTGCCGAGCGTGACCTCGTCGCCGGGCGACAGCGGGTGGTCCAACGTCGGCAGGCGGTCCGCGTCCGCCTTGGCACCCCAGACTTGTGCGCCGGTGGCGGCGACCAGATCGGCCACGCCATCAACGTGATCCCAGTGATGGTGGGTCAGCAGGATGTCCGTCAGTTGAAGGTCGTGGTCCTTCAGCGCGGCAAGGATCGGGGCGGCATCGGGTGCGTCGACCACGGCCACGCGATCGCCCGACCGAATGATGAATGCGTAATTGTCCGACAGGCAAGGAACCGTGATCATCGTGTCGGAAAGGGTCATGGTAATCTCCGCTGGTCTGGATAGCATGACAGGTAGGAGCGGAAGGGCAATGAACAATGCATCTCGACGTGTTGGACCTGCGGCAATTCTATTATCGCACGCGCCTGGGCCGTGCTGCGCAGAAGGCTGTGCGCGACCGGCTGGTCGAGCTGTGGCCCGAGGCCAAGGGACAAACAGTGGTGGGATTCGGCTTCGCGGTCCCGCTTCTGCGCCCATATTTGGCGACGGCGCGCCGGGTGATCGGCCTCATGCCGGGGCCGCAGGGCGTGATGCATTGGCCTGCGGGGATGGCAAACGTTTCGTTGCTGGTCGAGGAGACGCTATGGCCGTTGGACACGGGGGCGGTGGACAAACTGGTCCTGCTCCATGGGTTGGAAACATCCGAAAATCCGACTGCCGTTCTTGATGAATGTTCGCGCGTGCTGGGGCCGGGGGGGCGCGCCGTGTTTATCGTGCCCAATCGTTCGGGCCTTTGGGCGCGGCGCGATGGGACGCCGTTCGGCTTTGGTCGCCCCTATTCACTGGGCCAGCTTGAGGCGCAGGTGAAGCAGGCCGGCCTGATCCCGGAGCGTCACGCCGCAGCGCTGTTCGCGCCGCCTAGTGACGGCAAGTTCTGGCTGCGGTTTGGCGGCTGGTTCGAGCGTCTGGGGCAAAGACTGTCCCGTTCCGGAGGAGGCGGGGTCATCCTGCTAGAGGTATCGAAACAAGTGCCCGCAAGGCCGCGTGCGGGGTTGGCTTCGCGCGTGCGCCAACCGCTTCGTGTGCTGGAGGGCGTGCCGGAGCCGGTCGCGGCCGGTCGCAGCAGTTGATGCGATCCGATCCCGGCGCAACGCGCGATCTTGCATCAATATATTCATCTCGGACCTGATGTGCCGATCCGGCAATGCCCCGGCGAAAGCAATTGAGCGCAACAAGACCCCGAACGCCGCATGGGGAAGCGACTCAATTTCTGCCGGGATAATAGCCGAGTGAGCGCAAAAATTCAGCACCTGGTGTCCCGATGAAGCCTGACACCCCGGTGATGCAGGCAGATTTCGGTATGCTGACCTGCAAGGCAACAGTCCTGACGTGGTGGGGCCTTGATCCAGTGCATGACGTTTGCAGCGACCGCCCTGGCGGGCCGTGCGCTCTTTGTGCGCCTGCTGTTTTCACTGGAGGGCGAATCGCACCCGGTTTCGACGCGGCACCTATCACGAAACCAAAATCAGCCCCGCGCAAGGCTGATGATCGGGATGGAACTGCGGCGTTCAAGCGCTGTTGCAGGGTGCGAACCCCTCTGCTAGAGGAAGCGCGATTTCGTGATCCGGCCCCTCTCGGGACGGGTCTGTATAGGGTCGGCCAACGCTGGTCGCGCCAAAAAGACTGTCGAAAGGGTGGACGTGTCCGAACCAGCTTCGATTTCCACGGGGATTGCCGCGCGATACGCGCGCGCTGTCTTCGACCTCAGCCGCGAAAGCGGCGATCTCAAGGCCCTCGCAAGTGATGTCGCGGCTCTGGACGAGGCGATCAAGGCCTCGCCCGAACTGCGCGGCGTCCTGACCTCGCCGGTCATTTCGCGCGAAGAGCAGGGCAACGCCGTCTCCGCCGTCGCGGCCAAGATGGGGCTCGGCGCGGTTGTGGCGAACACCCTCAAACTGATGGCCTCCAAGCGCCGTCTGTTCGTGACGCCGCAGATGGTCGAGGCGCTCAAGGGCATGCTCGCCGACGACGCCGGCGAGGTAACTGCCGAGGTGCGCGCGCCCAAGGCGTTGACCAAGACACAGTCCGAAAAGCTGTCCAAGGCGCTGAAGGCGTCCACCGGCAAGGACGTGAACCTAGATGTCACCATCGACGACGGCCTCATCGGCGGTCTCGTGGTCAAGATCGGCTCGCAGATGATCGATACGTCGGTCCGCGCGAAGCTCAATGCACTCCAGAATACGATGAAAGAGGTCCGGTAATGGCGATCCAGGCAGCGGAAATCTCCGCGATCCTCAAAGATCAGATCAAGAACTTCGGGCAGGACGCCGAAGTCGCCGAGGTCGGACGCGTGCTGTCCGTCGGTGACGGTATCGCCCGCGTCTACGGTCTGGATAACGTCCAGGCCGGCGAGATGGTCGAGTTCCCCGGCGGTATTCAGGGCATGGCGCTGAACCTCGAAGCCGACAACGTCGGCTGCGTGATCTTCGGCTCGGACCGGGACATCAAGGAAGGCGATACCGTCAAGCGCACGAACTCCATCGTGGACGTGCCCGCCGGTAACGAGCTTCTGGGCCGCGTCGTTGACGGTCTGGGCAACCCGCTGGACGGCAAGGGCCCGATCAACGCCTCCGAGCGTCGCGTCGCCGACGTGAAGGCCCCGGGCATTATCCCACGGAAGTCGGTTCACGAGCCGATGGCGACCGGCCTGAAAGCCGTCGACGCCATGATCCCGATTGGTCGCGGCCAGCGCGAGCTGATCATCGGCGACCGTCAGACCGGCAAGACAGCCGTCGCTCTCGATGCGATCCTTAACCAGGCTTCCTATAACAAGGCAGCCGGGGACGACGAGAGCAAGAAGCTCTACTGCGTCTACGTCGCAATCGGTCAGAAGCGTTCGACCGTGGCCCAGCTGGTGAAGCGTCTGGAGGAGACGGGTGCGATCGAGTATTCGATCGTCGTCGCCGCCACCGCCTCTGATCCGGCACCTATGCAGTTCCTGGCCCCCTATGCCGCGACCGCGATGGCCGAGTTTTTCCGCGACAACGGCCGCCACGCCCTGATCATTTATGATGACTTGTCCAAGCAGGCCGTTTCCTATCGTCAGATGTCGCTGCTGCTGCGCCGCCCGCCCGGCCGTGAAGCTTATCCCGGCGACGTGTTCTATCTCCACTCGCGCCTGCTGGAGCGGTCGGCCAAGCTGGGCGACGATTATGGCAACGGATCGCTGACGGCCCTGCCGATCATCGAAACTCAGGGCGGCGACGTTTCGGCGTTCATCCCGACCAACGTGATTTCGATCACCGACGGCCAGATCTTTCTGGAAACCGAGCTGTTCTATCAGGGCATCCGTCCCGCCGTGAACACCGGTCTGTCAGTGTCGCGCGTCGGGTCCTCGGCCCAGACCAAAGCCATGTCTTCGGTTGCGGGCCCGGTTAAGCTTTCGCTGGCCCAGTACCGCGAGATGGCCGCCTTCGCGCAGTTCGGCTCGGACCTGGATGCCTCCACCCAGCAACTGCTGGCCCGTGGCGCGCGTCTGACCGAGTTGATGAAGCAGCCCCAGTATTCGCCGCTGACCAACGCCGAGATCGTCTGCGTCATCTATGCGGGGACCAAGGGTTACCTCGACAAGGTTGCTGTAAAGGACGTCGGTCGTTGGGAGGCGGGCCTGCTGGCTCACCTGCGCAACAAGCACCCCGAAGTGTTGGCCGACATCACTGAAAACGACCGCAAGGTGAAGGATGATCTGGCCGACAAGATCGGTGCGGCCATCGACGGTTTCGCCTCGAACTTCGCTTGAGGGGGCAGATAAATGCCCAACCTCAAGGACCTGAAGAACCGGATCGCGAGCGTTAAATCGACGCGCAAGATCACGAAGGCCATGCAAATGGTCGCGGCGGCCAAGCTTCGCCGCGCCCAAGATGCGGCCGAGGCGTCGCGCCCCTACACGGAACGGTTCAATGCCGTTCTGGGTGGTCTGGCGGCGTCTGTCGGCGGCTCCGACACGGCCCCTCTTCTGCTTTCGGGCACCGGGTCCGAACAGACGCAGTTGCTGATCGTCATGACCTCCGAGCGGGGGCTGTGCGGTGGCTTTAACGCCAACATCGCCAAGCTGGCCAAGACCCACGCTGACAAGTTGCTGGCGCAGGGCAAGACAGTGAAGATCCTGACTGTTGGCAAGAAGGGCCGCGAGTCGCTCAAGCGCGAGTATGGTCAGTATCATACCGGGCATGTCGACCTGTCGAACGTGAAGCGCATCGGCTACGCAGACGCCGTTGGTATTGCCACGGACGTGCTCAAGCGGTTCGAGGAAGGCGACTTCGACGTCGCGACGATCTACTATGCGCAGTTCCAGTCGGTGATCAGCCAGACGCCGACCGCGCAACAGATCATTCCCGCCAAGTTTGAAGCGGGCGATGAAGTTTCGACCCTGTACGACTACGAGCCCAGCGAAGAGGCCATTCTGGCCGATCTGCTGCCGCGCGGTGTCGCCACGCAGATCTTTGCGGCTCTGCTGGAAAACGGGGCGTCCGAACAGGGCGCGCGGATGTCCGCGATGGACAACGCGACGCGCAATGCGGGCGAAATGATCGACAAGCTGACGATCGAGTATAACCGCTCGCGCCAGGCCGTCATCACCAACGAGCTGATCGAAATCATTTCGGGCGCCGAAGCGCTCTGACATTGGCCGGTGCCTCGGCACCAGAGAAACCGGAGAGACATACGACATGGCAAATGCAGTCGGAAAAATCACCCAGGTCATCGGCGCCGTCGTCGACGTGCAGTTCCCCGATGAACTGCCGCAGATCCTGAACGCCCTCACCACCGAGAACGGGGGTAAGAACCTAGTCCTCGAAGTGGCCCAGCACCTTGGCGAGAACACGGTTCGCACCATCGCGATGGACGCCACCGAAGGTCTGGTTCGCGGCCAGAAAGTCACCGATACCGGCGACCAGATACGCGTTCCCGTGGGCAATGCGACCCTTGGGCGGATCATGAACGTTACCGGCGAGCCGGTGGACGAAAAAGGCGAAGTGAAGACAAAGGAAACGCGCGCGATCCACGGCGAAGCCCCGAGCTTTGCCGAGCAATCGACCGAGACCGAAATCCTCGTGACGGGCATCAAGGTCATCGACCTGATGGCCCCCTACACCAAGGGCGGCAAGATCGGCCTGTTCGGCGGTGCCGGGGTGGGCAAGACGGTTCTGATCATGGAACTCATCAACAACATCGCCAAGGTGCACTCGGGTCTGTCCGTGTTCGCGGGCGTCGGGGAGCGGACCCGCGAGGGGAACGATCTCTACCACGAAATGATCGAATCCGGCGTTATCGTTCCTGATGACCTCGAAAAGTCCAAGATCGCTCTCGTCTATGGCCAGATGAACGAGCCTCCGGGTGCGCGGATGCGCGTTGCCTTGTCCGGCCTGACCTTGGCCGAACAGTTCCGCGATCAGTCCGGATCGGACGTTCTGTTCTTCGTCGATAACATCTTCCGGTTCACGCAGGCAGGCTCCGAAGTGTCGGCCCTGCTGGGTCGTATCCCGTCGGCAGTGGGCTATCAGCCGACGCTGGCAACCGATATGGGTGCCATGCAGGAGCGGATCGCGTCGACGCGGTCGGGGTCCATCACATCGGTTCAGGCCGTTTACGTGCCCGCCGACGACCTGACCGACCCAGCGCCGGCCACGTCGTTCGCGCACCTTGATGCGACGACGGTTCTGGACCGTTCGATCTCGGAAAAGGGCATTTATCCGGCTGTGGATCCGCTTGGTTCAACGTCGCGTCTCATGGACCCGGCGATCATCGGCGAGGAGCATTACGAAGTTGCCCGCGATGTGCAGGGGGTGCTTCAGCGCTACAAGTCGCTGCAGGATATCATTGCCATTCTCGGAATGGACGAACTCAGCGAAGACGACAAACTGGCGGTGACGCGGGCGCGCAAGATTGAGCGTTTCCTGTCGCAGCCCTTCGACGTCGCCAAGGTCTTCACCGGCTCCGACGGCATTCAGGTGCCGCTGGCCGACACGATCGCCTCGTTCAAGGCCGTTGTTGCCGGTGAGTACGATCACCTGCCGGAAGGTGCCTTCTACATGGTAGGTGGCATCGACGACGTGAAAGCCAAGGCCGAGCGCATGGCTGCGGAGGCCGCATAAGCCATGCAGTTTGAACTCGTCTCACCCGAGCGGCGGCTGGCCTCAGAAGAGGTCACGGCCGTTCGCATCCCCGGCGCGGACGGGGACATGACCGCCATGGCGGACCACGCGCCGACGATCACGTCGCTGCGGCCCGGCATCCTGACCATCGAGACATCGGGCGGCGAGGATTCCTTCGCCGTGACCGGTGGCTTTGCCGAAATCGGCGAGGGTGTGACCGTTCTTGCGGAACGCGCCCTGCACGTTTCCGATGTGACGCAGGCGGTTATCGATGACTGGGTTGCGGAAGCTCATGCCAAGCACAAGGAAGCCAGCGGCGATGCGATAGATGTCGCGGCCAAGCTTCTGGCAGACATGGTGGCCATGGGCGGCCATATTGGCCTGTATCCCTCTCAGGGCAATTCGTGATCTGGACTCACCGGTTGTGCTGCATCCGACACGTCACATTCAAAGGCCCCTGCAGAGATGCCGGGGCCTTTGCTTTTGCCAAGCTACTTGGCCTATGAATATTCGGGCGAACGCTGACCTAAGGTTTTGAATGCGCAGATTATCCAACCATCTGATCGGCATTCAGCAGGGCAGCCACGTCATGTTCTCGGATTTCGAGACCGGTGGCCCGATGTGGTCCGGCACCGGCACGCGAGAGGCGCGTTTGCGCGTCGAGTTCGAGGAAAGCTTCAAGGCCCCGCCCGCGATCCTGACGGGGCTTGCAATGTTCGACATGGACGAAGGCTCCAACCAGCGGGCTGACCTGAGTCATGGGAACGTCACCGAGGCAGGGTTCGACCTTATCTTTCGCACTTGGGGCGATACCCGAGTCGCCCGCGTCCGCGCCGACTGGACCGCCATCGGTGAAGTGCGCGCCGTGGATGAATGGGACGTGTATTGAGACATTTGCGTCTTTGACATTGCCCGGCTCGCGCCCCCAGAGAAGGCGGGCACGGCGACCTTGGTCGTGCGGAATTGCCTGGGGCTGACCATGAAGACCTTCATCAACGGCTTTGGGCGTATTGGCCGGTCGATCCTGCGCGCGCACCTGACAGGAGCGGGGCAGGGCTGCGACGTGGTTGGCATCAATGATATCGCGCCGCTGGAGACCTGTGCCTACCTCTTCAAGTACGACAGTGTCTTTGGCCCATGGCCCGGAACCGTCGAGGCAAAGGACGGGGCACTGGTCATCGATGGGCGATCCATTCCCTTCCACCGAACCCCCGATCTGCGAACCCTGTCGCTGGGCGGTGTGGAGCTGGTGATGGAATGCACCGGCCACGTAGACACCCGGCCCGAGGTGGAACGCGGATTGCTTGCGGGCGCGTCGAAAGTGCTGATGTCTGGCCCGTCCGCCGTGGCTGACGCGACAATCGTCATTGGGGCAAATGACGTGGCGCTGAAGCCTGCGCATCGCATTGTCTCCAACGCCAGTTGCACCACCAATGCGGTCGCGCCGCTGCTGGCGGTGCTGGATCAGGCCTTCGGCGTCACGACCGGATCGATGACGACCATTCATTGCTACACTGGCAGCCAGCCGACTGTGGATATGGCCCTGGGTGGCCCGCTGGCCCGGTCGCGCGCAGCGGCGCTGTCGATGGTGCCCACGACGACCAGCGCGGGACGCCTGGTGGACGAAGTTCTGCCCCACCTCGCGGGGCGCGTGCCCTGCCAGTCGGTCCGGGTCCCGGTCGCCAGTGTCTCTGCCGTTGACCTGTCCTTCGTGCCCAAAACCCGTGCGACCGTGGCCGAAGTTAACGCTGCCCTTTATGCCGCGGGCGGGGTCATCGGGGTCGAGGATGGCCCGCTGGTCAGCTCTGACCTGCGTGGACGCCCTGAAAGCTATATCCACGCCAGCGGGGAAACACGTGTCGGGCAGGGCGGATTGATCCGTGTATTCGGCTGGTACGACAACGAGTGGGGCTTCGCGAACCGGATGTTGGAGTTGGGCCTCAGAATGGCCGGCTGAGGCGCAGGACGCCTGCGGGTTCCACGGTATGGCCGTCGTATTCCGACGGATGGCTGGCATAGTTGAAAACGAACCGTTCCGTTGCCGTATCGCGTACGCGTAGCCCTTCGGGCAGGAACGTCACCCTCAGCCCCACCTCCCGCGCCAGAGCGCCCATGATCCGACGCGCCGCTGCCTTGTTGGGCCAGCCCGCCAGATGCAGACGCTTGCCTGCCCGCAACAGGACGGCTGTACCGTCTATCGTCCGTTCGATCACCTGTGCGTCGCTTTCCAGATGTTCCAGCCATAGGCCGATGCCGCCGCCATTCTCTAACCCGCGCGGAGAATCGGGCGGGAAGGTCTCTTCCATCAGCGATGTCGCCTCCAACCCCGGAAGGTTCGGCCCAATCGGCATGGCGATTCCCAGTTCGGCGGTCTTCAGATCGGTGCGGGGGCCTGTCAGCACGAGACCCTTCGCCGTTTCGATTGCCGTGCGCAAAGGTTCGGAAAGGGTGAGCATTCCCGGCACAAGCGTCAGGGCATAGCGATCCAAGCAAGCTGTGTCCGGCGAGAGTATATCGACGGATAAACCTAGGCTGCGCAGCGCACGATACAGGTCCAGGCAAAGTGCGAAATGGTCGAAACCCGCCCCTTGTGGCTGCACCTCCCACGCCCATTGGGAAACGTAATCGAAGATCAGCGCGACCGGGGCCTGCGCCGGGACGACATCGGGCGCGTCGCGCAACTCTGCGGCGACCTGCGCGGCTTCGGCAAAGCCCGATGCCTCGGTCGAGTCCCGGCGCAGCAGGCCGGCGTGCTGTTGTTCCTGGCCCTGCGGGAACTGTCGCCAGCGGAACCAGCAGACCGCCTCAGCGCCGTGGGCGAACGCCTCCCATGACCAAAGGCGCACCATACCCGGCAGGGGGGCGGGGTTCCACGGGGCCCAGTTCACCGGCCCCGGCTGCTGCTCCATGATCCACCAGCGTCCGTTTCCACAGGCGCGGTACAGGTCATGGTGAAATGCCTGAAAATCCGGGTCTCCCTGCCGCAGGTACGCCGCCGTGTCGCCGCCGGGCACGCGGTCCAGCAGAAAGCCCAACGGGTAGCTGTCCCAGGTCGCGATCTCCATCTGGCGGCCCGTTGCATAGTGGTCGAACTCCGTCACCCGGCCCATGTAGTTGTGCGATATCGGCGCGTTTGAATGCGCCCGGATCGCTTCCACCTGCGCCGCGTTCCAAGTAACGACCATGTCCGAGGCGAAGCGCCGAAAGGCGAGTGCATGGGCGGGGTTCGGCTCGGTCACGGTCAGATTGGGTAGGTCGATCTGATCGAAGCTGGAGTAGGTCATCGACCAGAATATGTTTCCCCACGCCTCGTTCAGGGCCTGAATGGTTCCGTATTTGTCTGCCAGCCAATTCCGGAACGCGTCGCGCGCCACCGGTGACCAGCTGCGCACCGTATCGTGGCAACCGTATTCGTTGTCGGTCTGCCAGGCGGCAACCCGGTTGCCGTACCGCGCGGCCATCCGTCCGGCCATCGCAGCGGCGGCGTTCCGGTAACCGGCGTGGGCGAAATCGTAATGGCGCCGCGATCCAAAGGCGCGCGGTCGCCCCTCGGCGTCCCAAGCCAGCATGTCTGGGAACCGATCCAGCATCCAACGGGGCGGCGTCGCCGAAGGCGTGCCCAGCACGACCGACAGCCCTGCTTCGGTCAATACATCGATCGCCCGGTCAAGCCAGTCCCAGTTATAATCGCCGGGTGCGGGCTCCAACATGCTCCAGGCGAATTCGCCGATCCGTACCCAGGTCAGGCCCAGTTCCGCCATCCGGCGCGCGTCCTCGGGCCATTGGGATTCGGGCCAATGTTCGGGATAGTAGCAGACGCCGAGGGTGCGTTTCACAGGATGACTTTCCGTTCCGGGATACCCCTGACCGGCATATCGGCGACCCAGGTGCGACCGCCGCCGGAATGATGATCTTGCGCGTTGTCGTCCAGACCTTGCGTGGCCGAGGTCACAAAGATCTGCCCCAGTTTCTCCCCGCCGAAAGCGGGACAGGTCGTATGCGCCGCGCCGCAGGGCAGGGCCATGCGGAAGCGTCCATCCGGCCCATGGCAAGCGACGCGCCAGGCCCCCCACTGTGCGATCCACAGATTGCCCTGTGCATCGCAGACGGCACCGTCCGGGGCGAGGCCCACGCCCGAGAAGTCGATGAACAGCTCCGGCTTGCCCGAGGGCCAGCCCGCGCGGTCGATATGCTGCTTCCAGATCGCCCCTTTGGCCGTATCGGCGAAATAGGCCGTGTCGCCGCCCGGCGAGAAGCAGATCGCGTTCGGGATCGTGATGTCGCGGAAGATCTGCCGCACCTCGCCCCGGAAATAGCGGTAGATCGCGCCCGCGCCCTCTTCGGCGTTCCGGCCCATCGTTCCGATCCAAAAGCCGCCGACCGGGTCCGCGCGGCCGTCGTTCGACCGTGTATCCGGCTGATCGGCCTCCAGCGGAGCGATGATCGCACGCGTCCCGGTTTCAATGTCAAACGACCAGAGCGCGCTGGCCCCCGCCACCATAAGGGTATCGCGGTCGATCCAGCCTGCGGCGCTGACGGGCTCGTCGAAATCCCAGGCCAAGGCGTCGTCGCCCACCCGCGACAGCAGACGCTGGCCCGTGATGTCGAACCAGAACAACTGCTCCCGCTCCGGATGCCAAAGCGGACCTTCGCCAAGCGCGCAGGTGCGATCGTCATAGATGCGAACGGGCGTCATGCCATGCTCCCGCGTCCCGCTGCCTTGTCAAAGGCCGCGACGATCCTGTGCGCTCGGGCTGCGATCTCTTCGATCGGCAGATCAGGAATATAGGCCGCGGTCCCCAGTCCGAACCCATCGGCCCCCGCGTCGAGCCATTCGCCGAAATTCTCGGGACCTGCACCGCCCACGGCATAGACCGTCGTGCCCACCGGCAGAATTGCCCGGATCGCCTTCAGCCCCGATGGCCCGGCCACCGAACCAGGGAACAGTTTCAGGCCTGTCGCCCCGGCTTTCAGTGCGGAAAACGCCTCGGTCGGGGTGAAGACCCCCGGCCAGCTTTCCATCCCGAGGTTTCGTGTGGCCCGGATCACGTCGGGATCCGCGTTTGGCGATACGATGATCCTGCCCCCGGCGTCTGCGACCGATTGCACTTCCTCAACAGAAAGGACGGTGCCTGCTCCGATCAGCGCCTGCTGGCCGAAGGCATCGGCCATCGCCGCGATGGAGGAGAGCGGTTCGGGCGAGTTAAGTGGCACCTCGATCTTGGTGATGCCAGAGTTGAGCAGCGCCGCGCAGGCAGGGATGGCGTCGGGCGGGGTGATCCCGCGCAGGATGGCGATGAGGGGGCGTGTCATTCAGGTGCCTTTCGCAGCGGTCAGCCCGGCAAGCGTCATGTCTCGGGCAGGCAGGATTTTGGGGTTCAGCCCCTGGGAGGTGAGGGCGGCGGCATAGGCGCGGGTTGTCTTGTCGGAGCCTGTGATGACGATGTCGCGCCCCATCCACCACGGCTTCGTGGCCGCCAGTTCCGCACCGATCAAGAGACCCGACAGGATGCCACGCCCGATGGCGGCGTCCTGCCCATGCAGAAGGTCGGCGGCGCGCAGTTCGAACATCTTCGCAATTAGCGTCTCGGGGCGCGACAGGGCATCCGACACGGCAGCGAGGAACGCATCCTCGTCCCAGCCGTCCCCGCTCAGAGAATGCCGCAGCACGGTTTGGCCGGTCAGGGTTGCGAACAGCTCCCCGGTCATCACAGTGCGGAAGCTGACGATTTCGCCGGCCGACAGATGCGCCCATTTCGTGTGGGTGCCGGGCAGGCAGGCGACGCCCTCGAACTCCGGCAGCTTGGCCAGGATGCCCGCGATCTGCGTTTCCTCGCCGCGCATGACATCCGGGTGGGGCTTCAACTGGCGCACGCCCGGCACGATGGAGACGTCCAACCGGGCGTCCTGCGTCGTCACTTTCGTCAGTCCGCTGTCCAGCGGTGTGCAAGGCAGGCTGCGATAAGCTGCTTCGGCCCAGCCCTGTCGCGCGCCGACCATGCCGCAGGCGATGACCTGCGTCGGCCCGTCGATCCAGTCGCCGGCCATCGCCAGCAGCGCAGGCTCGAACTGCTCGCGCGTCAGGGTGTTCATGCCCTGGTCGCTCTCTCGCGTCTCAAGGGCACGCGTCCCGTCCATCCGGGTAATGCGGAGCGTTGTGGTGCCCCAGTCGGCCGCGATCCAATATGTCATGTCAGCCCGTTACCACGACGCCGCCATCCACCACCATGGCCTGCCCGGTCATCATTCTTGATGCGTCAGACGCAAGGAACAGCGTCGGGTTCACAATGTCCGCCGGTGTCAGATGCTCTTTCAGGCAGGCGCGATCCAGATGAGCCCTGAGGCTTTCCGGATCGGCCCAAAGCTCCAGCTGCTTGGGTGTCAAAACCCATCCGGGAGCCAGCGCATTCACCCGGATTCCGTTCGGCCCGAACTCGCGGGCCAGGCTGCGGGTCATGCCCGTGATGCCTGCGTTCGCCGTGGTATAGATCGCGTATCCCGCGTTCCCCATCATGTAGCTGATGGAGGAGAAGTTAACGATGTGCCCTCCACCGACGGTTTTCATGCCGCGAATGGCGTTCTGACAGGCGAAGAAATAGGCCTTCAGGTTGATCGCGATGGACCAATCCCAGAAGGCCTCGTCCACCTCCAGCGAGGCGTGGCGTTTATCGTTGGCCGCATTGTTGATCAGTCGGGTGATTGGCCCGTGGGCATCGGCGGCGGCGTCCATTGCACCGCGCAGGGCACCCAGGTCGGTGATGTCGCCTTGGACGAACAGGGGTTTGTTCCCGGTCTCTTCGGTCATTCGCGCGACGAAATCGCTCGCATCCGAGCGCCCGATGAAGGCGACTTTTGCCCCCTGTCTCAAGAACCCTTCGGTCAGGTCCGCGCCGATGCCGGATCCGCCACCGGTGATGAAAACGGAGGCACCGTCGAGATCCGGGTAGGTCGCTGTCTGGGTCATTTCGGCTTCCCTTCAGGATTGGTTTGTCGCGGGCATTGGGTGCATCTGCACTTTATTGTCTGGGCGGGGCAACGGGCATCACAGACGGTGCCCTTCGATCACCCACATGGTCTCCGGGAAGCTCCATGGCAGGGTAACTCCGTGTTGCATCAACCAAGCGCCGGAGACGTCCATCGGCCCCTCCTTGAGGATCGGATCGCCCCGCGAAAGGTCGGGGGCATCATTTCGATTGATCAATTCGATCCGGTAACGCGCGGCCGGATCAAGCGCCGTCAGCCGCAGGGGGCGCGGCGCGATCTGGTTGGAGGTAGCCGCCTTGCCGGCGAAGACGACGAAGCGGTGCCCGTCACGCGGCATCTGCTGCTCGGCCAGAATGGCGGGATCGCTGCTGTCGAGGCGAAGAATATCCGCCAGCGTGGTCCAGTCGCGGTTGGCCTTCCACCAGGCCGTCACCTCGGTCAGGACGGCGGCCTCGTGGTCGGTCAACTCGCGGGGGTCCATCTCGAACCCCAAATGGCGTTGGGCGGCGACCCAGGCACGGAAGCTGATGTCAAAGACGCGCCCTGACGTGTGGCATCGGCGCGGACCGACGTGACTGCCCGAGACGGCCATCGGCAGGAACAGCGCCGCGTCGTGCTGAATGCGCAGGCGTTCCAGCGCGTCGTTGCTGTCCGACAGCCAGACCCGCTGCGCGCGTTTAAGAATACCGAAGTCGATGCGTCCACCACCGCTGGCGCAGCTTTCGATTTCCACGTTCGGGAAATCCGCCCGCAGCCGATCGAGAAGGGCATAGGAGCCGCGCGTCTGTTCCGCGTCGGGCATCGGCAGCACGCGATTGTGGTCCCACTTGATGTAGTCGATTTCATGGGCGGTCAGGATCGCGGCCATCCGGTCGAAGATGAAGTCCCGCACCTTGGGCAGGGCCATGTTTAGGGCCTTCTGCTGGCGGCCCAGGGTCTGATCCTCCGCGCCCAGTGTCCATTCGGGGTGCGCGCGGTAGAGGTCGCTATCGGGGTTTATCATCTCGGGCTCAAACCAGATGCCGAAGGTCATGCCCGTACCGTGCACGTGGTCGATCAGCGGGCCGAGGCCGTCCGGATATTTGCGCGGGTCCACGGTCCAGTCCGAGAGGGACCGGGTGTCGTCGTCGCGCTGCCCGAACCATCCATCGTCCAGAACGAACCGTTCGGCCCCGAGTTCGGCGGCGCGGCTGGCGATGTCTTTGAGGACGGGCAGGTCGTGGTTGAAATAGACTGCTTCCCAGCAATTGTAGTGCACCGGCCGGGGCACGCCGGGTCTGGGCCAGTTAACGATGCGGTCGCGCAGGTGCCGCTGAAACGCGGTCGCGCACCCGTTCAGCCCGGTTTGGGAACAGGTTACGTAGAGAGTTGCACTCTCGAACCGCGTGCCCGCCCGCGTCTCCATCCGCGCGGCATGGCCCCATTGGACCTGGCGGCGCCCGTCAGGGAGTTCTTCCGCGATCATCCTGTGCCCACCGGACCAGCCGTAGTGGAAGCCGTAGGCCTCGCCCTGGGTGTTGGTCGCCCCGGAGCACGGGATCAGAAGGCCCGGAAAATGTTCGTGCCCGGTGCGCCCGGTCCGGTTTTCGCGGGCACGGATGCCGGGGGACCAAGCGGTGCGGTTGAGCTGAAACTCCCCGCACCAGCGCCCCGTGACGTCGATCATCTCGTCCGAATGTTGCGGCGCGGGCAGGACCGGCGCGGCCAGCCAATGAAGGTGGACCGGGGTTCTTGCCGTCAGAACCGTCTTCGCCGTGATGACCCGCGTCGCCGCGTCGGTCGTGAAGCGGAACCTGAGGGTAAGCCCGGCGTCGGCATCGCCATAGGTGAAGTCAAGGGACGTCGGGCCTTGGGTGGCGTCGCGGTAGGCAAATCGGGGCAACATCGGCACGCCGTTCCCGTCGCGCAGGATCAGGCCGGGCTGGCCGGGAAAGGACCGCGACGCCTCGGGGCATAGGCCCAGGTCGGGGTTGGCGTCCAGCATCCCGCCGGTGACGTCGATGGCATTGGCGCGGGCAACGGTCTCCAGGTTTTCGTCCATGGGCAGGGGCGCGCCCCAGTAGACAACCTGCGGCTGGCGGTCGCCCGCGGCCGCCAGGACCATGGTCTGACGCGCCCCGTTGGTCGGATCATGATCGTCAAGGCGCCAGGTGCGGATCAAGGGGGCACCCGCGGAGGTGGAAGAAGTCATCGGCAGGTCCGAGGTGGGGGTTATTTGACGGCACCCAGCGTGAGGCCCGCGATGAAGTGCTTCTGCATCAGGAAGAACATGGCCACGGGCGGAAGGGCGGCGACGATGCTGCCCGCGCTCATCAGGTGGTAGGCCGCGCGGTATTGCGAGTTGAAGGCCGTGATGCCCGCCGTGACCGGCTGGCTGTCTGGGCCCTGAGTCAGTACGATTGCCCAGAAGTAATCGTTCCAGATGAAGGTGAAGATCAGCACCGAGAGAGCCGCGATCGCGGGCTTCATCAGGGGCAGCACGACATAGACGAAGATGCGCCATTCGGAGACCCCTTCGACCCGCGCGGCCTCGATCAGGGGGAAGGGGAGCGCGCGGATGAAATTGCGCATGAAGAGGGTGCAGAATCCGGTCTGGAACGCGATGTGGAACAGCACGAGGCCGGTCTTCGTGTCGTACAGGCCAAGGTCCAGCGTCAGGTCGCGAACAGGCACCATCAGGATCTGAAACGGCACGAAGTTACCCGCGATGAACATGAAGAAGATCAGAAGGTTGCCCTTGAACCGGTAGATGCCCAGCGCGAAGCCGGTCATGCACGACAGGGCCACCGCACCGATCACCGTGGGAATGGTGATCAAGGCAGAATTGAGCAGGTAGCGCGGCATGTCGCTCTCGAAGAAGACCTTGCCGTAGTTGTTGAACAATTCGAACGAGCCGGGGACGCCCCAGTAGTTGCCTTGGGTGAAATCGGTATCGGGTTTGATCGAGAAGAGCATCACCGCAATCAGCGGCAGCAGCCACAGGATCAGCGCGATCGGCAGCAGGCCCTGGTAGGTCAGTTGCCACTGGCGGGAGGATTTGGCGATGGGGGTTGGAAACATCTACAGCGCCTCGCGCGTCGCTTTGGGCAGGTTGGCCCGGATGGTGTCATAGCTAACTCGGATGCGGTGCTCGGCCTCGGCCACCTCTGTCGTGGCATACGGCAGGCGTACCCAATCGGGCCCGAAAGACGGTGAGCGGACGGCCACGCCTGCGTCGATAAGCATGGCCGCTGTCTCTTTATCCGCGCATTTGACCGAGACGCGGTTTCCCCCACCCGGCCCCCCGAAAGCCACGAACGTCCGGCCGGCCAGTTTCCAGCTGTCGAATTCCCCCGGTCCAGACGGGTTGGCACTGGGCAGCGCGGAGCAGAGTGCGTCGATATCGGACCGTTCGAGAGGCAAGCCAATCACCGCGCCGCCCTTTCATCCCGCCACATGGACCACAGGAAATATCCGATGAAGATCAGCATCAAAAGGAACAGCACCACCGCGATGGCCGCGCCGTAACCCATGCGGAAGCCGTATTCCGACAGCGCCTTTTCGAACATGTAGAACGACAGCACGCGGGTCGAACCGAAGGGGCCACCATTCGTCATGATCGAGATCAGATCGAAGGACCGCAGCGCGCCGATGATGGTGACGACAAAGGCGATGAAGGTGGCCGGTTTCAGTTGCGGGATGATGATGTACCAAAGCATCTTCCAGCGCTTTGCGCCGTCAAGGCGCGCGGCCTCGATCTGTTCGGGGTCAACTGCGTTCAGGCCAGTGAGGTAGAGGATCATGCAATAGGCCGTCTGTGGCCAGATACCCGCCGCGATGATGCCATAGGTCGCGGTGTCGGGGGAGCCGAGGATGTTAACGCCGGTGATCCCGAACCACTCCAAGACGATGGCCAACATGCCGACGTTGGGCAGGTAGAACCATGAGAACACGAGGCCGACGACAACCTGCGAAATCACGAATGGAAAGAAGAACAGCGACTTGTAGAGGCGGATGCCCGTCACTGTCTGGTTCAGGAACAGCGCGATGGCCAGGCCGAGCGGGATCGCCAGCAGGTACAGCAGCAACCATCGGATATTGTTCCAGAAGCTGATCGAGAAATTCCGGTCGCTGGCCAGCTCGCGGTAATTCTCCAGCCCGATGAACTTTCCTTGTTCGGTCAGGTCGCCAAGTCCGTCCCAGCGATAGAAACTGACCTGGAAGGACTGAAAGATCGGCAGGATCACATAGGCCGCGAAGAACAGCACGCCCGGCAGCAGGAACAGCCACGGCGTCAGCGCGATCTCGTTGCGCTTGTACCAGCCGCGCCTGGGTTGTGACGCGTGGGTCGTGGGAACGGCGGTGGCATTGGTCATTGCATTGCCCTCGGGTCAGCGGCTCGGATTGTCTGCGGCACATGCGGAAACCCGATGGGCGCTTGCGGATGGGCCGCTTGGGTCGGCCCTAAGGCCGACCCGGTTGGCTGCGCTCGATTATTGCGCGTAGATGCGCTCACGGGCCTGCTCAAGTCGCTGAAGAATGTCGTCCAGGTTGTCCGGGAACACCATGAACTCCTGAAGTCCTTCCATGCCGATCGACGCCATCTCGGCCGGGAAGTCCCGATCGAAGAACTGGGCGATGCCGCCCGGCGCGTTCGATGTCAGCATCTCGAACCCCTGGTTCAGGAACTCGTCATCATCCACTGAGGATGCCGCGTTGACGGGCAACTGGCCCAATGCATCGCCCGCGTTGATCGCGGTCTGCACCTCGGCACTGGTCACGAATTTGAGAAATTCGCGCGCGGCGTCCTTGTTCGTCGCTCCCGACGGGATGTGGAACGTGTCGATCGGCGCGTCCTCGCCTTTAGGGAAGTCGCCGATTGTCGGGAACTGATAGAAGTCGAGTTGATCGTCGGTCAGGCCGCCTTCACGCATGGGGGCGACCGCGAAGTTGCCCATCAGGTAGGCCGTGGCCTCGCCGTTGAGCATGAAGGGCAGCGCCTCCTGCCAGGAATAGTTCTGGTGGTCGTCGATGTAGGCACCCATGTCGATCAGCTTGCGCCAATTGGCAAAGGTTTCGCGGACGCGATCATCGGTCCACTCCACCTCGCCGCGGGCCAGTGCCATGTGGAAGTCAAAGCCGTTGGTGCGCATGTTGAGGTAGTCGAACCAGCCGCCCGCGGTCCACAGGAACTTCGTTCCGATGGTGTAGCACTTACGGCCCGAGTCGATGATGACCTGACAGTTGGCCAACTCTTGCTCGAAGGTCTCGGGCTCCTCCAGGCCAAGTTCGGCGAAGATGTCCTCGCGGTAATAAACGCCCCACTGGTAGTAGGTATAGGGCACGCCCCACTGTTTGCCGTCGATGGTCAGCGCGCCTTTCACGGAGTCCAGCCCCTCGATCTCCGCCCAGGTGTCGGACACATCTTCGAACAGGCCGGCATTGACATAGGGCCCCATGCGATTGGCGGCGTACCAGTTGATCAGATCGGGCGGATTCGACGTCAGCGCGTTGCGGATCTGGGATTTCCAGCCGTCGCGGTCGACCACCTCCAACTCGATGTTGAGGTCGGGGTGCATCGCGCCGAAGTCCGCGACCAGACCCTCCATCACGGCGCGGGGCGCGGGGTTGGACATGTCGGAGATGATCCGCAAATCGCCTGACAAGGCGTGGGCGTCAGCATAGGCGGCGCCGGACATGAGGGTTGAAGCGGCAAGAGCCGTAAGAATGGATCGCATAATTCCTCCCGAATTGCATCCCGTTGGTTCCATTTAATGAAACCGTGTTTCTTATATTGAAAACGATGCGACCTTCCGCCTAGGCTGTCAACAAGTTTGCGGAAGGGGAGGTCCAGCAGCGTGAATATCCAGCCAGACGCGGTGCGCGAACGGGGCGACGGCACTGTGGGCAAAGCGCTCGACGTGCTCGATCGCGTGTCGGCCTTTGGCCGGCCCGTGCGGTTTTCCGAACTGCTGGAGACTGCGCCCTTCCCCAAGGCCACGCTCTATCGTCTGGTCCAGACACTGACATCACAGGGGATGCTGCGTTTCGACGCCGACCGGGGAACCTATGCGCCCGGAATGCGCCTTGTGCGCATGGCCCATGCTGCTTGGGCGCAGTCCAGCCTGGCCCCGATCGCACGCGATCATCTGGATGGGCTCAGCGCGGTGGTTGGCGAGACGGTTCACCTGGCGCAACTTGATGGGGGGCAGGTTCTTTACGTCGACAAACGAAACGCCGCGCGCCCGGTTCGGATGTATTCCGAGGCGGGCAAGATTGGACCCGCCTATTGCACGGGCGTCGGTAAGGCCATGCTCGCCTACTTGCCCGAATCGGTCCTTGATAAAGTATTGGTCCAGCAAAGCTGGCACCGTTTCACCGATACCACCCTGACCGACGCTGATGCCATGCGCACCGAGATCTTGGCCATTCGGGCCGCTGGCTTCGCGCTCGACCGTGAGGAGCATGAGCCGGGTATCCACTGCATTGCCCTGCCGATCCTGTCGGCGACAGGCCAGGTCATGGGCGCGCTCTCGGTTACCTCGTCGACTGACCGCGGCACGCTTACCGAAATGGAGCGTTATTTGCCCCAGATGCGGCTGGCGGTTGAAAAAATTTCCGGGGATATGCGTGATTGGCGCTTCCCCGATCAACGGGAAGGATAATCCGAATATGGCAGGCGTCGAACTCACCAATGTCGTCAAGCGATACGGCGACGTGCAGGTCATGCACGGCGTCGATCTGAGCATCGAAGAAGGCGAATTCTGCGTCTTCGTCGGCCCGTCGGGTTGTGGCAAATCCACTCTTCTCCGCATGATCGCGGGGTTGGAGGAGACGACCGAGGGCCGGATCACCATCGGGGGCCGCGATGTGACCCGCGAAGACCCGTCGCAACGCGGCGTGGCGATGGTGTTTCAGACCTATGCCCTTTATCCGCATATGACGGTGGCCGACAACATGGGGTTTGGCCTCAAGATGAACGGCCACCCCAAGTCCGAAATCGACAGCAAGGTTTCCGAGGCGTCGCGCATCCTTAAGCTCGATGAGTATCTCAAACGCAAGCCCGCGGCCTTGTCTGGGGGCCAACGACAGCGCGTCGCCATCGGTCGCGCCATTGTGCGGGGACCGGAGGTCTTCCTGTTTGACGAGCCCTTGTCGAACCTCGACGCCGAATTGCGGGTCGAAATGCGGGTCGAGATCGCGCGCCTGCACAAGGAAATCGGCGCGACGATGATCTATGTCACCCACGATCAGGTCGAGGCGATGACAATGGCCGACAAGATCGTGGTGTTGCGGGCGGGCCGGATCGAACAGGTCGGCGCGCCGCTGGAGTTGTACCGAAACCCGAACAATCGCTTTGTCGCGGGCTTCATCGGGTCGCCCTCGATGAACTTCCTGAAAGGCAAGGTGACCGGAGGTGGAGTCGAGGTGCCGGGGCTGCAAACCACCGTCACCCCCGCCGTTACCCTGCCAGCCGAGGGCACGGACGTGATCCTTGGCATGCGCCCGGAGCACCTGAGCGTGGAGGACGGCGACACCCTTACCGTGGATCTGACCGAGGCGCTGGGCGGTGTCAGCTACGCCTATCTGACCACCGACACCGAAGAGAAGATCATTGTCGAGGAGCGCGGCGACATCCGTTCCGACGAAGGCGACCGCATCGGGCTGAGTATCGATCCGGCGCGCATCCTGGTCTTTGATGCCAAGACGGAATTGCGCCTGCGGTGAAACTGCGCCCGGGATGTGAAACGGGGGCTGCGAAACGGTCCCCGGTCAGTCTCGCGAATTGCTACGTCTCAGACCTTGCGTAGGATGCCGAAACTCACCTTCGTGTATTCGAACTTAGCGCGCACGTTGTTGGCTGCGGCAGAGCCTTCGAGACGCTCGTCGCCGAAGCCCATGTAGAGGCCCTGCGCCCGCATCGTCTAGCTATCGTTGAGCGGGCCTTCGAGACCGAAGCCGACCGCGAAGCCGAAGCTTGTCTCGTCAAGTTCGCAGATGACAGAGCCGCAGGCACCGGTGTCGGCTGTCGCCGATACCTTGCCCACTGCAAGACCGGAGGTCACATAGAGCATCAGTCCGTTCGGGAGCGCAATGCCATAACGCGCGCGAACCGTGGCCACCGCATCGAAATCATTGGAGCAGGCTTCACCGAAAATGATTCAGGGTGCGTTCCACCGACGGCGAAGCCATCGGCATTCGATGCGCTCAGATCGCCCTGGTAGCCGAACACCGAAGCACCGGACTGCCAATTGCGACCGTAGATCAAGCCGAAGGTCGCGCCATCCACGTCGACGTTTACGCCGCCTGGCGTGGCGACCCAAGAGTGGTCATCGTCGCCCGTCAGATAGCCGATTTCCACCCCCGCATATCGCCCGGCCCAATCCGGGGCCAAGGCTGGGTGCCGATCATAAGCGCAAAGGTGATCGCGGTGGTGATCGCTCCGGGTGTCACGTGGCGGTCTTTCATTTCGGCCAATAAGGCATTTTGGGGGTTGCGGTAGCCCAAGCGAAGGCGCGCGTATCATTATGTCGAGTAATGTATGGGGCGAAAGCGATTTGTTTGCAGTTCTGACTTGGGAATCCTTCTGATTTTTTCTGACGGGCCGCTACGAATCCGGGAAGTTGCGCTCGCCGCTGCGTGGGTCAAAGACCGAACGGAGATGATGTTGTCTACACGCTAACTCGGTTGACGTGGCGCATCTGACCGCGTTCAGTCAATTTGCAGCCCGCGTCTTTGGCGCGGTCGTCACGAGCGGGGAGGGCGCGTGCGAGCATTCTTGGCAGCATTGTATGCTTTGGGGGCCATAAACGCCGGTGTCCTGGCCGTTGGCCGTTGGGTCGGCATCGCCTGTATGGCCGTGATGGTGATCTTCATCCTGATCCAGGTCTTCTGGCGTTACGTTCTCTCCAACCCGCTTCCCTGGCCCGAGGAGGCCGCGCGTTTCCTGATGCTTTGGCTGATGGTTGTCGCCCCAACAGCACTGCGCCGGGGCGGCTTTGTCGCCATCGACATGGTTCAGCTTGTCCTGCCGCGCGGGGTTGGCGCGACGCTGAATCTGATCCTGATGGCGATCTCGCTCATCGTTCTGGTTGTCGCGGTCCAGATCGGCTGGTCCGAGGTCACCGGCTTTTCGGGCCGTTTCAAAACGTCCTCTCTCTTTTACCCCACCGGTGACGGTTTGGAAAAGATACCGCGCAGCTGGATGATGGCCTCCCTTTTGGTGGGCATCGCGATGATGATTTCCGTGATGGTGGAGTTGATCGGGCGGCAGATCGCAGTCATGGCCGGGCGAGGCGATCAGCTGATTGAAATTCCCGAAACCGCGACCGTGGGGGCGGAATAGATGCTGAGACCGCCATGCTAGTCTGGTTCCTACCACTTTTTCTTGTGCTGCTGATGATCGGTCTGCCGGTCTTTTTCGCCCTGCTGGCCGCGCCCGGCGCTCTTCTTTGGTTGAACGGCCAAGAGAAGGACCTCGTCCTGCTTTACCGTAACACTTACAACGGGATGGACAGCTTCCCGCTGATGGCGATCCCCTTTTTCATGCTGGCCGGCGAGATGATGAACCGGGGCGGCATCACGATGCGGCTTGTGGAGTTCTCGCAGGCCCTCGTCGGGCACTTCCGGGCCGGTCTGGCGCAGGTCAATATCCTGTCGTCGATGCTGTTTGCGGGGCTTTCCGGGTCGGCGGTGGCGGATACATCCGCGCTGGGCTCCATGCTGATCCCGGCGATGGAGAAGGAGGGGTATACCCGCAAGTTCGCCGCCGCCGTCACCGCCGCGTCTTCCGTCATCGGTCCGATCATTCCGCCGTCGGGCATCATGATCATCTATGCCTACGTGATGGAACAATCCGTCGCCGCATTGTTTCTGGCGGGCATCGTGCCGGGCGTGCTGGTGGGCGTCGGGCTGATGACGGTGACCAATGTCATGGCGCGCCGAAACCCGGGCGGCTTCCCCGAGCTCAAGCGCCGGGCCACGTGGGGCGAAAAGGGGCAGGCGTCGCTCAAGGCATTCTTCCCTTTGCTGACCCCTGTCATCATCCTGGGTGGGATCCTCGGTGGCATCTTCACCCCGACGGAGGCCTCGGCCGTGGCTGTGGCCTACGCCGCCGTCGTCTCGCTTTTCATCCTGCGGGAGATGACCTGGCGCGACCTGCCGGACGTTCTGGGCAAGTCGGCCCTGATCTCATCGGTGGTTCTGCTGCTGGTGGGCGCGGCGCTGGCGTTCAAAACGGTGGTCGCCCTGTCCCACGCGCCCGAAGCGCTGGCCGCGATGATCCTGTCGCTGTCGTCGAACCCGCTGGTTCTGCTGCTGCTGATTAACCTGCTCTTGTTCATCGTCGGCATGTTCCTGGATGCCGGACCCGCGATCATCATCCTCGGCCCGATTCTGGGCCCGATTTTTACCTCGCTGGGCGTGGACCCGGTGCATTTCGCCATCATCATGTCGGTCAACCTGACCGTCGGGCTTGCCACGCCACCAATGGGGCTGGTCCTCTTCGTGGCGAGTTCTGTTTCCGGCGAACGGGTTGAGACCATCGCCCGCGCCATCCTGCCGTTCCTTGCTGTCGAAGTTTTCGTGATCGGCCTGATCACCTACATCCCGGCCATTTCGCTGGCGGTGCCACGCTTCTTCGGCTTCCTGTAAATATCGGTCCAAAAGGGAGAGAGACCAAATGAAACTAACCAACATCCTGAAAGCGGGCGCATTGGCTGCGATCACGGCCCTTCCGTCTCTGGCCTTCGCGGACGCGCATGCCATCAACATTCGCGCCACCGCCAACTCCAACGAAAACGACGAGGATTATGACGGTCTGGTCGTCTTCAAGAACTATGTCGAAGCTGCGTCGAACGGTGCGGTCACCGTCGAGCTCTTTATCGGGACGCAGCTTTGCTCGAACGGCGCGGAATGTCTGCAAGGCGTGGCCGATGGCTCGATCGACGTTTTCGTGACGACGTCGGGCGGCGCGGCGGGCATCTTTCCCTATGTGCAGATCTTCGACCTGCCATACCTGATGTCCGACGACCGCATCGCGGAGGAAGTCCTGACCGCCACCGACCTGACGGCGCAGCTTCGCGCCAAGGCGCTGGAGGATTCGGGCGACACGATCCGCATCATGACCGTGGGCAACACAGGCGGCTGGCGCAACTTCGCCAACACGCAGCGCCGCGTCGCGACGCCCGATGATATCGCCGGTCTAAAGATCCGCACGGTCGTGGCCGATCTGCCGCAGGAGCTGGTCCGCGCGCTGGGGGCCTCGCCCACACCGATCCCGTGGCCAGAACTGTTCACGTCGCTTCAGACCGGTGTTGTCGAAGGCTCCAAGAACGGAATCACCGACATCATGGGCATGAAGTTTCCCGATGCGGGGCTTCAGTATCTCACGCTCGACGGTCACGCCTACATGGCCGCCATCTGGGTGATGAACAACGAGAAGTTCCAAGCGATGGATGACGGCATGAAGCGCGTCATCGTTGATGGCTTCGCGGCATTGCAACAGGCCACGTTTGCCAGCCCCAAGCGCAAGTCGATCCAGGCCTACGAGGATTTCGTGGCCGGGGGCGGCGATCTCTACGTGCCCACACCCGAGCAGAAGCAGGCTTTCCAAGAGGCCGCGAGCCCGGTCTATGACTGGTTTGCGAGCAACGTGGACGGGGGGGATGAGATGCTGGCAAACTTCCGCGCCGCGATCGCATCGGCCGAAGAGAGCGTGAACGCGCGTCGTATGTCCGACATGCAGTGATACGACCGGTTGCGGGCGGCTTGTCGCTCGTTGCCGACCGGATCAGGCGGCGGACGCGTCGCCCGGTTTTGTCATATCGGGTTTGCCGCCTGACGCGGGTCCAGGATCCCGCTCGAAGCTGCTGATCACCTCGGTCAGGTCGCCGGTGGCGGCCGACATGGTCCGGGCCAGCATCACCCCTTGCTCTGACGCCTCGACGTTGCGCTCAATAGATCGGGACATGGACACCATGGTCGCCTCCAGAACGCTGAATTCCGCAGCCTGCGCCTCGTTGGTGGCGATGATGCCGTCGAAGACCGACCTGATGTCCGCCATTTGTTTCTGCAACCGGGCGAGGACTGTCCCGGTCTCCTCGGTGATCTCGCGTCCGGCTATAACCTGCAGGGCGTTGTCGGTCACCAGCGTCCGGATGTCTTCCGCGCCGTTGGCGACGCGCGTCGCAAGTGCGCGGACTTCCGTGGCGACGACGGCGAATCCAAGCCCCGCGTCACCGGCTCGCGCCGCTTCGACCGCAGCGTTGAGAGAAAGCAGGTGGGTCTGGTGGGCGATCGTGTCGATCAGGTCGGCGAGGCCTTGGACCGCGACGCTGCCTTCTTCGATCCGGGACATGTTGGACGTGATGCGATTGATGCCCGTGCCCGCATTGGCCGCTTCCGCCGCGATTGCATCAAGGGCGGCCTGCGCCTGCCCGGCGGCATCCCTGTTGGCATCAAGGGTATCGCGCATTGCCGCTGATCCACTGTTCAGCACACTGATATTCGTTTGCTCCGTCGCCGCGCGTTCCCTCAGGCCGGATGCCTGTTCGCGCAGGGCATCGGAGGCGGACATGATCTGCTCAGCGGCCGATCCGATCCGCGAGAGTGCATGGTCGACGGCTCCGACGGTCGTGGCGATATTGTTCTGCAATTTTCTGAAGTCGCCCGAAAATGTGCCCGCCATCTGCGCGTTGAGCCGCCCCTGTGCCAGGTCGTCGAGGGCCAGCATCGCCGACCGCAGGCCTGCGCCCAGCGTCTCCATCAGGGCGTTCAGGTCGGCCCCGATTCCGGCCAACACAGGGTCGGTCAGATCCCCCTCGACACGGTGTGCGAGGTTCCCGTCCTGCGCGCCGCGCAGGACGGTTCCGAGCGATCTGCGAAGCTGGTCCTCCAAGGCCTCGCGCTCCCGGGCACGGGCCTGCGTTTCCAGATCGTTGAAGGCCTCCAGTATGGACATCTGTTCCCTGTTCATAACCCGCAGAAATATGTCCGCACCCTTGGGGCCAAGGCCCAGGTACCAGGATGTCCGTTGCAGCAGTGATCCGAGCATGAGTGTCTGAAGGTGTTGATGACGTTGCGAGAAATCCTGAAACGTTCGCCCGTGGGCGATAAGGCTCCGCGCCATGGCCAGATGGTTTCGCGCGCGCTCCGCGTCGTCCGGGTTCAGGAACGCATCCGTCACACGCTGGATCGTGCGCGCGACATCGCTTTCGCTGGCCGGATCGGAGATGGCCTCGGTGCTTTTGGCCAGAACCGTCCGGACGTGGGCCTCCAGGTCGTAGGCGCAGATGCGGAATACCCTCTTGGGGGTGTCCGGTTGTGTCGGGCGTGGGAATTTGGGGGCTGCATTCATCATAACAGCTCGCGGAGAGGAAGATTCGCCCGAGCTTATCCGCTTCGCCTGAATATGACCTTAACGCCCAGTTCAGCGGAAAGGATACATCCAGACCTTGTAGTCGTCGATCAGCTCGTGCGCCTTGACGATCTGCGCGCGCGTCATCTTCTTGACGACCTCTTCCTGGCTGATCGCCGCGTCAGGGTCGCCTCCGATGGCGCTGAGCGCGTACCACATATAGGCGCGGATCAGGTCGGAGGCAGGCATCCCCAGCCCGACTTCGTAGTACCAGCCGACGCCGGATTGCGCGCCGGGATGCCCCTTCATTGCCGCCCGCAAGTACCATTCAAAGGCACGGATCTCGTCGCGGTCAACGCCCAGGCCCAGAGCGTACATCACCCCGATCAACTCCTCCGCGTCCGCATTTCCCGACCGGGCCGCAGGCCAAAGCGCTTCGCGTGCTTGCGCAAACTGACCCGCCTCCATCAGGTCGCGCGCATCTTCGATGTCGGCCAGCGTGGGCGTCGCAAGCAGCAACGCAAAGGCAAGGTATTTCATCGTCTCCTCCTGATGATCACCTTGGTCGCCGGGCCCGCAGCGGCGCAAGAGGTGACATTCCACCCCTACGACGAAGCCCGTGCCGCCATTGGTCGGTTGCTTTTCTACGATCCAATCCTGTCGGGCAACCGCAACATCAGTTGTGCAACCTGCCACCACCACGAGACCTTTTCTGCCGACGGCTTATCGCTTGGCATCGGCGAGGGCGGCACGGGGATCGGACCCCAGCGTGCGGTGGCTGACGGGGGCATCGTCAAGCGTATCCCCCGCAACGCGCCGGGTCTTTGGAACGTTGGTGCGACTGAATTTACGACCTTTTTCCATGACGGGCGCGTGTCGCAGTCGAACGCCTATGGCACCGGGTATGACAGCCCGGCCGAAGAATGGCTGCCGCCGGGTTTGCCCAACCTTCTGGCGGTTCAGGCGCTGTTTCCCCTGACCGCGCAGTTCGAAATGGCGGGCAACGTGGGCGAGAACGAGGTGATCGGAGCGGTCAGCGACCGGATCGACGGGGGCTGGCCGATCCTGGCGAAACGTGTGCGCACGATCCCGGCCTATGCAACTGCTCTGACGTCGGCCTTCGGACTGGCGCATGCCGAAGACATCCGCATCGGGCACATTGCCGTCGCCTTGGCCGACTTCATGAACGCGGAATGGCGCAGCCTTGATGCGCCGTGGGACAAATGGCGCGCGGGGCAGGGAAGGCTGACGCCCGCACAGCATCGGGGGCGCACCCTGTTCTTCGGCAAGGCCGATTGTGCGTCCTGCCATTCGGGGCCGCTGTTCACTGACCACGACTTTCACGCGCTGGCCCTGCCGCCGTTCGGACCCGGCCGGACGCGGCGGTTCGACCCGATGCCGCGCGATGTCGGGCGGATGGCAGAAAGCGACGATCTTGATGATGCCTATCGCTTCAGGACACCGAGCCTGCGCAACGTGACCCTGACCGCGCCCTACGGGCACAACGGGTCCTATCCGACGCTGGCGGGGATAATTCGGCATCATGCCGACCCTGCGCGCGGGTTGGCTGGCTGGACGCCCGACATGGCCCGGCTTCCCGAAGCGCCCTGGCTTGCGGCGACCGATTTCGTGATCCAGTCTGATCGGCGGGAAATGCAGCGTGTGGCCGCGCGCATCGATATCCAGCCGATCGACCTGTCCGAGGCGGACATCGCCGATCTCGTCGCCTTTTTGGGAGCCCTGGAGGGCACCGCCAGCAAATACGGACGTCTCGGCGTGCCGGAATCCGTGCCTTCGGGGAGTGAGGTGGAGCGATGACACGCTTGTTGGTCTGCGGCATCGCCGTCATGGACTACGTCCACCGGGTCGAGACGCTGCCCACCGTCGAGGGCAAGCACCGCAGCACCTCGTTCGAACGGATCGGCGGCGGCTGTGCCGCGAATGCAGCGGTCGGAGCCGCGCGCCTTGGGGCGGAGGTGACGCTGATGACGCGGCTGGGGGCGGATGCGACCGGTGACGAACTGGCCGCGATGTTCGCCGACCGTGCCATAACGCCAGCTTTTGCGCGCGGCGGGCGCACGCCGCTCAGCTCGATCCTGATCGATTCCAGGGGTGAGCGGATGATCGTCAATTTCCCCGGATTGGACCTGCCGACCGCCCCGCCGTCCCCGCCGGAATTCGATGTCGTCCTGTCGGACTGCCGCTGGCCCGAAGCGGCCGACGCGGCTCTGCGCGCGGCGCTTGACAGGGGCGTGCCCAGCGTCCTTGACGGAGAAAAATACACGCCCGAACCCCTTGCGGCATTGGCCAGCCATGTGGTTTTTAGCGCACCGGGACTGCGCGATTTCACCGGCATCCACGACCTGCCCCGCGCGCTGGCTGATGCCGCTGCCCGGCTTCCGAACCGCGTTGCCTATACCGATGGGCCGAACGGGGTGTATTGGGCAGATGGGCCTCATGTCCCGGCACCGCGCATCATGCCCGTCGACACTCTGGGAGCAGGGGATCTGTGGCATGGGGCCTTTGCTCTGGCTCTTGGTCGAGGGCTGGATCTGATCGCCGCGTCGACTTTCGCCAATACCGCCGCCGCGCTCAAATGCACCCGCGCGGGCGGCTGGGATCACTATCCGACATCAGACGAACTGGAAAATGCATGACGACCCAACTCACCCCCGGCAAGCAACTGGGATTTCGTCGCATGGCCGATGCCGCGGGCCGCTTCAAGATGACAGCAGTGGATCAGCGCCCGCCTATCAAATCGTCCGTCGAGGCGCATCATGGCGGGCCGAACTGGGACGACGTGGCGCGCGTGAAGACCGAGCTTTTGGCGGCGTTACAACCCTCGTCCACGGCAATGCTGATGGATCCGCACTATGCGATCCCGCATGGCTGGACGGTGTTCGACCCGCGCAAGGGATTGATCGTGACGCTGGAGGACAGCCAGTTCCGCGATACCGGACAGGGGCGCTTCTCGGCGGAGATCGACGACTGGTCCGTGGGTAAGATCAAGCGGATGGGCGGCGACGCGGTCAAGGTTCTGGCCTGGTACCGGCCCGACATCTCGCAGGAGGTGCGCGAGGCGCAACACGACTTCGTCAAGCGCACGGGCGAGGCCTGTGCCAGGTATGACATTCCGTTCCTGTTCGAACTTCTGGTCCATCCTGTCGACAGCGACGCCGAGCAGACCAGCGAGTATACCGAGATGGCGACGAAGCATTCCGATCATGTTCTCGCCTCGGTCGAGGCTTTTGCGGGCGCGGACTACGGCGTGGATGTCTTCAAGCTGGAAAGTCCTGTTCCGGCCAAGGGCATCACCGGCGGCGACGCGTCAGTGCAGGTTCTGTTCGACCAGATGGGCCGGTTGGCGGCCCGGCCCTGGGTCATGCTCTCGGCGGGTGCGGGCAAACCCGACTTCAAAACGGTGCTGGAGTACGCCTATGCCGCAGGGGCCAGCGGCTATCTTGCCGGTCGGGCGATCTGGCTCGATGCGTTCAACAGCTATGCCGACTGGGATGCAATGAAGGCGGGCCTCGCACGCGATTCCGTTCCGTACATGGCCGATCTGAATAGGCTGACCGACGCGCGCGCGACGCCTTGGCATGACCACGCCAGCTACGGAGGTGAGGGCCTGCGCTTTGTCGATCCGACGGCTGGCTTCCGCCACGGTTACGGAGATATCTGATGCGGATCGCCATACTGCCGCTGGGGCGGCCCACGTTCGATGTGCCCTATGCCGAGGAAAAGCTGGCCGCGATGCTGGCCCGGCTGGATACCTTCGCAATGAAGCAAGGGTACGAAGTCACGGGCCCGCGCACCCTTTTGATGGGGCCGGACGAGGTGGCGCTGGAGGCCGCGAAGGACGCGGATGTCTTGTTGATCCTTCAGATCACCTTCACCGATGCAGCCTTCGCCACCCGCGCCGCAGTCGCGCACGATGGCCGCGTCGCGATCTGGGCCGTGCCGGAGCCGCGGGTGGGCGGACGCCTGCGGCTGAACGCGTTTTGCGGATTGAACCTTTTGTCCCACGCACTCGGCCTGAACGCCCGGCGGTTTGCCTGGGCCTATGGCGATGAGGTCGACCTGTCCGCCTTGCTGACCGGGCCGCAAGTGACGCCGAAACGGGGGCTTCCCACAGATGCGTCCCCTGTCGCGATCCGTGGCGACCTGAAAATCGCCCGCATTGGCGCGCGGCCCGACGGGTTCGATACCTGTGCGTATGACAAGGCTGACCTAGCGGACCTGACCGGTGCGCACGTGACCGAATTGGATTTGCCCGACCTGTTTGACCGCGCGCGTGCCTTGCCCGATGCGGCTGTTGCACCCTACGCGGCAAAGGCCGCGCATCTGGGTGGCCTGGATACGTTGGACAAGGGTGAACTTGACCGTTCCCTCCGCCTGGCCGGGGCGTTGGATCAGTTGAAGTCCGAATATCACTTCGACGCCATGGCGATCCGCTGCTGGCCCGAGACGTTCACTGAATACGGCGGTGCAGTCTGCGGCCCGGTTTCCATGCTGGGCGAGGCACGGATTCCCTGCGCCTGCGAAGCCGACGTTTACGGCGCGGTTACCCAGATCATTCTGCAAGACGTGGCAGATGTGCCCGTGTTCCTTGCCGACCTGGTTGACATGGATGGCGACACGGGCGTGGTCTGGCACTGCGGACAGGCCCCCGTTTCCATGGCCGCCCGCGCGCCCGACGCCACGGTTCATACCAATCGCAAGCAGGCGCTCCTGCTGGAATTTCCGCTGAAGGCCGGGCGCGTGACGCTCTTCCGCCTCAGCCAGGCCTACGGCACGCCCCAGGTCGTGATCGCCACGGGGACGGTAGTGGATGCGCCGATGGCCTATACGGGGACCAGCGGTGTTGTCCGCTTCGACAATCCCGCCGGTGCCGTCTGCCAAGATATCATGGCGTCGGGCCTCGAGCACCACATGGCGCTGGCCTACGGCGATCATGCGGACACGTTGCGCGGTGTTGCGGCGGGGCTGGGTCTGACGGTGCTGGAGCTGGGTGCATGATCCGTTATGGGCTGATCGGTGCCGGCATGATGGGGCAGGAGCATATCCGCAACATCACTCTTCTTGACGGCGCGACGGTCGCCGCCGTGATGGACCCGGATGAGGGCATGCGCCGCGCCGCGATGACAACCGCCGGTGCGCAGGGGTTCTCGGACCCCGAGGCAATGATCGCGGCGGACCTGGCGGACGTCTACCTGATCGCCGCGCCAAACGACGTGCACGCGGGGCTGGTTCAACGCCTGCTGGCCACGGACAAGCCGATAATGGTGGAGAAACCGCTTGCCACCACCACGGCCGAATGCCGCGATCTGCTCAGCCAGGCTCAGGGGCGCGTGGCCCCGGTCTGGGTGGCGATGGAGTACCGCTACATGCCGCCCATTCAGCGCCTGATCCAGATGCTCGACCAAGGGGCGGTGGGGGTGCCGCGCATGGTCTCTATCCGCGAACACCGCTTTCCGTTCTTGCAGAAGGTGGACGCATGGAACCGCTTCAACGCGCGCACCGGCGGCACGCTGATCGAGAAATGCTGCCACTTCTGGGACCTGATGCGCTTGCTGCTCGGGGCCGATCCGATCCGAGTGTACGCCAGCGCCGGCGTCGACGTGAACCACCGGGACGAGCGTTATGCCGGGGGCATACCCGACATTATCGACAACGCATATGTCATCGTCGATTTCGCCAATGGAACCCGCGGGATGCTGGACCTGTGCATGTTCGCCGAAGGCTCTCACTGGCAGGAGTCGATCGCGGTCACCGGGCCAAACGCCCGGGTCGAGGCCCTCATTCCGGGACCCGCCCGTTTCGCGCCGGACGGCAAGCCGCGGGAGGCAGAGGTCGTGACTTCGATCCGCGCCCTTAGGAAAGAAGTGCGCGAGGTCGTGCATACGCCGGCGGAACTGCTGACCGCCGGTGATCATCACGGCTCGACCTTCTATCAACACAAGCGGTTCATCGACCTCGTGCGGCACGGCTCCGGCCTGCCAGAGGTCAGTCTGGATGACGGCTACTGGTCCGTGCTGGTCGGTGAGGCGGCGGAGGAATCCGCGCGTTCCGGTCAGGCGATCGATCTGCGGGGGCGCGGGGCCTGAGCGTGCTTCCCCTTGCCATAAATATCCTGGACCAAGCGCGGTCTGCCGCACCCGGCGGACACCACTTATAACAAAGGAATTAGAATGATCCTCATTACCGAATTCATGGACGAGACATGGGTCGACTGGCTGCGCGAGCGGGCCGAGGTCCATTACCAACCCGACCTGCCAGACTTCCCCGAGGAGTTGGCCCAGCATGCGCAACTGGCGCAGGCCCTGATCGTGCGCGACCGGACGCAGGTGCGCGGCGACTTGCTCTATGCCGGGTTTTCCTGCGTGGGGCGCCTTGGCGTCGGGCTCGACAATATCGACATGGCCGGATGCGCGGACCAAGAAATTTCCGTGTTTCCCGCCACGGGGGCAAACACATTGTCGGTGGCGGAATACGTGGTGACGACGGCGGGCATGTTGCTGCGTGGGGCCTACACGATGCGCCCGCAGATGGAGGCCGGTGACTGGCCGCGTGCGGCTGCCGGACAGGGGCGGGAGATGTCGGGCAAGACCCTGGGCCTGATCGGCTATGGCGAAATCGCACGCAAGACGGCTGAACTGGCTGCGGCTCTGGGCATGAAGTGCCTGGCCTCCGACCCCTATGCCGAAGACTTCCCGGGCGCGCTGGAAGGCACGGAGGAGGAGGTTCTGACGAAAAGTGATGTTATAACATTGCATGTCCCCCTGACCGAGGAGACGCGCGACATGATCGACGCGCAGGTCATAGCGTCCATGAAGCCGGGCACGATCCTGATCAACGCCGCACGCGGCGGGGTCATGGACGAAGCGGCTGTCTGCGAAGCGCTCCGCTCGGGGCACCTCGGCGGGGCCGCGATCGACACCCACGTGACCGAGCCGCTGGGCGCGGACAACCCCTTCGCGGGGGTGCCCAACCTGATCTTGACGCCGCACATCGGCGGCGTGACGCGCGAGGCGAATGCCCGCGTGTCGGAAATGACGGCGCGCAGGGTGGCGGGGCATCTGGGCTTGGACTAAGGCAGTCGCCGGAGGACATTATGAATCTGAACCGCTTTGCCATCGCCGGCCACGGGCTGACGGCGACGTTTACCGAATGGGGGGCATCGCTGGTCGATTTGCGGATGGACGGAGTGGATCATCCACTGGTTCTGGGCTTGGCCGATCTGGGGGACTATGCCGCCGGGCACGCCAACTACATGGGGGCTACGGTGGGACGCTTTGCCAACCGTATCGGCGATGCAAGGTTCACGCTGGACGGCGTGGAGCATCGGCTGGACCGCAACTTTCAGGAGCGGCACAGCCTGCATGGCGGGTCGAAGGGCATCGGCAAGCGCGTATGGGACGTGACCGCGCGAACCGACAGTTCCATCACCTTCTCCATCGCGCTGACCGACGGAGAGATGGGCTATCCGGGCCCGGTGCAGATCACCGCGACATTCACCTGCGCGCCGGGTGCATGTCTGGCGGTTCAGTATAGCGCGATCAGCGATGCGCCGACGATCGTGAACCTGGCGCATCACACCTATTGGAACCTCGACGGGACTGACGACGTGTCGCGCCACTACCTGACCGTCAAGGCGGACCGCTACCTGCCGGTGGACGAGGGGCTGATCCCGACCGGTGTTGCGACGGTGGCCGGGACGGACTTCGATTTTCGTGCCGGGCGGATGCTGCCCGGCCAAGGGCTGCTGGATCATAACCTGTGCCTGTCGGACGCACGGGTCGCCTTGCGCGACGTCGCAGTGCTGCACGCACCCGGCATGTCCATGACCGTGGCCACGACCGAACCCGGATTGCAGGTTTATGGGGGGGCCAAGCTGGCCACCCCCGTGCAGGGGATTGACGGGCGGACGTACCGGGCCCACGCCGGCGTCGCCTTGGAGCCGCAGAACTGGCCGGATGCGCCAAACCACGCCGATTTCCCGAACTGCGTCCTGCGACCGGGCGAGACATACGAACAGACAACGACGTTCAACTTCGTAAAAGGATAAAAAATGGCATTTCAAGACTGGATTAAGCAGGCGAACCTGATTGGTGGCGACTGGGTCGGGGCTGACAGCGGCGAGACGATCGACGTCGCTAATCCGGTTAATGGCGACGTGATCGGCACGATCCCCAAGGGCGGCACCGCCGAGGCGGACCGGGCTATCAAAGCGGCCTCCGACGCCTTCCCGGCGTTCCGGGACATGTCGCTGATGGAGCGGTGCAACCTGTTGTGGAAGCTGCACGACGCGCTGATGGACAACCAACGCGACCTGGCCGAGCTGCTGACGGTCGAGATGGGCAAGCCCATGGCCGAGTCCATGGGCGAGATCGCCATCGGCGCGCAATACGTCCGCTGGTTCGCCGAGGAGGCGCGCCGCGCCAAGGGCGAAATCGTACCCGCCGGCGTGAACGGCCGCCGCATTCTGGTGACGAAGCACGCCATCGGCGTGGTCGGCATGATCACACCTTGGAACTTCCCGTCGTCGATGCTGGCGCGCAAGGTGGCACCCGCGCTGGCCGTCGGTTGTACGGTGGTGGCAAAGCCCGCGACGGCGACGCCGTACTCCGGGTTGGCGTGGGGCAAGCTGTGTGAAGAGGTTGGCTATCCCAAGGGCGTGATGAACGTCGTGACGGGATCGGCCCGCGAGATTGCCAAGTCGATGATCGACAGTTTCGATGTCCGCAAGATCACGTTCACCGGTTCCACCGAGGTTGGCAAAGAGCTCATCCGCGGGGCCGCCGATACGGTCAAGAAAGTGTCGATGGAATTGGGCGGCAACGCACCTTTCGTGGTCTTCGACGATGCCGATCTGGACCGCGCGGTCGAGGGCGCGATGGTGTCCAAGTTCCGCAACGCGGGCCAAACCTGCGTCTGCGCCAACCGGATGTACGTCCAGTCGGGCATCCATGATGCCTTCGTCGCCAAGCTGACGGAAAAGACCAAGGCGATGAAGGTCGGTGACGGGCGCGATGCGGGCGTCGAACAGGGCCCGATGATCGACATGGACGCAGTCGAGAAGGTCGAGGAGTTCGTGGCCGACGCCAAGGCCAAGGGTGCGAAAATCGCCACCGGCGGCGAACGTCATGGCAATGGCGGCACGTTTTTCCAGCCGACCATCGTGACGGGGGCCACCCAGGCGATGAAATTCGCCAAGGAAGAAATCTTCGGACCGCTGGCCCCGGTCTTCAAGTTCGAGACAGAGGAGGAGGCGATCGCGATGGCCAACGACACCGTCTATGGCCTGGCCTGCTATGCCTATACGTCGGACCTGGCGCGGGCCTTCCGCCTGAACGAGGGACTGCAATACGGGATGATCGGCATCAATTCCGGTTTGATCACGACAGTCGAGGCCCCCTTCGGCGGGGTCAAGGAGTCGGGCCTTGGCAAGGAAGGCGGATCGCAGGGCTTGGAGGACTACCTGGAGACGAAATACGTCTGTATCGACGGGATCTGAACGGTTCGGACGGGTCTTCGCCGAAGGCCCGTCCAGTCGACCCAGTCAGATCAAGCGGCTTTGAACGGGCAAGGCCCCTTCCAACTCCAGCAGGTGGCGTTTGATGGCGGGTCCGTGCGCGTAACCGCCAGGGCCGCCATCCGCGGCAATCACGCGGTGGCAGGGGATCAGGATCGCGATAGGGTTCTTTCCATTGGCCTGCCCCACTGCCTGCGTACCGCCCGGACGTCGAACCGCCTGTGCCAGATCGGCGTAGGAACAGGTTTCACCCGGCGGTATCGCCTGCAAAGCATGCCAGACGCGGCGCTGAAACGGTGTGCCGCGTGGGGCAAGCGGCAGATCGAAATCCACACACTTCCTGTCGAAGTAGGCGTCGAGCTGGCGACGCGCTTGCGCGAATGCGTCGGGGCACTCTTGCCACTCCGCGTCGGGGGGCGCGTTGAGCCTTGCGTCAGTCAGCACCTCGCCTTGACCCGCAAGGCAAAGCGGGCCAGCCGCCGTCTCGTGTCGGACGAAGATCACCCAGACACTGGGTTTGGCGGGGTCCGGCCCTCGGCAATGGCAATCGCGTTTTCCATCGCCATGCGGCCCATATCTTCGCGCACTTCCAGCGCGGCGGTTCCCAGATGTGGCAGCAGGACGACATTTTCCATCGCCCGAAGCGCGTCTGGAACCAGCGGCTCCCGTTCGTAGACGTCCAGCCCCGCGCCCCCGATTTGTCCGGATTGAAGGGCCGTGATCAGGGCCGCTTCGTCCACCACGTCACCGCGTGCGATGTTCACCAGGATTGCGTGGGCTTGCATTGCAGCCAGCGTCCGTGCGTTCATGATGTGCTTGGTTTCAGCATTAGCCGCGACGGCGGTGACCACGATATCGGCGGCGGCGCAGACGTCAGCCACGCTGTCCAATTGCTCTGCCCCGTCGATCGTCTTGGCCGAGCGGTTCCAGAAGACGACCTTCATTCCGAAACCGGCGGCGCAGCGGCGGGCGATAGCCTGCCCGATCCGGCCCATTCCGATAATCCCGACGGTCTTGCCCGAGACATGCAGCCCCAGCATCTGAACCGGGTGCCAGCCCGTCCAGTCGCCCGCACGAACCATCCGCTCGCCCTCACCCGCGCGCCGTGCAGACATCAGGATCAATGTCATGGCCGTGTCCGCGGTGGCGTCGGTTACGGCACCGGGCGTGTTGGTCACGATCAGTCCGGCGGCGTGGGCGGCGCCCACGTCAATGTGATTGAAGCCTACCCCGAAGTTGGCAAGACCCATTGCGCGGATTTCGCCGGTAAAGGCATCAGGACCGAAGGCATCCCCAAGGGTGGGCAGCACGACGTCATAGCCTGCAAGCGCTGCCCGGCATTCATCCAGGTCCATCGGCTGCGTCGTGTCGCGGCAAGTCACGTCGAAATGGTTGGCCAGTGCCGACATGATGCTGTCGGGCAGGGCGCGGGAAACGAGCAGGGTCTTCAATGCATCCGCCCTCCTTCGGGCACCTCTTGGTCGGGCGACAGCAGTACGACCTCCCCGTTTTCATCGGGTAGGCCGAGGACAAGCACCTCGGACATGAACTTGCCGATCTGGCGGGGCGGAAAATTGACGACCGCCACCACCTGTCGGCCCACCAGCGCCTCGGGCGTGTAATGTGCGGTGACCTGGGCGGAGGTCTTGCGCTCCCCGATGTCATCACCAAAATCGACCCACATCTTGATCGCCGGTTTGCGCGCTTCGGGGTAATGTTCCGCGCGGGTCACGCGACCCACGCGGACATCGACTTTCAGGAAGTCGTCAAAGCTCAGGTTCATCCCTTCAACTCCCGCGACCGTTCGGCTGCGGCCCCGACGGTTCGGGCCATGAGGTCGGGCAGATCCTTCATCAGTACCTCAAGCCCGGCCTGCGTGGTTCCGTTCGGGCTGGTGACGTTGATCCGGAGCTGGCCCGGCTCCTCGCCTGTCATCGCCAGCTCGCCTGCGCCTGCGACGGTGGCGCGCGCCAGTTGCAGCGCCAGGTCGGGCGACAGGCCCTGCGCCACGCCCGCGTCGCGCATCGCCTCGATCATGTGGAAGACATAGGCCGGGCCGGAGCCTGACAGGCCGGTAACCGCATCCATCTGGTCTTCGTGCTCCAGTCGTACGACCTCGCCGACGGCGGACAGGAACCCTTCGGCCAGGTCCAGGTCTGCGGGGCCGGTTTGTGGGTTGCCGATGATCGCGGTGATGCCGCGACCCACGGCGGCGGGCGTGTTGGGCATGGCACGCACGATCCGGGCATCTGATCCGAAGACGGCCTCGAACGCGGAGATCGGTGTGCCCGCCGCGACCGAGACATAGAGCGTGTCGGTCAGGCTTTGCAGCGCGGGAAGCGCGTCGCCCATCATCTGCGGCTTTACCGCGATCAGCGTGATGGCCGGCGCGTCGGGCAGGTCGGTGTTCAGGTTCACGCCGGTGCCCTGCAACCAAGCGGATGGCTTGGGGTCGAGAACGGTGACGGCAGCGGGGCTCAGCCCCTTGGCCAGCCATCCGGCCAGCATCGCGCCACCCATCTTGCCGCATCCCAGAAGCACGACACCGCGTGCATTGATATCTGTGAAGTCCATAGTGGTCCCCTTTCAGCGCGCACCCTAGGGGCCGCGCCGCAGGGTGCAACCCTCAGGCGTGGCCGTAGGCTTCGGCCATGGCGATTTGGATGGCGTCCGTCGGCGCGCGCCCGCCCCAGCAGACCAGTTGGAACGCGGGGTAATACCGCTCGCCGGTCAGGATCGCCTCGGCGACGATATGATTGATCTGCTCGACCTGCGCGCAGGCACCGCCCGCCAAGACCAGACCGTAGCGCCAGACCATCATCTTCTGCGCGGTCCAATAGGTGAACGAGCCGGACCAGCTTTCGTCGTTGGCAAGGTTGAGCACTTCGTAGAGCTTGGGAAGGCTTTCTTCTGGCGGCTCCATTTCGAAACAACACACGAGCCGCAACGTCTCGTCCATTTCGGACCAGGCCAGAGTTACGGAATAACTGCGCCACTGGCCTTCGACGACCATCGATATCTGGTCTTCGCCCGTGCGGTCGAAGTCCCAGTCGTGGGTCTCGGCCACCGTCTCCACCAAGTCGATTGGATGAAGGTCACCGGTCTCCGAGAACTGATGTCGCTGATGCAGCATGGTCGGCCTTCCGTTGTCGCCCATAGGGCTTGTGTAGAACGCGACCCCTATGTTTGGCGTCGGCCCCCCGATACAAGATATGGTGGAGTGGCGCGGAGTCTCTGTAAAGGGTGGTTTTCCCTTCTCCACAGCTTTCCGACCCTTGGCACCGTATTCCACAGGCCTGTGAGCAGTATTGCGCGCATTTCACGGCCATGTGACGCCCCACATCCGGCTGTCGCCCTAGGTAAACCGCTATGAAACACATCCTTTCTGCTTCAAATGTCGCTCGCGCGCTGTTGTTTATCTTGGCTGTGCCTGCTGCGGCGCAGCCGTTATCCTTCGACGGGAGTTGGAGGGAGCAAGGTTTCTTGCGCTTCTCCTCCAACAATTACGTGCAGAACGGCGGATCTTTGCAGGTGGTCTCGGACGGGACGGTCTCGCTGCTGTGGCGCGCGGTCCCCGAAAGCTTGCGCGGGTCACGCTCGGCCAGCTGGACTTGGGCCGTTGCGGAAGGCGTGCCCGCGACCGACCTGCGCCGGAAAGGCGGAGACGATCGCAACCTAGCCATCTATTTCGCATTTACCGATGCCGCGACGGCGGCGACCGCGAACGCGAACCGCGCGACGGCGTTGTTGCGCGATCCAAATACCAAGGTCTTGGTCTATGTATGGGGCGATGACGAGCCGCGTGGCACAAACTTCGACAGCCCCTACCTGCCGGGGTTGAAGACGGTCGTGCTGCGACAGGCGGGGAGCGGCCAGCATACGGAGAGTGTGGACTTGGCTGCGGATTACGACCGTGCATTCGGCGGCAGTCCCGAGGTCTTGATCGGAATGGGCATATCGGCCGACAGCGACGACACCAACACCAAGGTTCGTGCCTCGATCACCGCGCCCGACTTGCGCTGACGCCCCGGGCCGCTACCGTCCCGTCCAACGCAAACGGAGGGCAGGATGGACTTGAACGGATGCAGGGCGGCGATCACCGGCGGGGCCGGGGGGCTGGGCGAGGCAACGGCGCGGCATGTGGTGGAGGCGGGCGGAACGGTAGCGATTCTTGACCTTGACGCGCGCGGGGCAGACCTTTCCGAGGAGCTTGGCGGTACGTTTCACAAACTGGACGTGACCGATGCGACGGCCTGCGCGGACGTTCTTGCCAAGGTGGCGTCGGGCGGTCGTCTGGACCTGATGGTGAATTGCGCCGGCATCGCACCCGGGGCCAAAACGGTCGGGCGAGACGGGGCGCATGATCCCGCGCTTTTCGCCAAGGTGATTGCGGTCAATCTGATCGGCACGTTCAATTGCGCATCGGCTGCGGCCGCAATCATGTCTGCGCAGGATGGGCGCGGGCCGGATCAGGAGCGGGGCGTCATCGTGAACACTGCCTCCGTCGCCGCATTTGAGGCGCAGGTTGGACAGGTCGCATATGGTGCGTCCAAGGGCGGCGTCGCAGCCATGACCTTGCCGATGGCGCGCGACCTAGCCAAGCTGGGCATTCGCGTCGTCGCAATCGCGCCAGGTCTGTTTCTGACGCCGATGCTGGAGGGGCTACCGCAAGACGTCCAGGACTCGCTGGGGAACCAGGTCCCATATCCCTCACGCCTCGGGCATCCGTCGGAGTTTGCTTCGCTGGTCGGCCATATCGCGACCAATCCCATGCTGAATGGTGAGGTGATCCGCCTTGACGGTGCGATCCGCATGGCTCCGAAATGACCGATCTGTCGAATTGGCAGCCCTTGGGCTGGTTCCCGCCTGCCACGCTGGAGGGCAATTTCACCCGGCTGGAGCGGTTGACCGTGGCTGGCCATGCCGCCGCCCTGCACGCGGCAAATCCGACCGACGCGGCGCACTGGGCCTATATGCCCTACGGCCCGTATCCTGACCTCGATGTCTACCGCCTCTGGGCTGCGGGGGCGGAGTCCAGCGACGATCCTGTCTTTTACGCAATCCATGGGCCGCAGGGCTGGGGTGGGGTTGCTTCGTTCATGCGGATCGATCGGTCGAACGGCGTGATCGAGATCGGGAACATCGCCCTGTCCCCCGGATTGCAGCGCACACCGGCCTCGACTGAAGCGATCCACCTGATGATCGATCACGCCTTTGCCGCCGGGTTTCGCCGTGTGGAATGGAAGTGCAATGCCGAGAATGCGGTGAGTCGCCGCGCGGCCCTGCGGTATGGGTTTACGTATGAAGGAACGTTTCGTCAGCACATGGTGGTGAAGGCGGCGAACCGAGACACCGCCTGGTTCGCAATCGTCGACGGCGACTGGCCGCGTCTGCGCGCGGCGCATCGCGCATGGCTCGATCCGGAGAATTTCGATACCTCGGGGCGGCAGAAAGAGTCTCTGGCGGAGCTGACGGCGCGCTAGATAATTTGCCGGTCCTGCAATCGGTCGGTGATCAGGGCACGCAACTCCGGACGCAGTTCTTCAAGCGTGCGGTTGGCAAGGCCCTGGGTGCGGTGCAGCAGGTCCATATCGTTTCCCGTGCGCGCCAGCCCGGTCAGGAAATCGGCGACGAATGCCGGAGCAACCCGGTTTTCTGTCAGCAGGCGTTGCGCGTAGATCAGGTCCTCGCTGAGCGCGAATGTATCCGGCTCAACGGATTCCGAGCCGACGACGCGCAGGCCCTTGGGCCAGAATTCCGCAGGCAAATGACGCATGATGGCCATCTGGAACGCGGCGAGGCTTTCGATCGGTTTGGCGAGGAGGCCATCCGCCCCGGCCTCCATCGTCGCCTGCTCCACCTCCGAGGCGTCGCGACCGGATGTGCCCAGCAGGACATTGGGGCGCTGCCCCGCGCGGTCCAGCCGACGGATCAGATCAAGCCCGGACCCATCGGGAAGGCCAATGTCGATGATCGCAATGCCCGCACGATAGGTCAGCAGGTGACGTTCGGCCGATGCGATGCAGTCCGCCCGACGAATCCGTGCGCCGGACCGCAGGGCCAGAAGCCGGACCGCTTCGGAGGCATATCGGCTGTCTTCTACCAACAGGACGGTCTGTCCCAGCAGGGGACGTTGCGGCGTAGGTACGGGGCGGATCATTAAGTCCGATTCGGGCATTGATATTCTCCGGCAGATGCCTGTGCAGGATGCGCTGAACAACGTTAATGAAAGTTGAATGACACGCGACATATCGCGCCTGCCGCTTGCGGGCGGGCCGGGACGTCGCCTATGTCGCCTGCAACGAAGGGAGTCTGACATGATCGGAAATCTCAACCATGTGGCCATCGCCGTCCCGGATCTGGAAGCCGCTGCCGCGCAGTATCGCGACACGCTTGGCGCGAAAGTGAACGCGCCGCAGGATGAGCCCGATCACGGCGTCACGGTCGTGTTCATCGAACTGCCCAACACCAAGATCGAATTGTTATACCCGCTTGGAGATGACAGCCCGATCAAGGGATTTCTTGAAAAGAACCCCTCGGGAGGGATCCACCATATCTGTTATGAGGTCGAGGATATCCTGGCCGCGCGAGACAGACTGATCGCTTCAGGCGCGCGCGTTCTGGGCAATGGAGAGCCGAAGATAGGTGCGCACGGCAAACCCGTCCTGTTCCTGCATCCCAAGGATTTCACCGGCACCCTGGTCGAATTGGAGCAAGTCTGATGTCCGTCTTTTCCGCGATCGTCGTCTTCATGATGATCTGGGCCATGGTTTTCATGCTGGGTCTGCAGGTCGGGCAGAAAACGCAGGGCGATCAGGGCAAGGTTTCAGTCGGGACACATGCGTCCACCCCGGCAAACCCGATCCGCGTCTGGCGTCGGGTCGGCTGGGCGACGGTGATCACATTGGTTATGTGGGTGCCGCTGATCTGGTTCATCACCTCGGGCAACTTGACGATCGACGACCTGCGTCGCTGGACCGGGCGGGAGGCCCTAGGCTAAGCCCGGCTCAGACGATGGAACAGGTGAGCGAAGCTGGCCACGCCCACGACCGGCACAAGAAGATTCAGGACCGGGACGGACAGGGGCACGGCCATCAGGATGCCCATCGCCCAGATCGCCCCGCGATTGCGGCGGCGGAAGGCGGCGGTCTGATCCGCTGACAGGCACCGGGCGGCGACCATCTGCGCGTATTCCCGGCCGAGAAGGAATCCGTTGACTGCCCAGAAAATGAAAAGCGCGAACGGGGCCAGAAAAATATAGGCGACCAGCGCCAGCAGGTTGATACCCACAACCAACCCGAGGAACCCGGCGCTTTCCGTGATCATCTCGGTCCAGCCTTGGGCGCGGGCGGGGGGCAGGCCGGGATAGTGCCGGTCCTCCACCGCGTCGACGATGCGGTCCAGAAACAGCCCCGTGAACGCCGAAGCGACGGGCACCATCAGGAAGACCGACGCAATCAGCGTGAACGGTACGGCCGCCCAGCCTGCGACATTGTTCAGCCAAGTCACCTCGCCAAACCATGGCAACGTGACCGACGGCCCAACCAGCGCCGTTGCCCCCCAGATCATCAGCGCGGAAAACCCGATCAACAGGACAAGCGACAGACCGACGCCCGTCAGCAGCACCCGGCGGAACCGCGGATCGCCCAGCTGTCCGATCGCCCTGAGGACGTCGTCGATCATTCGTTGACCCAATCAGTCACGGCACTCAGGTTCGGGCGGGGCCGGTCGGATGGAACGATCGTCTCGGTGCCCAGAACGATAAAGCCAGCGACCCATTCGTCGGGTGTCAGCTTCAGCCCATCGCTGAGCCATGCGCGGTCGGTTGCCATCCAGCCCGTCAGCCAGTTCGCCCCCCAACCGGCGGCAAGACCAGCGTTCACGAGGGCCAGGCACACGGCACCCGCCGAGAGAGTCTGCTCAACTTCGGGGATCTTCTCCGACGGTTTGGGGGAGGCGACGACGGCGACCATCAGGGGGGCTGCGTCGAACATCGCCCGCGCCTTGGTCAGCTTGTCGGCGTCCAACCCGAGCTCCGTGCCGATCTCGGCCGTCAGCGCGCCCAGTCTTGGCAATGCAGCGCCCTCCAGAACAATCAGGCGCCAAGGCTCCAGCTTGCCATGGTCCGGGACGCGCAGCGCAGCGGTCAGCAGTTGCCTCAACGCGGCGTGGTCGGGGGCGGGGGCCACCAACGTCTTCGCGGGGCGGGACCGGCGCGCCAACAGGAATTCGATTACATCGGGGCGCGGTGTCAGGGGGGCGATGGCATCGGGCATGGGCGCTGTCCTTTTGGGTCGTTCATCATGTCGCGTGGCGTGATCCGGGTTTCAAGGCGCGCGCCATTCGCAGGGCGGCATGTTCCGCCGGTGCCTCGTCCCCGCCAGCGACGAAGGTCGCCACCACGGGGGTGCCCGGACAATCGGGAAAGGCATAGACGGCGTTGGCGGAAAAGGGCCCGCCGCCCGAGTGGCCGATTGCCCGCCCCGCCGGTCCTACCCGCCCGATCATCAGGCCCAGACCATAGCCCGTTTCTGTCCAGGGCCGCCCCGCAACGTTGGCATCCACAGGCAAGGCTATCTGCATTCCGGTCAACGCTGGGTCATGCAGGATTGCGCGCAATAGGCGCACCGCATCCGATGGTGTGCCCATCAGGCAGCCATGCGCCACCCATCCGGGATGATAGCCGCCAGCCGGAAAAGGCAGATCGGCGAAATCCTCGGCAGTCTGCGCCAGCCGCACCGAAGTCAGGCCAAGGGGCGCTGTCAATCGATTCAACAGGGCGGCCAAGGGTTGACCTGTGACCGTTTCCAGCGCCTGCCGCGCCAACAGGTAGCCGATGTTGGAATAGGCGAAGCGGGTTCCCGGCGGCGTGTCAGGTTTGTCTGGCGGGACGACCCGTAGGAAATCCGCCGGGGTCCAGATCGGACCGCCCGTTGCAATGGCCCGGTGATAGGCGGGCACGGCGAAATAGTCGCCCAGCCCGGCGCGGTGGCCCAGCAGGTCGCGCAAGGTCCACTCATGACCGGGGCAAGGCGAATCGAGATCGACCTCGCCGCGCGCGGCGGCCCCGACCAGAAGCGCGGCGATCACCGTCTTGGAAAAGCTCCACCACGGGAGCGGAGGGGCATCTGCCCCGGTCAGGTGTCCGTCGGCGGTCAGGCGGGCGGTGAATACGGTCATGCTGAATCCTCTGCTGCGTGTGTGGGCCATGCAGCGGCGAGCGCTCCTTCTGCGGATTCACGCCATTACCGACCTCAGCGCAACTCGAATCGAAGAAAATCTGGAAACGGCAAAAGGTGGCGGAGCGGCACATGCCGCAAGGGCGAGGAAGAGCATGACAAAGATCTATCCAAACCTGTCGCGCTGACCGTAGTTGCCGCGCGGGCCCAATCGACGGCCGTGGAGCCGCTGACCACCATAACGATGCCGAGCCGTGATTTCGGCCCGGATGCGCAGCCGAACGTCTGCTTCTGGGACCTGGACCTGGTGGCCGCCGACGACCGGTTCTGGGGTATGATGTAGCCGATCGCCTCGATCGAGCGGCTGTGGACAGGAGCGCGCTGGGCCGAAGGCCTTGCATGGAACAGCGTTGGCAAGTTCCTGATCTGGTCGGACATCCCCGAAAACCGGCAGATGCGCTGGCTGGACGAAGATGACCACGTCAGCGAATTCCGGATGCCGTCCAACAATTCCAACGGGAACAGCCTCGACCGCAGCGGTCGGCAGCTTTCGGCGGAGCATCTGGCACGCAGGGTCATGCGATATGAACATGATGGGTCGGTTACGATCCTGGCCGATATGTTCGAGGGAAAGCGGTTCAACTCGCAAACGACATCATCGAACATACCGATCGCAGCATCTGGTTCACCGATCCGCCCTATGGCGGCCAGTTGTATGAGGTGCCCCGGATGCGCCGGCGGGCCGTCGAATGCCGCCAGCCTGCTGAACCCGCGTCTGGGACAGCCGCCAGAATTCGGCGATTACGTCCGCGAGGTGGAGACGGCGACCTACCGGATCGGGACGGACGGGGGATCACCCGCGTGCCAACCGAAGCCGATGCGGCGGATCCGAACGGGCTGTGTTTTTGGCCTGATCACAAGACCCTCTACATCGCATCGACGGGCAAAGGGCCGCGCGATGCCGGTCCGGGCGGTCAGGGAGAGGTCATCGCGCTGGACGTGGCGGATGACGGCACAAGTTCGAACCAGCGGGTGTTTTCGGACTGCGAGGTCGACGGCGTGAAATGTGGGCCGGATGGGTTGCGAACCGACGTGGCGGGCAACCTCTGGGAATCATCGAACGCGGGCGCAACGTGGGCTACTCGGGCGTTACGGTCTGGGCCCCGGACGGCACGCTGCTGAATCGGATCCGTTTACCGGAAATCTGCGGCAACATCTGTTTCGGCGGGCCGAAGCGCAACCGGCTGTTCATGGCCGCATCGCAGTCGATCTACTCGGTCTTTAACGGCACGCAGGGGGCAGGCCCCGCCTGACGCGCCCCACCCGCGCCCCGGTTACGCCACCCAAGCGCCGACCGGGGGGCGGATCACTCGTCAGATTTCGCCGCAGCGGTCGTTTTCGCGGCGGGTTTCTTCGCCGCAGGCTTTTTTGCCGCTGTCTTCTTCGCCGCAGGCTTTTTGGCGGCGGTCTTTTTCTTGGGCGATTTGGCGGCCTTGGCGGCGATCAATTCGATCGCTTGCGCCATGGTTACGTCTTCGGGCGCAACGTCCTTGGGCAAGGTCGCGTTGACCTTTTCCCACTTGATGTATGGCCCGTACCGGCCTTCCATCACGCTGATCGGCCCACCGCTCTCGGGGTGTTCGCCCAATTCGCGCAAGGGTGGCACCGCTTGCCCGCGTCCGCCGCGCTTGGCCAGCTTTTCGGCCAGCAGGTCCACCGCGCGATTGATGCCGACGGTGAAGATCTCTTCCTCCTCGGGCAGGTTGGCGTAGACCTTGTTCCACTTCACATACGGTCCGTAGCGGCCCAGGTTTGTCTCGATCGGCTCCCCGTCCTCGGGGTGCGTGCCGACCAGTCGGGGCAAGGACAAAAGCTGCATCGCGCGGTCGAAATCAACGATGTCCGGTGACCAGCTCTTGGGCAGGCTGGAGCGCTTGGGCTTCTTGTTCTCCTCGGTCACCTCGCCCAGTTGGACATAGGGGCCAAAGCGACCTGTCTTGAGCCAGACTTCCTGACCTGACTCCGGCTCCACGCCCAGCATGCGTTCGTCGCCCTGCTGCTCGCCTTCCATGCCGGGTGGGCCGAAGGGGCGAGTGTAGCGGCACTCGGGATAGTTCGAACAACCAATGAAGGCACCGCCCGATCGCGCCGTGCGCATCGACAGGCGACCCGCTTCGCATTTCGGGCACAGGCGCGGGTCCTTTCCGTCGCCTTGGTCTGGGAAGATGTGGGGCGACAGGACCTCGTTGATCTTGTCGAGAACCTCAGTGATGCGCAGCTCCGACGTCTCGCCGATGGCGGCAGAGAAATCGCGCCAGAACCGGTCAAGCACGTCCTTGTAGTCCCGGTCGCCGGCAGAGACCTGATCCAGTTCCTCCTCCAGCGCGGCGGTGAAGTCGTAGCTGACGTACCGGCGGAAGTAATTGGACAGGAACACCGTCACAAGACGGCCTTGATCTTCGGGGAACAGGCGGTTGCCTTCCTTGCGGACGTATCCGCGGTCCACGATCGTGGACAGGATCGACGCATAGGTTGAAGGCCGCCCGATGCCCAGTTCCTCCATCTTCTTGACCAGCGTCGCCTCGGTATAGCGGGGCGGCGGCTGGGTGAAATGCTGCTGGCCCAGAACGGCGTTTGACGGGGCCTTGATCATCTTGTTGTCCGAAGTCTCGCCCTCGTAAGCGGCGACCTTCTTGGCGGCGTCACCCTCGTGGATCGCGGGCAGACGCTTGTCGTCGTCGCCGGTGGCCGCGTCGTCGTCGCGGCCTTCGGTGTAGACTTTCATGAAGCCGTCAAAGACAACGACCTGACCGGTTGCGCGCAACTCCACCTGCTCCGCACTGTCGCGGATGGTGACGGTCGTGCGCTCCATCTTGGCGGCGGCCATCTGGCTGGCGAGGGTGCGTTTCCAGATCAGGTCGTAAAGCTGTTTCTGGTCCTTCTCCAGTCGCAGTTCGTCGGCGGCCTTGGTCATGTCGGTGGGGCGGATGCACTCGTGCGCTTCCTGCGCATTTTTGGCCTTGTTCTTGTAAACGCGGGCCTCGGACGGAGTGTATTGCTTGCCGTAGCGGTCTTCGATGGCCGCGCGGGCGTCGGCGACAGCCTCGGGGGCCATGTCGATGCCGTCGGTCCGCATATAGGTGATGAGCCCGGCTTCATACAGACGCTGTGCCGTCGACATGCAGGCCTTGGCCCCCATGCCGAACTTGCGGCTGGCTTCCTGTTGCAGGGTCGAGGTCATGAAGGGTGGGCTAGGGTTGCGCGTGGCGGGCTTGGCTTCGACGGCCGCGACGGTCAGGTCGCGGCTTTCGACGGCCTGGACGGCCAGTTCGGCCTGCGTCTCGTCCGAAAGGTCGAACCGATCCAGCTTCTTGCCGGCCAGGGTAACGAGGCGGGCCTCGAAGGACTGGCCGCGGGGCGTTTCCAGCGTGGCGCGCACCGACCAGTATTCGCGCGCATCAAACGCCTCGATTTCCATCTCTCGGTCCACGACCAGTCGCAGGCAGACCGACTGGACGCGGCCTGCCGATTTCGACCCCGGAAGCTTGCGCCACAGAACCGGCGACAGGTTGAAGCCTACCAGGTAGTCCAGCGCGCGCCGTGCCAGGTAGGCGTGAACCAGCGGCGTGTCGATCTCGCGCGGGTTGGCGATGGCATCCTGCACGGCTTTTTTGGTGATCGCATTGAAGGCGACGCGGCTGACCGGCATGTCCTTCTTGATCCCCCGGCGGTTGAGCAATGCCTCCTGAAGGTGCCAACTGATCGCTTCGCCTTCCCGGTCCGGGTCGGTTGCGAGGATCAGGTTCGGGTCATCGGCCAGCGCGTCTGCGATGTCCTTGATGCGCTTCTTGCTGTCGGCGGGCACTTCCCAGGTCATGTCCCAGCCGCCTTCGGTATCGACTGAGCCGTCCTTGCCAACCAGGTCGCGGACGTGGCCATAGCTGGCCAGGACGGTGTAGTCCTTGCCCAGATAGCCGTTAATGGTCTTGGCTTTGGCCGGTGATTCGACGACGACGACGGGCATGGGTGGTGACCTCGGAACTGTTCGATCTGGGGTGCGGGAGGGTGCGAGATTTGCCCGATCCCCTTGGGCCGCGGACCATGTGGGGCCTGCCCGGGTATTGTCAATGGTGGTCGGCCGGACCCGGCTCTGAACGAGCGAGGGCATCCCTCCGTCGATAAAATGGCGCGTTTCCCGGCATATTTGCGAAGTCAGGACGCCGGTCAGAGGCGGACGAGGCCACCTCCGGGCCGCCGCCCGACTTGACCGGAAATCTCCAACTCCGACAGGTGCGCCGATAGGTGATGGGCGGCGACATCTCCATCCGGGGACAGATCGCGGAGCAGTTGATCCTCCGCGACGGGCACCGGGGACAGGAGCGATAGGATGCGTTCCTGCAGCGCGCCTTGCGCGGGGATCGGCGCAGGGCCTCCCAGGGGTGGCGGTGCGGTCTGCGTGGGGCCCGGGGCGAGATCGTCGAGATACTCCAGAACGTCCGCGGCCCCGCGCACCAGCGTCGCTCCGTCGCGCAGCAGCAGGTTGCACCCGGATGCACGCCCGTCGAACGGATGCCCAGGCACCGCCATAACCTCGCGTCCCAGGTCCAACCCATCGCGCGCCGTGATCATGGAGCCGGACTTCGCCGCGGCCTCCACCACCACGACGGCCTGCGCCACACCTGCGACGATGCGATTGCGCCGGGGAAAGTCGCGTGCCTGCGGGGCGAGGCCGAATGGCCGTTCGGACAGGTTGCAGCCCCCTTCGGCGATTTTCGCGGCCAGTTCGGCATTTTCCGCGGGGTAAACGCGGTCCAATCCACCCGCATGGACTGCGACCGTATGCCCGACGAGGGCGGCGTCATGCGCCACGGAGTCGACGCCGCGCGCCAGTCCTGAAACGACTGTCACCCCGGCCTCGGCCAGATCACGGCCCAAGGCGCGGGCCATGCGCAGCGCAAGCGAGGAGGCGTTGCGCGTCCCAACGATGGCTACGGTCGGGGCCGTCAGGATCGACGGGTCGCCCTGCGCCCAGAGCACCGAGGGGGCCGATCCGACCTCTGACAGACGCGCGGGATATCCCGGAGCACCCAAAGTCAGCAGGCGCGCACCGTGTTTGCGGGCGGCGCGGATTTCACGCCGGACAAGGGTTTCGTCGGCCACCGCGTAGTCCGCGTCCCCTGCGGCACGGGCGATTTCGGGCAGCACTGCCAGGGCTGTTTGCGCATCACCATGTTCTGCGATCAGCCTACGAAAAGTTGCGGGGCCGATGCGCCGCGACCGCGACAAGCGCAGGCGCGCGAAGAGTTCCTCCTGCGAAGGGGGGCCTTCGAAGGCAGGCAAGGGGGCTTCGGCCAAGTCATCGGGCAGACGGAGCAAGTCATCGGGCATCGCGTAATTCATGCCCGGATGGTGGCGCGTTCAGATTTAGGAATGGTTAATGCTGTCGACGCATTCTGACGGTTCAATGTCTTTCAGGCAGGCCCTGCGCAGCAGCACGCGCGGTCATGCCGCCGAGCCGCCCACGGTCAGCCCGCCGATCAGCAGGGTCGGCTGGCCGACACCCACGGGCACCCACTGGCCCGCCTTGCCGCAGTTTCCCATGCCCGGATCCAGCGCCATGTCGTCGCCGATGGCGCGGATGTTCGTCAGTGCGGTTGCCCCGTCGCCGATCAGGGTCGCGCCCTTGACCGGGTCGCCGACGACGCCGTTCTTCACGCGATAAGCTTCGGTGCAGGAAAAAACGAACTTACCGTTGGTGATATCAACCTGACCCCCGCCGAAGCCGACGGCATAGACGCCGTCCTTCACGTCAGACACGATGTCGCCGGGAGCCACGTCGCCGCCCAGCATGTAAGTGTTGGTCATGCGCGGCATGGGCGTGTGGGCATAGCTTTCGCGCCGCCCGTTGCCGGTGGCTGCGACGCCCATCAAGCGCGCGTTCTGACGGTCTTGCATGTAACCGACAAGGATGCCGTCCTCGATCAGGGTGTTTTTCGCCGATGGCGTGCCCTCGTCGTCGACGGTGATCGACCCGCGGCGGTCGGGGATGGTGCCATCGTCCAGCACTGTGACGCCGGGGGCGGCGATCCGTTGACCCATCAGGCCGGCGAAGGCGGACTGGTCCTTGCGGTTGAAGTCGCCTTCCAAACCGTGCCCGATCGCTTCGTGCAAAAGGATGCCAGGCCAACCTGCCCCCAGGGCCACGTCCATCACGCCCGCAGGGGCCGATACGGCTGACAGGTTCACGACGGCGATACGCAATGCCTCGCGCGCCAACCCCTCCCAGTGGTTGCGGTCCATCAGCCCGGTCAGGCCCAGACGCCCCCCGCCGCCCGCGGTTCCGGATTCGCGTCGGCCGTTCTGTTCGACGATGATCGACACATTCAGGCGGACCATCGGGCGCGCGTCCGAGACCGAGGCACCTTCGGGGCGCAGAATTTCGACCTCTTGCAGGGAGGCGGACATCGAGGCGCTGACCTGCACCACCCGGGGGTCGAGTGCGCGGGCGTAGGCGTCGATCTCGCGTAGGGTGTCCAACTTGACGTCAAAGGCGACGCCGGTGATCGGGTTATCGTCGGTATAGAGTTTGCGGTTCGTCCCCTGCGGTGCCTCGGCCAGCGTGCCGCCCCCGCCGCCAACGGCCAGGCGCGCGGTTTCGGCGGCGCGTTTCAGGGATTGCTCGGAAATTTCGGTGGAATGGGCATAGCCCGCCGTCTCGCCGCGCACGGCGCGCAGCCCGAACCCTTCGGATGCGTCATAGCTGGCCGTCTTGATCCGACCATCGTCGAAGACCACCATTTCGGAGCGGCGACGCTCCAGAAACAGTTCTCCGTCATCGGCCCCGGACAGGGTTTTGCGCAGCAGGGTCAGGGCCGCGTCGCGGTCCAGAAGCGTCTCGAAGGGGCGGAAGGGAGTGTCGGTCATTGTGGCGTCCTCGGGCATCGGTCCGCTTGGATATAGGGCGCTTTCTGTCCGGACCCCAGAGGCCGGTCGTGGAAATCAAGGATGGACGGCATGGAAACGACCAGGGGCGGGGCTTGCGCGAACGAAGGTGCAGGTGGCCGTCGTTGCGAGCACGATGCCCCTCCCAGAGCCGAAACCTGAGGCGGCCCGTCGTCATGATGTCGATCCGAAAGAGCGAACGCCGCCGCCTTGTAACATTGAGGGCTCAGGCTTTCGTGGAAGATCCGGGTCTACTCATGTTCGGTTACAGCACGGATGGCGATCCTTCCGTTCGGAACGGTAGAAAAGGTTTCCGCGAAAGCGCTTCGCCCCCCTGCGACCCGTGCGACATATGGCGCTGAGGTCTTGCGGACTCGGGTCGAGATATGGTCTTAGGCGTTCCAAACGACATGCGCTGCTGCGACCTGCGGCGCCCCGCTACACAGGATAGACATCATGCAGATGCCCTCGCTCAAGGCCACCGGCCTGTTCGCCGCCACAGCGCTCGCTCCGTTCGCCGCAAGTGCCCAGTCGATGCTGGGTGACCTGCCGATCATCGGTCAGCCTCAGGCCGGGGGCATCGGGTTTCAGCCAGCCGTGACCTCCCTGGCAGAGGAGATTCACTGGCTGGATGGCTTCCTGCTGGTCATCATCACGATCATCGCGCTGTTCGTGACGGGCCTGCTGGCTTGGGTTGTCGTCCGGTTCAACAACAAATCTAACAAAGAGCCGGCGACCTTCACCCACAATTCGCCGCTGGAAGTGGCCTGGACGATCGTGCCGATTCTGATCCTCGTGGGAATCGGTGCCTTCTCCCTTCCGGTGCTGTTCGATCAGCAGCGCATCCCCGAAGGTGAAGTTGTCGTGAAGGTCACCGGCTACCAGTGGTACTGGGGCTATGAGTATCCCGAGGAAGAGGGTGTCGAGTTCTCGTCCTACATGATCGGTGCCGACGCCGGGAACATGATGACCGCCGAGGTGTCCGAGCAGTTGACGCAGGCAGGGTATTCCGATGACCAGTTCCGTCTGGCCACCGATACCGCCGTTGTCGTGCCCGTGGGCAAGACGGTTGTGATGCAGGTCACCGGCGGCGACGTCATCCACTCTTGGACAATCCCGGCCTTCGGCGTGAAGCAGGACGGCATCCCCGGCCGCCTTGCCCAGCTTTGGTTCAAGGCCGAGGAGGAGGGCATTTACTTCGGTCAGTGCTCGGAGCTTTGCGGCATCGCCCACGCTTACATGCCGATTACCGTTAAGGTCGTCTCGGAAGAGAAATACGCCGAGTGGCTTGAGGCCGTGAAGGCCGGCGAAATTGAGACCTGGTAAGGTCAATTGACCGACCTCTCGCTTCATATCGCAACCGCTGAGAGCCCGACCGAGGAGGCCGGGCTGCGCGACTACTGGCAGCTATTGAAGCCGCGCCTGATGTCGCTGTCGGTGTTTACCGCGCTGGTCGGTCTTCTGGTCGCGCCGGTCGGGGTGCACCCGTTCATCGGAGCGACGTCGATCCTTTGGATTGCGCTGGGGGCCGGGGCATCGGCGGCATTGAACATGTGGTTCGATGCGGACATCGACCGCGTGATGAAGCGCACCCGGAATCGCCCCATTCCGTCGGGTCGGGTACAGCCGGGCGATGCGCTGGCGCTGGGTCTGTTCCTCACGGCGGTGTCGGTGGTCATGCTCGGCCTGACGGCCAACTGGGTCGCGGCGGGCTGGCTGCTTTTCACGATCTTCTTCTACGCCGTCATTTATTCGATGTGGCTCAAGCGAACGACGTCCTGGAATACGGTCATTGGCGGCCTTGCCGGGGCCTTCCCGCCGCTAATCGGCTATGCTGCGGTGACCGGGACAACTCCGATCGAGGCCTGGCTGATGGTCGGCCTGATCTTCATGTGGACGCCGCCGCATTTCTGGGCGCTCGCCCTGTTCGTCAAACTTGACTACCACGAGGCCCGCATCCCTATGCTGACCGTGACGCATGGCCGTGAGGAGACGCGCCGGCAGGCATGGTTCTGGTCGCTGGGTCTGGTTGCGGTCTCCTTCGCGACGGCCTTCACGGCAATCGGCGGGCCTTTGACGCTGGTGGTGGCGACCGGTCTAAACGTCGTATGGTTGCAGCGGGCCTGGGCAATGTGGCGGCGAACCGACGCCGACAGCGAGGCCGACAAGCACTTGGCCGAGCGCAAGTTGTTCAAATGGTCGCTGATTTATCTTTTCGCGCATTTCGCGGTCTTCGTGGGGGATGCCGCGCTTGGCCCCTATGGAGGCTGGTGATGCATCAGGACCATGAACTCCACATTCGCCGTCGCGGCCGCAACTTCGGTCTTCTGGCCGTCCTCCTGGCGTTCATCGTGGTGATCTTCGGTCTGACGGTCGTGAAGGTGACATCGGGCGGTTTCTCGGAGGCGTTTGACCATGTGGCGCGCCCCGCGCTGGTGCCCGATGCGTCGCTAAACGAGGTGACAGAATGAAGAACTGGTGGAAAAACCTTACCGATAACGGTCGCGTCGTCGCGATGACCCTCTGCACGGTTTTGGGCATGGGGTCGCTCGGCTGGGCGGCAGTTCCGCTTTATGACCTCTTCTGCAAGGTCACCGGCTATGGCGGCACCACCGCGCGTGCGGAGGCGGAATCGTCGGAGATCCTTGAGCGGACGGTTCTGGTGCGCTTCGACGCCAGCAAGGAACGCGGGATGCCGTGGGAGTTCAAGCCCGTGCAGGCCAAGATGCGTGTGCGAATCGGTGAGACGAACCTGGCGTTCTACGAGGCGACGAATCCGACGGACGAACCGGTTGCCGGCACGGCCAGCTTCAACGTGGCCCCCTATGCCGCTGGCCCCCATTTCGTGAAGATCGCCTGTTTCTGCTTCGAGGAGCAGATACTGGCCCCCGGCGAAACCGTTTCGATGCCTGTCACCTTCTACGTCGACCCCGCGATGGTCGACGACCCCGAGGCGACAGGTATCCCCGAAATCACACTGTCCTACACGTTCCACGTGACGGACTTGCCCGAAGACTACGCCGCGCTTAACAGCAATGCAGATGCGGCGACGCAGACCAACTGAGAGGCGACCAAATGGCCCACGCCAAGAACCACGACTATCACATCCTTCCCCCGTCGATCTGGCCGTTCCTTGGGGCCGTGTCTGGCTTCATCATGCTGGTCGGTGCGGTCTTCTGGATGAAGGACCACTCCAACCCGTGGATGTTCGCGGTGGGTTTCGTCGGCGTTCTGGGCGTCATGTTTGCCTGGTGGTCGGACGTTGTAAGGGAATCGAAAGTCGGCGACCACACCCCCGTCGTCCGCATCGGCCTGCGCTATGGCTTCATCTTCTTCATCATGTCGGAAGTGATGTTCTTCTCGGCTTGGTTCTGGAGCTTCTTCAAGCATGCGATCTACCCGATGGGTCCCGATTCGCCTGCCGTCGACGGCGTCTGGCCGCCTGTCGGGATCGAAACGTTCGACCCTTGGCATCTGCCGCTGATCAACACGCTGATCCTGCTGTGTTCGGGGGCTGCGGCGACCTGGGCGCACCATGCACTGGTGCATGAGAACAACCGTCAGGACATGAAGTGGGGCCTGATCCTTGCCGTGGCCCTGGGCGCGTTGTTCACCGCGTTCCAGCTCTACGAATACAGCCACGCGGCCTTTGGCTTCGCAGGCAACATCTATGGCGCGAACTTCTTCATGGCGACGGGCTTCCACGGCGTGCATGTCTTCATCGGGACGATTTTCCTGCTGGTGTGCCTGTTCCGTTTGCAGGCCGGGCACTTCACGCCGACCAAGCACATCGGCTTCGAAGCCGCTGCCTGGTATTGGCACTTCGTTGATGTGGTGTGGCTGTTCCTGTTCGCTGCGGTCTACGTCTGGGGCGGCTGAGCTTTCTATCCGACGACGGCTTGAGCGGCGCGGATTTTCCGCGCCGTTCTCCATTTGAGAGGTCTCAATGCGTTTCGTGATCCCCGCACTTTTCGGACTGACCGGCTTTGCCGTGCTTTGCGCGCTGGGCGTCTGGCAATTGCAGCGGATGGATTGGAAACACGCCATGATTGCCGAGATCGCCTCGCGCATAGATGCAGTGCCGGTGCCGCTGCCCGACAAGCCGGTCGAGAGCACCGACAACTTCACGCCGGTGACGTTGACGGGCACGGTCGATGGGGAACCGTTGCGGGTGTTGGGCGCGTGGCGTGCGGCTGGAACGGGGTTCCGTATCATCGCACCTGTCTTGACCGATGGCCGGCGCGTCATGGTGGATCTGGGCGTCCTGCCGGTTGATGCAGCCGATACGCTGGTTCTGCCGCGAACATCTCTGCGGATCACCGGCAACCTGAACTGGCCCGACGATCAAAATGCCGGCACGCCCGAGCCGGACGGCACGAACTGGTACGCACGCGACGTCGGCCCCATGGCGCAGGCGCTGGGCACCGAGTCGGTGATGGTCGTCGCCGCGCAGGTTGAGCCGCCGCTGCCGATCACGCACGTACCTGTGGGCATCGACGGCATCCCCGACAACCACCTCGGATACGCGATTCAATGGTTCGGGCTGGCCGCTGTCTGGGTGGGGATGACACTCTTCCTGCTGTGGCGTATCAGACGCCGCACCATTTGAAGGCGGACGATCCGATGCGTTACATCTCGACCCGTGGCGAAGCCCCCGTTCTGGGGTTCGAAGACACCATGCTGACCGGCCTCGCGCGGGATGGCGGGTTGTATGTCCCCGAGGAACTTCCGGTGATGAGCCGGGGCGACATCGCAGCGCTGGCAGGCCTGCCCTATGAGGAGGTCGCGGTGCGCGTCATGGCCCCCTTTGTAAAGGACGCCTTCGACGAGGCGACTTTCGCAGATCTGGTCGCCAAGGCCTATGCCGGATTCGGCCATGACGCGCGCGCGCCCCTGGTGCAGCTTGGCCCGAACCATCATCTGCTGGAACTGTTCCACGGGCCGACGCTGGCGTTCAAGGACTTCGCGATGCAACTGATCGGACAGATGTTCGAGCATTCGCTGATGAAGCGCGGCGAGCGGGTGACGATCGTCGGTGCCACGTCCGGCGATACCGGGTCGGCCGCGATGGAGGCGTTCCGGGGACTGGATGCCGTAGACCTGTTCATCCTCTATCCGCATGGCCGCGTGTCGGAGGTGCAGCGCCGCCAGATGACCACGCCGTCCGAGTCGAACGTGCATGCGCTCGCCATCACCGGACATTTCGACGACGCACAGGCCCGCGTGAAGGACATGTTCAACGATTTCGATTTCCGCGACCGGGTGCGTCTGGCCGGGGTCAATTCGATCAACTTCGCCCGCGTGCTGGCGCAGGTGGTGTATTACTTCACCTCCGCGACGGCCCTTGGCGCACCGCACCGCGAAATCTCCTACACGGTGCCCACCGGCAACTTCGGCGATATCTTCGCGGGCCATATCGCCAAGCGCATGGGCCTGCCGATCAGGCAACTGGTCGTCGCCACCAATCAGAACGACATCCTGCACCGGTGCCTGACGACGGGCGACTACCGCCCCGGCACGGTAGAGCCGTCGATATCGCCGTCGATGGATATTCAGGTCAGCAGCAACTTCGAACGCGCGTTGCATTTGGCCTACGGCGGTGACGGGCGGGCCATCGCGCAATTGATGGCGGAGTTGAAGGACGGCGGATTTACCGTCAGCCAAGGGGCTTTGCAGACGCTACAGGACACCTATTTATCAGGAAGAGCGACCGAAGCGGAAACCTCTGCTGCGATCGCTGACTTCCTGAACCGCACGGGTGAACTGCTGTGCCCGCACACCGCCGTGGGCACCCACGTGGCTGAGGCGCATCTGGGCGATACGCCGATGGTGACACTGGCGACGGCGCACCCGGCCAAGTTCCCCGACGCGGTCGAAGCCGCAACCGGAATCCGCCCCCCCTTGCCTGCGCGAATGGCCGATCTGTTTGACCGGGACGAGCGGATCACGCGGGTCGAGAACGACCTGTCGGCCATCGAGGCCATCATCGATGCACGAATCTGAAAGGTTCATCTGAATGAGCACCCGCTTGCACCGCCTGTCGAACGGTTTCCGCGTCGTGACGGAGTACATGCCCGGTCTGCAATCGGCCAGCGTTGGCGTCTGGGTCGGTGCCGGAGGGCGCCACGAGGCTGTCGAGCAGAACGGCATCGCGCATTTCCTTGAGCACATGGCGTTCAAGGGCACGGCGCGCCGGTCGGCACTGCAAATCGCCGAGCAGATCGAGGACGTGGGCGGCTATATCAATGCCTACACCTCGCGAGAGGTGACCGCCTATTACGCCCGCGTGCTCAAGGAAGACGTGGCATTGGCCACGGATCTGATCGCGGACATCGTGCTGAATCCGGTGTTCGATCCGCGAGAGATCGAGATCGAGCGCGGCGTCATCCTGCAAGAAATCGGTCAGGCGCTGGATACGCCCGACGACATCATCTTCGATTGGCTGCAGGAAGCGGCCTATCCCGAGCAACCCATTGGTCGCACCATCCTTGGCCCTTCCGAACGGGTGCAGACCTTCAACCGGGCGGACCTTGAGCATTTCACGGCGCAGCATTACGGCCCCGAGCAGATGATCCTGGCGGCCGCCGGGGCCGTCGATCACGATGCGCTTTGCAAGATGGCCGAAGATCTTTTCGGTCACCTGAAGCCCAAGCCGCTGTTGATGCCTGATCCGGGGCTGTTCAAGGGCGGGGAGATTCGCCACGCCAAGGTGCTTGAACAGGCGCATGTCGCGATCGGTTTCGAGCAGCCGGGCTACCGCGATGACGGGATCTATGCCGCGCAGATCTTTGCGGGTGCGATGGGCGGCGGCATGTCGTCCCGGCTGTTCCAGGAAGCGCGCGAAAAGCGGGGCCTCTGCTATACCATCTTTGCCAGCGTGGGGGCGCATTCTGACGGCGGAATGCTCACCATCTATGCGGGAACCGGGGCCGAGGATGTGGGCGATCTGGCCCACCTGACGATCGACGAATTGAAGCGTGCCGCCGAAGACATGACCGAGGTGGAGGTCGCCCGCGCCCGCGCCCAGATGAAATCGGGCATGCTTATGGGACTGGAGTCGCCCTCCAGCCGGGCTGAACGGCTGGCGCGGGTCGTCGCTGTCTGGAACCGCGTGCCGCCCCTGTCCGAGGCGATCGAGAAAATCGACGCGGTGGACGTGGCCGCCGTGCGCGCCCAAGCTGAGGCCCTGACGCAGACGGCCCCGGCGCTGGCCCTTTACGGGCCGGTCGACGCGGCCCCCGACGTCGACAGCCTGCGCGCAAGGCTGGCCGCATGATCTTCGGGGCCCTGCGGAAACCCCGCATCCAGACCGAACGCATGATCCTGCGCTTGCCGCAGCATTCCGACTACCGCGCCTGGGCCGCATTGCGCGAAAGTTCCGCCGCGTTTCTGCAACCCTGGGAACCGGAGTGGGCCCCCGACCATCTGAGCCGGAAAAGCTTTACCAACCGTGTCTACTGGGCCAGTCGCAGCCACGGGCAGGGCAGCGCGCTGGCGCTTTTTCTGACGCGGAAGTCCGACGATTCGATCCTGGGCGCGATCACGCTCGACAATGTGCGCCGCGGGCCTGCTCAGTCTGGTACGCTGGGGTATTGGGTCGGCCAAAATCACGCGCGGCAAGGCTACATGCGCGAGGCGATCCTTGCCGTATCGCACCACGCTTTCGTCCGCTTGGACCTCAGCCGTCTGGAGGCCGCCTGCCTTGAAGGCAACACCGCCTCGCGCGGTTTGCTGGAGCGGTCGGGGTTCAAGTACGAAGGCGTCGCGCAAAGCTACCTTCAGATTGCGGGGCGGTGGCGCAATCATGTGCTCTACGCGATGTTGCGATCCGATCGGCGCGGCCGCTCCGACGCGGGCTGACCTCATCCAAGGATTCATTTTCAACTGCGGCTGGATGACCTCTGGCCCGAAAGGTCTGATTGGGCAACACTCTGGGCAGGAGGGAATGCCCGTGTCGAGAACGTACCTTTTCGTCTTTGCCATGTCGCTTTTTCTGCCCGGCTTCGCCGCCGCGCAGGACCAGGGTCGCCGCCCCAGCCACTGCATCGCCATCGCCGACGCGCCGGGCATCGAATATCTGCACAAGGCCGCTTTTGCCGCGCCTCTGCCGGATTACACCGTCCGCCTGAACTATGTTGATCACTCGATGTTCATGCTGGAAACGCAGGGCGGCCTGCGCGCCGTTACCGATTTCGCGGGGTTCATCGGTGCCACCCGTTTGCCGGATGTGGTAACCATGAACCGGGCGCATATTTCTCATTGGACGCCAGTGCCCGATCCGGACATCCCGCATGTCCTGCCCGGATGGTCGGATCGCGTGGGCGAACCGGCTGATCATCACCTCGACCTGGGTGAGATGCTGATCCGGTCCGTTTCGACCGACATTCGGTCACGCGCCGGGGGCGGCATCGAGGTCAACGGCAATTCCATCTTCGTGTTTGAAGTCGAGGGTCTGTGCATCGGGCACTTGGGCCACCTGCACCATGAACCCGATGCAGCGCAGTATGCCGCACTTGGCCGACTGGACGTGGTGATGGCCCCGGTTGATGGTGGCCTGACGCTGGACTTATCTTCGATGATCCGGGTCCTGCAGCGCCTGCGCTCCTCGGTGGTGATCCCGATGCACTGGTTCGGGCCGGGATCGCTGGACCGCTTCGTGGAAGGCATGTCACAAGACTTCGACATCGACCGCCGCGACACCAGCTTCATCGAGGTTTCGCTCAATACTCTGCCGCGCCGACCGACCGTGGTCGTCCTGCGCCCCTCTTATCTTACGGACCCTTAGTGACATCTGATCTGACTGCCGCCACCGGCCCCTTCGCAGACGACCTTCGGTCCAAACTGCCCGCCGCCACCTTTCGTGACATGGAGGCCCGTTACCTCGAAGAACCACGGGGCCGCTGGGCCGGGACCGACGGCTTGCTGCTGGCCCCTGCGACGACGGAGGAAGTCTCGCTGATCGTGACAGCCGCGGCAAAGGCGCGCGTAGCGGTGATCCCATATGGCGGCGGTACCGGTCTGGTCGGCGGACAGGTCAGCGCGGATTTGCCAGCGCCCGTGATCCTTTCGCTGGAACGAATGACCAAAGTCCACAAGGTCGATGCGACCGAGAACGCGCTGACCGTCGAGGCGGGCGTGATCCTGCAGCACGTGCAGGAGGCGGCCGAGGCGGTGGACCGTCTGTTCCCGCTGACCATCGCGGCGCAGGGCTCGGCCCGGATCGGCGGCATCCTGTCGACCAATGCGGGCGGCGTGAACGTGCTGCGCTATGGTAATGCGCGCGACCTCTGCCTGGGGTTGGAGGCGGTGATGCCTGACGGCAGCATCCTCAACGGCCTGTCGCCGCTGCGCAAGAACAACACCGGCTACGACCTACGCCATCTTCTGATCGGGGCCGAGGGCACGCTGGGCATCATCACGGCGGCGACGCTGAAGCTGTTGCCGCGCCCGGCCAAGACGGGTGCCGCAATGATGGCGATCCGCGATCCGCAGGCCGCGCTGGAGCTTTTGAACATGGCGCGGGCGCAGATCGGTGAGGGGGTCTCGGCATTCGAGCTGATCGGGAAGACCGGCATGGACTTTCTGGCCGAGACGATGCCCGAGGTGCGCCTTCCGCTTGGAAACCCCGATTGGTCGGTGCTGATCGACCTGGGGCTCGGAGCGTCGGGCGATCCGGCGCAGGCCTTGGAAGACCTCTTTGCTACCGCACACGAGGCTGGCCTCGTGACAGACGGTGTGATCGCGCAATCCGAACAGCAGCGTCGCGAATTCTGGCAGGTCCGAGAGTCAATCCCCGAGGGCAATCGTCGCATCGGGTCGGTCAGCAGCCACGACATCTCAGTGCCCACCGCGTCGATCCCCGACTTTATCAAGGACGGTCCGGGCGTGATCGGAAGAATCGGTGACTTCCGCATCAATTGCTTTGGCCACGTGGGCGACGGGAACTTGCACTACAATGTTTTCCCCATGCCCGGTCGCGCGCGCGCCGACCACGATAGCGAACGCGAAGCGATCAAGACTGCGGTCCACGATCTTGTGCACGCATACGGTGGGTCGGTCAGCGCGGAACATGGGGTTGGACGGCTCAAGGTCGGCGATCTGGAGCGTTACGTGGATCCGACGAAATTGGCAGCGATGCGCGCGATAAAGGCCGGCTTGGACCCGGCCGGAATCATGAACCCCGGCGCGGTGCTACGGTGCGCAGTCTGAGAGGCGTACTCCCAAAGAAGGGCGCGCCCTGCCAAGGGAAGACAGGGCGCGGGGGATCCGTGAGGTCTGGTAAAACACCCACTCCAGAACAATCGCAGAAAATCCTTACCAATAAGTTTACGCCGGGCCTCCAAGGCGGTTCATTCGAACGCTCATTCCCCTTCGAAATCGCATAGCGTGTGGATCTGCATGTTCATCGCTTCCAGCGCCTTACGACCGCCAAGTTCCGGCAGGTCGACGACAAAGGCGCAGCCGACGACCTGCGCGCCCAACCGCTCCAGCAAGGCTATCCCGGCGCGCGCCGTGCCGCCGGTGGCCAGCAGATCATCCACCAGCAGGACGCGGGCCCCGGCGGGCAGGGCATCTCGGTGAACCTCCACCGCCGCGGTCCCGTATTCCAGCGCGTATTCCTGTTCATAGGTCGCACCCGGCAGCTTGCCCTTTTTTCGGATCGGCACGAAGCCGCAGCCCAGCTGATGCGCCACTGCGCCCCCCAGGATGAAACCGCGCGCCTCCAGCCCGGCGACTGCATCGATCTCCTCTCCGGCCCAGGGGGCCAGCAGCTGATCCACGCATAGCCGCATGCCTCGCGCATCGGCGAACAGGGTGGTCACGTCGCGGAACATGATCCCCGCGTGCGGAAAATCGGGAATGGTGCGGATGTAATCCTGAACGGTCTTCTTTTGCATCTGTCAGCTTTCCTCGGCCTTTGGCCCGGTTGGTTTGTCTGTCGTCCTCCGCACGGCGGTTTCGTCACTGTGCGTTCCGGGGGCGTAATGGCGACGGAGTGCCATTGCATCCTGCCCCCTAAGGCGCGTTACGGAATTGCCGTCCTCCGAGAACAGGCTGCGGCGATAGGCAGGGCCGCGGATGTCCGTCATCAGGCCGAGACCTTGAACAACTTCCTCCAGCAGGACCGAGGCGATCTCCCGTCGCCGTGCTTGGGCCGAGACGGCGATCAGGGCTTCGCGGATTTCGCCATTCCGGACTCGCAAGGCGACCCGCCCCAGCGACAGGAGCGCGCCGTCAAGATCGGGCACGCCGGTGTCTTGCATGACTTCGCCGGGTGGGGTGGCGACGACATGGACCTCGATATCCGCATTTTCAGATGCGCGCGACAGGCGCACGCCTGCATCCAGCGTATTGATTTGTGCCACCGCATTGTCCAGCCCGCGTTCGTAAAGCGCACGTTGCCAGCTCTCCAGTCCGGCACTGACCGAGATGAGGGCGACGGTCAGATCCTCGCGTTTTGCGTTGGACCAATGCAGGAACGGCTTGCGGCACGCCTCTCCGGGGGCGGCTGCACAGGCCACTGCGCGGTAGAAAGCGTCATCGCCCAGCGGACCGGGAACGGCAACGAACTCCTGCGCGAACGTGGCTCCGGGCAGCAGCAGAAGAGCAGCCCACATTCTCACAGCACGCGGCCCGCGATCGTTTGCAGGCGGACCACCATGTCGGGATCGCGCGCGTCCGGCGCGGTCATCACCGCATGGTTCAGGGCATGGTCGCATCCCTCCGCGCAGGGTGCGTCCCGTACCAGACCTGGCAGGGCGGCAACCATTGCGGCGGCACGCCCGACGTTGCACTGAAGGGTTCTTATGACATCGCTGACCTGAACCGAGCCGTGGTCGGGGTGCCAGCTGTCGTAATCGGTGACCATCGCAACGGAAGCGTAGTGAAGTTCCGCCTCTCGCGCCAGCTTGGCTTCGGGCATGTTGGTCATGCCAATCACGTCGCAGCCCCAGTCGCGGTAAAGTCTGGATTCGGCCAGCGTCGAAAACTGCGGGCCTTCCATCGCCAGATAGGTGCCGCCGTCGTGAACCGTGGCACCGGCCTGCGTGGCAGCTTGTGAACAGGCTGCCGAAAGGGCGGGGCAGACCGGATGCGCGACCGACACATGCGCCACAAGGCCGGGGCCGAAGAACGTCTTGTCGCGGGCAAACGTGCGGTCGATGAATTGGTCCACGATGACGAAATCACCTGGGGCCATGTCTTCGCGGAAACTACCGGTGGCCGAGACCGACACCAGGTGCGTCACCCCGGCGGCCTTCATCGCCGCGACGTTCGCGCGGTATGGGACGGTCGAGGGCGTGTGGACATGCCCCCGCCCGTGGCGCGGCAGAAAGACCATTCTTGTACCGTCCAGCGTTCCGTGCAGCAGCGCGTCCGACGGTCTGCCCCAGGGCGTGTCGGCGTCACGCCATTCCGCGTCCCGCAATTCTTCCACCGCATAGAGGCCCGAGCCTCCGATGATCCCGATGACCGGCATCCGTCTCTCCTGTGTTGCCGGCGCACCCTAGCAGGCGGCGGGACGGGGAAAAGGTGTCAATCGCGTTCTCGCTCGATCACATTGGCGTGGTGGCGGTGGGCGATGCCTTGCCCTGCCGCCAGACCTGCACGCGTGTCTCTTGGTGCGCCGACCTGTTGCGGGCAGCGGCGGTCAAGCAGACCCCAAGGCCGACCCGGCAACGATCTGGTATCCAAGCCCGGAGATGGAAGCTCCTTCGCCGTCTTGGAGCGCCCTGATAGGTATCAAGGCGGATTTGGAAAAATCGGCGCGGAACAGGGCATGTAATGGCATCGCGATGAGGCCAATGCGGTTGGGAGGGTGCGCCGGTTCCACATCCGGGTAACCGACACGCCTCAAGGGCTGTAACCCCGCGCGAAACCCTGCTATCGCGATCAAAACCCGACACGACCGAAAGATCTGAACCTTGAACAGCCCCTCCCTGCTGGCAAGATTTGCCAACCGTTTCGACGCGCCCGACCTGCGCGTCGCGCCCACCTCGACGCTGACATTCGCTGGCATCCGTATCGAGGTGTTGGCCGGCCTGACGGTGGCCCTTGCATTGGTGCCGGAAGCGGTGGCCTTCGCCTTCGTGGCGGGTGTCGGCCCGCTGGTGGGGCTTTATGCGGCATTTATCGTGGGGCTTGTGACGGCGCTGATCGGTGGGCGTCCGGGCATGATTTCAGGCGCGACGGGCGCGCTGGCGGTCGTGATGGTGTCGCTGGTGGCGCAGTTCCCCGAAGGCGTGGGCGTTCAGTACCTTTTTCTGACGGTCGTCCTGATGGGGATCATTCAGATATTCGTGGGCATCATGCGCTGGGGCAAGTTCATCCGGCTGGTGCCGCACCCGGTGATGCTGGGCTTCGTTAATGGCTTGGCGATCGTGATCGGCAAGTCGCAGATCGGGTTCTTCAAAACGGCAGACGGATCTTGGATGGCGTCAAGTCAGCTGATACTGGTGCTTGCCCTCGTGGCGCTGACGATGGCGGTCATCTGGGGCGTGCCCAAGCTGACCAATGCGATCCCCGCGCCGCTGGCCGGGATTGCGATCACGGCTGCAGTGGTGATCGGTTTTGGCCTGCCGGTCCCCAAGGTGGGCGACCTGGCTTCGATCTCGGGCGGGTTGCCGCAGTTCGCGCTTCCGGATGTCCCGCTGAATTGGGAGACGCTTCAGATCATCGCGCCCTATGCGTTGATCCTGGCTGCAATCGGCCTGATCGAGAGTCTGCTGACCCTGAACCTCGTCGGCGAAATCACGGGCCAGCGCGGTGGAGCCAGCCAGGAATGCATCGCCCAGGGCGCGGCCAACACCGTGACCGGTTTCTTCGGCGGCATGGGCGGTTGCGCCATGATCGGCCAGTCGATGATCAACGTGAATTCGGGCGGACGGACGCGCATCGCGGGGGTGGCGGCGGCGCTGTTCCTGTTGTTGTTCATCCTGGTTGCCTCGCCGCTGATCGAGCAGATCCCCCTGGCCGCACTCGTGGGTGTGATGTTCATGGTCGTAATCGGGACATTTGCCTGGAATTCGCTAAAAATTCTGTTCCGCGTGCCCAAGATCGACGCGATGGTCATCATCCTGGTGACCATCGTGACGGTGATGACCGACCTTGCTATCGCGGTCGTCGTGGGCGTGATTGTCAGCGCGCTGGCCTATGCATGGCAGAACGCGACGCGCATTTATTCCAAGGCCCACACCACGCCCGAAGGGGCCAAGGTCTATGCGGTGCAGGGGCCGCTGTTCTTCGGCTCGGCCACCGGTTTCATCGAAATGTTCGATATTCAGAATGACCCGGCGCTGGTGATCGTGGACTTCGCCGACAGCCGCGTGGCCGACCAGTCGGCGTTGCAGGCGATCGAAGCGGTCGCCGCCAAGTATCAGTCCGCTGGCAAGTCGATCCAGCTGCGCCACCTTACACGCGACTGTCACCGCCTCCTCACGAAGGCCGGGCACCTGATGGTCGACAGCGACGACGACCCCGACTACGCGGTCGCGGCGAACTATGGTGTTCGGACGGGGATCTTGGGCGGTCACTAGGCCCCGGGGCCGGGGATGACCCTGACCACCGTGCAACGCATCGGTCTGTTACCTGTCCCGACGGATTATAGCCGCTCTGCGCGGCAAGGACCGGGCTGACACCGTCGCCGTTCGACTCGCGTTAGAGGACGACAACGGCTGAAGCAGCAGGCAGGGACGATGATCTGCTCCGCGACGTCCACCGATTATTCGTCGGGGCGGGCCAGTGAAAACAGTCTTTCGACGCGCGTGTAGTCCTTGTAGCCCAGCCGGGCCAAAGGGCTGAAGGACATCACGTCGAATATGCCATCCTTCAGGCAGTCGTCGCGGATATGCACGCCCGTCACCTCGCCGAAGACGGCTACGTTGGACGCGCCGGGCAAGGTCACGATCTGCGTCACCTTGCATTCCAGCGACGCGGGCGCGCCGCCGACGCGAGGGCAGTCGATCGTATCGCATTGCACCTTCTCGACACCTGCGATGGCGAACTCGTCCTCTCCGGCGGGCAGGGCGGCGGACGAGGCATTCATCGCGTCGCGCATCGCGTATTCCACGATGTTGACGCAGAACACGCCCGATTCCCGCAATTGGGCCATGCTGTCCTTGGTGTTGTCGCGGTCAGGCTTGGCCGAGGTTGAGGCGAACATGACCTGCGGCGGTACATAGGCGACCGCATTGAAGAATGAATAGGGGGCAAGGTTGTCGCCCAGCGTGCTTCGCGTGCTGATCCAGCCGATGGGTCTGGGCGAGACGATGGCGTTGAACGGGTTGTGCGGCAGGCCGTGGCCATCCTCGGGGCGGTAGAACATTGGGGTCCTCTCAGGTGTCTGCGACAGACTAGGGCGCGCCGCGAATGGGCGAAAGCCCCAAAACCTGTGTGTTCGCAAGAGCTATGCGAATTTCGCCCCCGCACTTGCGCCGGCTCTGGGCCGCGCCGCCTCCACACCCGGTCACGGGCTCCCCTTTATGACGTGTCCGTGCCGGCCAACGCCCGCAGGTGCCGGGCGCGCTACAGATTGCTTGCTCCAAGGCTGTGCCGGCCAATCTTCTGTCACGCTTTGAGTTAGGATGCCCGGGCGAGCGGGGCGGCGAAAATCCTGCTTCGGAGGCTGGCCACTCCGCGCCGTTCGGGCAACAAGACCCGCATGGAATTGCACCGCGAAACCGAAGACGACGCTTGGGAAGTGGAAGCGCTCCTCGACACCTGTTTCGCTCCGGGACGGACTGCGCTGTCGTCTTACCGGTTGCGCGAGGGCGTGCCGCCGGCGCGCGACTTGTGCCTGGTGGCGCGTGGCTCGGCTGGCGAGGTCGCGGGCGTGATCCGCTTTTGGCCCGTGCGCGTGGGCGAGCATCAAGCGATGCTGCTCGGCCCGATAGCAATCCACCCGACGCGGCAGGGGGAGGGGCTGGGGGCATTCCTGCTGCAATCGGGCCTCGACCGCGCGGCCGTCGCAGGCGTGGACCGCGTGCTGCTGGTGGGCGATGAGCCGTACTATGGCCGTTTCGGCTTTACCCGGTTGCATGGCGTGACCATGCCACCGCCGACCAACCCCGACCGCGTTCTGGGTGTCTGGGATTGGGACGGAGTGACCGGGGACGTGACGCGCGGGGCCTGACTTGCCTTGGGCGCGGAGTATTCCCATCTGTTGACGATGGCCCAGAAACACCGCTCCCCTGCCAACCCCCAGATCTTCCCACCCCTGAATCGGGAGGCGGAGCTGGATCGACTGGCGCTCAAGATGCGAACGGCCTCCGGCGTTGGAATACAGTTGCTCGGCCTGATCGGGACCCAGGCCGAGAACCTGCTGGACATGCTGCCGGCACCCGCTCGCGCCGGGCTTGAAAAGGCGACGGCTGCCGCGCTGGAGCAATCTTTCAATGCCGCGCAGGCTACGCGCAAAGGCCGCGTGGCCGACGCGCCCGACTGGCTCAGCCGTGCGATTTCAGTGGGCACGGGGGCGGCGGGTGGCTTTGGCGGCTTGCCGTCGGCGTTGGCAGAATTGCCGGTAACGACCACCGTGATCCTGCGTGCGATCCAATCAATCGCCGATGAACATGGGCTGGACCCGGCCCTGCCCGAGGTGCGCGCCGCCTGCCTGCGCGTCTTTGCCGCCGCCGGGCCGCTGGACGATGACGATGGCACCGATCTCAGCTTCCTGACGTTGCGCCTGAGTGTCACGGGCAGTGCCGTGCACGGGCTGATCACCAAAGTGGCTCCACGTCTGGCGATCCCGATGGGGCAGAAGCTGGCCGCACAGACCGTGCCCCTGATCGGGGCCGCCGCCGGGGCCGCGACGAATTACATCTACACCAGCTATTACCAGGACATGGCGCGGGTGCAGTTCGGCCTGATGCGCTTGGGCGCGCAGACGGGTGAGGACATGGAGACACTTTCGGCCGCGTTGAAGCAGCGGCTGGCGTAACGGGGGTATCGCCGCCACCTTGGCCTGTGGCGAAACGCCCGCACGCCGCCCAAGTCTGGTCTTGCTCCATGTCCGACCGTCTTCGCATCCTGATGATCGCCTCCTAATCTGTCAGAGGATTTGACGGGGAAGCGTATGTGGGCTTCCGGTGGGCCAAGGCGCTGTCGCCGCTGGTCAACCTGACCGTGGCCACGTTCCAGAGCCCGAAACACAGCCTCATATCGGATCAGTTGCCGCAGGCCCGCACGGTCACTTGGCCCTCGCCGCGCCTCATTCCGCGCGGCGGGCGGTCGTGTCGATGTCCAAGCCCGAGTGGCCGATTTTCGTGGGTCACATCTGGCGACACCGGCGCGCCCACGTCGGCGACTACGACATCGGACATTAGATCATGCCGCCGGCAATGCACCATCCCAGGCAGCCGCCGCAACGATCGGCAGCCCCCAGCGCATCGCCGCGGCGCGGCACCGCCTGATCGACGATCCGGGGCTGCGGCTGGGGCGGCACGCACGCGCCAAGGTCGCGGCCGAGGGCCTTTGGCCCAACAAGGCGACGGGTTTGGTCGAATTGTACCGCAAGGTGTTGGCCTGACCTGACGTTGGACATGCAACCGGATGGCGCGCCCGTGTGTTGGTCCCCGACTCAACACACGGGCGGAGAAATACCATGGCCGACAGCAAAACCCTTTTCATCACCGGCGCATCCTCGGGCATCGGGGCGCAGACGGCCCGGCAGGCGGTTGCCGCGGGTTGGAACGTGGGCCTTTTCGCCCGCTCCGAAGATAAGATCACCAAGCTGGCAAAGGAACTGGGACACGCCGCGCTTGTTCTTCCCGGCGACGTCGCCGATCGCGATGTGCAGGCCGCAGCTCTGGATGCTCTGGCGGACAAATTCGGCGGCATCGACGCGGTGTTCGCCAATGCCGGTACGGGTGTCCAGACGGCGGGCACCCAGAACGGAAACCCCGAGGAATGGCACGAGATGATCCATGCCAACGTGATGGGCGTGCTCTATACTGCGCATGCCGCGCTGCCCCATCTGCGCAGGACCAAGGGGCATTACGTCGTCACGGGGTCCGCAGCCGGGCGCAGACACATCAAGGGCTCCATCTATGGCGCGACCAAATGGTTTGTACACGGATTCGCCGGCAACCTGGCGGAAGAGATGACCGAATGGGGCGGGCGCTGCACTGTCATCTCGCCCGGAATGGTTGATACGGAATTCTTCGACGAGGCTGACCCGACTCGCCTGCATCCGTCGGACGTGGCCGATGCGGTGATGCATGCACTGAGCGCGCCGGGCCGGGCGGATGTGCGGGAAATCCACCTCATGCCCAACCGGAACGCGGGCTGAACCGACAGGTCAGGTGGGGTCGCCCAGCAGCGCCTCCAACGCGTCGAGGTCGAGGTCGTCGAATTGCCCAAACCCTTGCATCCAGGCGCTTGCTCCGCGCATCGCGTCGGGGTCCAATTTGCACCAGACGACGCGCCCGCGCCTCTCCTGCTGGATCAGGCCGGCGCGGGCCAGCACGCCAAGATGCTTGCTCACGGCAGCCAAGGAGACAGGAAAGGGGGCCGCGACGTCGGTGACGGCCATGTCGTCCTCCAGCAGCATCGCCAAGATTGCGCGGCGAGTGGGATCGGCCAAGGCAGCGAAAACGGAGGAGAGGGCGTCGGACATGCCCCCTGCGATGCACCGGCCCGCACCATCCGTCAACGACGTTCAACCTTTGCGTTGAATGTCCGAATGGCGTGGCAGTACGTCGCGGGGACCAAATGGTGCACCATATCATATTGAATCTGATGATAATTTGGTGCCGTTGACTCGAGTGGCGGCGAGCCGTAAACCGCCAACGACTTCCGGGGGTGCCCCATGTCCGACAATTCCGACGCTGATCGTCTTGCAGCCCTTGAGGCGAAGCTGGCGGCAAAGCGGCCAAAGCCGGACAAGCATCACATGGAGGAGCACCATTCTCAGGCGCAACTTGCCTGGCGGATGGTCATCGAATTGGTTGCGGGCTTGGGGATCGGGTTCGGGATCGGTTACGGACTAGACTTTCTGCTGGGGACGACACCTTGGCTGATGGTTGTGTTCGTACTTCTGGGCTTTGCGGCCGGTGTGAAGACGATGATCAGCTCCGCGAAAGAAATGCAGGGGCAGCTTGATCCGGCTGCCGCGTTGAACGAACCGGGCGCGGGCGCGCCGAACGATGGGGACAAAGATGGCTGAATCAGCATCCGAAGGCGGCCTGAGCTTCCACCCGATGGACCAGTTCATGATCAAGCCGTTGCTCGGCGAATACGGCGAGCCGGTGCAGTGGTACACGATCACGAACTTGACGTTGTGGATGGCGCTGGCCGTTCTGTGTGTGGTCGGATTGTTCATCTTCGGAACGCGCGGTCGGGCCATCGTGCCGGGACGCGGACAATCGGTGGCCGAACTGGCCTACGGTTTCGTCTACAAGATGGTCGAGGATGTGACCGGCAAGGATGCCGTGCGTTATTTTCCGTATATCTTCACGGTCTTCCTGTTCATCCTCTTTGCCAACTTCCTTGCGCTGATCCCGACATCCTTTTCCACCACCAGCCATATCGGCGTGACCGCCGTTCTGGGTTTTGGTGTGTTCTTTGCCGTCACGATCCTCGGGTTCGTTAAGAACGGCCCGTCGTTCCTCGGCCTCTTCTGGGTGAGCTCGGCCCCGCTGGCGCTTCGCCCGGTCCTGGCCGTGATCGAGATCATTTCATACTTCGTTCGCCCGGTAAGCCATTCCATTCGTCTTGCGGGCAACATCATGGCCGGCCACGCGGTTCTGAAGGTCTTCGCGGGCTTTGCCGCCATCACGGCCATCGCGCCGGTGTCGGTCCTTGCGATTACCGCGATCTACGGGCTGGAGGTGCTGGTCGCCTTCATTCAGGCCTACGTGTTTACCATTCTGACGTGCGTCTACCTCAAGGACGCGCTGCATCCGCATCACTAACGCGGTGGGCCAGCCGGCTCGCCTCACCTATCGCTAAGCTTCCATCGTAAGGAGATAACACATGGAACTCGAAGCCGCTTCCGCCCTGGGTCAATTCGCTGGTGCGGGCCTTGCCGCCATCGGTTCGGGCATGGCCGCCATCGGCGTGGGTAACGTCGCAGGTAACTTCCTGGCCGGTGCCCTGCGCAACCCCTCGGCTGCCAACGCGCAGACCGCCACGCTCTTCATCGGCATCGCCTTCGCCGAGGCTCTGGGCATTTTCGCCTTCCTCGTCGCGCTGCTGCTGATGTTCGCCGTCTAAGACAGCGATATCATCCTTACGACTGGCGGGGGGCTTTCGGGTCGCCCGCCGGGAACGAAACGACCTGACGGGACGGAATAATGGCCACCGAACCATATCAACAAGATCTCGCTGGCGAATGCGTCAACAGCATCGGCAACGCCATCGGCATGCCGCAGTTGTGCGATTCCTGGTTCGGCAACCAGATTTTCTGGCTGCTCGTCGCCCTTGTCGTGATCTACCTGATCCTGACCCGGATCGCCCTGCCGCGCCTCAGCGCCGTGCTGGCCGAACGGTCGGGGACGATTTCAAATGACCTTGCGAGTGCCGAAGATCTGAAGCGTCAGGCTGTCGAAGCCGAAGCCGCTTACGAGCAAGCGTTGGCCGATGCCCGCTCGGAGGCCCAGCGGATCGCGGACGAAGCGCGCGCCTCGATCAAGGCGGACCTTGATGCCGCCATCGCCCAGGCGGACGAGAAGATTTCCGCCAGATCCGCCGAGAGCGAGGCGCAAATCGCTGAGATCCGCGACGGTGCCGCGGCCAGCGTTGCCGAAGTCGCGCGCGACGTGGCAGCAGAAGTCGTAAAAGCGCTTGGTGGCAAGGCCGACGCCGACACCGTGGCCGCCGCCGTCGATGCCCGTGTGAAGGGGAACTGAACCATGCGTATGATCCTGCCCCTGGCCGCGCTGACGGCGACGCCCGCGTTCGCCGCGTCCGGCCCGTTTTTCAGCCTGTCGAACACCGATTTCGTCGTGACGCTCGGCTTCCTCGTGTTCATCGGTATCTTGTTCTACTTCAAGGTGCCGACGCTTCTGATCGGTCACCTCGACGCCCGTGCCGAGGGCATCCAGAAAGACCTCGACGAGGCAAAGGCCCTGCGCGAAGAGGCTCAGGCCCTCCTCGCCTCCTACGAGCGCAAGACCCGTGAAGCGCAGGCCAAGGCAGACGAGATTGTCGCCGCCGCCAAGTCCGAGGCGACCGCCGCCGCCAAGCAGGCCAGGGCCGATCTGGAAACCTCTGTTGCTCGCCGTATGGCGGCCGCTGAAGACCAGATTGAAAGCGCGCAGAACGCCGCCATCCGAGAAGTGCGTGACAGCGCCATCACCGTGGCTATTGCTGCAGCGGGCGAGGTGGTTGCAAAGCAGCTGACCGCGACCGAGGCGAACGCCATGATCGACAGTTCGATCGATCAGGTTGCAGCAAAGCTGCACTGACCCGCTTCTCGAGTTACAGATTGAAGGGCACCCCGGCGGGTGCCCTTTATCATGTCGGTCCAGGCTTGAGCCTGCCCGCATCCGGCGCAATTCGGGCCACAGGGAGAAGGAGCGCGCGATGATCGGCTGGCAGGACATGGACCAAGCGGCGCTGGACGACGCCTACGCCAATGCCGCGTATATCGACGGCGCGATGGAGTTCCCACCACGTTGGGCCGCCGAAGCCGCCGCGTTCCGGGCGTGTACACATGCGGACCTCGATGTCGCCTACGCGGATACGCCGGGGGCCGCGCTGGATCTTTTTTACCCTGACGGTGCACCGCAGGGCCTCGTCGTCTTCGTTCATGGCGGCTACTGGTACCGCTTTGGCAAGTCCGACTGGTCTCACTTCGCCGAGGGGGCGCTGGCACACAAGCACGCTGTCGCCATCGTGGGCTATCCGCTCGCTCCAAGTGTGCGGATATCCGAGATTACTCGCTTTGTATCCAGTGCCATCGACGCTGCCTCCGCGCGCATCCCGGGTCCGATCCGCCTGACCGGTCACAGCGCGGGCGGTCACCTTGCCGCGCGGGCAGTCATGCCCGACGCGGCCCCAGCCTGCGCTGGGCGCATCGCCACCTGCGTCCCCATCAGCCCCCTGGCCGACCTGCGGCCGATCGTCCCGCAGAGCATGAACGCGGACTTGCGCTTCGACGCGGTCGAGGCCGCTTCCGAAAGCCCAGTCCTTGGCCGACCCATCGACGGTCCGCGCATCACCGTCCACGTTGGCACAGACGAGCGCCCCAGCTTCCTATGGCAAGCCGAGGCCCTGGGAACTGCCTGGTCAGTCCCGGTCCGGCGGGTTCGCGGCGCACATCATTTTGATGTCATCGACACGCTGCGCGACCCCGGCTCGCACGTCCTTGCCGATCTGCTCGCCTGACAGTTCTCTGTTTTCCGAATACTCCCGCCGAAGGGGGCCGCAGTCAGGTGCGGCGTGGTTTCGCCCGCGTGGTCGGGTCGGCCTCGGTCGGGTCCTCCGGCCAGGGATGGCGCGGATATTGGCCCCGCATGTCCTTGCGCACATCGGCATAGGACCCGGCCCAAAACCCCGGCAGGTCCTGCGTGATGGCGATCGGACGCTGCGCCGGGGACAACAACTCCATCCGCAGGGGCACGGTGCCGATCATCGGATGCCGCGTCTCGCCCAACACCTCCTGCAGGCGGAGCGATATGGTCGGGATTTCGGGCGCGTAGTCGATGGATACCTTGCGGCCCAGTGGCGTACGGTAATGCGCCGGTGCGGCGGCATCGACCTTCTGCATCGCGTCCCAGCCCAGCCAGCCTTGCAAGGCATCGAACGGGTCAAGTCGACCCAGCCCCTCCGCGTCCTTGATCCCATCCACAACAGGCAGCAACCAACCCTCCAACGCGTCCATCATTGCGTCGTCTGATACATCCGCGACACCCGAGGCTGCGATCCGCGCGCGGTACAGCCGTGCCCGTTTCGACCACCCCAGACACCCCAGCCCCAGCGACCGCACCCCGTCCAGAACCGCCGCTGCAACCGCGTCCGGCGGCGCGTCGGTCCAGACGCGGTCGTCCAGCGCGATAGCGCCAAGCCGCTCCTGCCGCCGGGCCTCGACCCGGCGATGGCGCACGGACCAGTGGCAGCCGTCGACCCAGGCAATCCGGTCGTCCAGCACCTCTCGCAACTCGTCCTCGGAAATAGGCAGGGCGCGGCGTACGCGCGCCTCGGTCGGGTCCCCGTCAAGATCGCACGCGACGATCAGGCGCGTGCTCGCCAGCGCGCTACCCTTGTCCATCTTCGCGCCCTTCCCCCCCGACAGCAGCCATCGCGCGGCGTCGCCCGACCGGCGCAGACCCACGCGATCGGGATAGGCCAGTGCAAGCCGCTGCGCGTCCGACAGGTCGGGCCCATCTTCGAAGCGGCGGAGCCGCTTGGCCTCGGCCCGTGCCTCGGCCGAGGGACGCCGCAGAACCTCGCCCAGATCCACTGATCCCGGCGGCATTCGTGCTGATAGAATGCCGGCCAGCATGGCCGCGCCACGCCCGCCGCGCAGGACCATGTGTCCAAGGCGCGGATGCAGCGGCAGACGCGCCAGCGCCCGTCCGTGATCGGTGATCCGCCCATTCTCCAATGCGCCAAGCTCGGTCAGCAAGGCGCGCGCTTCGGCCAATGCGCCTTCGGGCGGGGGCGTCAGGAAAGCGAGATCGTCCGAGCCCCAGACCGCGAGTTCCAAGGCCAGCGCGGCAAGGTCCGCCGCCGCGATCTCCGGGTCGGGGAAGGCGCGCATTGCCCCCTCCTCCCCGCGGGTCCAATTGGCGAAGGCCATCCCTTCGGCCACGCGACCGGCGCGGCCCGCCCGCTGCGTGGCTTCCGCCCGTGTTACGCGTTCGGTGACCAGCCGGGACATTCCGCTGGCCGGGTCAAACCGGGCGCGGCGCGCGCGGCCCCCATCGACCACCGCACGGACGCCTTCGATTGTAAGCGAGGTTTCGGCGATCGACGTGGCGAGTACCACCTTGCGTCGTTGGCCGGGGTGGATGGCGGCCTGTTGCTCGGCAAAGGGCAGGGCTCCGTAGAGGGGGCGCACGTCCGCCGTCACGCCCTGCAGCAGCCCCGCACAGCGCCGGATCTCGCCTTCGCCGGGCAGGAAGGCCAGCACGTCGCCCTCGACTACCTCCAGCGCTTCCACCACCAAGGCGGCGACCTGCGCCTCCAGGCGTTGGCCGTCGGGGGGCGGGCGGTCGCGCCAGCGGCGTTCGACGGCAAAGCTGCGCCCTTCCGACGTGACCACGGGCGCGTCCAGCATCTCTGCCACGGGCCCCGCGTCCAGGGTGGCCGACATTACCAGCACGGCCAGGTCCGGGCGCAATGCCTGACGCGCCTCCCAAGTCAGGGCTAACCCTAGGTCCGCATTCAGGGACCGTTCGTGAAATTCGTCGAAGATCACCGCGCCCACGCCCGGCAGTTCGGGGTTGGCCTGTATCATGCGGGTCAGGATGCCCTCGGTTACGACCTCGATCCGTGTGGACTTCGACACTTCGGATGCGCCGCGCATTCGGTAGCCGACGGTCTGACCGACCGCCTCGCCCAATGTTTCGGCCATGCGGACGGCGGCAGCACGGGTGGCAAGGCGGCGTGGTTCCAGCATGATGATCCTGCCCGTCACCACCGGCAGCAGCGCCAGCGGCACGCGGGTTGTCTTGCCCGCCCCGGGCGGAGCCTGAAGCACGCAGAGGCCCCGGTCGCGCACCGCCGCCAGAACATCGGGCAGGGCGTCGTCAATCGGCAGAGGGGTCATCGGCGGCGCAGGACCGCGTCGCCCAGTCGCGACGTTGCACGGATTTCCGTCACCTGCACCCGGCCAAAATCAGCAGGACCGTAGATCACGGTCATCGGCACGCGGGACCGTTTGGTCATCTCCTCCGGTGTATAGCCGCGCAGGCGGAGATATTCTGCCGCACAACTGATCGTTCCGTCGTCGCCCACCTGTGCCGCCCCCAGCGTCAGGCGCGACACGTGACGCCCGTCGAACAGGTCATAACGCTGGTTGCAGGCCCGGTCCGGGGCCGTTGCCCGCACCATCAGGTAGAGCGCGCTCAGCGTGTCGATAACGCCGGACTGCGCTGTCGGGTCAATATCGTGAGGTTCGGGCGCGCGCGGCGGATCGAAGGTGACCCCCGTCGGCCGCCCGTTGCGAAATCGCATCTTGGCCCCGGTCAGTTCGCCGCTGTCCAACTCCTGTTCCTCATAGGTTGTCACGGCATGGCGACCGCCGCGCACGATCCCTCGCGCCGTTCCGTCGTATTGGTATTCCACGATGGCACCGATCACCCCCGTCGGTCGCCCCTGGGCCGAGACGACATAGGCACCGCCCTTCTCGTTCGCGCTGATGGCGATCTGCCCGCCGACGATGCCCCGGAACGACACGTCGAACTTTGCGTCCAGCGTGGATTGGGCGAACGCGGGCAAGGCGGTCAGGATAGTGAAAGCAGCGGCAAACAGGCGGAACGGCATCGGGGCCTCCTTGGGGTCAGCTGTTTATCTAGCGTGCCCGCTGTCCGCCGTCACGTGGCCGGCATCTTGCATTGGCGGCCCCGCGCGGGCATCCCCGGATGATGGACATACGCGACCCACTGCATGACCCCGTCCTGGCTGGCGACCGCCGGGCGCTGGCCCGTGCGATCACGCTTGTCGAAAGCACGCGCCCCGATCACCGGGAGCGCGCCGCAGCCCTTCTGGACAGTCTGCGTGGGGAAACCGGCGAGGCCCTTCGCATCGGCCTGTCGGGCACGCCCGGCGTGGGCAAGTCGACGTTCATCGAAGCCTTCGGCCTGATGCTGACTGGACAGGGCAAGCGCGTCGCCGTCCTGGCCGTGGACCCCAGCAGCGCGCGCACGGGCGGATCGATCCTGGGCGACAAGACCCGGATGGAGCAGCTCAGCCGCGATCCCGACGCGTTCATCCGCCCGTCCCCCGCCGCCAGCCACCTGGGCGGCGTCGCGCGTCGTACGCGGGAGGCGGTGGCGCTGTGCGAGGCGGCCGGGTTCGACGTCGTCCTGATCGAGACGGTGGGGGTGGGGCAGTCCGAAACGCTGGTCGCGCAGATTTCGGACCTTTTCGTGCTCCTGCTGGCCCCGGCGGGGGGCGACGAACTGCAGGGCGTCAAGCGCGGCATCATGGAAATCGCTGACCTGATCCTGGTGAACAAGGCCGACGGTGACCTGAAGTCCACCGCCACGCGCACCGTTGCCGACTATGCCGGGGCGCTGCGCCTTCTGCGCAAACGGCCCAACGACCCCGACGGTTTTCCCAAGGCGTTGGCGGTCTCGGCTCTCGAATCGTCGGGGCTGGAGACGGCCTGGCACGAGATGCAGGCCCTCGCGACATGGCGACGCGAAACTGGCCATTGGGACCGGACCCGTGCAGAACAGGCCGCCCATTGGTTCGCCGAGGAAGTGCGCGCCGGCCTGCTGGCGCAGCTGGACGCGCCTGAAACCCGTGCGCGCATGGCCGAAATGGCGCGCGACGTCGCTTCGGGGCGGCGCGCGGCGCGGGCGGCGGCCACCGATTTGCTTGAAACGCTGCGCGGCGCTTGACCTCGGGCCCATGCGGGACTATCCAGCCGCGACCGCGGGGCCGTTTTCGGCCCTGCACCTGTTTTACAACCCTTCAACCTGAGGTCCCGCCATGTCGCGCGTCTGCGAACTCACCGGAAAAGGCCCGATGTCGGGCAACAACGTCAGCCACGCGAACAACAAGACGCGTCGCCGGTTCCTTCCCAACCTGAATGACGTCACCCTTCAGTCCGAGGCCCTGGGCCGCAGCTTCAAGCTGCGTATTTCGGCCGCCGCACTGCGCACCGTCGACCATCGCGGTGGTCTGGACGCCTTCCTGGCCAAGGAGAAGGACGTGAACCTTTCGGACCGCGCCCTGAAGATCAAAAAGAGCATCGCCAAGTCTTCGGAAACGGCAGCCGCCCTCGAGGCCTGATCGTTCCAAGCCGCGAAACAGTAAAGGAATTGGCCCCCACGAGGGGCCTTTTTCTTGTCTGTCAAAGTCTTGCACCGTCCCGGTCTCGTCTGGCACGGTGACAGCCCAGACCTGGAAATTATTATGTCCGATGTCGCGCGTCCCTTACACCAGAAGACCATCGGAATCCTCGGCGGGGCGTCCAACGTGGCCACCGGTGAGTACTACAAGTTCCTGAACGCTGCCGTGAACGATCGCCTTGGCGGCTGGGACATTGCCGAGACGCTGATCTCGGGCATGAATTTCGGCAACATCGAAGCGTTTGTTCGTGCGGGCAATTGGGATGCGCTGGCCGCATACATGGATGCGAAGGTTGCGGCGCTGGTCGCGGCCGGGGCAGACGTGCTCATCTGCGTTTCGAACACCCTGCATGCGCCGTTGGAGCCGATCTGCGCGCAGCATGATATCCCGCTCATCCACATCGCCGATCCGACCGGAGAAGCAATCGGTGCGCAGGGTCTGACCCGCGTTGCCCTGTTCGGGACGCGTCCGGTGATGGAAACGAAGTATTTGCGCGATCGATATCGCGACGTTCATGGTCTTGAAGTCGTCATTCCGTCCGAGGCCGAACGGGCAGAGATCGACCGCATTATTTTCGATGAGCTGGTCAAATCCGACATTCGGGAAACCTCCCGCCAGACCTATCTTTCGATCGCCGACCGCCTCGTGCGGGAGGAAGGGGCTCAGGGCCTCGTCCTCGGCTGTACCGAGATATTCCTGTTGCTGCGCCCTAAAGACGCGCCTGACCTGCCGATGTTCAACACGGCCGAACTGCATTGCGAAGCGGCGGTGGCGGCGGCATTGGACGTCTAGCCGGCCATCATCTCTGCCACCCAGTCTGGCACTACCTTGGTCGCCGGGCCTTCCCGGACCGCGTCGAATGCCCCGCCCGAGGCAACCAGGTTCAATTCCAGCGTCCGCGCCCCCCCGCGCCGCGCAAGGTCCACGAACCCCGCCGCAGGATAGACAGTGCCTGATGTTCCTATGCTGACGAACAAGTCCGCCTGCGCCAGCGCCTTCTCGATCCGGTCCATGTGATATGGGATCTCACCGAACCAGACGACGTCGGGGCGTATTGCCGTTGTGCGGCAGGCGGGGCAGGGGGCCTCCGAATCCATGACTGCCGGCGCATCCCATCGTGCGCCGCAGCTGTGGCACAGCGCACGCGACAACTGCCCGTGCATGTGGACCACGCCCTGCGCTCCGGCACGCTCCAACAGGTTGTCTACGTTTTGCGTGACCAACGTCACTCCGGGCATTTTCGACAGGCGTGCCAGCGCCACATGCGCGGCATTAGGCCTCGCTTGGGCCATGTTCGCCCGTCTCGCGTTATAGAAATCATGCACAAGCGCCGGATCGCGCGCGAACCCTTCTGGCGTCGCGACCTCCGCGAGGTCGAAGCGCGTCCACAACCCGTCAACGTCGCGAAACGTTCCCAGCCCGGATTCCGCACTCAGACCCGCGCCTGACAAGATAACAACAGGGTTCATGGCAATGCACTCCTCTGTCGGCGATGTGGATCCTCCGCGCCCGCCCCGGAGTCTTGTGGTTCTACCGGCGATCACTTGCCCGGATGGTCGATCTTGGCGCTAGCTGCATCCGTCCTGATCGCAGACCTGCAGCGCACGGATCCAGTCCGTCCATTCGGTCAACTCTTCGCCCGGCGGACTGATGACCCAACTGCGCTGAATGGCGAACAACGTGCCGTCATGACCTTCGATCACGCGGAGCAGGTCGACTTCCGGCCGACCACTCATGTCCATGTTCGGGCAGGCGTGGAGCGACAGTGTCGAGGTGCGCCCCCCCGCATCGAAGATATCGGGGTCCATGTCGAAGGCCTGGCTACACCCGGTTGCAAGGTCGGCCGACAGGCGGGCAACGTAGTCGACCGCGCCCAGTCCGGTGCCCCGTACTTCGGCCACGGTGATCGCGTTGGTCCAGCCGTCCAGCGCCTCTCCCTCATGAACGTATTCGGTCAACTTGACGGTGCCGGTGTCGCTGGTGTGCACGCCGGTAAAGCCTTCGGGCGGGAAGAAGCGCAATGTCTCGGCTTTGGCCGGCGTTGCCATCACGGCTAGTGCGATAAGCACGTTACGCACAATTGCGCTCCGCGGTTGCGACGAATTCCTTGTAACGCCGCCAGAACCGCTCGTCCCCGGCGCGGTCCGACTGTCGCGTGACCTGCGCCAGGTGCGGTTGGCGGAAAAAGGCGACCGCGCGGGACTGCTCGCCTCGGTTCAGCGTTGAATTCGCGGTGGCCTGCACACAGCCACACAGGCTGTTTGACGAGGCCCTACGGTCGGATTGCAGGCAGGCGGTATGAATGGGCCCAGTCGCAAACGCGCGACCGGTCGATGGCGCGTCCAAGCGCCCGCCGCAGGCTGACACCAGAGCGACAAGGCTCAGGGCAAAAGTGATCTTGGTCGGATTCATGGGCTGCTCGGCCTCCGGTCCTATGTTTTCGCACAGGATGCCAGAGGCGGCCCGGCCTGACAATCGGTCAGGCGCGGGCCACGGTGCGATCCTGTGCCACAGGGGCGCGGAACAGGCGGATTTTATCCCGCGCTCTGGCGAGTGCGCCGGCGCTGGCCACCACCGGGCTTCGCGCCGCCGGGCTTGCCACCGCCGCCGGCGTTGCCGCGCCGCTGACCGCCGCCGCCACCGCCTGCACGCTGGCCACCGCCGCCGCCACTGCGACGGCCGCCGCCACCGCGCTGCTGCTTGGGCTTGGCCTCTTCCTGCGATGCGGTCCAACGTGACCCGGTTGCGACCGGGATCTGCGTCTTGATGATCTTTTCGATGTCCTTGAGCTCACCCATCTCGTCGGGTGCGCACAACGTGATCGCGGCACCCTCACGTCCGGCGCGGGCCGTCCGGCCGATGCGGTGGACATAGGTTTCGGGGACATTCGGTAGTTCGTAGTTGTAGACGTGCTTGACCACCGGGATGTCGAGGCCGCGTGCGGCCACGTCCGTGGCCACCAGAACCGGTGCCTCACCGTTGGTGAAGGCCTCCAGCGCGCGAGTCCGCTGACCCTGGCTGCGGTTGCCGTGAATCGCGACGGCATTCACACCGGCGTTGGTCAGCTGTTTGGCCAGGCGATCCGAGCCGTGCTTGGTGCGCGCGAAGACCAGCGCCGCCTCACCCGGATGTGCCTTGAGCAGGTCCAGAATCAGGCCTGGCTTTTCAGCCTTGGCGATGAAGTGGATCGACTGCTCGATCTTGTCGGCGGTCTGGCCGGACGTGGCGACCTGCACGCGGACAGGCTTGTCCAGGTAAGTTGCGGCCAGGCTTTCCATGTCCTTGGGCATAGTTGCCGAGAACAGCAGCGTCTGGCGATCCCTCGGCAACTTCGGCTCGATCTGCTTGAGGGCGCGGATGAAGCCCATGTCCAGCATCTGGTCGGCCTCGTCCAGCACCAGGAAATGGCTCTCGGACAGGTTCACGGCCCCGCGGTCCATCAGGTCGATCAGGCGCCCCGGCGTGGCCACCAACAGGTCCACGCCCCGCTCCAACCGCTTGATCTGCGGGTTGATGCCAACCCCGCCCACGACGCGCGCGACCTTCAGGTGGCTGCCCTTGATGTATCCGGCCAGACTCTCGGTGATCTGGGCCACAAGCTCGCGCGTGGGGGCCAGGATCAGGGCGCGGGCACAGCGCGGCTTGGGGCGTACATCGCCCTCCAGCAGGTGCTGAACCAGTGGCAGGCCGAAGGCGGCCGTCTTGCCTGTGCCGGTCTGGGCCAGGCCCATCACGTCGCGACCGTCCAGCGCGGGCGGGATCGCCTGCTTCTGGATGGGGGTCGGGTCCTTGATGCCCATTTCGGTCAGGGCCTCGATGAGGCGGGGCTTCAGCCCCAGCATGTCAAAATCCATGTAAATTCCTTTGCGTCCCGGTGGACGCAGGCTGGCACGCCGCATGGCGCGCGGTGGGGGGTCACGGACGCCCCGACGGGGTCGTTCCGCGCTACCCTGGCGTGATCCTTGGGGAAGCAAACCCGCCCGTCGCTGACATTGTCCAGAACGGGACAATCGGCTCACGCGGCCCGAGGGGCGGGGTTGCCGTCCAAATGGGGCAGGGCGCGCGATGTGTCAAGCGCACTGTCCTGTCATGCGCCGGAAACGTTGCATTGCCCTATGCCGCCGCGTGCGGTTGCCCCGATGCCTGCGCCGAAATCGCGTGGGAAGTGTCCGGGCAGACCCGCGGGAATGACTTTGCACCACCAAACGCCCAATGTGGGCGTCGCAAGCTGCCTGACACCCATCGGCCTGTTTCCCATTCCGGGAAAGGTGCGCCCGGTCTAAAAGGGTGCAACAATACGAGGAACGCGCCATGCAAATCCACCGCCTAGACCACGTCAACCTGCGCACAAGGCAGATGGCCCGCATGATCGCGTGGTACACCGACATTCTGGGTCTGACCGTCGGCCCGCGCCCCGCGTCCTTGACCCCCGGGGCGTGGCTTTATGCGGGCGACACGGCGGTCGTACATCTTGTCGACGTCGGAAAAGAGGATGGCATCGGCGGCGAATCCCTTTTGAAACTGGAACATTTTGCATTCACCGCGTCTGGGGCTGAAGCGTTTCAGGCGCGCCTGACAGCCGCAGGCGAACACCACAGCCGCAGCGATAACGCGCAAACCGGCACGACCGCCTTCAATGTTCGCGATCCGGATGGCACACATATCCACGTCGATTTCCGGCTGGACGAATGACCGCGCCTGTTGCAGGCAGGCCCTCCCGATCCGTTTGCCGCAGGAGTGCCGCGATGTCTTTGCCCTCAATGATGTCCGGCGTCGTGCTCACGGGTCACGGGGGGGCGGACTGCCTGTCGTGGCGCGACGACTTGCCCGTACCCCTGCCGGGACCGGGCGATGTCCTGATCCGCGTCGCGGCGGCCGGGGTCAACAACACCGATATCAACACGCGCATCGGGTGGTATTCCAAGGGCGACCACGCCGCTGACGATGCCGCCTGGACTGGCACGCCCCTCGGGTTGCCGCGCATCCAAGGTATTGACGTGTGCGGCCACATCGTTGCCGTCGGAGATGGCGTGGACGCGGCGCGCATCGGCCAGCGCGTCCTGATCGAGCCCTGCCTGCATGAGGCGAACGGCCAGATGTTGGAGCAGCCCTGGTTCCTCGGCTCCGAATGCGACGGAGGTTTCGCGCAGTACTGCCGTATCGCCGCCCGCCATGCCCATGCCATCGACTGCGCCCTGACCGATGAGGAGCTTGCCTCCTTCCCCTGCTCGTATTCCACCGCCGAGAATCTGCTGACGCGGGCACAGGTGCAGGCTGACGACCGCGTTCTGGTGACCGGGGCTTCGGGCGGCGTCGGGTCGGCTGCGGTCCAACTGGCGCGCGCTCGTGGTGCCACCGTCATCGCGATGACCAGCCCAGCCAAGGCGCAATCCCTTCTGGATCTTGGCGCGGACCGCACGATCGCCCGCGATGCTGACCCGGTTGCCGAACTCGGCCAAAACGCGGTGGACGTGGTGATCGACGTCGTCGCCGGGCCGGAGTTCCCGTCCCTTCTGGACGTGCTGCGCCCGCGCGGGCGCTACGCCGTGTCCGGCGCTATCGCCGGCCCGATCGTCGACCTCGACGTGCGCACGCTCTACCTAAAGGATCTGACCTTTTTCGGCTGCACCGCGTTGGAGCCACATGTGTTCGGGGCGCTGATCGCGCGTATCGAACGGGGCGAGGTCCGCCCATTGCTTGCGGAAACATACCCCTTGGCCGAAATTGCTACCGCCCAGGCCGCGTTCGCCGAAAAGGGGCACATCGGCAAAATCGTTTTGCGGGTCCCCTGATCGACCGCGACACCCAGCCCCCTTCCACCGCCCGCACCCCCGGTGTATCCCCGGCCAAACCCCTGAACACAGGCCGCCCCAAATGACGACCGATCTCGCCCGCATTCGCAACTTTTCCATCGTCGCCCACATCGACCACGGCAAATCCACACTGGCCGACCGGTTGATTCAGGAGACGAACACCGTTGCCCTGCGCGACATGAAGGAACAGATGCTCGACGCCATGGATATCGAGCGGGAGCGTGGCATCACCATCAAGGCCAACACCGTCCGGATCCAGTTCACCGCCGCTGACGGGCTGGAATACACGCTTAACCTGATCGACACGCCGGGCCATGTGGACTTCGCCTACGAGGTCAGCCGCTCCATGCGCGCCGTCGAAGGCTCGCTTCTGGTCGTCGACTCCACCCAGGGGGTTGAGGCGCAGACGCTCGCCAACGTCTACCAAGCGATCGACGCCGACCATGAAGTCGTCCCCGTTCTCAACAAGATCGACCTGCCCGCATCCGAGCCGGACCGCGTGCGCGAACAGATCGAGGATGTGATCGGCATCGACGCCTCCGAGGCCCTGCTGGTGTCCGCCAAGACGGGGCAGGGCATTCGCGAGACGTTGCAGGCCGTCGTCGACCGCCTGCCCGCGCCCAAGGGCGACATCGACGCGCCGCTCAAGGCCATGCTGGTGGACAGCTGGTACGACAGCTACCTCGGCGTCATCGTCCTTGTCCGCATCATCGACGGCAAGCTGCGCAAGGGCGACCGCGTGCGCTTCATGTCCAACAACACCGTGCATCACGTCGACCGCATCGGCGTGTTCCGCCCCCCCATGACCGAGATCGACGAGCTTGGCCCCGGCGAGATCGGCTTCCTGACCGCGTCGATCAAACAGGTCCGCGACACCCGCGTCGGCGACACGATCACCCACGAGAAAAAGGGCTGCGACAAGGCTCTGCCGGGCTTCAAGCCGTCGCAACCCGTGGTTTTCTGCGGCCTGTTCCCGGTGGATTCCGCGCTGTTCGAGGACTTGCGCGATGCCATCGACAAGCTGGCCCTCAACGACGCGTCCTTCTCGTTCGAAGTGGAATCCTCGGCCGCGCTGGGCTTCGGCTTCCGCTGCGGTTTCCTCGGGCTGCTGCACCTGGAGGTCATCCGTGACCGGATCGAGCGTGAATATGATATCGACCTGATCACGACGGCCCCGTCGGTCGTCTACCACGTCCACATGCGCGACGGCACGATGGAGGAGTTGCACAACCCCGCCGACATGCCCGACCTGACCCACGTCGACCACGTGGAGGAGCCGCGCATCAAGGCCACCATCCTTGTGCCCGACGAATACCTGGGCGACGTGCTGAAACTCTGCCAGGACCGGCGCGGCATCCAGCTTGACCTGACCTACGCTGGCCCCCGCGCCATGGTTGTCTACGACCTGCCGCTGAACGAGGTGGTGTTCGACTTCTACGACCGCCTGAAATCGGTGACCAAGGGCTACGCCTCCTTCGACTACCAGATGATCGGGTACCGGGAGGATGCGCTGGTCAAGATGTCCGTGCTGGTCAACGAGGAGCCGGTGGACGCGCTTTCGATGATGGTCCACCGCGACCGCGCCGAAACCCGCGGCCGCGCCATGGTCGAGAAGCTGAAAGAGCTGATCCCCCGCCACATGTTCAAGATCCCGATCCAGGCCGCCATCGGCGGCCGCGTGGTGGCCCGCGAAACCCTGTCAGCGATGCGCAAGGACGTGACGGCCAAGTGCTATGGCGGAGATGCGACCCGGAAGAAGAAGCTTCTGGAGAAGCAGAAGGCGGGTAAGAAGAAGATGCGGCAGTTCGGGAAGGTGGAGATACCTCAGTCGGCGTTTATTAATGCGCTGAAGATGGATGGGTGAAAGCTGACAATCTTCAGTGCGGGTGGGCGGCAGCGTCTTTCGCGGAAAGGCGCGTGCCCACTCGGTTGAGAATAGGGTGGTAACGCTTCTAGTCGGAACACTTCGATGCTTGGAAGGTGAGTGGGTGAATGGTGCGAGAACCAACGATCAGGCTGCCGCATTACTCTCATCTGAAGGCGCTGTCCAAGTTCACGAAAGAAATTCTTGAGATCGACGAACTTGACGAGTTTCTAGTCGATACGGGGCGCACTCGATTTTTCACGCCAACATTTATGATGATCGCAGCAAAAGCCTGCCGAAGAAGAAGTCGTCTCTATCCCAGAGAAAAGATGCTGTACCAAGGCCTAGGGCGCCACGAGTACGCAAATAACCTTGGTTTTTCTCGTGCGCTCAAAATTGCTGGAAATAAATTTCCACAAGGTGCATTTGGTGGGCGCAGTTACATTCCAATGAGCCGGTTTGGGCGCGACCACATTGCGAAGATTTCTACGGATCATGGAATAGAGTTTGGAGACGCGATTCAGATAAAATGTGAGGACGTTGCTCAGATCATTTCTCAGGGTAAGTCGGAATCGCTTCGGCACAGTCTTTCTGTTTCGTTCCGAGAGATATTTCGAAATGTCTTTGAGCATGGGGAAACGGACACCGCTGGTTTTTGTGCTCAATATTGGCCTGCAGCAGACCGCGTTGAGATTTGCATTGCTGATCGAGGAATTGGGGTAAATAGATCCCTTCAGTCGAGTAAATACACGATCCCAGAGAATGATCGCCAGGCGCTTTACTATGCGTTAATGCTGGGCGTGTCGTCCAAGGCTTGGCGTGCAAAAAAGAAGAGGGCCTCATTCAAGAGCCAGTGGGACAATTCTGGATTTGGTCTATTTTTTGCACACCAGCTATTCCGGAAGTTCGGACATTTCTTCATCGCGTCAGGTAATACCGCACTGCATCTGACTGACGGAAAGTCGATGTCATATGATTGCGACGTCGAGGGGACAGTCGTGTCTATGTCTATTGATCTATCGAGTATTTTGGAAATTGAGGAAACCGTTCATGCCATAGGAGCGAAGGCGTTTGAAGTGAAGAAGCGGATAGGGGTGAAGAGTCTGGACTATGAGAGTGTTGTGGCGTTTATATCTGAAGACCAGCAAGCATAGTGCCCGTAAGTTGCCAACGTCCCCCCTCCCTTGACCCAAATCAACACCTCCACGCCGCCCCACCCCCATACTCCCCCAAAAGGGAGATCCACATGACCGACACCAAGACCCTCCTCCTCGCCCGCCGCAAGGAACTGACCGGCGATATCGCCCGGATCGAGGATCAGCTCGACGACCCGACCCCGAAGGATTGGGATGATGCCGCATCCGAGCGGCAGGGGGACGAGGTGTTGCAATCGCTCGGCCTCCACGACCGGACCGAGATCCGCGCCATCGACGCCGCCCTTAAGCGGATCGAAGACGGCTCCTACGGGACCTGCGCCAAATGCGGCAATCCGATCGCCGCTGAGCGGCTGGAGGCCGTGCCCACCGCCGCGCTCTGCCGCACCTGCGCCACCTGACCGCAGCCCACGAAAAAGGCCCCCGCCGTCCGGCAGGGGCCGCTTGATTGTCTGGAAATACGCTCAGTCGTCCAGTTCGTCCGCGACGGCCGATCCGAGGTTTTCGCTGTCCTGAATGAACCCTCTCGTCGTCTCGCAGGCGGCAAGGCCCGCGACGACGGCCAGCGCCAGCGCGGCGCGCATCAGGGCGGCCATCAGAACAGGTTCCCGCCTTCTTGCTCCGCCACCTCGTCGGCGGCGATGGCGGCTCCCGCTCCGATGGCGGCGGCGCAGCCCGAAACGGCGGGCAGCAGCATCATGAGGGGGAGAATGCGGGTCAGGCGGGTCATGGCAGTTCTCCGATGTACCGCGGCTTAGTCAACGCGCGGACTCGCGTTCCGGTTCCCGTCAGTCGTTCAACTCTTTCGCCACCACGCGCCCGACGTTCTCGCTGTCCCGCACGAAGCCCTTGGCCGTCTCGCAGGCCGCAAGCCCGGCCACCACGCTCAACGCGAGGACCATCCGCAACACGCCGGCCATCAGAACAGGTTCCCGCCGTTATCCTCGGCCACCTCGTCGGCGATGATGGCGCCGGCGGCTCCTAAGGCGGCGGCGGCGCAGCCCGACAGTGTCGGCAGCAGCAGGGCGAGGGCGAGAAGTCGGATCAGGGGCATTATGGTCTCCGGGGTGTGCGTTGTTCGCGTTGTCTTGGGTCAGTCGGTCCGCAGTTTCCCGGCGGAAGGTGTGACCGGTGTCGTCCGTTCATAGTACAGTCATAGCCCATGGTGAATACACCCCGTTTCGCCCCGGGTTCGCGCCGCCGATGGAACGCTCCGGCACGGTCACACGTTAGTTGGTCAACACGTACCAACACCGGAGGACCCGTTATGACGACCGATTTCGAAAAGAAGTTCTGGAAAGCCCTGAAGTCCGACATGACTGTCTTCCTCGGCTGCGACGGTGCCCTGCCGCGTCCCATGGGGGCAAGCGTCGACGAGGAGAAATCACCCATCTGGTTCTTCACCACCCGCCAGACGGATTTGGGCAAGGCCTTGAAAAACGGCCCGAAAAACGGGAATATGACGTTCTCATCCAAGGGCAATGACATCTGGGCCAGTGCCTCGGGCCAACTGACGATCGACAACGACCCCGAGATGATTGACCGCCTTTGGAGCCCCTTCGTCGCCGCCTGGTACGAAGGGGGGAAGACCGACCCGAACCTCGCCCTTGTCCGCTATGACGCGAAAGAGGCGCAGGTCTGGGAAAGTGGGTCCTCCATAATCGCGGGCATCAAGATGCTGATGGGGAACGATCCGAAAAAGGAATTCGAACACAACACCGCGCACATCCGCCTCGATACCTAGCGGACCTTCCCGTTGATCTCGATAAGATTGCCTTCGGGGTCTGTGACATAGACGTGCCGCAGGCCCGGAATCGCGAACTCCCCTGTCACCGAATGGGGAATGCCTGCGGCGACCAGCCGGGCAATCACGCCGTCCAGATCGTCCACCTGAAACGCCACGTGCCCGCCGACCGACGGATTGTGGATCAGGCCGTTCTTGTCCGCGAAGGCGGGGTCCGGCGCGATCAGGTGCAGGCCGGAATGGCTGTCCCGCCCGTCGCCCATCAGCGCGAGCTTATCCGGGTCGCCGGGCAGGTAGCCCCGTGTCTGTGGAAAGGCCCAGGGTGCTTCCTGCATCCCCAAGACGCTGGAATAGAAAGCTGCTGTCGCCCGAACGTCCTTTGCCTGAAGGTTAACGTGGTGAATTGACCATGGCATATGCGGTCCTCCTTGGCGGCGACCCTAGCAACCGGACCACGTGGAGCCTAGTTTGTCTTTCAAAGGAGACACACATGACCAACCCTCTGCTGACCGACTGGTCCGGCCCCTTCACGCTTCCGCCGTTTGCCGAGATTGAAGACGATCACTTTGGTCCCGCTCTGGATCGCGGAATCGAGGAAGGCCGCGCCGCCATAACTGCCATCGCCGACAACGAGGAGGCCCCGACATTCGAAAATACCATCGAAGCGTTGGAGCGGGCTGATGACCTTCTCAACCGCGTGGCGGGCGTGTTCTACAATCTGGCCGGGGCCGACAGTACGCCGGCACGCGAAGCGCTCATGCGTGACATGGCCCCGAAGCTTTCGGCCTACAGTTCGGAAATTACCAACAATGAAAAACTGTTCGCGCGGGTTGAACACGTCTGGTCTCGTCGTGAGACCTTGGACCTGACGGAGGAGCAGCAGCGCGTTCTTATGCTGACGCATCGCGGGTTCGTGCGGTCGGGTGCAGGCCTTGTGGGGATTGCCGCTGACCGCCTGACCGACATCAAATCCCGTCTTGCCACGCTGGGCACCGAGTTCAGCCAGAACCTGCTCGCCGATGAGCGGGACTGGTTCATGGATCTGTCGGAACAGGATCTGGAAGGTCTGCCTGACTTCGTAAAAAACTCGGCCCGCGCCGCAGGTAAGGATCGCGACCGCGACGGTCCGGTGCTGACGTTGAACCGCTCGCTCATCGTGCCGTTCCTGCAATTCTCGCCCCGGCGCGATTTGCGTGAAAAGGCCTACGAGGCGTGGACCGCGCGTGGTGCCAACGGCGGCTCTACCGATAATCGCGCCCATGCAGCTGAAATCTTAAAGCTGCGGCAGGAGCGGGCCGAAATCCTCGGCTACGACAGCTTTGCTGAGTACAAGCTTGAAACCGAGATGGCCAAGACGCCAGATGCCGTCCGCGACCTGTTGATGAAGGTCTGGGAGCCCGCGCGCGAGGCGGCCATGGCCGATGCCGAACACCTGGAGCGGATGGCGCGCAGCGATGGTATCACCGGACCGTTGGAGCCGTGGGACTGGCGCTACTACGCTGAGAAACGGCGGCTGGAGTTGCATGATCTGGACGAGTCTGAGCTGAAGCCCTTTTTCCAGCTCGACCGTATGATCGAAGCTGCTTTTGCCTGCGCGACGCGCCTCTTCAAGCTGGAGTTCACGCCCATCGACGGTCCGTTCTACCACCCGGACGTGCGCGGCTGGGAGGTGACCCGCGAGGGCGAGCATGTCGCGGTTTTCCTGGGCGACTACTTCGCCCGTGCCTCCAAGCGCTCGGGCGCGTGGTGTTCAGCCATGCGGTCGCAATCCCGGCTCGACGGCGACACGCGCCCGATCGTGGTCAATGTCTGCAACTTCGCCAAGGGCGACCCGGCGCTGCTGTCCTATGACGACGCGCGGACGCTGTTCCACGAATTCGGCCACGCGCTGCATCAGATGCTGTCGGACGTCACCTACCAGTCGATCAGCGGCACTTCTGTCGCGCGGGACTTCGTGGAACTTCCCAGCCAGCTTTACGAGCATTGGCTGGACGTGCCCGCCGTCCTGTCGGAATTCGCCACCCATGCCGACACCGGGGAGGCGATCCCAGACGATCTGCGCGACCGGCTGTTGGCCGCGTCCACTTATGACATGGGCTTTGCGACGGTCGAATACGTTGCCAGCGCATTGGTTGACCTTCACTTCCACGAGGGGGAGGCTCCGGCCGACCCGATGCAGAAACAGGCCGAAATCCTTGAAGATATCGGGATGCCGCGTGCGATCCGGATGCGTCACGCCACGCCGCATTTCGCGCATGTCTTCTCGGGTGATGGGTATTCTGCGGGTTATTACAGCTACATGTGGTCCGAGGTGATGGACGCCGACGCCTTTGCCGCTTTCGAGGAAGCGGGTGACCCCTTCGACCCCGCGTTGGCCGAAAGCTTGCGCACCAACATCCTCTCCACCGGCGGATCGGTCGACGCGGGCGAGCTTTACACTCGTTTTCGGGGACGCTTGCCCGGCGTCGAGGCGCTGCTTAAGGGACGCGGCCTGGACACCGCTGCCTGAGTGGTGGGCGGGGGGCATCGCCCCGCTCGACCCACTCTGGCCCAATTATGGCAGATAAGCCGCTGTGCCGACGTCCCCGGCGCATGGAGCACCTTGGGGCCGCCTGCGCGATGTGACGAACGCCCGGACCGCATGGCGTTCCAGATCTGTTTGGGGCAGTGGGTATCTGCCACGCCCGCCTGCGACGCCGGTCGCCGAAGTAAGGGATACATGTCTTGAAGAGGGACAACACATGCCGCTGACCGATATTCAGTCCGACGCCATCGTCGCAGCCGTCCGCGAGGTGGCGGCGGCAGAAATCCTTCCACGGTTCCGCAATCTTGATGCAAGTCAGGTCGACGCCAAGGGTGCCTTCGACGATCTCGTGACCGTTGCCGACAAGGCGGCGGAGGAGGCATTGACGGCCCGCATCCACGCAATACTGCCCGGTGATGCCGTCGTGGGCGAGGAAGCCGTGGCCGAAGATCGAGGCATCCTCGATCGCGTGGGGCAAGGCCGTGTAACGATCATCGACCCGATCGACGGCACCTGGAATTTCGCACACGGGATCGCGAACTACGGCGTGATCGTCGCGGTGGTGGAAGATGGCGTGACGGTTTTCGGCCTGCTCTATGATCCCAGCTTCGACGACTGGATCGTCGCAACCCGTGGCGGCGGGGCTGCGTACCATCGCGGTGGCAAGGTCCGTGCTCTGACCACCGATCAGGGTGACACCCCGTTCGAGCGTCTGCGCGGGAACACGGGCGGGTACCTCTACCCTCAGGCGGCGCAGCCCGGCTTGGCGGCAACGATCCCGCTGTTTCGACGGGCCAATTCGATGGGGGCCTCCCTGCACGAATACCGGATGCTGGCGTTGGGTGGATCGGACTTCTGCCTTAACGGGATGCTGAACGTCTGGGACCACGCGGCGGGCGTTCTGATCCTGCAGGAAGCGGGGGGTACCTCGCGCCTGCTTGACGGCAGCGCCTACCACCCGACGATGACCGAGGGTCGCCTTCTGAATGCGCGCAACGACCGCCTTTGGGACGCGCTCGCGCAGACGTTCAACGATGCGCTGAACGGCGACTGAGGTGTTCTGAGCTTTTTCAAAGCAGAGAAGCCGACGGACACCGCCGGTTACCCTGCACGTCAGTCGCGTGCTTCCTCGGGGGCCACGCCCCATAGGGCAGACTGCTCGGCCCAACCTTCCGCGCCCCTGACCTCAAGCGCGCACCAGCCGTTCCCGCATTCGCCCAGCCAGGCCACCACGCCCGCCTTGAGCCGGGCCGAAACCCGCGCGTCCGGCGACGGGCTGCGTCGCAGATCCAATTCCTCGCGTTCGACAATCACGCTGCGATTGCCCGACAACAGGGAGTAGTGCATCCAGCCGCCCGCGCCCTCCTGATCCTGGACGCGGCGCCATTGGCCGTACTCGTCCACCAGCAGAAGCGGCATGTTGCGCCGTTTGAACACCCAATCAATGCGATGGGTCGAAGAGGGGCCGCGCCGGGCATAGCCCTCGGCCGCCTTCATCGAAACGAACCGTGGCATCGGCAGCCCGGTGATCGGCCCCTTGCCGTCGTTTTCGGCAAAAGCCGACGTGCCAGTCAGCATCTGCAAGGCAAGGCAAGCGGCCAGAGCCGCTTTCAGGAGTGTCTTTCGCATATCCGCTCGTCCTGCGTCTGTGATCGGGGTCTTATGCCCCTTGCGCGTGTGTCTCATGATGCCATCATGGACGACGCTGACCAAGGGAGGGATGCGATCCATGCCACCAAAGCGCCTGAGTGTTGTCGTCACGCGACGCCTGCCCGCGCCGATCGAGGCCCGTATGGCGGAGCTATTCGACCTGCGCGTCCTCGGCGGCGACAAATCGCCCGACCGTGCGGCGCTGATCGAGGCGCTGCCCGAGGCTGATATTCTTGTGCCCACCATCACCGACGTGATCGACGCGCCGATGCTGGCGGGGGCGGGCGACCGGCTGAAGCTGATCGCCAACTACGGGGCCGGGGTCGATCACATCGATGTCGCCACGGCCCGGCAGCGTGGCATCCTTGTGTCGAACACGCCCGGCGTGCTGACCGAAGATACCGCCGATATGGGGTTGGCCCTGATGCTGGCCGTGTTGCGCCGCATGACCGAGGGCATGGCCCAGATGCAGCAGGGCGTGTGGGAGGGCTGGGCCCCCGATGCACTCCTGGGCACACGACTGGGCGGCAAGACGCTGGGTATTCTGGGGATGGGGCGCATCGGTCAGGCCATGGCCCGCCGGGCCCGTGCCTTCGGGATGGACATCCACTACCACAATCGCCGCCGTCTGCATTCCGGGCTGGAGGAGCCGCTGGAGGCGACTTGGCAGGAACGCCTCGACGCCCTGTGCGCGGTGTCGGATGTGATCTCGGTGAACTGTCCGCACACGCCTTCCACCTTCCATTTGCTCAACGCCCGGCGGCTGAAACTGCTCAAGCCGACGGCGGTCGTCGTGAATACCTCGCGCGGAGAGGTGATCGACGAGAACGCCCTGACCCGGATGCTTCGCGCCGGTGAACTGGCCGGGGCGGGCCTTGACGTCTACGAACGCGGGCAGGGCGTAAACCCACGCCTGCGGGAGTTGCCGAACGTCGTTCTGCTGCCGCACATGGGCTCTGCCACGCGGGAGGCGCGGCTGGAGATGGGCGAGAAGGTTCTCATCAACATGCAAACCTTCGCCGACGGGCACCGCCCGCCGGACCAGGTCGTGCCCTCGATGCTTTGACGCGAGACTGGGGCCACATGTCACGATGCCCCGGCGCGGCTTGCACGCTAGGTCGCGTTGCATGACAGAGCAAAAAATCACACGCATCCTTGTGATCGGTGGCACCGGCGTCTTCGGCTCGCGGCTGGTCGCGGGGTTGCGTCGGCAGTCGTTCGTCGAGGTCCGTATTGCTGGGCGCGGTGTCTCGAACGATGTCACGCTGGACAGGGCGTCGTCGGACGTCGGCGCGCGCATCGCCGCCGAAGCCCCCGACATCGTCATCGACGCCGCCGGCCCGTTTCAGGATCACGGCGACGATCCGTACCGCGTGGCGCGGGCGGCCATCGCGGTTGGCGCGCATTACCTAGACCTGTCCGACGATGCCGGGTTTACCGAAGGGATCACGAGGTTGGACGATGCCGCGCGAACGGCTGGGGTCGCCGTCATCTCGGGCGTGTCGACAGTGCCCGCCATTTCTTCGGCGGCGGTCGAAGTGCTGACCCATGGTCTGGACGATATTCACCTGATCGACAGCTTCATCGTGCCGGGCAATCGCGCCCCGCGCGGGCTGGCGGTGATGCGTGCGATCCTGTCACAGGCAGGCCAGAGGATGCAGGTCTGGCGCGCTGGCCGTCTGACGACGGCTCGCGCTTGGGGCGATCTGCGCCGCGTCGATTTTCCCGGCCTCGGGAAGCGATGGGTCAGCGGGATCGGCGCGCCCGACCTGACGATCTTCCCCGAGCGTTACCGCGCCCGCACCGTCATTTTCGGCGCGGGGTTGGAGCTGTGGTACATGCACCTCGGCCTCTGGGCGATGTGCTTGCCTGTTCGCTGGGGGCTCCTGCCGACGCTGGCCCCGACGGCGCGGCCGATGCGCTGGATCGCGGGCCTGTTCGAGCGGTTCGGCACCGATCGGGGCGGGATGCGCACGCGCGTTGTGGGCCAGGGTCCGGCAGGCGCGGAGCAGCGCGACTGGACGGTCGTGGCCGCTGCGGGAGACGGGCCGCACATTCCTGCGTTGCCGGGTCGGGTCATGGTGGCCAGGTTGATCGCGGGGCAGGTTTTGCCGGGGGCCCGCGCCTGCGTAGGGGAATTCACCCTGGCCGAGATGGAGGCGATGTCGACCGACCTACAGTTGACCTATGCCCGCGTGGATGCGCCGCTGACGCCCGTTTTCCAGCAGGCACTTGCGGAGGACTTTGACGGGCTGCCTGCGGCGGTGCGTGACCTGCACATGGTTTTGGCCCATCGCCGCTGGACCGGCACCGCGCGCGTGGATCGGGGCGATGGGCTGGTCGCGCGGATCATATGCGCGGCTGTCGGGTTCCCGCCCGCCAGCGAAGACACCCCGGTCGAGGTGACAATGGAGCGGCGTGGGTCAACCGAGACCTGGGTCCGCGATTTCGGGGGCCGCGTGTTCCGCTCGCACTTGCGGGCCGATGGGGGGCCGGGTGACGGAGTCGTCACGGAACGGTTCGGCCCACTGACCTTCCGGATCGGGCTGAAGGTTGCCGACGGGGCATTGACCTACCCGGTGTTGTCGGGGCGGTTCGGCCCGGTTCCGATCCCGCGCTGGATGCTGCCAGACAGCGACACGGTGGAGGCGGCCGAGGGCGAGGCTGCGACATTCGATGTGACGATCCGGTTGCCGGGTGTGGGGCTTCTCGTTCGGTATCGCGGGCGGATCACATCCGCAGGCTGATGCCGATCAATCGTTCAGCTTGGCGTGGATTTCCTCCAGGTCGACCTCGCCTTTGGGCATCTTGTTGGCCGGGTTTTCGAAGTCGTATTGGAACAGCTTGAAATCCCGGTGGTATATTTCCCAGACCAGGTGCATCGACAGGTCGTCGAAGTAATCCTCGACCGGGTGTTTGCGCTTTGGGCCGTGGCCTTCCGACTCGTTGAAGCGCGGCACCTGGGCCAGATCGACCTTTACCGGCGTCTCGATATTATCGAGGACGACCTGCATGCCCTCGTTGAACGTCTCGGTGAACACGACGTGGTCATAGCGGCCGCCGTTCGCCACGAACGTGCCCACGTGCCCGGCCATCGCCGACCAGTGAATGTCCGGGTCCATGGGTCGGCGGAACCGGATGGTGTCGCGCGCGAACAGAAGGAACCGGCGGAAGCTGGCGATCTGGTCGAACTCGAAATCGTCCTCGGGCGCGCCGACCTCTACCCCGTATTGCGCGCACAGCTTGGGCACCATGTTTCCGCGATACCGCTTTCCGTTGCGCTGGATGCCGGCGATCTTGTCGAAGAACGACGACAGGATCCGGGTGTAGGGATTGCGCACGCAGGTGAAGGCGTAGGACTTGTGGCCCTTGGCGTTGGCCTCGATCAGGGACTGGCTGTTTTCCTGGGCCCATTTGTGCAGGCCAGCGGTGCTGTCGTGAATGTCGCCGTCAAAGAAGCGGCCATGGTCCGAATAGAACAATATCTGACCGATCGACGAACAGGCGCACTTGGGCACCACGCGGTACAAGGCGCTTTCGCTCTCGGTCATCCATGTGCCGGGAAATCCCATCTTAACCCTCGTTAAACGAACCTGAGGTATCAAACCCGCATTCCCCGGTTTCTTCAACGCCCCGGAGCCGCTATTGCCTAGTAACTGTGGCTGAAGTTTGATTGTTTCATCGAATATGGCGAAGATCGCGTTCATCCTTCTGTGTCACAAGGACCCGGAGGCCATCATCCGGCAGGCCGAGGGCCTGACTGCTACGGGTGACTACGTGGCGATCCACTTCGACGCGTCTGCACCGGCTGCCGCCTTTGCTGCCATCGAACAAGGCACCCGCGAAAACCCGAACGTCGTGCTGGTTAAACGCCGGATGAAATGCGGATGGGGCGAGTGGTCGCTGGTCCGCGCCACGTTGGCAGCGATCGAGGCCGCCGTTCAGGCCTTTCCGCGTGCCACCCATTTCTACATGATCTCTGGCGATTGCCGACCGATCAAGTCGGCAGACCATGCCCATTCCTTTCTCGACGCCCGCGACACCGATTATATCGAAAGCTTCGATTTCTTCACCTCCGACTGGATCAAGACGGGCATGAAGGAAGACCGGCTGATCTATCGCCACTTCGTCAACGAGCGGACGAGCAAGGCGCTGTTCTATGGCCTTCTGGGGGTGCAGCGAAAGCTGGGGTTGGAGCGGTCCATTCCACACGACATCGACGTGATGATCGGTTCGCAGTGGTGGTGCCTGCGGCGCGCGACCATCGACAAGGTGCTGGCCTTCACGCGCGCCCGCCGTGACGTGATGCGCTTTTTCGCGACGACCTGGATCCCGGACGAGACGTTTTTCCAGACGCTGGTGCGCCACCTCGTGCCGCGCGCCGAAATCGATGCGCGCACGCTGACCTTCCTGATGTTCACCGACTACGGGATGCCCGCGACATTCTACGACGACCACCACGACCTGCTGCTCAGCCAGGATTTCCTGTTTGCTCGCAAAATCTCGCCCGAGGCGTTCGAATTGAAGGAGCGTCTGGACGACCTTTGGGCGTCCGGCCGGACCGACTTTCCCGTTGCTGGCGACGGGCGACGTCTCTTCACGTTTCTCACGCATCGCGGCCGGACTGGTCGTCGCTTTGCGCCCCGCTTCTGGGAGCGGGAGGCGACGCTGGGCCGCGACCGGGAACTGATCGTGCTGGTGTGCAAGAAATACCACGTGGCCAAACGGCTGGCGCAGGCCCTGCGCGACCACGATGTCCTGCCGACGCTGAACTACCTTTTCGACGAGGAAGACACGCCGATGCCCGACCTCGGCGGCATCGAGAGTACGTTGACCAAACGTCACCGCCATCGCCGCGCGCTGTTGCGGATGCTGTACCGCCAGATCGGCAAGGACCGGCTGGCCATCTGCCTCGATCCGGTGAACTTCGACCTGCTGCAGGACTTCTACGGCGACCGCGCCGAGATCCGGACCTTGCTGATCGATTGCCACTTCGATGAGGACTACCTTGAGGGTCACGCCGCGCGCAACGGCCTGATCGGGGACAAGACGCCGCGCACGACCATCGACCGCCTGCTGCCGACCGTCGCGCAGGATTTCGTCTCCGAGAGCCTTGCCATTCGTGAATCCGATTTGCCCGGCGTCTACCGCATTGCCGAAACTGCGACGCCCGAAACCAACGCCGCCGTCCTGAAGGCCGTATTCGACATCGACGCCGAAACCGCTAGGATTTTGGCGGGGACACCATATCTATTCGATGACTGACCGCTGCGAAAGGACCGCCGCCATGCCCGACTACGACGATCAGAACATCTTTGCTCGAATCCTGCGCGGCGAAATCCCCAACGACACCGTCGCCGAGAGCGATCATACGCTGGCCTTCAACGACATCATCCCGCAGGCCCCGTTGCACGTGCTGGTGATCCCCAAGGGGGCGTATGTCGATTACGCCGATTTCCACGCCAACGCGTCCGATGCGGAGATTGCCGATTTTCACCGGGTTGCCGCCGACATCTGCGCCGACCACGGGGTGACGGACACCGGTTTCCGTACCATCTCGAACGCCGGAGAGCACGGAGTGCAGGAAGTGCCGCACTTCCATCTTCATATCCTCGCCGGGCGCCCCCTGGGCCGGATGTTGGCCAAGGCCTGATCGAACAGTGACGATAGTGCAGTTTCCCATGTCTCTGGTTGGCCTTGCTTCAGCGCTGGATCTGCTTTCGTCGAACATAATCGTCGTTATCGTGATGACGCTGGCGCTTATCCCGCTGTTGACGCCGCACCTTTGGCGCAGGCGGCACTATCTGCTGATGCCGTCGGCCATCGTGTTGCTGTCTTGTGGTATCTACCTGGCGCGTGAAATCCTTGCGTCGCAGTCTCCCACGATTGTGGCCGGCGTTGCGGCGGCGCAGGATCTGGTTTCGTCGAACATCCTCATCGGTCTTGTGATGATACTGGCACTCCTCCCGCTCTTCGTGCCGCGCTTCTGGCGAACGTATCACTATCTGCTGCTGCCGTCGGCCATCGTGGTACTGGCCTGCGGCGTCTTTTTAGCGCGGGACTTCCTGATACGGCTGGCGAATGAGACGTTTCTCGCCGCCGACGTGAACTACGAAAACGAAAGCCAGCCGTTTACCGGGCGCAGCCTGTATATTCCATTTCCGTGCCAGGTCGCCGTGGCGGCCTACGGTCAGGAGGGCGACCCGGCTGACGGAACCTGTGGATTGCCGATTGCCGAGCGATTGCGTGAGGGTGCTCTCGATTTCATCGAGACTGGCGGTCGCGACGGTGCGGCCCTGCTCAAGTTTAGGCTGCGGGACGGCGACCCCTTGTGCAGCGCGCCCCCGCTCGGCCCTACGCGGCCCGTTCGGAACTACATGATCTCTGCCCCCTTCGGCATTTGTGTGCTGGTGGAGGTGGGCGAGTCGCCCCAGTCGGATTATTCGATCAGTATCACGTACGAGCGCGCGCCCCCGCCCGGTACCGTCTGGATCCGCCACGTGGAATTGCGCAACTACGAGACCGGAGACATCTTCGATCAGTTCGACGGCTGGCTGGGGGCCACGCCCTACGGCGAAGGCATTCGCCCGGCCGAGGGGCGCCGGCCCGGCTCGACGCTTTCCGTTCTGTTGGAGCGTTCGTCCGAAACGTCCATCCCGCTGCACCGCGCGACCTCGGAGCGGATATTGCAGGCGCGGGCACCGGACCTCACCATGATCCGCGCGGGCATTTCGGGCACCGATCCGACGTACCGGATCGAGACGCTTTGGTTCGCCTGTCGCGAGGATGTGCGCCCCGCACTGGATGCCGCGACGATCGACGCGCTGATTGCGGGGGGCAAAGGCCTGCTGACCGAAGCCCCCGATTTCGCCTTTCCCGAAGATTGTTCCCTGTTTGCGGCGCAGGATCCCGTCTCCGACGCACAGGACTACGACCTGCGCCTGTCGCCCCGCCTGCTGGCCTCCCGATGATCCGGCGCGTCGTTGCACGCCTGTTTCTTGCATTCACGCTGTGTTTCCTTCTGCCGATGACGGCGGCAACGATCTGGTGGACCACCGTGGACCGGCCCGGCAGTTGGCGCGCCGCCGACTGGGCCAGCGCGGGCGTGTTGCCCGCCGCCGACACCGTGTCCGAGGCGACTATCCACGTCATGGCCGCCCGCACCGGCGGCCTGAAAGGCGCGGCGTCGGTCCATTCATGGCTGGTCTGGAAACCCGCTGACGCCACCACCTGGACCCGCGCCGAGGTCGTGGGGTGGGGAAATCCCGTGCGGCGCGATGCCTATGCGCCCGATGCCCGCTGGTACTCGAACGCCCCGTATTTCGTCGGCTCGATCACCGGGCGGGCTGCTGCTGCGCTGATTCCGCGGATCGAGGCGACGGTCGATGCCTATCCCTTCGGTTTTCGCGGCGCTTACGTGATCTGGCCGGGCCCGAACTCCAATACTTTCGTGGCCCACGTCCTGCGTGAGGTGCCCGCCATCGGCATCGCGCTGCCGCCGCATGCTGTTGGCAAGGACTACATCGGCGACGGCCTGCGTGCCCACCTGGATGCTGGCGGCGATCTGCATCTGTCGGCCTGGGGCTATGCGGGGCTGTCTTTCGGTCCGCGCCGCGGGATGGAGATCAATCTTCTGGGGCAGACCTTCGGTATCGACATCCTTCAACCCGCCCTGAAACTGCCCGGCATCGGGCGCGTCGGCACCTGACCGCATCGCGTCGGGAATAGTATTGCACCCGATCACCGCCGCCGGTACGCCTTGGCCCAAGACGACGCCCCCGCCGGGGCCGGACAGGTGGCCTGATCGCGCCGACCCAGACAGGGGGCACGCGAAGGCATCGTCTGGATTCCCGAACCGGGGGCCTTCACCGTGTGAAAGGCCCGACAATGCGCTTCCTGCCCCTGATCTTCCTTGCCGCGCCTGCGCAGGCGCATACCGGTCACATTGCCGATCTGGGTGGGCATGACCACTGGACCCTGGGCGTGGGGCTGGGCGTGATCGTCGGGGCCGCAGTGCTGGGCTGGCTCAAGGGGGGGCGCAAGGGGGAGGAACCGGAGGAGGATATCGCCGACGAAGAAGAGGAGCAGACCGCATGACGACCGCGCGCCGGACGGGCGTGATGATCTGCGGCCACGGCAGCCGGTCCCAATCTGCGGTCGATGAATTCGCCACATTGGCTGAAAAGCTGCCTGCATTCCTCCCTGACGACTGGCTGGTCGATTACGGCTACCTTGAATTTGCGAACCCGGTGATCCGCGACGGTTTGGACCGTCTGAGGGAGGCAGGCTGCGACCGCATCCTCGCCGTGCCGGGCATGCTGTTCGCAGCGATGCATGCCAAGAACGACATTCCGACAGTGCTGAACACCTATGCTGCGAAACATGGCATCATGGTCCAGTACGGGCGCGAGCTGGGCGTCGACCCCAAGATGATCGCCGCCGCCGGCGCGCGGATCGAGGCGGCGATGGCGCAGGCCGATACCGATCACGGCCCGGTCGACCGCCACGATACGTGCCTGGTGGTCATCGGGCGCGGTGCCTCCGACCCCGACGCAAACGGCAACGTCGCCAAGATCGCGCGTATGCTACATGAAGGGCTGGGCTTCGGCTGGCTGGAGGTCGGCTTCTCCGGCGTGACCTTCCCGCTGGTTGAACCCTGCCTGACCCATGCGGCCAGGCTGGGCTACAAACGCATTGTCATATTCCCGTATTTCCTGTTTTCCGGCATCCTGATCGACCGGATCTATGGCTTCACCGATCGCGTGGCCCAGGCGCATCCGGGCACGCAGTTCGTCAAGGCGGGCTACCTGGGGGATCACCCCAAGGTCCTCGAAACCTTCGCCGAACGCGTGATCGAACAGACGGGCAGCAATCCGCCGCCCAACTGCGGGACCTGCGCCTATCGCGCACAGGTTCTTGCCTCCGGAGGCGGCAAACCCGTCACTATCCCCGCGTCCGCGCGTGCGTCCCACCCCGCGTTTTCGGACACCCCGCCGCCGACCTGCGTTCTGTGCAAGTACCGCACGGCCGTTTTGGGCTTCGAGGGCGAAGTGGGTGCCGTTCAGGAATCCCATCATCACCATGTCGAGGGGCAGGGGGCCTCCGCCCCCGGCTCCAATGTGGTGGACTGTACGCTTTGCGACACCTTCTGCACCGGTCTGTGCCGCTTGCAGGCGCAGGATCATCACCACCATTCCCATGGCCACGATCACCACCACGATCACGACCATCACCACCCGGTCTATCCCCACGCCAAACACCCCCATGGCCCGGAATCGGCGCGGAAAGCCCGGACATGAGGCCTTACGAAAAAGATCCGCAGGCGATCTATGCCGCGTCCTTCGCGACCGTCCGCAACGAAGCGCCGCTGACACGATTCCCGTCGGACATTGCGGAAGTCGTGATCCGCGTCATCCACGCCTGCGGCATGATCGAGATCGCAGACCGACTCGACTACTCCGAAGACGTCGCCACCTCGGGGATCGCGGCCCTCAAGGCGGGTGCCCCGGTCTATGCCGACTGCGAGATGGTCGCCTCGGGCATCACCCGCCGCTTGCTGCCGGGCACGGAGATCCGCTGCACCCTGAACGACCCGCGCACGCCCGACATGGCGCGCGATTTGGCCACCACCCGCTCCGCCGCTGCGGTCGACCTCTGGGATACCGACGGTGCGGTCATCGCCATCGGCAACGCACCGACAGCACTTTTCCGCCTGCTGGAGCGTCTGGACGAAGGTGCACCGAAACCCGCCGCGATCCTCGGCTTCCCGGTGGGCTTCGTCGGGGCCGCCGAGAGCAAGGCCGAACTCGGCCAGCGCCCGCGCGGCACCCCGTTCCTGACTCTGAGGGGCCGCAGGGGCGGCAGCGCAATGGCGTCGGCGGCCGTCAATGCCTTGGCCATCCTTGCGGGTGGGGGGGTGCAATGACGACTTCTCTGCTTCAAAATTACTCAAACTCCACGTCGGACGCAGATCACCCGTTCGTCACCCGTTCGTCACCCGTCGATATCTTCCATGCCTGACGCCCCTTGGCTCCACATCGTCGGCATCGGCGAAGACGGTCTTGTTGGCCTGTCCCCCGCCACTCGCGCCGTGGTCGAGGCGGCCGAGGTGATCATCGGCGGGGACCGGCATCACGTGTTGTCCGAGGCGATTACCGCCGAGCGACTGGCTTGGCCCAGTCCCTTCGATGCGCTGATCAACCAGTTGATTTCCCTGCGCGGTCAGCGTGTTGTGGTGCTGGCGACCGGCGATCCGCTTTGGTTCAGCGTGGGCGCGCGCATCGGCCGGGCCATCCCGCCGGGCCAGATCGTCTACCACCCGCAACTCTCGGCCTTTCAACTGGCCGCCGCCCGCATGGGTTGGTCCATGGCCGACATCGAGACGCTGACGGTTCATGGACGCCCCGTCGAACAGATGATCGCCTTCATCCAGCCCGATGCAAGGCTCCTGATCCTGACAACGGGCGCGCAAACCCCTGCCCAGATTGCGAAATTCCTGACTGAACGGGGCTTTGGAAAGTCCCGCCTGACCGTCCTCGCCAACATGGGCGGCTCCGCCGAGGCCCGTTTCGACGCGTCCGCGGAAGACTGGACGCACGAGGTTCCGGCCTTCAATACCCTTGCCGTCGATTGCATCGCTGCCCCCGATGCGGCGCTGCTGCCAAGGGTTCCTGGTCTTGATGACGCGCTGTTCCGGTCGGACGGCACGATGACCAAGCGCGAGGTCCGCGCGGTAACGCTCGCCAAGCTGATGCCCATGCGTGGGGCCTTGCTGTGGGACATCGGCACCGGATCAGGATCGGTCGCAATCGAATGGATCCGCGCTGCACGCTCGGCCCGGGCGATCGGCATCGAACCCCGCGCGGATCGCCGCGCCATGGCCGCCGAGAATGCGCTGGCATTGGGTGCCCCGCGCCTGGACCTGCGCGACGGCGAAGTGCCCGAAGCCCTTGAAGACCTGCCCGCGCCTGACGCCGTGTTCATCGGCGGCGGCCTATCCGAGACCGTGTTCGACCATGCCTACGCTTCCTTGAAGCCGCTCGGGCGGCTGGTGGCGAATGCGGTCACGTTGGAGTCGGAGGCGATCCTGATTGGGCTTCACCGGAAGCACGGGGGCGATCTTGCGCGCATCTCCGTCGATCGCGCGGAACCCGTGGGCCGCTACCACGGCTGGCGTCCCGCGATGACCGTGACGCAGTGGTCGCTGGTCAAAAGATGAGCGGCACGTTCTATGGCGTCGGCCTTGGGCCCGGCGACCCCGACCTGATCACCCGCCGCGCCGCGCGGCTAATCGAGAATGCGACGATTATAGCCTATCCGTCCCTTGCCGGGGGGGACAGTTTCGCGCGCTCGATCGCCGCGGACCTGATCCCGGCCACGGCCCGCGAAATCCGTATGGACGTGCCGATGACACGCCAGCGCGCACCGGCGCAGGCGGCCTATGACGTTGGGGCCGCACAGATCGCGGAGGCGCTGGTCCAAGGCCATGACGTCGTCTGTCTCTGCGAGGGCGATCCGTTCTTCTATGGCAGTTTTATGTATCTTTTCGCGCGGCTGAAGAGCCGATTCAGGGTCGAGGTCGTGCCCGGTGTCACTTCCGTCACCGCTTGCGCCGCCGTGGCTGCGATGCCGCTGACCGCGCGCAACGAAGTGATGACCGTGCTGCCCGGTCCTTTGCCAGACGTCGCTTTGCGCGACCATCTGCGCGCCGCCGACACGCTTGTGGTGATGAAGGTCGGGCGGCACCTTGCACGCCTGCGCACGCTCTTGGCGGACGAGGGGCTGACCGGTACCTACATCGAACGCGCGACCCTCGGCTCGGAGGTGGTTCTTCCGCTCTCCGAAGCCCCGGACGACGCACCGTATTTCTCAATGATCCTCGTGACGAAAGGAGCCGATCCATGGCTCTGACCCCAATCGTTCTGGCGCTGAACGCCGCTGGAGAGGCCACCGCGCGCAAAGTGGCGGCGGCCCTCGGCTGCCCGCTGCATGGCCGCGTGGGACGCACGCAGGCCGAGGTGACCTTTCCGAATGCCTTGGACCACGCACGGGACCTGTTCGCCGCCGGACACGCGGTGATCGGGGTCTGCGCCAGCGGTATCCTGATCCGGGCCGTGGCCCCGATCTTGTCCGACAAGACGACGGAGCCTCCGGTGATCTCGGTTTCCGACGATGGCGCTGTCGTCGTACCGCTGTTGGGGGGGCACCGGGGCGCAAACCGGTTGGCACGGCAAGTTGCGCTGACACTTGGCGGAACGGCTACGGTGACAACGGCGGGGGACGTGGCGCTGGGTGTTGCGCTGGACGAGCCGCCGGTGGGCTATCGCCTCGCCAACCCCGAGGATGCGAAGGGCGTGATGGCGGCGCTTCTGTCCGGTGGCGGCGCGCATCACACGGGCGAGGTATTGTTCGACCTGCCCCAAGGGGATGCGGTCGAGATTTCCGTTACCGAACATCCCGCGACGGGAGGGCCTGCAAAGTTAGTCTATCATCCGCAGCGCTTCACGCTGGGCGTCGGCTGCGCGCGGGACGCGGATGCGGGGGAGCTTTGGGAAAACGTCCAAGCCGTCCTGACCGATGCCGGTGCGGCACCGGGGGCGGTGGCGTCGGTGAACACGCTGGATCTGAAACTGGACGAGCCTGCTATGAACGCCTTGGCCGCGCGTCTCGGCGTGCCCCTGCGCGCCTTCACCGCCGAAGAGTTGGCCGGAATCGAAGTGCCCAACCCCTCGGACGTGGTGCTGTCCGAAGTGGGCACGCGGTCGGTGTCGGAGGCGTCTGCCCTGCGCGCATCGGGGGGCGCGATCGTCGTCCCCAAGCGCAAGACCGCGAACACCACAGCGGCATTGGCGCGCGCCGCCGATCCGATTACCGACCACAAGGGCCGTGCGCGCGGACGCCTGTCGATCGTGTCGATCGGACCGGGGCAGGCAACGTGGCGTACCCCGGAGGCCAGCCGGCTGGTGCAGGAGGCGGAAGAGCTGGTGGGTTACGGCCTTTATATCGATCTGCTGGGGCCGCTGGCGGCGGGCAAGCCGCGCTCTGACTATCCGCTGGGAGGAGAGGAGGCGCGCTGCCGTCATGCGCTGGAACGGGCGGGCGCGGGGCGCAATGTCGCGCTGATCTGTTCGGGCGACGCGGGTATCTATGCCATGGGCGCGTTGGTGTTCGAACTCATGGCACGCGACGCGGCGGACCCGTCAGCAGTCACCGATGCCGCACGGCGGGTGGAGGTGGTCTGCACGCCGGGTGTCAGCGCGCTTCAGGCTGCTGCGGCACGGGCGGGTGCCCCCTTGGGGCATGATTTCTGCGCGATTTCACTATCCGATCTGCTGACCCCGCGCGAAGACATCGTGAAGCGTCTGAACGCCGCGGCGCAGGGCGATTTCGTGATCGCCTTTTACAATCCCGTGTCCAAGCGCCGTCGCACTCTGCTTGCCGAGGCGCGCGATATCCTTCTGGCACATCGTCCGGACGACACGCCGGTCCTGTTGGCGACTTCGCTGGGGAGACCGGAAGAGAACGTCCGGTATCGTCGCTTGGCCGACCTGCAGGTCGATGAGGTGGATATGCTTACCGTGGTTCTGATCGGGTCGAGTCATTCGAAGCTGGTGAAGACGGGCGACGGCGCGCGGATGTTCACGCCGCGCGGCTATGCGCGCAAGATGACGGGCGGCGATCTTGCCCCGGGAGAGACGGCATGACGGTACATTTCATCGGGGCGGGGCCGGGCGACCCGGAGCTTCTGACCCTCAAGGCGCAACGTCTGATCCGGACCTGCCCGGTCTGCCTTTATGCTGGATCGCTGGTGCCCGAGGCGGTGGTGGCCCAAGCCCCCGAAGGCGCGCGGGTGCTGGATACGGCACCGATGACATTGGACGAAACCCATGCCGAGATCGTGGCCGCGCACGGGCGAGGCGAGGATGTGGCACGGGTGCATTCGGGTGATCCATCGCTTTATGGGGCGATTGCGGAGCAGATTCGGCGGCTCAGGGCCGATGGCATCCCCTATGAAATCACGCCTGGCGTTCCCGCCTATGCCGCGGCAGCAGCTGCCTTGGGACAGGAACTGACGGTGCCGGAAGTCGCGCAGTCGATCATCCTGACGCGGGTCAGTATGAAATCGACGTCGATGCCCGAACGGGAGACGTTGGAAAACTTCGGTCGCACCGGTGCGACGCTTGCGATCCATCTGGGCATCCGCAATCTGCGAGAGATCGAGCGCGTCCTGACGCCGCACTACGGGGCCGATTGCCCGGTGGTCGTCGCGTACCGCGTCGGATGGCCGGATCAGACGTTCCTGCGCGGCACCCTGTCGGACATCCATGCGAAGGTCCGTGCCGAGAAGATTACCCGGACCGCGCTTATCCTGGTCGGGCCCGTCCTTGGGGACATTGCTGATTTCAAGGAGTCGGCGCTCTACGACCCTGCAACGCCCCATGTTCTGCGGCCGCGGGTGCGGGCCTGAGGCCGCACTCATCCGAAGTGTCACGATTAGTTTCGAAAGGCTTCATTGACTCTTCATGTTTGCGTGTCACGCTTTTCAAAGCGTTCGCCTGCTGCAGGAGCAGCGCATCTCGAATTTGTGGAAGGCCGTTATGTCAGAGTCCGATCTCTACCATCTGCCCAAGGACGTTCGCGACGGGCTTGCCCTTGCCCGCGAACGGGATCGCAAGGCCACGGGTGGTCGACTGCGTGTCCAGATGGGCGACACCTGGTATCCGATCATCACCTTCGACGAGGCAGGGTTTGAAGTGCTGCTCAGTGCCTTTGACGGTGCGCCCAACCTTCGTGGTCTGGTTGATATTCACGAGGGTCCGCGGATGATTCGTACAGTGCTGATCGTCGCCGGAGAACCTTCGGGCGAGACGATGCGCTATGACTTCAAGCGTGCGACTGCACCGCGAACGCAGGCCCCGGTTGATTACGAGCGGAAGGTCGATGCGCCTGCGGGGTACCTGGGGCGGACCTGAGGGCTCAGGGAAGGGGCGCGGTCGAGTAATAGGCCGCGGCTTCGCCGGAAATGCGCGCCCACATCTGATCGCCCTTGGAGAAGTGCCACCATTCGGTCGGGTTGTTGGCGAAACCGGCCTCCACCATAAGCCAGTAGAGCAGACGTCGATTGGCGCGCGCTTCCCGATGCGAAAAGGCCAGGTCCGCCGGGTCCGTTTCCAATGCGTCGGTATTCGATGCCTCCGAAACATCGTCAAAAATCGTCCCCATGAACAGCTCCGGCCCGTCGATTTGACGGATCGTCAGGTCCACCGCCGAACCCGTCGCGTGAGGTGGCGGTGACAGCGGGTCGATGGCACCATCTGCCCCGCGTGCCCAGTATCGTTCGGTTTCGGATGCGATGCGGGCGGAGTCCCAATCGGGGCGCAGCGCGCGCAGGCGGTCGGGCATCCAATGGTCGTGGAAGTAGTTTTGTACCGCGATCGGCCGCCAGCCGTCGAACACCCAAAGCTCCAGACCATACTCGGCCAGCCTTTCGTTCACACCGATCAGTCGGTCGATCAGCGGCCGGCGCAACAGCAGGTCGGGCGTGCTGCCCTTGATCGGCTGGTGATAGGGGGCGGTTGGCGTGTGGTAGGCGTTGGCACCCTTGATCCCGTGATCGCGCACCTCTTCCATCGGGTCGTCGATGCGAGGATCGGACAGATCGATGGCGTGATCGCGGTATCCGGGGCGCAGGGCTGCGGCTTGTGCCACCTGCGGACCAAGGGGCCGATTGCGCAGTTCGGCCAGCGGGCCTTGGATCAGGGTCAACATGGAAGCAGGCTTGACCGCGCGCGCCGCACTTCGCAAGAGGGTGTGTGCCCAAGGAGGATACGATGCGGACAGTCTATGTGAACGGTGAATATCTGCCCGAGGATCAGGCCAAGGTGTCGGTCTTCGACCGCGGCTTCCTGTTTGCCGACGGCGTCTACGAGGTGACCAGCGTGCTGGACGGCAAGCTGATCGACTTCGCGGGCCACGCCAAGCGCCTTCAGCGATCCATGGACGAGCTGGATATGAAGGCCGCGATCGACATGGACGATCTGCTTGGCATTCACCGCGAACTGGTCGTGCGCAACGACCTGAGCGAGGGGCTCATCTATCTCCAAGTGACGCGCGGTGCCGCAGATCGGGACTTCCTGTACCCGGCGGAGGACACGCCGCCGACGATCGTCCTGTTCACTCAAGCCAAGCCTGGGCTGGCGGCAAACCCGATGGCCAAAACGGGCATGAAGATTGTTACGGTCCCCGACCGTCGCTGGGGCCGTCGGGACATCAAGACGGTCCAGCTGCTCTATCCCAGCATGGGCAAGATGGCGGCCAAGGCACAAGGTGCCGACGACGCCTGGATGGTCGAGGACGGGGCCGTCACCGAGGGCACCTCGAACAATGCCTACATCGTCAAGGACGGCGTGATCGTCACTCGTCACCTGGGCGAGGAAATCCTGCACGGGATTACCCGCAAGGCCGTGCTGGCCCTCGCGCGGGAGGCCCAGATGAAGGTCGAGGAACGGGCCTTTACCCTTGAGGAAGCATTGCAGGCGGACGAGGCTTTCATCACGTCGGCCAGCAGCTTCGTGATGCCGGTCGTGTCCATCGACGGAGAGACCGTCGGCACCGGCAAGCCGGGCAAGATCGTGGGCCGCTTGCGGGAAATTTATCTTGAAGAGATGCGCAAGGCGGCTGTCTGACCCCAAGGTCTGGCATCGCCCGGTCTGGTCCGCCCTAAACTGGCACAATCGTTGCGATCGGCTTTCCGCCGGGGTCGAAAGCCGTTCCTTCAGTCCCAGCCGAGGATTACCTTGATCTGTGCCAGGGTGTTCATGCGGTTGAACCCGCCGACCGACAGCGCCGAGCCTTGCAGGTGCATGTGCAGGGCCGCGATCTGACGGGTGGTGAGCGTGCTGGCATCGACGCCCGCGAACCCGAGCAGGTCCAGCCGCTGTTGAACCGAGGCGACCAACTGCGCGTTGGGTGCCGCCATTATCGGGGTCGCGAGGCCGAGTGCCACGATGAGGAGCAGCGCCCGCATGTCAGTTCTTGTCGATGATGCGCTGCAAGAAGCCCCCGCGTAAAACGGCCCGGATGCGCGCCTGCGTGTCGCCAACCGATCTGCCGTCGTGGAGTGCCGAATCGATCAGCGAAATCTGCTGGTTCGAAAGGCGCGTCGCATCGACGTCGAAGCCGTAGTGCCGCATCTCGCGGGCGACCCGCCCATGCTTGCCGGTCAGTTCAGGTCGGTCCCCAACAATACCGGGCGGTGGTGGGACAAAGACACCCTGCGCGTGGACCGGGGTGGCGAACGGTGCGGCGACCGTGATGGCGAAGGCGAGTGAAAGACGGATCATGTGAAAAGCTCCTTTGGTCGGCAGTCTAGCTACGCAGGGCGCGGGGCGCAAAATGATCCCTGCGTAATCGGCGTCGCGCGGGTCATGGCTTGCCGACGTTCTCGGCGAAACTGGTTCTGAATGCAGCCTGCTGGTCGGGCGACGCCTCGGTCTGGTGCTGCGCCTTCCATTCGGTGAAGGGCATGCCGTAGAAGATTTCGCGCGCTTCTTCCTTGGACATCTCGATACCGTGCTCAGCCGCAGCTTCGCCGTACCACCTCGACAGGCAGTTGCGGCAGAACCCGGCAAGGTTCATCAAATCGATATTCTGGGCGTCGGGACGATCTTCCAGCAGGTGCTTGCGCAGGCGGCGGAAGGCGGCGGCCTCTAATTCGGTGCGGGTGGCATTGTCCATGGAATCCTCTGGGCTGTCGATTTGCGGCAGATTGCTGTCGAATTGGACATGTGCTCCTTTTCATGCCCAATCAAGTCGTCGCGGGACTTGGTTCCGTGTCATCTGGCCACTAGGGTGCGCAAAATCGTCCGCACTGTTGCACATCTCCGAAGGGCGATGCAGAGGTGTGAGCGCTAACATCTCGATCCTAAGGAAAGCGCCGCCATGAGACGCCATCGCAACGTCAAGATCGTCGCCACCCTCGGGCCGGCCTCCAGCGACTACGATACGATTCGGGCGCTGTTCGAAGCGGGTGCCGACGTGTTCCGGCTCAACATGAGCCACGGAGACCACGATGATATCCGGTCCCGCCACAACATCATCCGCGACATCGAGCGCGACACCGGGCGTCCGATCTGCATTCTGGCCGATCTTCAGGGGCCCAAGTTGCGCTGCGGCACCTTCGAGGGCGACTCGGCCGAGATCGAGGAGGGGCAGAAGTTCCGCTTTGACCTCGATGACGCGAAGGGCGACGCGACTCGCGTGCAACTGCCTCACAAGGAAATCTTCGACGCGCTGGAACCGGGCGGCACACTTTTGGTGAACGACGGCAAGCTGCGTCTGAAGGTCGACAAGTGCGGCAAGGACTATGCCGATTGCACCGTGATTACAGGCGGCACCATTTCCAACCGAAAGGGTGTGAACGTGCCCGACGTCGTGCTGCCGTTGGCGGCGCTGTCGGAAAAGGACCGCAAGGACCTTGAGTTCGTCTGTGAGTTGGGCGTCGACTGGCTCGCTCTTTCTTTCGTTCAGCGCGCCGCCGACGTGCACGAGGCGCGGGACCTGGCCAGGGGGCGCGCGGCGATCCTTTCCAAGATCGAGAAGCCCGCCGCTGTTGATGCCTTCGACAGCATCCTTGAGGTGTCGGATGGAATCATGGTGGCCCGAGGTGATCTGGGCGTCGAATGCCCCGTTCAGGCCGTGCCGCCGATCCAGAAGCGTTTGATTCGCAATTGCCGGGCCGCCGCCAAGCCTGTGATCGTCGCAACACAGATGCTGGAATCGATGATCGACAGCCCGATGCCGACCCGCGCCGAAGTTTCGGACGTGGCGACTGCGATCTACGAGGGGACCGATGCGATCATGCTCTCGGCCGAATCCGCCGCGGGCAGCTACCCGATCGAAGCGGTCCAGACGATGAACAACGTCGCGATCGAGGTCGAATCCGACGGCACCTACCGCGAGATCATTGAGGCCAGCCGCTCGGCCAAGTTGTCGTCGACTGCCGACGCCATTGTCGCCGCCGCGCGCGAGATTGCAGATACAACGGACATCAAGGCGATCTGCTGCTTCTCGCACTCGGGTTCCACCGCGCTGAAGGTATCGCGCGAACGGCCTCGCGTGCCGATCATCGCGTTGACACCCATAACAGAGACGGCGCGGCGCATGGTCCTGTCCTGGGGTACACATTGCGTTGAGACCCAGACTGTCGAGCGCTTCAAGTTCGCCGTCGTCTCGGCTGTACGCGCCGCCAAGGCGTCCGGCTTCGTGGATCTGGACGATCAGGTCGTCGTCATGGCGGGCATCCCGTTCAACATGCCCGGCTCGACCAACATCCTGCGCATCGCGCCCTGCGACGAGCGTCTGATCTTCGGTGGTGAGGGTGACTGAACTTGGAGGAGGTCGGCGGCGTCCTCGATTAGATCGGGGAATGGTGGGCGTCGTTGCCCGCCGTCCCCGACCTCGATCTGCCGGTGCCGTCCGATCCGGACCTACTTCTTGCGATTGCGACGGTTGTTGCCGCGCTCGGACTGATGGGCCTGATGACGGGCTGGGTCGAAAAGCAACTGTCCCATGTCTCCTTGCTCGCCGCGCTGATTGGCGCGGCGCTGTTCTTCTGGGTATGGGAGACTGACCGGGAGAGTTTCGGCTGGATAGCCCTCCCCGAGGCCTTCATCGAACTAGTCGCGCGCGTATTGCGCTAAGCGGACGTGGGGGCGCTCAGGCCGCTTCAGGCGCGAAGTTCAGGCTGATGCCGTTGATGCAGTAGAGCATCTTGCGATCAACCAACAAATGGTGGCCCAAATGGGATGCGCAGCGACGGCAATGCACCTCAATCGCCAGCAAGCTATCGAGCAGTTCTTGTTCCTCTGCGGAGAATGCCTGTTCCTCGGGCAAATCCGGACCCATCATCGGAGATGCGTCGCCGCTGCGCGCTGCGAACTGGTCGTAGACTGCCCGGTCGATTGACGTCAGAACCGAATCCGTTTCGGCCAGCCTGAAGAACAGCCATCCCTTGTCCAGCACGACCTTGTGGCGCGCATCGAAAGTTGGAAGGTCGCACCCTTTGCAGCGATAGATTCCGGCCTCGGAGCTGTCCCATTTGGGATCGGAGCGCGGCGCTTCCGTCGCGCCGTCGCGCAGGACGAGGTACTCATCATCGGTCAACATCGCGCGCCATTCCGCTTCGGTCCGCGTGACCTCAAAGGTGAAGGCGTCTACGCCGTTGGTTGCGGCGAAAGCTTGGGGGGCGACAGCGGTCGCGCCAAGCACACCGGGCAGGGTCGTGAGGATCGCTCGTCTGGTTACCTTGGACATATCAAACATCCTTCTATCCGTGGAGGCAGACCGATCCTAGCGGCTGAACCCCTCGCGAGATATGAACGAGTGCGTGATGCCGCCCGCGCAGGCGGCTGGCCAAGGTGCTCATGGGTGGTTGCAAAGCCAATCCATCCCCGATATGTGCCGCGCTCGAATACCCGCACGTCCGGCGATTGGGATGCCGAGTCGTGCGTTGAAGAAGGAGACCGAAATGCCCAAGATGAAGACAAAATCGAGCGCCAAGAAGCGCTTCAAGATCACGGCAGGTGGCAAGGTCATCGCCGGTCAGGCGGGCAAGCGCCATGGCATGATCAAACGCAGCACCAAATTCATCCGTACCGCGCGCGGCACGACCACTTTGTCCGCACCGGACGCCAAGATCATCAAGGGCTTCATGCCCTACGATCGATAAGGAGGACACACCATGAGCCGCGTAACCTCCGGTAAGGTCACCCACGCCCGCCACAAGAAGGTTCTGACTGCTGCGAAGGGCTATTATGGCCGTCGCTCCACAACCTTCAAAACCGCCACTCAGGCCGTCGACAAGGCGAACCAGTACGCCACGCGCGACCGTAAGAACCGCAAGCGCAGCTTCCGCGCTCTCTGGATTCAGCGGATCAATGCCGCCGTGCGTGCCCACGACGCCGAGATGACGTATTCGCGTTTCGTCAACGCGCTATCGAACGCAGGCATCGAAGTTGACCGCAAGGTTCTGGCCGATCTGGCCGTTCACGAACCCGAGGCCTTTGCCGCGATCGTAGATCAGGCTAAGGCCGCCGCGTAAGCGACCGCTTGGCGATCTGAAGAAGGGCCGTCCTCTGGGGCGGCCCTTTCTCGTTTCATTCAGCGACCGCAACCACTTCGGGACATCGAAACTGATGGACGAACGAGACGGTGTCGCCGCCGGGCACGGTGTCGATCAGTAGAGCTGCTGAACCGAAACCCGCATTGCATCCACGAGTGAGGCCATGGCGCAGACCAGTGCTCTTGCGCCGCCAAGAATCCATGCGATGTCGAGCCTGATTGCAGGAAGTGTCTTGGCGTGCCTGCGGGTGGTGGATGTGTTCCCGGCTTGCGTTTCTGGGCAGGCGGAGGGCTGAACTGCGCTCAGTCCATCGGCCCGTAGGCGGTCATGGTCTGAACCGAGCTGGAATCGCGCAACGCGACAAGCTCCTGATATTCGGGAGATGCATTCCACCTCTTGAGCGTTTCGAGGTCAGGAAAACTGACCACGACGACCATCTCGCCATGCGATGGGCCGCCGGCCAGTGTGGCGCTGTGCTTGCCGCGATACATCATTTCGGCCCCGAAGGGGCGCGCCACCTCCTGTGTTCTTCGCATGTAGTCCTGAAACTTCAGCGGATCGGTTACGGTAATGGTGGAAATCATCAGCGCGGTCATATCAAGCGGCCTTCTTTGAACTTTTCGTTTTCGGGTTTGCGGCGTGCGTCTGGGTCCACGCCACATCGTCTTGGGTGAAGCGCGGCGCGGCGATTTGAACGAAGTCGCGGTTGGCCTCGATCAGGGCCAGGTTTGGTGGTCGTGTCAGCAGCATCTTTGCAAAGCCGCCAAGTGCTCCCAAAGTGCGCGCGGCACTGCGCCCAAGATCGCTGCGGGCGGCAATTGTGCGGCGCACGATGCTCGTGAAATCCTCGGGTGCCTGTCCGCCGATTTCGGCCACCACATCGGTCGGCGCATTCACCGCAAAAGCACCGCGCCGATACTCGTCGGCGTAAATAGCCAGTTGCGATACCGCAGCTTCGGAGTAGTTCGACGGCGGCATGGCCTTAAGCGCCTTTAGCATCATCTTTTCAGATATTTCGCGGTAACTGACTCGTCTTCCCAATGCTCGCCCCATTGCCGCGGCAATGTCATTTGGTGACAAAAGTGCCGGACCCGTGGGGCGATAGGAGTTGCCCGCGTGTGTTTCGGGGTCGATCAGTGCCGCGACCGCGACCCGGGCAATGTCCTCGTTGGACGGGGGGGCGTTTTTCTTGATCTCGCCGTTGCCAAGGGGCATCGCCAGAAGGCCGAGATGCGCGGCCATATCAAGGACCATCAGGTAATTGTCGGCGAACCAGCCGGGGATGACTGTCGTGACGGACATTTCGGCGCGCATTCCGATCAGGACGTCGCTGATGTAGACTTCGCGTGTGAAGAGCGAGGGGTGATCGACACTGGAAAGCCATTGCCCCAGCGTGACGACGTGTTCCAACTTCGCATCGTATGCGGCCGCCGTGAAAGCCGCGTTGAAGTGCAATCCATTTGGCGCGGTCGGGGCACATTGATAGGCCCGCTGCACGCCTTTCATCGCCGCGCGCAGATCGGAAAGAGAATACTGGTTGCCCACGAAGATGTCGGCTCCCGCACTCTTCAACAAGTCTGCGCGGTGATCCTGGCGGCGCACGAAGGCACGCACGCGGGCACCTTTTTCAAGTAATTGAAGCGTCACCCGCATGCCGGTTTTACCGCCTGCGCTGGTGACGAGAATTTTGGGGAGTGTTGACATGGAAAGACCTCTGGCTCATCGCTCCATTGGATATTTAAAGTGGATACTTTATATTATAAAGTAAAAATATTGTGAGGTTCTGATGGCGAAGCCGCGTAGTTATGGACTGCTGTGCCCGATTGCGCGCGGGCTGGATCGCATCGGGGATCGGTGGACATTGCTGATCCTGAGGGATTTGCTTGCCGGGCCAGCCCGTTTCACGGACCTGCAAAAGGGACTGACCGGGATTGCCGCGAACCTGCTCACCGATCGTCTGGCCAAGCTGTTGGCCGACGGGCTGGTGGCCAAGGTTGAGGGCGCGCATGGCGCGATGCTCTACGAACTGACGGACCGCGGGGCGGCCACGCGCGACATCATCTTCGAATTGGCGATCTTCGGTGCCGGCTTCGACCCGGAAGGGGATATAGTAGCCCCCGGTAATCTACGGACGGTGGCCGTGACCCTGGGAACGGCCTGCCAGCGCGTTGTCACAGCAGCATATGATTTCGAGGCTGCGATCGTCATCAATGGAGAGCAGATGACCCTGAAGGCTAGAAATGGTCGGGCGGAGATGCTTTATCGCGCTTCGACAGCACCGGATGTCAGCCTCGAAACGTCCTACGATGCGCTGCTCAAGGTCTCCGAGGGGGAGTTGGACCTGACCGCGTTTGTTACGGACCGTTGCCTGGTGAACGTCCGGACGCCGGGCAAGGATACGGAAATGTTCGCATTGCTGACCTCGGCCATAGGTGAGTTCAGCGGTTGAGGCGCACCCTCCGGCGCGGCTCTTTCGCGACCGATGGAGGATGACGCCAGGGGCCTTTTTGCGCTGGCCTTCCGGGCACCTCCAAGGTCTGCCTGTATCCTCCGGGAGATGAACCAATCGCGTCGCGGACTGCCTTGGTGCGGGTCGGTTGAAATTCACCCCGTTCGCCGCATCTTGCCCGTAAGACGTTACCTTTAAGGATCAAAATGCGCCATATCGCTCTTCTGCCGCTTGTCCTGTCCGCCTGCGTCAGCGCCGGATCCCCGCCCTCCGACACGTCGATTCTCGCCATAGGCGACAGCGTCATGGCTTGGAATGGCGCTCAGGGTATCCCCGAAGCGGTTCAGGCGCAGCTTGGTCGCCCCGTCTTGGATGAGGCGCAATCGGCGGCGCATTTGACCCATCCGAATGGCGTGGCGGGCGCGCTGGGTTTCGACATTACCGAGCAATTCGCCGGGGACGGATGGGATTGGGTGATCCTTACCGGCGGCGGCAATGACCTGCGCGGAAACTGTCGCACGGCGGCGGAAGCAGACATCCTGAACGGGCTGATTTCGCCCGGCTTGGGGGGTGATATCCCCGATCTGATCGACCGTATCAGGTCGACGGGTGCAAAGGTTGCCTTTGTCGGTTATTACGATGGGGCCGATGCCGCCTCTACCGGGTTCACGCCCTGCCAAGGAGCATTCGACACGATCAACGCCCGCATGACGCAATTGGCCGCGCGGGATGCCGGTCTGTTGTTCTTCGACTCGGGAACCGTAATCGATACGGCGGACCGGAGCCTGTATTTCCGCGACCTGATTCACCCCAGCCCGCGGGGCAGCGCCGTCATCGGCGAAAATCTGGCACGTGCGATGCAGGAATTCGAACGTGCCTCTTGACCCTCCAGTGACTGGAGGCCCTATCTCCCCATCACGACACCGTTCTGCGGCTTGTGCGCGTGCGGTGAAGGTGTCGCAGACATTGTAAAAACACGCGGCAGCGCAACCGCTGCCGGAAAGGACGACCGATGACCAAAACAGCCACGCTGCACCGCATGGTGATGGAAAAGCACACTTGCCCCCACGGCCTGAAGGCCAAGGCCCTTTTGGAGCGCAAGGGATACAAGGTCGAAGACCGTCAGCTGGTGGACCGAGCGCAAATCGATGCACGCAAGGCCGAGATGGGGGTGGATAAGTTCCCTCAGGCGTTCATCGAAGGCGAGCGGATCGGCGGCTTTGACGACCTGAAGCGCCATTTCGGCCAGACGGTTCGCGATCCGAATGCGACCACATATCGCCCGGTCCTGATGATCTTTGCCGTATCCTTCCTGATCGCGATGGCGATCAGCTGGCGCGTGGACGGTGTGCTGTTGCAGGGGCAGGTGGTTCCGTGGTTCGTGGCGACCGCAATGTGTTTCCTCGGCGCGCAGAAACTGCAGGATGTCGACAAGTTCGCGACCATGTTCCTCAACTACGATCTGCTGGCGAAACGCTGGATTCGCTATGGCTACATCTACCCCTTTGTCGAGACGGGCGCGGGCGTGCTCATGATCGCGGGGCTCCTGCATTGGCTGGCCGTGCCTGCGATGCTGTTCATCGGAACTGTCGGCGCGGTATCGGTGTTCAAGGCCGTCTACATTGACAGGCGGGAACTGAAATGCGCTTGCGTCGGCGGCGGATCAAACGTGCCGCTCGGGTTCGTGTCCCTGACTGAAAACCTGGCGATGATGGCGCTGGGGCTGTGGGGGGTGACGCAGCTGGTCTGACGGTTGCGCGCGGGGCCTGCCCGGGCTACCTAGCCACCGTTCTGATAGGGGCACGACATGGACGACCTTCGCGACAAGTACCTGGGCCAGATCACCGCCGCCGGTGATGAAGCCGCGCTGGAAGCCGTGCGCCTGGCCGCGGTCGGCAAGAAGGGCGAGGTCGCGCTGAAGATGCGCGAGTTGGGCAAGATGACACCCGAGGAGCGGCAGCAGGCTGGCCCCGCGCTCAACGCCCTGAAGGAGGAGATCAACTCCGCGATCGCTGCCCGCAAGGCAGGGCTTGAGGATGCCGCGCTGGACGAGCGGTTGCGCAATGAGTGGCTGGACGTCACCCTGCCGACCCGTGCACGTCGCCAAGGGACGATTCACCCCGTCAGCCAGGTTACCGAAGAAGTCACAGCGATCTTCGCCGATTTGGGTTTTACCGTGGCCGAAGGTCCGCAGATCGAGACGGATTGGTATAATTTCGATGCCCTGAACATTCCCGGTCACCACCCCGCGCGGGCCGAGATGGACACGTTCTACATGGCCCGTGGCGAAGGCGATGATCGCCCGCCGCACGTGTTGCGCACGCACACCAGCCCGGTTCAGATACGCTCGATGGAAAAATCCGGTGCGCCAACGCGCATCATCTGTCCCGGTCGCGTCTACCGTGCCGACTACGACCAGACGCATACGCCGATGTTCCACCAGGTCGAGGGGCTGGCCATCGACACCGACATCTCCATGGCGAACCTGAAGTGGGTTTTGGAAGAATTCTGTCGCGCCTTTTTCGAGATAGACGAGATCGAACTGCGATTCCGCGCAAGCCACTTCCCCTTCACCGAGCCGTCGGCCGAAGTGGACATCCGGTGCAGCTGGGAAGGCGGTACCTTGAAGCTGGGAGAGGGCGACGACTGGATGGAGATTTTGGGCTCCGGTATGGTGCACCCCAAGGTCTTGGCCGCGGGCGGGATTGACCCAGAGGTGTACCAGGGATTCGCCTTCGGCATCGGAATCGACCGACTTGCGATGCTGAAATACGGCATCCCCGACTTGCGGGCCTTCTTCGACAGCGACCTGCGCTGGTTGCGGCACTATGGGTTTTCGGCGCTGCATGCCCCTGCGCGTCACGTGGGTTAACCGTCTGGAAAGCATGGACTGATACATCCTCTGGCAATGAGTCGAGAGGATATCGCCGGTGAATACAACTTTGCGTGCCAGGCCCGCGATCGCAGGCAAGACTTCCACTGATGGGAAACTGCCCGAAATACTTCGCATTATTGGCCGGTGCCGTGGGTTCGCGCTCAATGCGGGGATGTTGGCCGTGCTCGTGACGACAGCCAGCGATGAAACGGAGCGCGCCGCTTTGGTCGAAGAGTTCCTCGGCACCCGCGCCAAATATGTCGCCGCTATGACCGAGATCAATCAGCTCGGGGCATTCCTAAAAGACATCAAGGAGATCGCTCGACAAAGACGGATTCTGTTTGGCTTCGGGAGAACGTTGGCCGAGTTACCCGACGACCGCGTGGATCTTACGCGAGCGGAGGCGGCAAAGCTGGCCTGTCGTGCGCGGCACGAAGTATTTCCGGATATTGTCGCGATCATTGAGCATTTGGGAGAACTGGAAAACGTGGAAACGGAAGCGCATCTTGCCCGCGCCGCTGAGAAGGCAGCTTTGGTAGACGGCATGTTAACCGAAATGGGGCGGATTGGGCGAATGATCGGCCTGATCTCCATCAATGCCTCGGTCGAGGCGGCTCGCGCTGGCGGCGAGTCAGGGCGATCATTCCAGGTTATCGCAGAAGAGGTCCGTAGCCTGGCCCGACAATCGTCAGAGGTTTTGCAACGGATGAAGAACCGCATGGCAGAAGACGAAGCAGCCGATCGCCTGCGACGGAGCCGAACCTTCACCTAGGGCTGCACACCCTCCGTGACAGCCCGCAGCCGCGTCAAGAGGCGTGGACTGGCATAGCCATCGGGTTTCAGTGCCAGCGACGCCTGCCAGCGCTGGATCGCGTCCAGGGTGTCTGGCCCGATCTTCGCGTCAATCTTCAGCGGGTCGAAGCCGGCCTCGCGCAAGCGCAATTGCAGGTCGATCCGCTCATCAAATGTCAGCGCCCGATCCTGACGGGGCCAACCTGATAAGATCGGTGGTCCGCCCGCAAGCCGATCGGCCAGGTGCCCGACGGCGATCACGTATGCATCCGCCGTGTTATAGGTCTCGATTACGCGAAAGTTTGAAAAGGTGAGAAATGCTGCTCCTTCATGGCCGGCTGGCACACGGATGGACGCCGGGCCAGCATCGGGCAGCGGCATTCCGCTGGCACTTCGCACCTCAAGCGCCGCCCACTCTGCCGGCATTTTCTCGACCTGTTCCCCGGTCAGCAGGTAGTCGAAGTCTCCGGGAAGACGCACTTCAACGCCCCAGGGTTGACCGGCCACCCAGCCGTTCGCCTTCAGATAAGCCGCCGTAGAGGCCAGCGCGTCGCTCGGGTCGTCGCCCCAGAGATTGCGCTGCCCGTCACCGGTAAAGTCGACGGCATGATCGCGGAAAGATGTTGGCATGAATTGCGTGTGACCCGAGGCCCCGGCCCAACTGCCGCGCAACGCGGCGCGCGTGGTATGACCATCATGCAGAATGCGAAGGGCCTCGATCAATTGATCTTCGAAAAAGTCTGCGCGGCTTGACCCGATAGCGAGCGTGGTCAGGGCGGACAGCGTGGAGATGCGCCCTCGAAATGCGCCGTAGCTGCTCTCCAGACCCCAGATTGCTGCGACCACATGGCGGTCGACCCCGAACTGAGTTTCGATCTGGTCCAAGGCGTCGGCATGGCGCGCGACCGCTGCGCGGCCGTTCGCCACGCGCAAGTCGCTGACAGCGGTGTCCAGATAGTCCCAGATCGTCTTGGTGAATTCCGACTGGCTTGCATCGCGGCGGATAACGTCGTGCAGGTATTCGACCTCTGCCATTGCCGGATCAAAGGTCTCCGCGTCGATTCCCGCGGCCAGAGCCCGAGTCCGGAAATCGCGCACCCAGATGGTCACATCGGCTCCCTGCGCCACCCACGGGCGAACCGTCGGTCGGGGGCTGAGCTGCTGCGCGGCGGCAGGCAGTGTCAGCAGGATCGCAAGCAAGAGGAAAACGCGCATGACCCGACTCTAGGGCGTGGTTTCGCGTGATGCTAGCGTCGACGAGGGGCCTTCTTGTATTTGCGCTTCTTCGCCCCTTTGCCCCGCGGTGGACCGCCGCGCGCGGGCTGCACCTTGCGAGGCTCTCCTTCGATCGAGAGCAACTCCAGGATCAGGCCACCGGTAACCGGCATGGCTTCGGCCAGCCGCACCGTCACCCGTTGGCCCAACCCGATTTCGGTGCCTGTCGACGTGCCGGTCAGCACCTGTTCATCACGGTCGTAACGAAAATATTCGCTGCCCAGACTGCGCACCGGGATCAGGCCGTCGGCCCCGGTTTCGTTCAGTCGCACGAAGACCCCGAAGGCCTGTACGCCCGAGATGCGGCCCGCGAATTCCGCGCCCACCTTGTCTGACAGGAAAGCCGCGAGGTAGCGGTCGTTCGTGTCGCGTTCTGCCACCATCGATCGACGCTCAGCCTCGGAAATCAGCTTGGCGGTGGTTTCGAGCTGTTCGATGTCGGCAGGTGCCAGTCCGTCCCGTTTCGGGTCAGGATCCCAGCCATGCGCCGTGATCAGGGCCCGGTGCACGATCAGGTCGGCATATCGCCGAATGGGCGATGTGAAATGCGCATAGGAGCGCAGCGCCAATCCGAAATGCCCCAGGTTGCCAGGCGCGTAATAGGCCTGCGTCATTGCGCGCAGTGTGGACATTGAAATCAGCTCCGACAGCTCGGTGTCGGCCGCCGCCTGCAGCAGGCGGTTCAAGTTCTCGGTGCGCAGGGTCTGCCCCTTGGGCAGGCTGAACCCGCTGGCCTTGGCGGTTTGGCGCAAACTGTCGATCTTGTCCTCGCCCGGCTCCTCGTGGATGCGGAACAGAAGGGGGGTGCGCAGGCGTTCCAACTCCTCGGCGGCGGCAACATTGGCGAGGATCATGAACTCCTCGATCAGGCGGTGGGCATCCATCCGTTCGCGGAACGCGACGGAGGTGACTTTGCCGTCGTCCGAGAGAATGATCTTGCGTTCGGGCAAGTCGAGGGCGAGCGGTTGCCGCCTGTCGCGTGCGATCTTCAGGGTATCGTAGGCAGCGTAGAGGGGCTTTAGCACGCCCTCAAGAAGCGGAGCTGTCCGATCATTCGGCGCGCCGTCGATCGCCGCCTGCACCTCTTCGTAGCAGAGGGCCGCGGGTGATTTCATCAACCCGCGCACGAATTTCTGCGCGGTTTTGTGGCCGTCCGCATTGACGGTCATGCGCACGGCGATGCAGGCGCGTTCAACCCCTTCGTGCAGCGAGCACAGGTCGCCGGAAAGGGCGTCGGGCAGCATCGGGACGACACGGTCCGGGAAATAGGTGGAGTTGCCCCGTTCCCGCGCTTCCCGGTCCAGTGCGGAGCCGGGCGTCACATAGGCCGCCACGTCGGCGATGGCGACCCAGATGACATGCCCGCCGGGGTTGGCCGGATCGGTGTCGGCCTGTGCGAAGCAGGCGTCGTCATGGTCGCGCGCGTCCGACGGATCGATGGTGATCAGGGGCAGGTCGCGCAGGTCGGTGCGACCGTCGAGCATCGGCGGCTCCGCGTTCTCGGCCTCCTCGATGGCGTCCAATGGAAACTCGTCACGGATGCCGTGCTGGTGGATTGCGATCAGGCTGACGGCCTTGGCGGCACCGGGGTCACCCAGCCGCGTGATGATCCGGGCCTTGGGCAGGCCCACGCGCCCCTTGGGGCCGGTTTGCTCGGCTTCAACCAACTCGCCGTCGCGCGCGCCGCCCGTGGCTCCGGCGGGAACGATCCATTCGTCCATCACGCCCTTGTCGACCGGCACGATCCGCCCACCCTCGGAGGTGGCGCGGAACACGCCGAGGACCTTGCGCGGTCCGGTCGATAAACGGCGGATCAACCGGCCTTCGTGGCTGTAATCCTCGCCCTTTACTTCGATCAGGCGCATCAGCACGCGGTCGCCCTTGGCCAGCGCGGGGTCATCCTTGGCAGGAACGTGCAGGATTCGCGGCTCGGGCGCGTCGCCCTGCCAGTCGTGCGGGGCAAGGAACAGATCGCCATCGGCGTCCGGCCCCGTGACCTTGAGTACCGCGACTGGTGGCAGGCGGTTCGGGTCGTCGTAGCTCTTCTTTCGTTTGCTCAGATGTCCCTCTGCCTCCAACTCGCGCAGAAGGCGCTTCAGGTCGATACGCGCAGCCCCCTTGACCCCGAACGCCTTGGCGATGTCACGCTTGGAGGTCAGGGCGGGATTGTCGGCGATCCATTGCAGGATCTGCGGTTTGGTGGGGATCTGGCTCATTCCGGGGCAGCTAGCACGGCACCGGGGGCTTATCCACGTCGTATCACCGGCGCAAGGCGGGGTTTCGCGGCGTCTTCCTCGAAGTCGAACGTATCAAGCCGTTCGGCTCGCTTGCCCGCGCGTTCTGCGGCAGTCGCGATGCCCTCTACATCGCGCCGGGCCTGATCGAAGTGGGTCTCCAGCTTGGCCGCGCGTTCGACGATCAGTTCCACGTCCCGCCCCAAGGCGGCCAGGGCGCGCCGGATGTCGCCCGCCTGTTCGCGCATCCGGTGGTCCTTGAGGATCGCGCGAAGCGTGTTCAATGTCGCCATCATCGTCGTGGGCGAAACGATCCAGACGCGCGCGGCAAAGCCTTCGCGCACGACCTCGGGGTGGTGCGCGTGCAGTTCGGCATAAATCGCTTCCGAGGGCAGGAACAGGCAGGCACCGTCCGCCGTTTCGCCGGGTAGGATGTACTTGTCGGAAATGGCCCGGATGTGGGTGCGGATGCTGGCGCGGAAGGTGGTGACGCGTGCCTTGTCGGCCGGGTCGGCCAGCATAGACTCCCACGCTTCCAGTGGGAACTTGGCGTCGATCACCAGCGGACCGGGCGGGTCGGGCATATGCACAAGGCAATCGGCCCGGCGTCCATTGGAAAGCTGGGCCTGCCAGGTAAAGCTGCCTGGCGGGAGGGCCTTGGCGACCAAGTCGTGTAGCTGGATTTCCCCGAAGGCACCGCGCGTCTGCTTGTTGGACAAGATGTCCTGAAGGCCCAGGACGTCGCCCGACAGCGTTTCGATCTTTTTCTGCGCCGCGTCGATCACGGCAAGGCGTTGCTGCAACTCACCCAGTGTCTGTGCGGTTCGTGTCGCGCTGTCCCCCAAGGCTGCGCCGACCTGGGTTTCGGACCGCCGCTGCGCATCGGTCAGGGCTGAAAGGCCACCTGTCAGGTGTACCTGTGTATGGGTCAGATCACGCAATCGGCCCAACATCATCACGACCAGAAAAATCAGGATCAGAACGATCAACCCACCGACGATCGCAACCAGAACAAGCGGGTCCGACAGGTTGAGCGTCATGAACGTCCGAACAGGCGTTCGATGTCCGAAAGCTGCAACTCGACATACGTGGGGCGGCCGTGGTTGCACTGCCCCGAGTGGGGCGTCGCCTCCATCTCGCGCAGCAGGGCATTCATCTCGGGCGCGGTCATCCTCCGGCCCGTGCGCACGGAGCCGTGGCAGGCCATGCGCGAAAGGATCGCATCAAGCCGTGACTGAAGCGAGAGCGGGTCGGCGTCGTCATCGTCTTCCAACTCCTCGATCAGGTCCTGTACCAGCGCCTTGGCCGAGCAGTTTCCAAGGATCGCCGGTGTCTCGCGGACGGCCACGGTGCCGGGACCGAACCCTTCTAGCACCAGCCCGAGCTTTGACAGGTCAAGGTCCAACAGACGCTCGGCCATGGATCCGACTTCCATCACTTCCGGGATCAGCAACGCCTGCGCCCGGATGCCGTGGTCGCGCATCTGTGCCTTCAGCTTCTCATAGACCAACCGTTCATGCGCTGCATGTGCGTCGACGATGATCATTCCGGTTTCAGTCTGTGCCAAGATCCAGTTCTCGTGCATCTGTGCGCGAGCCGCCCCCAGGGGCATCGACTCGGCCGGCGTTTCAGAGGCTCGCTCTTGCACAGGGTGTTCCATCCGGGCGGAGCGTTCGGCGAAGCCTGGCATTTCAGGCCTCTGCGCGGCATAGGAGGCCGCGCGCGCGCCAAGGCTGGGCCGGTCCATCTGGTAGACGGGGGAGGCGGGCCGCTCTGGCGTCATCGCGCCAAGCGTCGCTTTGGCAACGGTGGTCGACGCCCGGTGCCCGGCCCCGGCCAAGGCATGGCGCAAACCCGAGACGATCAGGCCACGGACGATGCCGGCGTCGCGGAACCGCACTTCGGTCTTGGCGGGGTGCACGTTGCAATCGACCATCGTCGGATCGCACGTCACGAAAAGTACGGCGACGGGATGCCGATCCTTCGACAGCACATCCATGTAGGCCCCGCGCAACGCACCCGTCAGCATCTTGTCACGGACGGGCCGGCCGTTGACGAAAAGATACTGGTGCACCGCATTACCGCGCGAATAGGTCGGCAGGCCGGCATGCCCTGTCAGGCGGACCCCGTCGCGTTCGGCATCGATAGCCAGCGCATTCGCAGCGAAATCGCGCCCCAGAACGGTCGCCAGACGATCGGCTAGCGTGGCGGCGGCGTCGGCGCGGAACACAACGCGGTCACCCCCATCAGAGGTGTCACGCAGGATAAAGCTGACGCCGGGTTCTGCCATGGCCAACCGCTTGATCGTGTCAGTGACGGCCATCGTCTCGGACCGCTCGGTTTTAAGAAACTTGAGTCGCGCCGGGGTGGCGTGGAACAGGTCACGCAATTCGACGACCGTGCCTGCCCGCAGGGCGGCGGGTTTCGGCGGGTCGATCCGCCCGCCTGATACATGGATCATCGCCGCGCCGTCGCTGCCGGTCGCGCGCGACGTGATCGTCAGGCGCCCAACAGCCCCCAACGACGGCAAGGCCTCACCACGAAACCCGAACGAATGGACGTTGAGCAGGTCGCTGCCGTCAATCTTGCTGGTGGCGTGGCGAGACAGGGCAAGCGGCAGGTCGGCGGCAGCGATTCCGTGTCCGTCGTCGGTGACACGGATCAAAGTGCGCCCGCCGTCGGAAATATCGACTTGGACGCGCGTTGACTGCGCGTCCAGCGCGTTCTCGACCAGCTCTTTCACGGCAGATGCTGGGCGTTCGACCACTTCGCCAGCGGCGATGCGGTTTACGGCCCCTTCGTCTAGCTGACGAATTCGAGGAAGGATCATCTTGTGTTCATGCGCGCCCATGCCCCTAGGGATAGCACGGGCGCAGCAGATTCGGAAAGCTCAGAAGCTGCCGGATTCGAGGCCTTCAGGCTGTCCCACGACCACGAAGTGCAACTTCGCCGGATCAAGCAAACGCGCGGCCACCCGACTTATATCGTCCAGTGTCACAGCCTCTATCCGGTCGTTCCGGGTCGGAATGTAATCGACCGGAAGGCCGATTGACTGCATCCCCGTCAAGATACCGGCAATGCGTGAATTGCCGTCGAAACGCAGCGGATAAGCTCCCGTCAGGTATGTTTTGGCGGCGTCCAGTTCCTCGGCGGTCACGCCTTCGCTGGAGATCCGGGCCCACTCGTCGCGGACGATCTCGATTGCCTCGGCCGCCTTGTCATTGGAGGACGAGAACTGGCCAAGCAATTGCTCCGCCTTGTCGCGCGGGGCGAGATAAGTGCCGATGCCATAGGTCAGGCCGCGCTTTTCCCGGACCTCGGTCATCAGACGGCTCTGGAAGCCGCTTCCGCCCAATATGTGATTCAGGATGAAGGCCGCGAAGTAGTCCGGATCTTCGAAGGCGATGCCCTCCTGGCCGAACAGGACGACCGACTGCGGCGACGGAAAGTCGACCACGGTCACGCCGCCGCCGAGAACGGTAGTAATGGCGGGCACATCGGCAGCATCGCTCTCGGGAAGGTCGCCCAGCAACCGATCCAGCAGCGGGGCAAGCTCCTCGGCGGTGATGTCGCCGGTTACGCCCACCTTTACCCGGTCGCGGGTCAGAGCGCGGGCATGCGCTTCACGCAGGTCCGCAATGGACAGGGCGGCGACCGTCTCGGGCGTGCCCTTCATCGCCGAGCCATAGGGATGGCTGGGAAAGCTCATTGCGCTGAAGGTTCGTGCGGCGATTTCGTTTGGATCGCGCGCGTCGCCGGCCAGACCGGCCAGTACTTGTTCGCGGACCCGTTCGACGGCGTCTGCATCGAATCGCGGGTTTGTAAGGGCGGCGCGCATAAGGTCGATGCTGGCATCGCGGTTTTCGGTCAGGAAGCTCAGACCGATCGTCACGCTGTCGTTCGCGGCGTTGAAGCTGGTCCGCGCTGCCAGAGTTTCCTCTGCCTCGGCAAAGGCACGGGCATCCATGTCTCCTGCCCCCTCTTCGAGCAGGCCCGTCATCAGGTAGGTTGCACCGCGGGCTTCGGGCTTGTCTTCATTGGCACCGCCCTCGAATTGCAGCTCGATGGCGGTGAAGGGAATGGAATGTTCCTCGACCAGCCAGACCTCAATCCCGCCGGGCGTGGTGATTTCCTTGATTTCAACAGCTGCAAGCGCGGGCATTGGCAGGCTCAGGGCGATGATCGCTCCCAGGATGCGCGGGGTCATTGGTCGGCCTCCGTCACGGCTGCGGGCGTCACGACGGCGTCCTCCGAAGCGGGCTTGGTCAGGTATCCGGTCACGGATTTCTTCATGTCGAACACCTGCTTTGCGGCTGCCACGATATCGTCTTCGGTGACAGCAGCGAGAATGTCGGGCCAGTCCAGAACGTCCTGCACGGTCAGACCACTGGTTACGGCGGTTCCGAATTCACGGGCGCGGCCCTGCAGGCTGTCGCGTTCGTAGATGGTAGCGGCCTGCAGCTGAGTCCGGACCCGGTCCAGTTGCGCCGGATTGATCCCGTCCTCGATGATACGGGCGATTATCCGGTCCATGTCTGCCTCGGCCTGCTCCAGCGTCCGGTCGGGCGTCGGCATGACCAGTACGGAAAACTGCGTATCGTCATAGCGCGTGCCGGAGTAGAATGCCGCCGTGTACAGCGCCACGCCCTCTTCCTGTTCCAGCGTCCGACCCAGCATCGACGTGGCGGAGGAGCCGCCGAGGATCTCGGCAAGGACGGTCAGGGCTGCGGCGTCGGTCTGATTGCCCGCATCCCGTTCGGGGGCAAGATAGGTCCGCATGACATAGGGGTTGGAAACGCGCTCATCTTCGAATGTCAGGCGGCGCGCGGCCAATTGCGGCGGCTCGGACGGACGCGCGCGTTCGGTCAGCCCTGGGGTCGGTTCGACGGGGCCATAATGTTTCAGCGCCAGCGACTCCACCTCGGCGGGGTCCACATCGCCTGCCACGATCAGAGTGGCGTTGTTGGGGGCATAATAGGTGCGATAGAAATCGAGCGCGTCCTGAAGCGTCAGCTTCTCGGCCTCGTGCTTCCAGCCGATAATCGGGACACCGTACGGATGATTCATGTACTGCGTCGCGTTGCGCATCTCGCCGAACAGGGCACCGGGGTTGGAGTCAGTGCGTTGCGCCCGCTCTTCCAGCACGACATCGCGTTCGGTCAGCATGTCCTCGTCATCCAGGACCAGATCGCGCATCCGGTCGGCCTCCATCTTCATCATTAATTCCAGACGATCAGCGGCGACACGCTGAAAATATCCGGTATAGTCGTTTGACGTGAAGGCATTGTCGGATCCGCCCTGCGCCGAAACGGTCTGGCTGAATTCGCCCGGTGCCAGCTCGTCCGTGCCCTTGAACATCAGGTGTTCCAGGAAATGCGCGATACCTGATTTGCCGGCCGGTTCGTCGGCGGACCCGACGTTGTACCAGACCATGTGCACCACGACCGGTGCGCGATGATCTTCGATCACGATGGCATCCATGCCGTTGGGCAAGGTGAAGGTGGTAACCGTGTCGTCGATGGCCTGGGCCGGAGCCTGGCTGGCAAGGACCAGCGGCAGGGTGGCAGCGGCGACAAGAGTGCGAATGCGCAAGAGCGTCTCCTTCGGGCGTCAGAAAATAACTCTCCCCTCAGGTATGCGATGCGGGGCAGGAGTCAAAGGCAGATGACGCGCCCGTGACCTACTTTCGGGGGCCGTCACCCAACAAAAGCCGTCACTTCGATTTCGACACGGGCCGTCGAGGGCGAGAGGCGAGTAACCTGAACGATGGTGCTGGCGGGTAAGGCCACCTGAAAGGCCTTGCGATGAAGGGGTTTGACCGCGTCCGCGTCGTCCATATCTATCAGATAGACGGTGGAGCGGACTACGTCATCGAACCCAGCTCCGGCTTCCTTCAAAGCATCCTCGACCATCCGTAGGCAAGCGGCGAATTGCGCCTTGGTCTCCAGCGACAAATCATCGCCCCGCGCCGTCGTCCCCGAGACCCAGACATGGCCCCCCATCCGAACCGCGCGGGAATATCCGTACTCATCCTCAAAGGCATAGCCCGAACGAATGCGCGTGCGGCCCCCGGCGTCAATCGTCACGGACGGGTCATTCCGTGGTCGCGGGGTCAGGCGGAGCCGCAACCGTGCGCACGCCGAGGTTCCGCAAGCGGTAAAGTTCCGCGTATTGGTCGAGCGCCTGACTGCGATACGCCTTGAAATAGGTGGATACGTTGAACACGCGCTCCAGCAACCGCGCGTCGTTGGCGCGGCGGAAGTCCAGGTCTTCGGCCGCCAGCTGGCCACGGATACCAGGGGTCACGCCGTAGCGTTGCACACTGGCGAGTAGACCGCGGTCGGCCCCGCTCCCGCGTTCGATGTTCCCGCCCAGGGCCGCGACGGCCTCGGACTGAGGTGCGCGATCGACGCGGTTGACCCCGCCCGGCGTGGGTGTGGGCAGCGCGGCCAAGTCTGGGGGCGTCTGCAAAGGGGCTGTCGGCAGGATCGAGAATTCATCCGGCGAGCGGTCCTGCTTGCGGATGTTGAACAGCGTCGGGTCCTCGCGTTCACACGCGGCAAGTGTCGCGACCAGAGTTCCCACCAATGCCAGCCGTCCGAACATCCCAAACGCCCCCTTATTCTGCGTGTTGCTTGTTCCTACCCCAAGGGGCGGTCTTCGTCACGGGGTCTTTGCGGCCTTATCTTTCCCTTCCTCTGCGAACAGGATCAGGCCGACCGCGCCAAGGAAGATGAAAACGTCGGCCAGGTTGAACGCATAGGGGTTGTGGATGCCGCAGCAGGACATGTTCAGAAAATCCGCCACCGCCCCATAGATTACCCGGTCCAGCGCATTGGCCAGCGCCCCGCCGACGACGAAACCGGCACAGACGAAGGCCACGGGCCGCGTGAAGGCCCGCGCCCAGCGGACAAGGAAGATACTGACGACCACGGCCACCGAGATCAGCAGCCAGCGCGCGCCCGCCCCCGAGAGAAGGCCGAAATTGATCCCGTCGTTCCAGCCCATGATGAAAACCAGGTAGGGCGGCAAGACTTCGATCACTCCGACCGTCTGAAGGTCCATCAGGTGAACGATCAGCACCTTTGAAAGCTGGTCGATGCCGAAAGCGGCCAGCGCAGAGATCCACAAGTTCCGCATCAGTGACGGAAGTGCCGCATGCCGGTGAAGACCATGGCCAGACCCGCGTCGTCCGCCGCCTTGATGACGTCGTCGTCGCGCATCGATCCGCCCGGTTGGATCACCGCCGTGGCCCCGGCTTCGGCCGCGGCCAGCAGGCCGTCGGCAAAGGGGAAGAACGCATCCGAGGCCACGACCGAACCAACCGCCGCCGATTGCCCCAGCCCCAGAACCTCGGCCACGTCGAGCGCCTTTCTTGCGGCGATCCGGGAGCTGTCGAGGCGGCTCATCTGGCCCGCGCCGACGCCTACGGTCGCGCCGTCCCGGGCATAGATGATTGCGTTGGATTTCACGTGCTTGGCCACGGTCCAGGCGAACATCAGATCACGCATCTGCGCATCCGTGGGTGCCACATTGGTGACGACCCTGAGTTGATCGGGGCTGATGAAGCCTGTGTCCTTGTCCTGAACAAGCCAGCCGCCTGCGACCTGCTTCATGGCGCGAATCGCGGTTCGGGGGTCGGGCAGTGTCCCGGTGGTCAGCAGGCGCAGGTTCTTTTTCTCCGCGAAGATGGCCTTTGCGTCGTCGGTGGCATCGGGTGCGATGACGACTTCGGTGAAGATGCCGGCCATCAGCTCCGCCGTCTCCGCGTCCAGAGTACCGTTGAGCGCCACAATCCCGCCGAAGGCCGAGGTGCGGTCGCAGTCGAAGGCCCGCTGATAGGCCTGCGCCAGCGTCTCGCCGGTGGCGACGCCGCAGGGATTGGCGTGCTTGATAATGGCGACGGCGGGACGGTCACCGAATTCCGCGACTAATTCCACTGCCGCATCGGTGTCGTTGATGTTGTTGTAGCTCAGCTCCTTGCCCTGGTGCTGCTTGGCTGTGGCCACGCCGGGGCGCGCGCTGCCGTCGGTATAGAATGCGGCCGACTGGTGCGGGTTTTCCCCGTAGCGCAGCGTCTGCGTAAGGGTGCCGGCGGCGGCGATGCGGCGCGGCGTCTCCTCGAACCGGGCCATCCAGGTGGCGACGGCGGCATCATAGGCGGCTGTGCGGCCATAAGCGATGGCCGACTGCCGCTGGCGGAAGGGCAAGGTCGTGGCCCCGTCGTTGGCGTCCAGTTCGGTCAGCAGGGCGTCGTAATCCTCGGGGTCGGTCACCACGCAGGTGAAAGCCTGGTTCTTGGCACCTGCCCGAATCATGGCGGGGCCGCCGATGTCGATGTTCTCGATGCAGGTGGCCTCGTCCGCGCCGGACGCAACCGTGGCCTCGAACGGGTAAAGGTTCACCACCAGCAGGTCGATGCCGCCGATCTCGTGCTCCTTCATGGCCTTCGCGTGGTCGGGGTTGTCGCGCAGGGCCAACAATCCGCCGTGCACCTTCGGGTGCAGCGTCTTGACCCGTCCGTCCATCATTTCGGGGAAGCCGGTCACCTCGGCCACGTCTTTCACCGTCAAGCCCGCATCCCGCAGTGCCCGGGCAGATCCGCCCGTTGAGAGAATCTCGACCCCGCGGGCGGCAAGCGCCTGACCCAACCCGATCAGCCCCTCCTTGTCCGAGACGGAGATCAGGGCGCGTTTAAGCGGAACAGACGTCATTGCGGTCTTCCTATGGTCAAAGTCCATCTTCGGCGCGGGAGGGCGAAGAGTCCGTCGCCTCCTGAGCGCGAGTCAGGGTCCAGTCGATGGTCGCGGCATAGGACACAAGGGCGTCGGATAAAACCACCTGTTGCGCGGGACGCGGCTTCAGGCGCCCCGACTCAAGGTGTACCGATGGCTCCAGCGTCAGTTTCAGGTTGCCGAGGGGGCGAAACACCCAGATTTCGCCCGATGGCAAGGCCAGAGAGGCGGCGCGACCACCCATGTCGATCTCCGCGTCCGTATCGGGATGCAGGTGAAACCGGATCGCGAAGGGCAAACCGTGCGGGCCCATGTCGTGGCGCGTGTCGTCCAGCCGGTCCTTGTCGGCGTTGCTCATCGCGCGCAGCGAATCCTCACCTTCGAGCTTGCGACCGTCGGTCGACAGGACCAGGCGCCGCAGATGGGTCAGCCCGTGCGTCTCGCGGTAGCCGTCATGGGACAAAACAAGCGTGGATGCCCGGCGTGAGTCGCTGCGTTGCCATTGCACGTTCTTGGGCGGCAGGATCATCGGGGCGATCTGCCGCTTGCCCACCGTCAGCAGGGGGCCGACCCGGGCCGTTGACCAGCCGGTCACCTCCAAAGTGGAATGGGATGCCGTGGCGCGGCTGGCCCGGTGCCAGTCTGGACCGAAGGCCCCGCCGGGGCCGCAGTTCGCGACCACCGGGCAATTGCCCGACGTCAATTCGAACGCCAGGGTTGAGGCGTGGGCGGATCCGCTGGCCGCCCCGGTCGCAGGGGCCTGCGCATCGGCGATCAGCGTGGTCCTGCCGTGCGCGACGGGGGCATAGCCCATTGCCAGCCCGCTGTTGTTGCGTTCCCGGATGCCGGAGGTGGCCAGGACGCGGTCAAGCCGACCGGGTCGCCCCTTGCCGCCGCCATGGAATCGCGCCAACTCGCCGTTGGCATGGCGCAACGCCCGCAGGGTCGGCACCATGCGCGCCTGCGCCGCCAGCAAATCGTCGGGCGGCGTGTCCTTCGCGCGAAGCGCGTCGATCGCCCACCCCAGCAGCATCGCCATCTCCAGAAGGGCCTCGGGATTGCGCGAGGCGATACCGCCGTCCGGCAAAATGTCCTCCCGGGCCGCCTTGGTCAGTGCGAGGGTCGCCGTCGGGGTTACCTCGGCCATCCCTTCCAGCGTCAGCCCGGCGTAGAGCAGTCCGGTCAGCGCCTCCATCCGGGCCAGCCCCGCAGGGGCCTCTGTCCATTCTGCGCTGAGGTAGGCCGCCTGCCGGTAAAGAAGGTCGAAATACGTGGCTTGATCGCGCGCTTCCATGCCCGACAGAAGCGTCGGAGCATGGCTGATCTGGCGTAGAAGCCGCCGACCGGTCAGCGCGGCATCCCAGCCCGGCCCCTTGCCGCCGCCAAAGCGTTTCGCCCAGTCCAGCACCCAGAGCTGCGCGGTCGTGCGGGCTTTGCGGCCACCAGAGGCCATGATGTCATCCAGCCAGCCTTGTCCGTGCAATTGCATCTCGAATGGGGTCGACGGGGCCTCCAGTTGCCAAGGCGTCTTGCCTGGTGCCTCGACCAGTTGCCCGGCCATGTGCCACAAGCCCGACAACATCTGTTGCCCCTTGCGGACAGATCCCGTGCCGCGTGGCTCGGGTTGCCAGACCAGCGTACGCGGTCCGCGACGTGGGCGCGACCTGGCCATGCGCCATCGCGTGTGTACCCTGTCTGAAAAACTCTGACCGCTCATTTCGTGTGCCCGGCTGCGGACCTGTTCCGGCCCTTCGAAGTGCAGGTTACGCCGCGAGGCGCGATCTGTCACGCGGGCGGATCATGCGGATGTCTCGGGCCGTTTCAGAACCGACATGAAAAATCCGTCCATGCCGCCCCGCTCGGGCCAGAGGTCGGGCAAGAGACGCAGGCCCTGCGCCACGGCGGCCTCTGCCGGCAGGCCCAGGGTGACTGGGTCCGCCGGCTCAAGCGTCAGCCCGGGATGGCGCTTGAGCGCTGCGTCAATCTGGTTTTCCCCTTCGACCGGCAGCAGGGAACAGGTGCAGTAGACCACGCGCCCACCGGGTTTGACGAAGCCAAGCGCCCGGTCCAGCAATTGGTACTGCAGCTTGGTGAGTGCCTCCACGTCCCGCGACTCCCGCAGGTGCGGCAGGTCGGGGTGTCGGCGAATCGTACCCGTCGCGGTGCAGGGCGCGTCCAGCAGAACGGCGTCGAAGGGCTCCTCCGGCGACCACTTGAGCGCATCGGCTTCAAGCACGTCGGCCTGCAACCCTGTCCGCTCAAGGTTCTGAAAGACCCGCCGCATCCGCTTGGGTGACACGTCCAGCGCTGTCACCTGCGCGCCCGCCGCCGCCAGTTGCATCGTCTTCCCGCCGGGGGCCGCGCAGAGGTCCAGCACACGCATGCCGGTAACATCGCCCAGCAGACGCGCAGGCATCGCGGCGGCGGCGTCCTGTACCCACCAGTCCCCTGTTTCGAACCCGGGGAGCAGCGACACCTGACCGCCAGCCAACCGCAGAGATCCGGTCGGCAAGACGACCGCGCCCTCGATTTCGACCGGGCGCTGCGGCGTCAGGTCAAGCGGGGCACCGGCCAGATGCGCCGCCTCGATCGCTGCCAGCCTGTCCTGCCCCCACATCTTCGCGACGGGCTTGCGCAGCCAGCCGGGCATCGCGGGTGCCGGAAGCGCATCCCATGCGCTCCGGTCATCGACCATCTTGCGCAACACGGCATTGACCAGCCCCGACTGCTTGACGGTACGCGGCGACATCCGCGCCATGGCGACGGCATCGTTGACCACGCCGTGCTGTGCCGCCCCGTCCACGAACACCTCGACCAGTGCAAGGCGCAGGATATCGCGCACCTTCGCGGCCGGCTGCCGGTCCATGTGGGCGCGCATCATCTCGTCAGCCTGCCCCATATGGCGCAGCACCAGCCCGGCCAACCTGAGCGCCCGCGCCGCTGCTGGGCCGGTCAGCCCGCTTGCCCCGTCGCCCAGCATGCGTCCGTCACGCAGCACATGCGCCAGCAGGCGGATCGCACCCATCCGGGCGGCCAGGCTTTCGGGCATCTCGCGTTTGGGTGCGGCGGCGTGCGACATGGGTTGTCCTTGCAGATGAAGCCCCGGGGCGTATATCCAAACGTAGTTCCCGGCAAGGAGAGCGAGATGACCGAACCACAGCGCATGTCCGTCGACCCCGACGCCATTCCGCAGGCCGCCGATGACGCGCCGGCCTGCCCGACCACCCCGCGCGACCGTGGCATCGACCTGACGCCACTGGATGCCGAAGCGGAGGCCGCGCGCCGTGCCGCGCTTCCCGACGTCGCGCGCCGCGCGCTAGAGGAAGCCGAAGCTCGCAAGCAGGCTGAACTGAACCTGCCCGTGGAACTGGGCGGTCGTTCAGGGCCCGAGCCGGTGCGGTACGGCGATTGGGAACTCAAAGGCCTCGCCATCGATTTTTGACGTGGCTTCTCTGCTCAGGAAATATTCAACCGAGATCGCCGGAAACGGGCGTCAACGCAGGGTTAGATCGGCTACGTCCCCGGTACCTTGATCCGCCTGGAATCGCACGACGTCGCCCTGCACGGCGACCGTCTGACAGTTGCGCGGAAAGTCCCGGATCATGGAGGTCAGCGTCCGGCAGAAATATCGCCCCTGCCACTCCCAATCGCCGCTCACCTTGAAGCCGAAACCGCGTCCCGTGATCGCGCCATCGTTGCTGACGATCAGGCCCACACCATCGCCGGTCAGGCGCTTGCCCTCAACGATGGCAACGAAGGTATCTCGGTCCGTCACCGGTTGAAACGCGGCGGCGGTCGTGGGCAGGAGCAGGGCGGCAGTCAGCAGGGCGCGCATCGGAAACCTCTTCAGCTATTCCATTGCGAACTTAGTGCGCCATCAGCGCAGGCCCAGTACGTCCAGCATGTCATAGGCCCCCGGCGCGCGACCTTTCGCCCAGATCGCGGCCTTGAGCGCGCCCCGCGCGAAGACGCTGCGATCCGACGCCTGGTGGCGGAGGGTCAGACGCTCGCCATCGGCCATGAACATCACATCGTGGTCCCCGATAACGTCACCACCGCGGATCGCGCTGAACCCGATTGCTCCGCGGGCCCGCGCCCCGGTGATGCCATCACGGCCCCGGTCGGCCACGGCGTCCAGTGCTACACCGCGCCCGGCAGCTGCGGCCTGACCCAGCATCAGCGCCGTGCCGGACGGGGCATCGACTTTGTGGCGGTGGTGCGACTCCACGATCTCGATGTCGTAATCCGCGTCCAGACTGGCGGCGACCTGTTGCACCAGCTGCGTCAGCAGGTTGACGCCCAGTGACATGTTCCCGGCCCGCACGATTGCAGTCTTCGCGGCGCAGGCGTCGATCTGCGCGATGTCCTCTGACGTCAGGCCGGTGGTGCCAATAACATGGGCGCACCCGGCCTCGGCGCAGAGCTTCGCCATCGCGACGGTGGCACTTGGGGTGGTGAAGTCGATCACGGCATCCGCGCCGCGCAGCGCGGTCGCGGCATCGTCCGTCACGGGCACGCCGCTCGGCGCGCCACCCGTGGCCGAGCCGAAGTCCTGCCCCGCCCAGTCGTGACCCGGTGCCTCGGTCACCGCGACCAGCCGCATCGCGTCGGATGCTTCGATCACCGAGCACAGCATCCGGCCCATGCGTCCCGACCCGCCCATCACCACCAGCCGCGCGGCTTGCTCCTCGTCCTGCATCGCGTCCGCTCCTATTCTTGTGGTGCCGGTTTGCGGGAACCGCGCCGCCCATGCAACGCTTGCACTCGGGCGATGGCGCAAATATCTGCCACCCCCTCAGGAGGCGTATCCCATGGCACGATCCAACCAAGACCCCCGCGGCCCGTCGCAGCGTCAGTTGCGCGTGGGTGAATTGATCCGGCGTAAGCTGTCTGAAATCCTGATGCGGGGCGAGGTCCACGATGAGGAACTCAACAGCCTGATGATCACCGTGAACGAGGTGACCGTCAGCGCCGACCTGAAAATCGCGACGGCCTGGGTGCTGCCCTTAGGCGGCGACAAGAAGGAGGAGGCGATTGCGGCTCTCAAGCGCTGCAAGGGGCAACTGCGCCATCTGACCGGCAAGGACATGACCCTGCGCCATTCGCCCGACCTGCGGTTCCGGATCGACGAGACGTTCGACCGGATGGACGCCGCCCGTGCACTGTTCGCCGATGAAAGAGTGGCCCGCGACATTGCCGCCCCCGACGACGACACGGAAGGGAACGGCGGGGAATGATCCGGCTGGCGGCTCTGATATTGGCCCTAACCACGGGTTTTGCGGCTGCTTGCCAGCAAGTCGATCACCGTGGGCGCGCCTTTACTGTTTGCACCGCCGACCTTGCGATCCAGACCATCGAGATGCGGCTGTTGGGCGATGATGGGTTACCGCTGGGCAGTTTTGCCACGTTGGAGCAGCAAACTGATGCGCCCATCGTCTTCGCCATGAACGGTGGGATGTACCATCCTGATCGCCGACCGGTCGGCCTTTATATCGAAGACGGAGTCCGCAGCAAGAACATCGTGACCCGTGAGGGTCCGGGCAATTTCGGTCTTTTGCCAAACGGCGTATTCTGCGTGCGCGAGGGCCGTGCAGACGTCATCGAATCCCGCGCCTTTGCCGCCGACCCACCCGCCTGCACCCAGGCGACGCAATCAGGGCCGATGCTGGTCATCGACGGGGAGTTGCACCCCCGGTTCCTGTCCAATTCGGCTTCGCGCAAGCTTCGCAACGGCGTGGGGGCTACACCCGGAGGCAGTACCGTACACTTCGTGATTTCCGATGAGCCCGTGACGTTTCACGAACTGGCAACGTTCTATCGCGACGTGTTAGGCTTGCGGGACGCGTTGTTTCTCGACGGCTCGGTGTCCCGGCTGCATGACCCCTCAACCGGACGCAGCGACGGCGGCCGGCAGATGGGCCCGATGATCGTCGTGACGGAGCGCTGAAGATGGGTCGACGCAAGAAGGGCAATCCGGTTCATGGCTGGATGGTGGTGGACAAACCTGCCGGCGTCACCTCCACGCAGGTCGTGGGCAAGGTTCGTTGGGCGCTGGACGCGCAAAAGGCCGGACATGCCGGCACGCTCGATCCGGACGCGACCGGAGTTCTGGCCGTTGCATTGGGCGAGGCGACGAAGACCGTGCCCTTCATCACCGATGCGCTCAAATGCTACCATTTCCGCGTGACCTGGGGGGCGGAGACCTCGACCGACGATGCATCGGGCGAGATCACGCGGACCTCGGATGCGCGCCCGGATGCCGTGGCGCTGGAAACCGCTTTGCCTGCGTTCCGGGGCGACATTCAGCAGATTCCGCCGCAGGTTTCTGCCGTGAAGGTCGAAGGAGAGCGGGCCTATGACCTCGCCCGTGAAGGGGTCGAGATGGATCTGGCCGCGCGCCCGTTGTTCGTCGACCGGCTGATGGTCGTGTCAAAGGATGCAGAGGGTGCCGAGCTGGAGATGGTTTGCGGAAAGGGCGGTTACGTCCGCGCAATCGCGCGCGATCTTGGCCGTACGCTGGGTTGCCTTGGTCACGTCGCTTGGCTGCGCCGCACATGGGCCGGACCCTTCGAGGCCAGCGAGGGCGTCACCCTGGAACAGATCGAGGCGATGGCCCGAACGCCCGACTTGCACGCCCGACTGCTGCCGCTGGAGCTCGGCCTCGACGGTTTGACCGAAGTGGCGGTGTCAGAAGCCGCCGCCAGCCGTCTGCGCCATGGAAACCCAGGCGATGCCCTTCAGGGGGCAGAGTACGGGGAGGCCTGCTGGGCGTCGCACAAGGGCCAAGCCGTGGCCGTGGGAACGTACCGTGCGGGGGCGGTTCACCCTTCCAAAGTGTTCCAGACCTGAAACATTAGTGGCGCGCCGCGCGCCTATTGCGCTCAATTGTTACAGTCAATCACGAAACTTAGCGATCCCATCCTTGCACATGCACCACTGCGTGAGGCTGGCTACCGCGGTGACGTCCTGTCGCGATAGACCTTGGTGAAGTTAACATCGGGCCACCTGAAGGCACCGAAAGCCCAAGGAACACACCCATGACCCCGACCCGCTCGCTTCCAGATCTCGCCTGGACTGTACTGATCGCCGGTGCCTTGGCCACGATCGCCTTCGATCTCTTCGGCAAAGGCCTCTCACCCCTGCTGGGCTTTGCCAAGCTGGCCCCGGTGCCGCTCGCACAATCCGCGCTCACGGTTATCTTCGGCGGGGCACCGTCCGGTGCCGCCGACGTGCTGCACATCCTGACGGGCCTGATCGCCTATCCATTGGGATATATCCTGATTGCCCGACCGATCGCCGCCCGTGTTACACCTTGGCTGCATTGGTCTTTGGTCGCCGTGGCCTATGGTGTTGGGCTATGGATCTTCGCGCTTTACGTCATGGCCCATCTGGTGGCCGGTAATCCGCCATTCCTCGGTTTTACGGGCATCACCTGGGTGGCGCTCTGGGGGCATATCCTCTTTGCCTATGTCGCTGTCGGCGTGATCGAACGCCGCCTGCCGCAGGGTGCCGCGGCCCCTGTCGGCACGTGACGCCACTTGCCAGCCCCCGCGCGGGGCTGGCACACCGGCTGTATGATTACCCGGACCCACACCAAGGGCGATGCCCCCTCGACTGCGACCTATTCCGAAGACGAGAAATATCGCTACGTCCTGACGCGAACGTGGGATATCTCCGCCCGGCGGGTGACCTTCGTCATGCTGAACCCCTCAACCGCGACAGAACAGCAGAATGACCCCACGGTCGAACGCTGCGAACGCCGGGCACGGGCACTTGGCTTTGGCGCGTTCCGCGTCACCAATATTTTCGCCTGGCGTGCCACTGATCCGCGCGACATGCGCGCGCAGGCGGACCCGGTCGGGGGCACGGCCAATGATGCGGCGATTCGGGACGCGGCGCTCTGGGCCGATACCGTAGTCTGTGCCTGGGGAACCCATGGGGCGCACCTGAACCGGGGAGTCCAAGTCGAGGCGTTGCTGCGGCAGACGGGTAAGCCGCTGACGACGCTGGGCCTGTCGAAGGATGGGCACCCAAAGCACCCACTCTATATCGGCTACGCAGTTCAGCCCGTGCCTTGGGTGTCTGTGCCTGTCTGATCAGACAGAATATTCCCGCAGCCAACCGCGCGAGTGTTGCCCCGAGAAGTGGGAAAGGCACCGCATGATCTGATTGCATGGGGTCGTGTGTGCCACCGCGCCCTGGCTGCGAGGCCAAGAGAACAGCAGCTGCATCAGCTGGCGATGACGAGCTCACGACTCGTTGGGGCTGTCGTGTGGTCTGCGAAGCCGTCGCCATAATGAAAGCGTTTTCGATGGGCCAGAAGAAGCCGGGGTAACGGCAAGGGCGTGAGCCGGCCATCGATTCGCGCTTGATCGCCGCCTTTCGCGGCGACTCGGAAAATCTAACCGGCGGAGGCCGATGAGTCCCGAAACTGCCGTGCGCAGACAGCTTCTTTCGTGGAGCTTTTCACCTGAGCGGTCCGATTTTCTAGGGCGACGGATTGCTGCAGGCCCGGACCGTTCCAAGACGCGGCCCTTATCGCGTCAACGGCTGGCGCAAGCCGCTACTCCGGTCATCGAGCCATGTCCTGGGCGCTCATCAATCAACATGCGCATTCGTCGCCCGCACCCAGCTGTAGACCGGCACGGATTGGCAAACTTCGGCGGAAACGATCACGCGGGTCGGTGCCCAATCCGGCCTTTCCAAGATGAAGGGCGTGCCGGGTAAAGTCGCACGTCTCCTTCGGCATAAACGTCCTGGTCATCACCGCACCGAACGTAACGAACGGCACCGTCAAAGACGCCCGCCAGATCAGGAATAGTCCCGTCAAGACCCGCAGGCCTGTCATTGTTTGACATCACGAAGAGAGGAGAACGCCGCGTGTCGATCCGTTTCAGTATCCGGGCGGACCTTCGAAAAGGTCTGGACGGTCTGGCGGTGTTCGTTTCTGTTCGCCCCGAAATTTCGCCCAGCACGCAAATTGAGCCGCAATCCTGCGGCGCTCTTTCGTAAAGCGGAAAATCGGGGCGATCCGACAGAGTTCCAAGCGTGATCAGCGGGCTGCAATCAACCTGATATGGCTCGCGTCGAGACTCTGCACTCCGCTGAGCCGCGCCACCAACACATCGTCAAGCATCACTCCAGTTTCGCCTTCCGTTTCAACGATGCTCAAGGCGGGAACGCTAGCACCCGTATAGTCTATTTCGATCCTGTCCACGGCCGGATCAAAATCCTCGATCAGCGGGACATTGTCCAAATCGCCGTCTAGCCCCGAGGTCGGTTCGGTCGGAGCGCGAAGCAGAAACAGATCCGATCCGGACCCACCGCTCAGGCTGTCGCCCTGACCGCCAGCAAGAGAGTCGTCGCCGTCCCCGCCGGATATTCGGTCGGCGTCGTCGCGATCCCTACCTGCATCGTCCAGCACTGAGCCATCCAGAAAGTCGTCACCCGCGCCGCCGGCAAGCGTATCACGGCCTTCGCCGCCAATCAGGCTGTCGGACCCGGTGCCGCCGATCAGGTCGTCGTCGCCGTCGCCCCCGGACAGCAAGTCATCGCCCGTTCCGCCATGAAGAGTGTCGTCATCGGCGTCGCCGTGAAGTATATCGTCATTATCGCCACCGTGCAGGATATCGTCGCCGCGGCCGCCCATCAGGACATCGCGGCCCGCCAGGCCATCCAATGTGTCAGCCCCATCATTGCCGATAATGAAGTCATTCTCTGCAGAACCACCGATCTCGTCATCCGATGCGTTGCCGAGTACCGCATCGCTCTGGACGGCGATCGGGGTGGCGGAGGTTCCGCCCAGCCCGTCCCCGAGGTGCGCACCGCCGATCTGATCACGCGTGGCAAGGACCGGTGGTTCTTCGGGATCGAGAAGATCGCGGGGCGATTCTTCCGCGTCCGCGCCCTCAGCCTCCGATGTCCTGATCTCCTTCTGATCGTCCGGCCCGTCCCAACCGTCGACGTCGTCTTCAGTCCCGGACACCGGAAGCGCGACCATTACACCGGATATGAAAAGGCCGACCAGGCCTGCCATCAGCAACATTTCATGATCTCCCTCTGGTGGCGGCGTAGTGCCCGGTCACGTTTTCATTCGCTTGACCCACACTGGATGCGGCGAGAAGCGGGCGTCGTGGACCGGCATAGGTCGCGTCTGCACGTCGATGCCTACGGTGCAGAGCGTCGTCGGGTCCAACTGGAAATGCCTAAAACGATACCGATCCCTGGCCTTATTTGGTCGCCAAGGGGGCTTTCCAAGGCTTGGGAATCGGTGTAGCGGGACCCCTCTCCAAGGGCCCTGCTGGACGACATCCCGGCTTGCGCCATTTCTTTAACCTTCAAGGAGCCCCCGATGTCGATCACCGTCGAAGAGAAGAACCGCCTGATTAAGGAATTCGCGACCAAGGAAGGCGACACCGGTTCGCCCGAGGTCCAGATTGCGATCCTGACCTCGCGGATCACCACCCTCACCGAGCACTTCAAGACCCACAAGAAGGACAACCATTCCCGACGTGGCCTTCTGATGATGGTCGCGCAGCGCCGCAAGCTGCTCGATTATGCCCGTGGCAAGAGCGAAGAGCGGTATCAGGATCTGATCAAGCGCCTCGGCATCCGTCGCTGATCCGTTTCAATACTCATTCGAGAGGCCGTGCTTCCCGCGCGGCCTTTTTTCGTTCTGACCGGCGGTCGTTCTGCTCTCACAATTCTCTCGCTGACCCTGAATGGCACACCGTTTCGCATTCGCTCGGTTGTCCTTCTGCGTGCCGTGTTGCGTCGGACGGTGGCCATTCGTCTTGATTGCGGTCGACGGACGCGCGACCTTCCCAATCCCGAGCAATTCCGCTACACGCCCCATATCTGAGACGTGACGCTTTGATCCCGGCGCATGACATGATGAAGGGGGTCGGCGGCAATGGGGCCGCTATTCAACGACGCACTGGCAGGGGCCAGGAGGCGTCAGACAGGATACGAAATGTTCAACATCGTTAAAAAAGAGATCGAGTGGGGGCATGATACCCTTTCGCTCGAAACCGGCAAGATTGCCCGTCAAGCCGACGGTTGCGTCATCGCCACCTATGGCGAGACGTCGGTCATGGCCGCCGTGACTTACGCCAAGTCGCCCAAACCGGGTCAGGATTTCTTCCCCCTGACCGTTCACTACAATGAAAAATACTACGCGGCCGGCAAGGTCCCTGGTGGCTTCTTCAAGCGAGAAGCGCGTCCGACCGAGAAAGAGACGCTGACTTCGCGTCTGATTGACCGTCCGATCCGCCCGCTGTTTGTCGATGGCTTCAAGAACGAAGTCCTCGTGATCTGCACCGTTCTGTCGCATGACTTGGAAAATGACCCCGACGTCGTTGCCATGATCGCCGCTTCGGCCGCTCTGACGATCTCCGGCGCGCCCTTTATGGGCCCGATCGCTGGTGCCCGCGTGGGCTTCGTCGATGGCGACTATATCCTGAACCCGTCGGTCGACGATATGCAGGATCTCAAGAACAACCCCGAGCAGCGCCTCGACCTGATCGTTGCCGGCACTAAAGATGCCGTGATGATGGTCGAGTCCGAAGCCTATGAGCTGTCGGAATCCGAGATGCTGGGTGCCGTGAAATTCGGCCACGAGCAGATGCAGCCCGTGCTGGATCTGATCGTGTCTCTGGCCGAAGACGCCGCGAAGGAGCCGATGGACTTCAAGGCTCCCGATTATTCGGACCTGCTGGCCCGTGTGATGACCTTGGGCGAGCAGAAAATGCGCGATGCCTATGCCATCACCGACAAGCAGGAGCGTACCTCTGCCGTGTCCGCGGCCAAGGAAGCCATCAAGGCAGAATTGTCGGAGGAAGATCTGGAAGACGCGAACCTTGGCACCGCGCTGAAAAAGCTTGAATCCAAGGTTCTGCGTGGCGATGTCGTCAAGAACGGCAAGCGGATCGACGGGCGCGCCCTTGATACGGTGCGTCCGATCGTCTCCGAAGTAGGCCTGCTGCCCCGGACGCACGGCTCCGCGCTGTTTACCCGCGGCGAAACGCAGGGTCTGGTCGTAACCACGCTGGGTACGGGCGACGACGAGCAGTTCATTGATGCGCTGCACGGCAACTTCAAATCCAACTTCCTGCTGCACTATAACTTCCCGCCCTATTCGGTCGGCGAAGTGGGTCGTTTTGGTCCTCCGGGTCGCCGCGAAATCGGCCACGGTAAGCTGGCTTGGCGTGCTCTGCAGGCGGTTCTGCCGTCAAACACCGACTTCCCCTACACCATCCGTCTGGTCTCCGAGATTACGGAGTCGAACGGCTCTTCCTCGATGGCGAGCGTCTGTGGCGGATCGCTGTCGATGATGGACGCCGGCGTGCCGCTAAAGGCACCGGTCGCGGGTGTGGCCATGGGCCTCGTGCTGGAAGATGACGGCGATTTCGCGGTTCTGACCGACATCCTCGGGGATGAGGATCACCTCGGCGACATGGACTTCAAGGTTGCGGGCACTGAAGCGGGAATCACCTCGCTGCAGATGGACATCAAGATCGCAGGTATTACGCCAGCCATCATGGAAAAGGCGCTGGAACAGGCGAAAGCTGGCCGCGTTCACATCCTTGCGGAGATGGCAAAAGCCCTGACCGAAGCGTCCGAGTTCTCGGAGCACGCGCCCCGGATCGAGACGATGCAGATTCCGACCGATAAGATCCGTGAAGTGATCGGCTCGGGCGGGAAGGTCATTCGCGAGATCGTCGAGATGTCCGGTGCCAAGGTCGATATCAACGACGATGGAATCATCAAGATTGCGTCGGCCAACGGCGAGGCGATCAAGAAGGCCTATGAAATGATCCACTCGATCGTTGCTGAACCCGAAGAGGGCAAGGTCTACAAGGGCAAGGTCGTCAAGATTGTCGATTTCGGTGCTTTCGTGAACTTCTTCGGGAAGCGCGATGGCCTGGTGCACGTCTCCCAGATTGAGAACCGCCGTCTGAACCATCCGTCGGATGTGCTCAAGGAAGGTCAGGACGTCTGGGTCAAGCTGCTGGGCTTCGATGATCGCGGCAAGGTCCGTCTGGCCATGAAGATGGTCAATCAGGAGACCGGCGAGGAAGAGACCGCGACCGAAGGCGCAGAGTAATATCCGCGCTTCGAAATCAGGGCCCTGGCATCGCTGCCGGGGCCCTTTTTGTGTGGATGATGCAAGCGGGAAGAGACCGGATTTCCGTAGGCCGGGTAGAAAGCAATCCAGTCCGATACTGCGACCAAGAGCGTCTGATGATCCGGTGCCAGCGGCAGTCAAGTTCTTTGCTTGATCCGCTCCGCGCCCGAGTGGTTTGTTCGCGATCCTTTCGCTGAGCCCCGGAATGGCCGCTCTCAGCGCGATTGCCCGGTGCGAAAAGTGCCGCACTATCGTCCGGTTATTTGGCTTTCACCTGTCGCTAAATAATGTCCTAAGCAAACGGAGAGATCGACGGTGTTGCCTGATGCAGGATTGGTCTTGCCCCTGCGCCCCAAGCTTCCGGGTTGGGCTGAATTTGCAGCAGCAAGTTCGCTTCGTGTTCACGCGGCCCGAACTCCCTCATCGATAATTGCGTCTTGTGTCCCGAAGTTCTGGATTGCTGCAGACAGGCCATGCGCGCTGGTGCGAAGGGTTTGACAGGCTGCTGTCGTTTCTTCGAACATACTGGCGTTCTGCTGTGACACGCGATCCAGATCGCGCAGCGCTGCATTGATCCCGTTCACGCCCGTGGCCTGTTCTTCGGAAGTGGCGGCGATCTTGCTGATGCGCGTGGTAACTGTTTCGACCGCATCAATGATCTTCTCAAGCGCGCCGCCGGTATCATGCACAAGCGTGACGCCACGTTCGATCTGGTCGCCTGACTGTGCGATCAAGGCATTAATCCGGTTTGCCGCCTCGGACGAGCGTTGGGCCAGCGCGCGAACTTCCGATGCAACAACCGCGAAGCCGCGGCCTGCGTCGCCGGCTCGCGCTGCCTCGACGCCTGCATTCAGGGCAAGCAGGTTCGTCTGGAAGGCGATGTCCTCGATCATGGAGGTGATCTTGCGCACCTCTCCGGCGGAGGTCTCGATTTCGGCCATGGCCGCGATGGCCTGATTCATAATCTCGGCCCCGGTTTGGGCTTCCGTGCCGGTCGTGACCATGACGGCCTCGGCCTGACCGGCATCCTCGGCAGTCGCGCGGATGAGTTGGGTCAGCTGTTCGGTAGAAGTCGTGACTTCCTCAAGCGTAGCCGCCTGACGTTCTGTCCGTTGAGAGAGATCTGCTGCCGCAGAAGCGATTTCGTCGGTTTCGCCCGTGATCGTGCTCGAAACTTGCCGAATATCACGGAGCGCATGATCCAAGGCCTCAAGCGTGCTGTCAAATCGGTTTCCGATATCTTCATAGCTTTCGGGGAGTGTGCCGGCGATGCGGATTCCCAAATCCCCCTGTGCCAGATGGCTCAGGGCGTTGCGAAGAATGTGCATCGCCTCGGTCTGGTTGGCCTGCTCCCGGGATTTCCGTGTCTCTTCCTCCAGTCTCCGTTCGTATGCCGCAGCATCAACTGCCTCTGCGCGGCGCTCCTCCTCCAGCCTCCGGGCCAAGGCGTCCTCAGCTTGCGCACGGGCGACGTCCGCCGCGGCGCGTGCAGCTTCCGCGTCTTTGAGCGCCTCGGCGGTCCGCTGCTCTGCGGCGAGCGCATGGTCCTTGGCGATGCGCGTTTCTTCCTGGGCTCGCTCAGCAGCTTTCACAAGTTTGAGGTGCATATGGCTTGCGGCCCCCAGACCGACAACAATCATCCCCACTGCCGTTGCGTGAATGATTGTCCGTTCGACGCCCAGGTATGACGTACTGTCGGAGACGCCGTAGATAAGCACTGGCATCGCGAAGGTCAGAACCAAGTGGTGGATGATCACCGAAACCGCGGACACGACGACGGCCCGCAGATCGACCATCGCCGCGATGGCTCCGAGCACGACGAAGTAGTACATGTGAGTGTCGAGTTGCCAAGGATGCTCCTGCATGGCAGCGGTCAGCAGCATCACCTGACAGGTCAGCGCGAGGGCAACGGACACGCGCGCCAAGCCCCGATCCAGAAGCCGGACAAGAAATGCGACGGCCGGCATGCACAGCGAAAGCACTATGATCAGCCCGGGTGAGGAGCCCGTTGCAAAGGCCGCCAGGGCGACGGGTACTACGCTGACACCTGTTACGATCAGCAGGAATTGCGCGACTTTATCGCGGCTCAGGGCAAAGGAGGAGTCAGGCATATCGACCACATAGAAAATTGGGGAGCTTGTCGGCATTGAGCAAAAGGAACGGGCCGGATGCCCGCAGGTTTGTCAGGAAATCTGGATTCTGCGAATGTGCGACCTGTCCGAAGGCTGGGCGAAAAAATCCCACCGGGTAGCCGCCGGCTCGCGCTACCAGGTCCTTGGGGTCGCCAAACCCCGGAAGGCCGATGACAAGGACCGGACTGGAAGCCGTCGCGGCCGGCAAAGTCGACAGCGCGGCAAGAGCCCCCATGAGGGGAAATAACACAAGCAGAAGGCGCGCGGCCCATTGGCGAAGGTTTTTCATCCCCTTCGCCTAGCAGGCGATTCTTTCGGAAGCCTTAAGCCCAGTTCACTATCCCTCGCGCGGTGGGGTATCCAGTCCGGCCTGCACGCCCTCGCGCGCCATGAAGCGATCCAGATAGGTTTGCAGGCTTGGATACTCGGACCATCCCACGAGGTCGCGTGTGCCGTAATATGTCAGCGCGTTCAGCCATGGCACGATTGCGATATCCGCGATGGAAAATTCCGTCGCGATCCAGTCACGCTCTCCTAGTTCGCCGGCCAGAACCCGCAACAGGCGGCGGCCTTCGACAGCAAACTTTTCGCGTGGGCGCGGGTCATCGATCTCCTTGCCGGCGAACTTGGTGAAATAGCCGAGCTGTCCGAACATCGGGCCCAGGCCGCCCATCTGCCACATGACCCATTGGTTCACATGCGCGCGCTCCGAAGGTGTAGAGCCGCCAAGTTTCCCGCTCTTTTCGGCAAGGTAGATCAGGATTGCGCCGCTTTCCCACAGGCCAATGGGCGCACCGTCGGGACCGTTCGGATCGATGATTGCGGGGATCTTGTTGTTGGGGTTCAGGGACAGGAATTCGGGTGACCGTACGTCTGTCTCCGACAGAGTCACCCGATGCGCCTCGTAGCGCAGGCCCATCTCCTCCAGCGCAATGGAAACCTTCAGCCCATTGGGCGTCGGAAAGCTGAACAATTGCAGAACCGTCGGGTCCTGCGGTTGCCAGCGTCGTGTAATCGGAAAGGCGGAAAGGTCGGCCATGAGTGTTCCCTGAAAGTTTCGAAATGCACCCTACTGACTTCGCCTGTGAAGAAAACGGGTGACTCGCAAGCATGGAACAACGATCACCTTTTGGAGATCTGTCGAAATCGTCAGGCAGACCCGAAATGCGTAAGGGAATAGGAAAGTGATAAATGAATTCAAGGACTTCGTTGCCAAAGGCAATGTTATGGACCTGGCCGTCGGTATCATCATCGGAGCGGCCTTCACGGCAATCGTCAGCAGCCTCGTCGGCGATCTCATCAACCCGATAATTGGTCTGATCTTGGGTGGTGTCGATTTTACGAGCATGTACGTGGTTTTGTCAGGTGAGGTCCCTGCAGGTGTCGGCTTGGATGCGGCGCGCGAAAGCGGCGCGGCGATCTTTGCATACGGGGCCTTCATAACAGCCTGTATCAACTTCCTGATCATAGCCTTCGTGGTCTTCATGCTGGTCAAGATGGTCAACAGACTGAAATCCGTGGCCGAGAAGCCCGAAGACATCGTCCCCGAGGTTCAGACTGGCCCTTCGGAACTGGATGTCCTGCTGGAAATCCGCGACAGCCTGAAACGCGACTGATTAGGGCAACCGAACTGAAAAGGGCCCGCATCGGCGGGCCCTTTGAAATCATATCGGTCGGGTCAGGCCAGCAGGGTGTCGGGGTCGACAGACTCCATCCCGAGCGCCTCGCCCACGGCGGCATAGGTCAGCATGCCCGCGTGCGCATTCAGCCCATTCTTGAGGTGCACGTCATCGGCGCAGGCCTTTTTCCAGCCTTTGTCGGCCAGCGACAGCAGGAACGGCAGCGTCGCGTTGCCAAGCGCAAGCGTGGATGTGCGTGCGACCGCGCCGGGCATGTTGGCCACGCAGTAGTGCATGATGCCGTCGACTTCGTAGATCGGATCCTGGTGCGTCGTGGCGCGGGATGTCTCGAAGCAGCCGCCCTGGTCGATGGCAACATCCACGATGGCCGCACCGGGCTTCATGTGGGCCAGGTCTGCGCGCTTGACCAGCTTTGGCGCGGCGGCTCCGGGGATCAGGACGGCACCGATCACCATGTCCGCCTGCATGACCAGTTCGGCGGTATTTCCGGCGCTGGCGAAGCGAGTCTTGAAGACCGAGCCGAACGCATCGTCCAGGTAGCGCAGGCGAGGCAGCGACCGGTCCAGAACCGTGACGCTTGCGCCCATACCGGCGGCGATGCGCGCCGCATGCGTGCCGACAACGCCGCCGCCGATGACGACAACATCCGCCGGGCCGACGCCGGGGACACCGCCCATCAGCGTGCCACGGCCGCCGTTGGCTTTCTGCAAGGTCCAGGCCCCGACCTGGGGGGCCAAACGTCCCGCCACTTCTGACATCGGAGCGAGCAGGGGTAGGCCGCCCGAGCGGTCGGTCACGGTTTCATAGGCGATGCAGGTCGCGCCGGAGGCCAGAAGGTCCTTCGTCTGCTCGGGGTCCGGGGCCAGGTGCAGGTATGTGAACAGGATCTGACCCTCGCGCAGGCGGGCGCGCTCGACGGCCTGGGGCTCCTTCACCTTCACGATCATCTCGGCCTGGGCGAAGACATCCTCGGCGGTGTCCACGATCCGGGCCCCGACGGCTTCGTACTGCGCGTTGTCAAAGCCCGACCCGTCGCCGGCACCGCTTTCGATGATAACCTCGTGGCCGTGAGCAATCGCCTCCAGAGCGGCCATGGGCGTCATGCCGACGCGAAATTCCTGCGGTTTGATTTCCTTGGGGCAGCCGATGAGCATCCTGGTTCTCCCTGAATAAGATTTGGCCGGAGCATAGGGGCAGGGCGCTGCGTTTTCGTCTTTATATTCGGCGTGAAGTGGCCTAATTTCGCGGCAAAATCGTGCATTAGCTAATTTATGAGAGAGAATATCGCGTGCAAGTGCAGATCGACGACACCGACGCCCGTCTGTTGCGGCTGGTTCAACGCGATGCCCGACTCACCGCCGTGCAACTGTCAGAAAAGCTGAACCTGTCGCCCTCGGCTTGTCATCGCCGCCTGCAACGGTTGGAGGCGTCGGGCGTGATCACGGGCACCGTCGCCCTGCTGAACTCCCGTGCAGTGGGGCGGCCCACGATCGTTTTCGTGGAGATCAGCCTTGCCACGCAGGCCGATGATGTCCTCGACGCCTTCGAGGCGGCGGTCGCGCGCATTCCGGATGTTCTGGAATGCCACTTAATGACGGGATCTTATGACTACCTGCTCAAGGTCGTCGCCCGCGACTCCGAGGATTTCGCCCAGATCCACCGCCGCCATCTGGCCCGCCTGCCGGGGGTGGCGAAATTGCAGTCGTCCTTCGCATTGAAAACCGTCTTCGCGACGACCGCCCTGCCTGTCTGACGCGGCTAGCCCAGTAGCCAGCCCATCGCCGCCATGGTCAAGCCGCCCGCGATCACCGCCTGGATCACGTCCTTGCGCCAGATGCCGACCGCCAGCGCCGCGCCAGCCGCGATCAGGCGGGCAGCGTCAGGCTCCCCCCCATTCGCCTCGGGCCACAGGATCAGCGGGGCCACCAAGGCAGGCAACACCGCCACGCCTGTGAACCGCAGATGCCGCAGGATCCACGGGGGCATGGGGCGATCGCCCACGATCCCGAGGAATATGAACCGCGTCAGGTAGGTCAGCACACCCAGGCAGGCGATGATGAACCAGATCGTTCCCGAACTCATGCCGTGGTCTCCGTCATCCGCCGGTCGACTTCGGCCCCGACAATCATTCCTGCAGTCGCCGCCAGGATCAGGCCCAGGTTGTATGGCACCCACCAGAGTGCCAGCGCCCCGATCACCGACAGCAGGGCTGCCGCGAGATGGGCTCGCGACTTCAGCATGGGCCCGACGAGGGCCACGAAGGCCAGCGGCAGTGCGAAATCCAGCTGCCAGCTCTCGGGGACCTGCGTGCCCAGCACCGCACCTGCCCAGGTCGACCCGACCCATGCGGGAAAGACGGGCAGGGCTACCCCCGCAAAATAGGCGACCCTGTCCTCCACCGTCCAGCGCGCCTCCGCGTCGAAGGCGCCCTGCGCAAGCGCATAGGTCTGATCGACCATGATGTAGGAAATCAACGCCCGCTGCCACAACGGGGCCGCCCCCAGGTACGGGACCATGCTGGCCGAATACATCACCATCCGCAGGTTCACGGCCAACGCCGAGAAGATCACGATCACGGCCGGCACCGCGTCCACGATCAGCTGGACGGCGGTGAACTGCGACGCCCCCGCGATCACCAGCACCGAGAACGCCATGACCTGCGTCAGGGGCAGTCCGGATTCGACGCCCAACACACCGAAGAGTGCACCGAAGGGCACCATGATCACCATGAACGGCAGGCCTTCCGCCACACCGCGTGCGAATGGGGGTCTCATCTTGCATCCTGCGGTTCGGGGCGACACGGTGGGGCGTATCCGTCCCAACCGAAGGCCGCAAGTGTCCACCGAAATTTTCCCGTCCCTCAGGGTTGTCCCCAACCCCGCCGACCCCCGGTTGACTCGTCCTGTCACCGGGGTGGACCAGACTGGTGCGCCGGTCGATCTGCGCGTGGTCGAGGAGCGACCGTTGACGATCTATCTGAATTCGCGGGAGATCGTGACGGCGATGACCATCGGTGATCACCCGGAATGGCTGGCCTTGGGGTTCCTGTGCAATCAGGGCATGGTGCGCGCACAGGACGAGGTGACCGGCATCGACTACGACGAGGAACTGGAGACCGTCGTCGTCCGCACCGCCATCGAGACGGACCACGAGGCCAAGCTGGCCCGCGCGACCCGTACCTCGGGCTGCGCCGTGGGTACTGTCTTTGGCGACATGATGGAGGGCCTGGAGGGACTGACCCTGCCGCCGACGCCGCTCAGGGTTTCGGATTTGCATTCCCTGTCCAACGCCATCAACCGCACCCCGTCGCTGTACCTGGAAGCGGGGGCGATTCACGGCACCTGTCTGTGTCAGGGCCCCGACCCGCTTGCCTATTTTGAGGATGTGGGCCGCCACAACGCTGTCGACAAGCTGGCCGGCTGGATGCGCGACGGGAACGTCAGCGCGGGCGACAAGACGCTCTATACCACGGGGCGCCTGACGTCCGAGATGGTGATCAAATGCGCCCTGATGGGCATTCCGTGCCTCGTATCCAGATCGGGCTTTACCGCCTGGGGCGTGGAGATCGCGCGGCAGGTCGGCCTGACTGTCGTGGGCCGCATGAAGGGTAGCCGTTTCATCTGCCTGTCCGGGGAGGACCGGGTGCAATGGGACGTATGACGCCCAAATTAGGTGCCCGCTGGAGGAGAAGGCGTTTCTTCTCGGGTATTCGGCTGTTTGGCCCAGCCGGTGAGGGCAAATGAAACGCCAGCAGCTTTGTGTTCTCGCCGCTAATCCGGTGATGGTGCAGATCGGTAGAGGTCGGGCACGCGCTGCAATCTCGGCTGACGCAGACAAGCCGCGCGACCGGCCGTCCGATGTCTGCAATCCCGTCTTTTCCTCCTTGCTGATACGAGCCGAACCATGATCCAACCTCACGGCCTCATACTTGCCGGTGGCAAGGCGACCCGTATGGGCGGCGGGGACAAGGGGCGTCTGTTGGTCAGGAACCGCAGCCTTATCGTCCGCGTTATCGACACGCTCGGCCCTCAGGTCGATCGACTGGCGCTGAACGCCAACGGCGATCCGGCGCGTTGGTCCGATCTGAATTTGCCTGTGCTTCATGACACCGTACCGGACCATCCCGGCCCCTTGGCGGGGGTGCTGGCCGGTCTGGACTGGGCGGCATCGTTAGGCTGTCCGCATATCGTGACCGCCGCCGCCGACACGCCTTTCCTGCCGCCTGACCTGGTGCCCCGGCTGCTGGCTGCGGCCGCGCCGTCGGGCCTGGCGCTGGCCGCCACGCAAGACGGGGTGAAGACCTGGCCGCAGCCCACGTTCGGCCTCTGGCCCACCGAACTGCGCGACGATCTGCGCCAAGCCCTTGCCGGTGGTACGCGCAAGATCCTGCATTGGACCGACCGTCACGGCGCGGGCTTGGCCGTCTTTCCGACCGAACCATGGGATCCGTTCTTCAACGTCAACACGCCGGAAGATCTGGCGCAGGCCGAGGGTATGGCATGATCCTGATGGGCATCATCGGCCACAAGAACGCCGGGAAAACCACGTTGACTGCAGCTCTCGTCACCGAACTGACGGCGCGGGGCCTGACCGTCAGCACCCTTAAGCGCACGCACCATGCGGTTGACCTGGAGCAACCCGGCACCGACACATACCGCCACCGGATGGCTGGGGCGGCACAGGTCATCCTTGCTTCGGATATCCGCCTGACCCTGATGGAGGAAGTGGTACAGCCGAGCATCGACCACCTGCTGTCACGCTTGGCCCCCTGCGACGTCGTTCTGGCCGAAGGGTGGAAGCACGGAACCCACTCCCGGATCGAAGCCTGGCGCCCCGAGACGGGAAAATCCCCGTTGGCCGCTACTGATCCCGCCATTCGCGCCGTCGCGTGCACGGGAAACCCGCAGGTGGACCAACCGACGCTTGACCTGGATGACATCGGATCAATCGCGGATTTCATATGTTCGACCTGATCCTAATCGCGGATTGGTCCGCCTCCAGCAAGCGTGACCCCAAAACCCCCAAGGCCGACGCCATCTGGGTCTGTGCCGATCTGCATGGCGATCAGACGGTTGAATACTTCCGCACACGACAGGCCGCGCTGGCCTTCATCAATGGTTGGCTGAACCGGGGGTACCGCACGCTTTTGGGATTCGACTTCGCGATGGGCTGGCCAGCCGGGTTTGCCGAAACGCTGACGGGGGAGCCGCGCGCCCTGGCCGTGTGGGACTGGCTGGCCACGCGCATAACTGACACCGATGACAACCGTAACAACCGCTTCCACGTCGCCGAGGAGATCAACCGCGCCTTCCCGGGTATCGGCCCGCTTTGGGGCCGCCCGGCGACGCATGGTCACCCCGACCTGCCGGACAGGGGGCGCGCACGGAAGGGTCATGGCGTGCCCGACCATCGAACCGTGGAAGGGTACACCCCCTCGGCGCAATCGGCGCTGAAGCTCTTCACGACCGGATCGGTCGGCTCACAGGCGCTCATGGGCTGTGCTGCCCTGTCGACGATGCGCCGTCGCCACCCCGATCTGCGCGTCTGGCCGCAGGAGACGGGCTTCGTCCTGCCGACGTCGGGCAACCTCCTGGTCGAGGTGTATCCCAGCCTGTTCGATCCCGCCCCGCACGAGGTCAAGGACGCGGGTCAGGTCATCGCCACGGCGCGCGCTCTCCGGGCCGCCCCCGCTGCCTGGTTCACGGCCCCCGGGGTCGAGGCGGGGGCCGACCGGGTCGCGCGCGAAGAGGGCTGGATCCTTGGCGTCTTGCCACCGTCGTCCTGCTTTGCCTTGCCGCCCGGCACCGACTGGACGTCGGTGGACACCGCCCTTGAAACCCTGCGCGCAGCCTGTCCCGCGATTGCAGGTTCCGAAACCGTCCCGGTGGGTGCCGCGGCAGGTCGCGTTCTGGCGGAGGATGTCATTGCAACCCGCTCCAACCCGCCCGCAGCCAATGCCGCCGTCGACGGCTGGGCTTTCGCCCACGCCACCCTCCGGCCCGGCCCGATCCCCATCGCACCCGGTCGCTCCGCCGCGGGGCAACCCTTCTCGGGGGCCGTCCCGCCGGGGCACGCCCTTCGCATCCTGACCGGGGCCGAGATTCCGGCGGGCACTGATACCGTTGCGCTGCAGGAGGATGCTCTGATCGAAGGCGACGCGCTGCGCCTCAAGGCCATCCCCAAACCGGGGGCCAACACGCGCAGGGCCGGTGAGGACGTGCGCGTGGGGACGCCGGCGCTTGCTGCCGGGACCGTCCTGCGCCCCACAGACATCGCCTTTGCCATCGCGGCAGGGCATGGGCAGGTAACGGTCCGCACGCGTCTGCGCGTCGGCGTTCTTTCCACCGGCGACGAAATTACCGCGCCCGGCAGCCACCACGGTATTCCGGACGTGAACCGCCCGATGCTCCTCGCGATGTTGTCGGCTTGGGGCATGCAACCGGTCGATCTGGGTCATTCGCCCGACGACGGGGAAGCCCTTACCGCGAAGCTCGATTCCGCTGACACCGACGCCATCCTGACGTCTGGCGGGGCCAGCGCGGGGGACGAGGATCACCTTTCCCGGCTTTTGCGTCAGCGGGGCGGCGTTCACCACTGGCGCATCGCGATCAAACCGGGCCGGCCGCTTGCCTTGGGGCATTGGAACGGGACCCCACTGTTCGGTTTGCCCGGCAACCCGGTTGCCGCCTTCACCTGCGCCGCGCTGTTCGCCCGGCCCGCGCTGCTCCAAATGTCCGGTGCGGGGTGGCGCGTGCCGCTGGGCCTGACTGTTCCCGCCGCGTTCTCCAAGCGCAAGAAGGCTGGTCGCAGCGAAGTCCTCCGCGCCCGGATGCGCGACGGTCAGGCCGAGATATTTCGCTCCGAAGGCTCCGGCCTCGTCTCGGGACTCAGCTGGGCCGAGGGCTTCGTCATGCTTGACGACAATGCCGCGCAGATCGACCCCGGCACGCCTGTTCGCTACATCCCGTTCAGTGAACTCGGCCTGAGTTAATGGCGTATGACGCAGAGCCCAATGTGTTCAATCGCTCGTCGTCCACACGCGAAGGGAGGTAGCCGAAGCCTTAACGCGTGATCCCGTTTGCCTTCGCTACGAAATCCACGAGGTGCGGAACGTAGTCTTCCCTGCCGTCGCCGCCGGTGTTCACGGCCATCGCCAGGCTGTTCTTCACTGCGCCCTGCACCGGGTTTGCCACCCCTGCGCCATCGGCCATCGCGGTCAGGTATCGCATGTCCTTCAACGCGTTGGTCAGGGTGAACTTGTGCGCTTCGCGGTTGCCCTCGACAGCGTAGCCCATGAACGTCTGGTAGAAGCCGCAATCCATCCGGCTGCCGCGGATCACGCGGTCGAACATCTCGGTGCCGACGCCGGACTTTTCGGCCATGGCCAGCGCTTCGGCATAGATCGCGCCGTAACCCAGAGACAGGAAGTTGTTGAGAAGCTTCATCTTGTGCCCCGCGCCGGGGTCACCGATGCGGACGATGGCCTTGGCCCAGGTGGCGATGACCGGCTCCACCCGTGCGAAGGTTTCCGCGTTCGCCCCGACCATGGCCGACAACTCGCCCGTTTCGGCCTGCGCGGGCGTCCCCCCCAGCGGCGCATCGGCCCAATGCAAACCTGCCGCCTCCGTCTTCCCGGCAAGCATCTCCGTCGAGACCGGGTTGGAGGTGGAACAGTCGACGACCACCCCGCCCTTGGCCATGTGGGCCAGCAGAACCTCCACGATGGCTTCCACCTGGGGCGAGCCGGGCGCGCAGATGTGGACGATGTCAGAGGCCTGGGCAAGCTCCTCAAGACTCCCCGCCTCGGACGCGCCCTTGCCGACCAGATCTTCGACCGGGCCCCGGTTGCGGTGCGCGATGACGGTCAGCGGGTGCCCCGCCGCCAGCAGGTTGGAGGCCATGCCGTGCCCCATGAGGCCCACGCCGACGAAACCAATCTTTTCCATGTCTCTCTCCCTTTGCGGCGGGCAGCTCAGATCGAGCCGGCCTCGACCATGTAATTGTTCGCGCTGCACATCATCGCGTCATCTGAAGCGAGGAACAGGACCATCCGGGCCACATACACCGGGTCGATGAGGTCGGGCAGGCATTGCGATTGACGATGCGCCTCCAGGGCCTCGGGCGTGGCCCAGAGTGCCTTCTGCCGCTCTGTCATTATCCAGCCGGGAACCACGGTGTTCACCCGTATGCGGTCATGCCCCAGGTCCCGCGCCATCGTCCGGGTCAGCCCGTGCACGGCGGCCTTGGCAGTGGCATAGGCCGGGAAGTTGCCCACGGCCTCCCACCACGAATTCGACCCCATGTTGATGATAGACCCGCCGCCCTTGGCTGCCATATCCGGGGCGACGGCCTGAATGGCGAAGAACATGTGACGCAGGTTGGTGTTCATCCGCTCGTCCCAATAAGCGGGCGTGACATCCCGCCAATCGTGACGGTCGTCGCGGGCCGCGTTGTTGACCAGTATGTCTGCCGGGCCAATGCGGTCCTTGAGAGCGGCAAGACCGGCTTGCAGCGATCCAATGTCGCGGAGGTCGCAGACCTCGTGCGTGACCTGCTCATGGGCCGCGCAGATCGCGGCACCGGCTTTGTCGTCAATGTCCAGAAATCCGACTTTTGCACCCTGGGCGGCAAATGCGGCGACGATTTCGGCTCCGATGCCGGACGCACCGCCGGTCATCATCACAGACTTGCCATCAAGGCTGGGATACTTGGCGAAGTCGGGCATGTTGGATCCTCCTGCCAAGGTTGTGTCAAGCCGCGGCACCTGCCGCAAGGGCAGGCTCGCAAGAGCGACCATTCGGGAGGGGAGGTTTCAGCGTTTGGTGCGCAGCCTGATGACGACGTCGACCTTGGCGACTTCCATTCCGTCGGGCGCGTCGGGCAGGTTCACGATTTCCAGCGCTTCCGATCCGGCGTCCGACAGCCGTCCCTCGTCTTCCCAGTAGAAGTGGGGGTGATCGTCCAGCTTGGTATCGAAGTAGCTTCCGGTGCCGTCGACGGTGATTTCCTGCACCAGCCCTGCATCGGTGAACGCCCGCAGCGTATTGTAGACCGTCGCGAGAGACACCTTGTCCCCGGACGAGCGCGCGGCGTCGTGCAGCCATTCCGCCGTCACATGGCGGTCACGCCCGTCACCCACAAGGAGCGACGCCAAAAGAACCCTTTGCCGCGTGGGCCGAAGGTGCGCGCCGGTCAGCCACGCTTCGCCGCGGGCCCTGGAAGTGTCAGTCATAGTCATCACCTGCAATATAGGGTGGCCTGTGAATGATTTTCAAACGGATTCGCGCAGGCTGCGTTGACCTGGCCGCAATGCGCGCAGGGTTGCGACGTTGAAACAGGGGGTGCTAGGGGGGCACAACTGACCACGAGGGGGCGAAATGAGCCAGTATCCGACGAGTTTTGATCGCGACGACCTCCTGAAGTGCGCTCGGGGGGAGTTATTCGGTCCCGGCAACGCGCAACTTCCGGAACCACCGATGCTGATGATGGACCGCATCACCGAGATTTCGGGTGACGGGGGTCTGCATGGCAAGGGCCATGTGATCGCCGAGTTCGACATCACCCCCGACCTTTGGTTCTTTGATTGTCACTTTCCGGGGAACCCGATCATGCCCGGATGCCTGGGCCTCGATGGATTGTGGCAACTGACGGGATTTAACCTGGGCTGGCGCGGCTGGCAGGGGCGGGGTTACGCCCTCGGCGTGGGCGAGGTGAAGCTGACGGGCATGGTCCGTCCCGACCGCAAGATGCTGACCTATAAGGTGGATTTTACCAAAGCGCTTCAGACGCGCCGCCTGACCATGGGCGTGGCTGATGGGATTGTCGAAGCCGATGGAGAGGTCATCTATATCGTCAAGGACATGAAGGTCGCTCTGAGCGAGAGCTAAGCAGTAGGCTCTCTTTTGGATGATGCCGCTCTTGGATCGTCGATGTAGCCTGCATGCACTCTCATTGAACCTGGAGTTGCTGCGTGTCATTTGCTCCTGCGCTAGAATCCGCGTTCAGAAATTCGGTATCCATTGCCGAGATTGGATTTCGGTCCCGGCGTGAGAAGCCGGGCAGCAGAATTCGTATCCGACCGTCTGTTGCGCACTGCGCTTCTAGCAAGGGCATTCTCATGTCTCCTAAATTGCCGACCCTGCACCTGCTGTGTGGAAAAATTGCCTCAGGAAAATCTATACTTGCTGCCGAACTCGGTAGCCTCGACGGAACTGTTGTTATTGCTGAAGACGATTGGCTGAACGCTCTCTATTCCGAGGAAATGTCTTCAATACCAGATTATGTACGTTGCACTTCGAAACTTCGCGGGATCATGGGCCCTCACGTTGCGTCCTTGTTGAACGCAGGCCTGTCGGTCGTTTTGGATTTCCAGGCGAACACAATTGAAGCACGCAAGTGGATGCGGAGCGTCTTGGAACAGACAAACGCAGATCACCAGCTTCACGTGTTGGATGTTCCCGATGAAGTTTGCTTGGCAAGATTACAAGCGCGCAACGCGCAAGGCGAACATCCGTTCGCTGCAACGGAGCAGCAGTTTCGTCAGATTTCCATGCACTTTGTTGCTCCGTCTCCTGATGAGGGATTCAATATGGTGCTGCATTAAGCTGAGCTACGTTTTTAAGCAAAGTCGCGCTTCGTGCACGGTCCGGGATGTCGCGATATGGCGTCGTAGTCATCACTGTCCATCCGTCTTGCCCCGCCTTGCCGCGCAGCCTAGACAGGCAGCGACTTGCTGCGAAGGAGAAGCCCATGCGTCGTGTTGTCGTCACCGGGATCGGGATTGTCTCGCCCATCGGAAACACCCCCGACGAGGTAGAGGCCTCTTTGCGCGCAGGTAAATCCGGCATCACCTTCTCGGACAGCTATGCCGAGCATGGTTTCCGCAGCCAGGTCCATGGGGTTCCGGATATCGTTCTGGAAGATCACATCGACAAACGGAACCTGCGTTTCATGGGGCCGGGGGCCGCCTATAACTTCATCGCCATGGAGCGTGCGATCGCCGACTCCGGGTTGGAGCCAAACGAGGTGTCTAACGAGCGCAGCGGACTCGTGATGGGCTCCGGCGGGCCGTCGACGTCGAATTTCTTCACTGCCTTCGACACCGTCATCAATAAAGGCTCGCCCAAGCGTATGGGCCCCTTCATGGTGACCCGGTGCATGTCGTCCACCAACTCTGCCTGCCTGGCCACGCCATTCGGGATCAAGGGCGTGAACTATTCCATCACGTCGGCCTGTACGACCTCGCTGCACTGCATGGGCAACGGGGTGGAGCAGATCCAGTTCGGCAAGCAGGACATCGTCTTCGCCGGCGGCGGAGAGGAAGTCGACTGGACCTTGTCGTGCCTGTTCGACGCGATGGGCGCGATGTCGTCGAAGTATAACGACACCCCCGAAAAAGCCTCCCGTCCATATGATGCGACGCGCGATGGCTTCGTCATCGCCGGCGGCGCAGGTGTCGTGGTGCTCGAAGAGCGGGACCGCGCCATCGCGCGTGGTGCCAAGATCTATGGCGAGGTCACCGGCTATGGTGCCACCTCGGACGGGGCCGACATGGTCGCACCCTCAGGCGAGGGCGGGGAGCGGGCGATGCGTCTGGCGCTCAGCCAGCTGCCGGAGGACCGTAGCGTCGATTACGTCAACGCCCACGGCACCTCGACCCCGGTGGGCGACATCAAGGAGATCGTCGCCCTGCGTAACATCTTCGGCGAAGGAAAAACGCCGATCGTGTCGTCGACCAAGTCGATGACAGGACACTCGCTGGGCGCGACCGGGGTCCAGGAGGCGATCTATTCGATGCTGATGATGAACAGGGGCTTTATCGCGCCGTCGATCAACGTGACCCAATTGGATGAGGCGCTGTCGCCCTCCGAGATCAACACGGATCTGAAGACGGACGTGGAGATCGACTCGGTCCTGTCGAACTCGTTCGGCTTCGGCGGCACAAACGGGACCGTCATCATCTCCAAGCATCGGGACTGATCCTCATGAACATGCAGGGCAAGCGCGGACTGATCATGGGCGTGGCCAACGAGCGCTCAATCGCCTGGGGCATCGCCCGCGCGCTGGCCGAGGCCGGGGCCGATCTGGCCTTCACGTACCAGGGGGAGGCATTTGGCAAACGTCTCGCTCCCTTGGCCGAAGGCATCGGTTCTACTACCCTGCTGGACGTGGACGTGACCGATGACGCATCGCTCGACGCGGCCTTCACCGAGTTGGAAAAGGGCGGCAAGCTTGACTTCGTGGTCCACGCTATCGCCTTTTCTGACAAGTCGGAGCTGACGGGGCGGTTCGTGAACACCAGCCGCGCGAACTTCAAGCATTCGCTCGATATCTCCTGCTACTCCTTGATCGAGGTGGCGCGGCGGGCGGCCCCCCTGATGACCGAGGGCGGGTCGATCCTGACGTTGACCTTCGACGGCTCCCAGCGGGTCATGCCGTTCTATAATGTCATGGGCGTCGCCAAGGCCGCGCTGGAGGCCTCCGTTCGCTACCTTGCATCCGACCTGGGGGCCGAGGGTATTCGTGTGAATGCCATTTCTCCGGGGCCGATGAAGACCCTGGCCGGGGCTGCAATCGGCGGCGCGCGAAAGACGTTCCGCCACGCCGAAACGAACGCGCCCCTGCGGGCCAACGCCACGCTTGAGGCAATCGGGGGTACCGCGCTTTACCTGTGTTCCGATGCCGGGGCCTGTACTACGGGCGAAGTGATTCACGTCGATGGCGGATATCACGTGATGGGCATGCCGAGGCCTGAGAACATCTGACGTTAGGGGTGGCCGCTACGGTTGGAGCGACCTTTGGCGCGACAGTCAAATGCGATCTGGCGGGGTTGTTTCCCAAGCGGCTTCCTGTGCGACTTTTTTTAATTATTCTGTGTCCATTAATCCTATTTTAGCGACTCATAGCCATTCTATACTGAACTGGTACAAGATGTGGTTTGGTTGAGTGTTTCTAATGTTAACGAATTTCATACGTGATGAACGTGCTGCCATAAGTTTCGACTGGATTGTCCTGACCGCCGTGCTGGTTGCCACCGGTATGGCAGTGGTTCGCACGGTGTCGGGCGGTATAGAGACTGTATCGTCCGACAACCGCCCGCAGCTGCGTGGCCAGATTGTTCAACAAAGCTTCGGTCCTGACTCCCTCTGTTCCGCTGGCATCGACGGGCTGCGCGCGCGCGAGGCGAAACGTGTGTCCAACGGTGGGTCGGATCCGGTGGATGTGGATACCTGGATGCTCACGAATGCAGAGGCCTTGAACGACGGCGCGCTGCTTCGGGAACGCGACCGTCTTGCGGCGCTGACCAAGGGCGACGACACTGTCTGGGTCCGGGACCACACGTTGCAGGGCCTTCTGGAATGCGGAATGGCCCAACGCGGGATCTGACGCTGCCGGTCGCACGTTGGCCCCTCGACGCGCAAGACGCTGCATGGCAGGGTTGCCCCGATTGATATTTGGGGTGCATCACATGGCCATCGATACTTGCATCTTTGACGCTTACGGAACCTTGTTCGACGTCACCTCCGCGGCGCGCCGGACCGCGGAGGATGGAACGTTCCCGCAGCTGACCGACACGTGGCAACGTCTGGCCGCCGACTGGCGCGACAAACAACTGCAATACAGCTGGATCCGTGCGATCACCGGCGCTCATTGCGACTTTTGGCAGGTAACGAAGGAAGCGCTGGACTATGCGCTGGAGGCGTCCGGCCTGACCGGCGAAAAGGCCCTGCGGGAGCGATTGCTCAAGCTCTACTGGGAGTTGTCCGCCTACCCCGAGGTTCCCGACATGCTGGGTGCGTTGAAAGACGCGGGCAAGACCACAGGCATCTTGTCCAACGGCTCGCCCGAGATGCTCCAGGGCGCGGTCAAGTCGGCAGGTGTGGGGCGCCTGCTCGACCACGTGCTGTCGGTGGAAAGTGTCGGCATATTCAAGCCCGACTCGCGCGTCTACGATATGGTGGGTCGCGCATTCGGCTGCGAAGCAGACAGCGTCCTGTTCGTGTCGTCGAACGGGTGGGACGTGGCGGCGGCGACGGGCTATGGTTTTACCACCGCGTGGGTGAATCGCACTGGCCTGCCGATGGACAACCTGCCGTGGACCCCCACGCATGTGCTGACCGACCTGACGGGAATTCCCGCACTGGCCGAGAGCCTCTGATGCCCGAGTTCAAGTCCTCCGACAATCTGCGGCTCTGGTACGAGGATCAGGGCGATCCGGATGATCCGCCGATACTGTGCCTGTCGGGTCTGACCCGCAATTCGACCGATTTCGACTACGTGCTGCCATACCTGTTGAGTGAACACCGGGTCATCCGCCTCGACTATCGCGGCCGGGGCAAGTCGCAGCGAAGCCCTGACTGGCGAACCTATACCATCCCGACGGAAGCGCGGGACGTGATCGAACTGCTCGACCATCTGGGGTTCGCGCGCGTGTCAATCATCGGAACATCACGCGGTGGCCTGATCGCCATGGCGCTGGCCCTGATGGCCAAGGACCGGTTGAGCGGCGTGTGTCTGGTGGATATCGGCCCGGAGCTGTCGCCTGAGGGGTTGGACGTCATCCGGGATTACATCGGCAAGAACCCGTCGGCGCGGAACCTTGAGGAAGCCGCGCTGATGCGTGCAACCATGCTCAAGGGGTTTGCCAATGTTCCGGCGGAGCGATGGCGCGCAGAAGTCGAGAAGCATTACCGGGAGACCGAGGACGGGCTGGTCATCACCTATGATGCCAAGCTGCGTGACGCTGTTCTGGAAGCGGGGGAGCAACCTGCCCCCGACCTCTGGCCCCTGTTCGACGCGCTGGCGGGCGTGCCATTGGCGTGTATCCGTGGGGCGAACTCGGACTTGTTGTCGGCGGAAACCTTCGCCGAGATGCAGCGCCGCCGCACCGATATGATCGTGGCCGATGTGCCAGATCGGGGGCATGTGCCCTTCCTGGACGAACCCGAGGCGCTGGAGGCGCTGAATGAATGGACGATGTTGATCTAAATGCCATTCGCGCCGCCGCCGACCGCCTTCGCGGACAGGCGGTGCGGACACCCCTGCTGAACGCGCCAACGCTGGATGCTGCTTTCAACCGTCGAATCTACATCAAGGCCGAGTGCCTGCAACGCACCGGCAGTTTCAAGTTTCGAGGGGCGTTCAACACCCTGAGCCAGATCGATGGCGACGTGGTGGCCTATTCTTCAGGCAATCATGCGCAGGGTGTGGCTCATGCAGCCCAGCTTCTGGGCAAGCACGCGGTCATCGTGATGCCATCGGACGCGCCTGCGGTGAAGGTGGCCAACACGCGCGGTTACGGCGCGGAGGTTGTCCTGTTCGACCGCGCGACCGAAAGCCGGGAAGAAATCGGTGCGGCATTGGTAGCGGAACGCGGCCTGTCGCTTGTGCGGCCGTACGACGATCCGCGCGTGATCGCGGGGCAGGGCACCTGCGGCCTGGAAATGGCCGAGGACCTGCCGGAAGCCGTGTCGGAAGTGCTTGTCTGTTGTGGTGGCGGGGGCCTGACGGCGGGCGTGGCCCTAGCGCTGCAAGGGCGCGCCACGGTGCATTCGGTGGAACCTGCGGGCTTTGACGATGTGGCCCGCTCCCTCTCCAGTGGCAAGCGGCAGGTGAACCCTGCGCTGACCGGATCGATCTGCGACGCCATCTTGACCCCGACCGCCGGTGAGATCACCTTGCCGATCATGGCGCGGCTTTGCGGTGCCGGGATCGTCGTGACCGATGCGGAAGCCCTGCGCGCCGTCGCATTGGCGTGGCAGCATCTGCGGATCGTGCTGGAGCCGGGCGGGGCTGTCGCCCTCGCCGCCGCGCTGTTTCACCACAAGGGAGATGTCGCGGTCGTGGCCTCGGGCGGGAACGTCGATGCTCAGGTCTTCAGCGAGGCTCTCAGGTCCCTTTGACTGCGATAGAGCAGCCATGCCACTATCATCAACCCGCAGGCCGAGAGGAAGGGCGCGCCCGGGAAATGCCGATCGCCTTCCGTGGCGATATTGAAGATCCGCGTCATCAGCAGCGGGGAAACGATCGCAGCAATGGCTGTGATCGAGGCCAGAACCCCCTGCAGTTCACCCTGCGCATCGTCCGCCGTGACTCGGCTGGCGACCCCTTGGATCGCGGGTTGCACGATCGCCCCCAAAGCCGAGAACGGCGTTAACAAAAGCATCAGCCAGCCGTGGGGCACAAAGGCCACGCACAAAAGGATCACCGCGTTGTAGGGCAGGAACCAGCGCAGCGTGGTCCGTTCGCCCAGGCGGGGGATGATCCAGCGTATCAGCACGCCCTGCACCACCACCATCGAGATGCCGTAGACGGCGAGCGAGACGCCGACCATCCGCTCGGTCCAGCCGAAAGCCGACTGCGTGAAATACGCCCAGATGGCGGGATAGACCCAATTCGCAACCTGGTAGAAAAAGAACACCAGCAACAGCCCACCCAGCCCCGGAAGGGCCGTGACTGCGCGCAGGCTGCCCAACGGGTTCGCGCGGCTCAGGTTGAACGGCCGGGGCTTGCGCAACGTCTCGGGCAGTACGATGAGGCCGAAAACAAGGTTCGCGCCCGACAGGATTGCGGCGGCCCAAAACGGTGCGCGGGGGCCCCACTCGGCCAACAGACCCCCGATGGCCGGGCCCAAGACGAACCCCGCCCCGAAAGCCGCCGAGACAAGGCCAAAGTTTGCGGCTTTCTTCTCGGGTGTGGAGATATCTGCCATGAATGCCATGGCCGTCGACATCGTGGCCGCTGCGATACCCGCGATGATCCGCCCGATCAGCAGCAGCCAGATCGTATCGGCGAGAACCATCAGGACGTAGTCGAAAAAGATCACGGCCAGCGATCCCAGCAGGACGGGTCGTCGCCCGAACCGGTCAGACAGGTTGCCGATTGCGGGCGAGAACAGGAACTGCATCAGGGCATAAGACGACGCCAGAAGCCCGCCCCAGAGCGCGGCCTGGCTGAGGCTGGTGCCCTGCACCTCCCGCAGCAGGCTGGGCATGACGGGCAGGATCAGGCCGATGCCCATCGCCTCGATCACCATGGTCACGAGGATGAAGACGATTGGCAGGCGCGGTGTCATTGGTCACTCCTGGCGCAAAGATGGGGGGCATTCGAGGCCAGATGGTGGCAGCTGGGCGTGGCACGAGACCGGGCAAAAGGGGATGGCTGCCGCATTGCGTATTTCGGGAGCGGAGAGATCAGATCCGAGCTGCCCGGGCAAAGCGACGGGCAAGCGCCGGAGCCTCGCCCCACTGGGCCTCGGGGGTGAATCGGTCGGAGGGGAGGCCGGACTTCTCGATAAGTGAGCCGCCCTCGGTGCGGATCTCGCCAACCCAGGCCTTCACCTTTGCCTGCGCCTCCGGGCGCGGCAGGTCGAGGGCGAAGCTGATGGCCTCGGCATGGATCAGGCCGGAAGGCTCGTCGAGCGGTGCGCGCAGGCGGGCGGCATCGGGCGCTACCGTCATCCCGGATAGCAGGGAGAGCGCGCGCGCCGTTGCCGCAACGAGCTGCGGCAGGGCAAGCCATTCGACGAACCATTGCGCGCCGTCCCGGTGGTCCCACGGAGCCGTCGAGAGAGCCTGCGTCAACGCCTGACCGTGCAGCGCCAATGCGCGGATCTGGCTGGGGGCGACGGGGTTCGATTTCTGCGGCATAGTGGAGGAGCTGCCGCCTGTCCCGAGCGTTACCGATCCATCTCGGGTGAGCAATAGCAGGTCGGAGGCCGTCTTGTCGGCCGCAGCCAGTGTCTGACCCAGCCACCCGGCCAGCGCGCGGATGTGACTGCGCTCCGCATGGCGGTTGTCTGTCGCATCGGCCAGACCCAGACCGCGGGCTAGGTCGGCCCGGATCACCGGACCGGCTTTGCCCATGACCGACAGGGTCCCCCCCGCGCCATTCAGCGTCACCACCTGCACAAGATCACGAATACGCGGCAGGTCGGACCGCTGCGCAAGAAAGCCGTTGCCCCAGATCGCGACCGTGGCACCGAAGGTCGTAGGCGTCGCCAGTTGCCCGTAGGTGCGGGCGGGCATCGGAGTTTCGGCATGGGCTTCGGCCAGATCGGCCAGCATCGCGACCGTCGCGTCCAGCCCCCTCGCGATGAAGCCAAGCGCCTGCCGCAGCCGCAACGCAAGCCCGGTATCGATGATGTCCTGACTGGTGGCCCCGTGGTGCAGCCATTGCGCGTGTTCGGGGGCCTGCATTTCGGCTCGAAACTGAGCGGCGAGCGCGGGCACGCAGACGCCGTTTCTCGCGGTATCTTGCGTCAGCGCACCTGGATCGATCTGAATTTCCAGCGTGGCGCGATGAATCGCTTCAGCAGATTCGCTTGGGATCTGACCGTGCGCCGCCTGCGCACGCGCCAACGCGCCCCAGGTGATCAGCATCGCCCGCAACTCCGCACTGTCGGAAAACAAGCGGGCGATGTCCGCGTCGGCAAAGCCGCGCCCGTGCAGAGTGCTGTCGAAAGGTGTGATGGTCACAGGAAACCCCCAAGGATGCGGGCGTATTCGGCCGGGTTTTCGATGCAAGGCAGATGGCCTGCCCGGCGGATCAGTGCAAACTGCGATCCGGGGATCAGGTCGGCCGTTTCGCGCACGAGGTCCGGAGGGGTGGCACCGTCCTCCGTGCCAGCAATTGCCAGCGTAGGCAGGCGCAGACCGCTGGTCGGGGTATAGAAATCGGTGCCGCGGATGGCCGCGCAGCATCCGGCATAGCCTTCGGGCGGCACGGCCACGAAGCGCGCACGCCAAGTGGCAAGGTCCGGGCCGTCGCGGAAATCGCGGCCGAACCAGCGCTCCATCACGTTGTCGGCGATGGCCTCCATTCCATGCGCGCGGACGGCGGCGATCCGGTCGTCCCACAAGGCGGGTGTGCCGATCTTGGCCGCCGTATTCGAGAGGACCAGACGCGCCACGAGGTCCAGCCGTTTGATCGCCAGCCCCTGCGCGATCATTCCTCCGATACTGAGGCCCACGAAGGTCGCTCCTTTGACCCCCAGATGGTCCATAACCGCCTCGGCGTCGGCCACAAGCGTGCCCATGGCGTAGGGTCCATTCGGCACGTCCGATTTCCCGTGCCCACGCTTGTCGTAGCGGATCAGGCGAAAGTCACCGGGCAGCAGGGGCAGCAGGGCATCCCAGAGCCGCATGTCCGTGCCCAGCGAATTGGCAAAAACCACCGCGCGGCCGTCGCGAGGCCCGTCTTCGGCCACGTGAATGCGGGTTCCGTCTTTCATTGTTACGAACATCAGTATGGCAATCCGACATAGTTTTCGGCCATGACCGTCTGCGCGGCACGGGAGCCTTCCAGATAGTCGATTTCGGCCAGTTTCATGCGCTGGCCGAAATGGCCGTCTTCGGGAAAGCGGTGCATCAGCGTGGTGAACCACCAACTGAACCGCGTCGCCTTCCAGACGCGGGCCAGCGCGTGCTCCGAGTAGCGGTCCAGCCCCTCATCGTCGCCCGCATAGTGCCGGATCAGACCATCGCTTAGGTAGTGCACGTCCGAGATCGCCAGGTTCAGGCCCTTGGCCCCGGTGGGCGGCACGATGTGGGCCGCGTCCCCCACGATAAACAGGCGGTTCCAGCGCATCGGCTCGGCCACGAAGGATCGCAGGGGCGCGATGCTCTTCTCGATCGAGGGGCCGGTTTCTATCGCTTCGGCTACGTCGCTGGGAAGGCGGCGGCGCAATTCGTCCCAAAAGGCGTCGTCGGTCCACTTTTCCAGCGGATCATCAGCAGGGGCCTGAATGTAATAGCGGCTGAGATTTGCGTTGCGCATCGAGGCGAGGGCGAAGCCCCGGTCATGGTTGGCATAGATCAATTCGTGATCGGCCGGTTTCGTGTGGCTCAGGATGCCGAGCCAGCCGAAGGGATAGGTGCGCTCGGTGGTGCGCAGTACGTCTTGGGGGATTGTCTTGCGACTGACCCCGTGGAAGCCGTCACACCCGGCGATCCAATCGCAATCGATGCGGTGCTCGGTCCCGTCGCGGTGATAGGTGACATAGGGCGTGCCGCCGGCATCGTGGATGGCGACATTGGCGGCCTCGTGAACCACGACACCGCCCATCGTGTCGCGCGCATCGTAAAGGTCTTTCGTCACTTCCGTCTGGCCATAGACAATTACCTGCTTGCCCGTCAGCGCTTCAAAATCAACGCGGAAGCTGCGGTTCCGGGCGGCGATATAGGTGCCGGAATGGAGAAAACCCTCGGTATCCATGCGCGCACCCACGCCGGCCTCGCGCAGCATCTGCATCGTGCCGCCCTCCAGCACGCCCGCGCGGATCCGGCCCAGCACATAGTCCCGCGACCGCCGTTCCAGCACGATCGTGTCGATCCCGGCACGGTGCAGGATCTGCGAAAGCAGCAGGCCGGATGGGCCTCCTCCGACGATGCAGACCTGTGTGCGTGTTGTGCTCATGCGGCTCCCCATATCCTGTTCATGACCGCGCGGGGGCCGCTGGGCAAGGGACACGACCGATCAGGTTGCAAGGGCGTACCGTCTGTGGCCTGACTTCAGTTCCAACGGAACGGGACAACACTATGCGACAAATTCGGGCGGCAGTCTGCCGCGACTTCACGGCACCACTGATGATCGAAACTGTGGAATTGCCCGACCCTGGACCGGGTGCGGTGGCAGTGGATATCGAGGCCTGCGCCATTTGCCATTCCGATATCACCTTCATCGATGGTGGATGGGGCGGCGCGCTGCCTGCGGTCTACGGCCACGAGGCCGTGGGTCGCATTTCGGCACTTGGGCCGGAAGTGCGGAGCTATGCGGTGGGCGACCGTGTCCTTGTGACGTTGATTCGGTCCTGTGGCAGTTGTTCGACCTGCGCCGGTGGCCGTCCAACCCAATGCGCCGACCCGGGCAACCATCCCGGCCTGTCGGACGGCACGGTGACGGCAGCGATGAATTGCGGGGCCTTCGCCGAGGCAGTGGTCGTCGACGCCAGCCAGCTTGCACCGATCCCCGACTCGATTCCGGCAGAAGCGGCCTGCATCCTGTCCTGCGGCGTGGTCACGGGATTGGGCGCGGTTGTGAACACGGCGCAGGTGCGACCCGGCGATTGGGTTGTGGTGATCGGGACCGGCGGCGTGGGCCTGAACGCGGTGCAGGCGGCGCGGCTGTCCGGGGCGGCCCGCGTCGTTGCGGTGGACCTCACGGATGAGAAGCTGGCCGCGGCGCGGGAATTTGGCGCGACCGATGGCATTTTGGCGGGCACCGACGGGCACCCGGCAATGCAGGCCCTGGGTCGCCTGGCCGACCATGTCTTTATCACCGTTGGTGCCGGTCCTGTCATCGACGGCGCGCTGGACTGGCTCGCCCCGCACGGCACCGCCTATCTTGTGGGGATGCCGCATTCGGGCACAGTCGGACATTTCGATCCGGTTGCGGCCAGCTACTACGGTCATGGTTTGCGCGGTACCCGTATGGGCGACGTGGTGTTGCGGCGGGACATGCCCTGGCTTCTGGACCTGCACGCGCAGGGGCGGCTCAAGCTCGAGGAACTGGTCTCGGGTACATTCCCTCTGGACCGGATCAACGATGCAATCGCCGCGACACGCGCGGGGCAAGGGCGTCGCAACGTCGTGGTCATGGCATGAAGCTGGCGCATCTTGAGATTTTCGTTGTCGCCCCGCCGGCTCCCGGCTGGGGCGGGCGCTACTGGATCATCCCCAAGCTGACGACGGCCTGCGGGATTACTGGATATGGTGAATGCTACGCCAGTGCGGTCGGCCCGGACGCGATGCGCGCGGTGATAAGGGACGTCTTTGCGCGCCACATGGAGGGCACCGACCCCGAGAACATCGAGCTGATGGCCCGTCGCGTCTGGGGCTCCGGCTTTACCGGGCGGCCCGATCCGACCGTATGGGGGGCGTTTGCGGGGCTCGAGATCGCTTGTTGGGATATTCTTGGCAAGGCGCGGGACCGGCCCGTCTGGGCGTTGATGGGCGGTCGGCTGAACGAGCGGGTGAGGGCCTATACCTATCTCTTTCCCTACGAGGGCATGGGCGATGCATTCTGGACCTCGCCCGAATTGCAGGCACAGGTCGCCGCCGACCGCGTGGCCGAAGGGTGGACGGCTGTCAAGTTCGACCCGGCGGGGCCCTATACGATCTTTGGCGGGCATCAGCCGGCGGGCCGCGACATCACACTGTCGGTCGAGATGTGCCGGGCGATCCGGGCCGCCGTGGGCGACCGGGCCGACCTGCTGTTCGGCACCCACGGGCAATTCACCGCCGCCGGGGCAATCCGGCTGGGCCGGGCCATCGCCGAATTCGATCCACTGTGGTTCGAAGAACCGGTGCCGCCGGATACGCCCGAAGCCATGGCCGAAGTCGCGTGCGCGGTGCCGATCCCGGTGTCCGGGGGCGAGCGGCTGTGCGGTCTGTCGGAATTCGCGACATTGTTGCGTTTGGGTGGAGCCGCGATCGTGCAACCAGCCCTCGGGCGGCTGGGTGGACTGCTGGCGGGTCGCAAGTTGGCGGCGCTGGCGCAGGGGTTCGGGGTCCAGGTTGCACCACATCTTTACTGCGGCCCGGTGGAATTCGCCGCGAATGTGGCGCTGGGGGCGACGATCCCGAACCTGCTGATGGTGGAAGCGATCGAATCACCGTTCCACCATGCGCTGGCCGGGGCACCGCGGGTGGAAGTTGGCTACGTCACGCCGTCGGAAGAACCAGGGCTGGGGATCACCTTTGACGAGGATCTGGCCCGCGCGCACCCTTACACGAGCGACGCGCTTCATCTTCAAATGCAGGATGCGCCTTGCGACTATGTTCGCGGCAATGCCTTCACCGGCGGCGCGGCCGACACGGTGCATCAGGGGGCGACCGGACAAAGGGAGACGGGCTGAGAGCCGCGACGAAAGGTCTGCGACGTACTTGAGGCAGGTGCTCGACGGCGTGATCTACTGGGAGATGCCTTTCGCTCAGTGGCCTGTCCTTTTGATCTCGGTGGTGGTCCTCAGGGGTGCACAATTCGTTGCGACCACGATCTATGGCTCGCGCACGCTTCGGTCCGGCTCAGCTATCTTGTGGGCTGACGCGTTTGGTGGTGTTGGTTCGAAACTTGCATCGCGCGATTTGCCGACGGTCCCGAAATTCAAGAGTGACGACGATATGCTGTCGCTTGTCCTGCAGGCTGGGCCGAAAATTCGAGAGGTCTGAACCGGGTCTCGACTGTAAACGCGGGGCACCGGGGTCGAAGGGCCTGTTGCCCTGTCGCCTGACTATGACAGCTACTGAATGAGGTGCCTGATCCGAAAAAGCCGCTTGCCGCGGTTCGTCGCTATCGGGCGGCCGTAGGTAGATGACGCCGCCCTGATGCCCGACACTGGCGTTGGTCCCGGATGGATTGTAACGGGCAATATCACGTTCCGATGGGGACTGTCACCGACATGGTCAAAGCGTTCGACGAGATGCATGGATGATCGTTCTGCTTGTATGGGCTCTGTTGCCATTTTGGACACACCGCCCCATGCATTCATGACCTGTGCAGTTTGCGACCCACCCGTTTCGCGCATCTCTTGGAAATCGAAATGCGCCACGCGGGTGTCACTTGTCGTTGCGGCGTTCGTCGAAGCTCATTTCGATAAAGCCGGGGACATGGTCGCCCAGGCCGACCACGCGTGGGCCGCGGTCTTCGTTGCGTCCTCGTCCCCCGCGGGAGCGGCCGGAGTTGCGCGTATCGCCGTTGCGGTCGCTCCGATCATTGTCAGCGGGCGCGGGACGCGGCGCCTCAGGGCGTGATGCTTCGGTGCGCGGGGCCTCGGTCTTGGCTGCTTGCGGAGCGGGCGCAGGCGCGGCGGCTACCTCAGCAGGCTTTTCTTCGCTGGCCTTCTTGCTGCGCGACCGCGTGCGGGAGGAGGCACGCTTCGGTGCCGCCTCTTCTTCCTCGGCCTCGTTGCGGGCCGGGCGGTCGCCGGGGGGTGTCCAAGGGTTTTCACCCCGTGGGATCTGAGTCTTCACGAGGCTTTCGATGGCATCCAGATATTTCTGATCCGACGGTACCGAGATCGTATAGGCGGTGCCCAGCTTGCCGGCCCGACCCGTCCGACCGATGCGGTGAACGTAATCCTCTGCGTGGCTGGGAACGTCGAAATTGAAAACGTGGCTGACATTCGGAATATCGAGACCGCGCGCGGCCACATCCGAAGCGACGAGGAACTTGATGCTGCCATCGCGGAATCCGTCGAGGGTGCGCGTCCGGTGCGACTGCTCTAGGTCGCCGTGAATCGGCTCGGCGTTGTAGCCGCTCTTCTTGAGTGACTTCGCGACGATATCCACATCGACTTTCCGGTTACAGAAGATGATGGCGTTGCGCAGCGGATTGTCGGCCTGCGCCGCATCACGGTCGATGATTGCGCGCAGGATCTCGCGCTTGTCCTTCGCGGTCATAGAGCGGTTTTTCGGCGTGTGTTCGACCAACACCTGCGTGATCGTCTCGGACGTGGAGTTTTGGCGTTCGACCTCGATCTTCACGGGGTTCGAAAGGAACTTGTTGGTAATCCGCTCGATTTCCGGTGCCATCGTGGCCGAGAAGAACAGAGTCTGGCGCGTGAACGGTGTCATTTCGAAGATGCGTTCGATGTCGGGGATGAACCCCATGTCGAGCATTCGGTCCGCTTCATCGACGACCATGATTTCCACCCCGGTAAGCAGCAGCTTGCCGCGCTCATGATGGTCAATCAGGCGGCCGGGCGTCGCGATCAGGACGTCGACGCCCCGATCGATCAAACGATCCTGCTCCTTGAAGGACACGCCGCCGATCAGCAGGGCCTTCTTGAGGCGGCTGCCCTTGGCGTAATTGTCGAAGTTCTCGGCCACCTGCGCGGCAAGTTCACGCGTCGGGGCGAGGACGAGAGAGCGCGGCATCCGTGCACGGGCGCGTCCCTTGCCCAGCAGCGTGATCATCGGCAGCGTGAAGCTTGCGGTTTTTCCGGTGCCTGTCTGTGCGATTCCCAGAACGTCGCGACCTTGAAGGGCGGGCGGAATGGCACCTTCCTGAATCGGTGTGGGTGTCGTGTAGCCTGTGGCCTCGATGGCCTTAAGAACCTTGGGGTCCAGGTTCAAATCGGAAAAGCTGGTCATGTGCGTCCTGGTTGGAGCCGGGCCGGATGCCCGCTGCTCTGGGGGTGGCGGGACGCCGCTTGATCTTGCGCCCCAGTCTAAACATCGTGCGGATCATGCTGATCCCGCGTCGCTGCGATAGCAAAGGGGGCCACCGCGGTCAACTTGGCCCGTTTGCGACTTATTTTGGAACGCAAGACCTTTCGGCTGTGTTCCCTTCACGACACCACAACACAACCAAGGAGGGTACGATGCCCAACAACCACGGAACGGCACATTGGCAAGGTGGACTGAAGGACGGAAAAGGCACCGTCTCAATGGAGTCCGGGGCGCTTAAGGATCAACCCTACGGCTTTAACACCCGGTTCGAGGATGCGCCGGGGACCAACCCCGAGGAAATGGTCGCTGCCGCACATGCATCTTGCTTCTCCATGGCACTGTCGATGGTGCTGGGCGAGGAGGGAATGACCGCAGATGCGATCGATACCAAGGCGACCGTAACGCTCGATCAAGTTAATGGCGGCTTTGCCGTCACCAAGTCGCATCTCGACGTCACGATCTCGGTGCCCGGTGCAGACAAGGAAGCCGTGATGCAGGCGGCTGAGGGTGCAAAGGCGAACTGCCCGATTTCCAAGTTGCTGACGGCAGAGATCACAATGGACGCGAAGGTCGTCTGACATCTGCCGGATGGCCGGAGGTCTCATGCGTCAATCCTGATTGGATAGGCTGACTACCGCGCGATCAAGCTTGGGTGGCGGCGGGGGCAATAGCCTGCCGCCAATACCGCTTGCATCACCGGACAAGTCAGCGCCCAAACCCGCCCGTTCGGTACCGGGACGGCCACACCGTAGCCGTCGGGCGAGTACCGATAGGCGTGGCCAGACCATTTCAGGAAATCCTGTCCCTCGTGCCGGAACAACGTGCCGTCTGGCAGGGCTTCGCCCATCGCGTCGTGGGTCCGAAGGAGCCGCGCGCCGGGTCTGGCGCGGGACGTGTGAAGGCTTCGGTCGACCGCCTTTGGGTCGGGCCAGGTACCCAAGGCGCGCATCCACGCGGCGCTGAACAATTTGTAATCCGCTCGTCTGCATTGTCCGCATGGCCGATGACCTGCGGCCATTGCGACCGCCTCATCCAAGAAGAAGAGGGCGGTCCAACGCCCTGACGGCATAATCGGACGCCAGCGCCCGCGGTAGGAAAGTTCACAACAAACCCAAGCCCGGTGTCTCCACCGCGCGGCTCCGATTCCGTTGCCGTCGTGGAGGACGCCGCGATTGCCGGTAAGGGTGCCTCGTGCCGGGGTCGCCAGAAATGTACCGTCCGGCTGCACCCGGTTCGGGTACGTCATTGCCCGTCTGTCGCCGCGATCAGCATGGTGAGGCGCGGGTCGGACGCGGCCCGCTTTTCGATCATTCTGGACGTTGCCGCGTCCCGTTCACCTAAGTCTGCCAGCACGTCGGACAAAACTTCAGCCCCGTCCAGCCGCGCGCCCTCAGCCAAGGCATCCAGTGCGAGATCGGGATCGTCGGAAATCAGCCGATCCATTACCGCGCCGGTCCAGGCGTCCGGCGTTTCCGCATCGGCGTCAGGCGTACCAAGGTACCCGATCAGCCGGGCCGCGAACCGGTCGAGCGGCAGGTCGCCGGGCGGCAAGGAATTAGTATCCGCAGGCAGCCCGAGGGCTTCGGCAACGATTCTGCGCGGAATTGTCATCGGGGTCGACCTTGGCAAAGCTCGGTTTCGGCGAGACCCGCTTGGGTGTTCGCGGAATGGTCAGAGGTGTATATCAACTCGCTCTCCAATGTGTTCGCCTCGGTCAATTCCCGGTGCATGCCGCAAATTGACGGCACAGATAATCATGCCGCAAGCCCATTCTACAAGGCGACCTGACACAGCGTTGGATTTGTTTGCTCCGTTAATCGAAGAAGTTTCTCGGTACGAATTGCGATCAGTTTGAAACCTTGGCCCGTCGGATCCGTGTCTTCTGATGTTAAACAGCTCAACTAGGAGAAAACTATGTTTCGTATCATCATGACCGCGACTGCCGTCAGCGCCGTTGCCGCGACCGGTGCCTTTGCCAAGGGCCACGACCAAGGTCGAAACGAAGGCCAGCCCGAAATCAGTACCGGCCAAACCGTCGGTGCCGCGCAGACTTTGGGGGGCAGCCAAGGAAATCGGCCCGCCGACAGGGGACCGACCAAGTCGCAGGGATCGGCAAACGCCGGGAATTGACGGTCTCCTGAGCGACCTTGTGACTTTGCCCGTCGGTGCGATCCGGCGGGCGCATTTCATGGCTGGCTAAAGGCCACTGGTGACAAACGGCTGCGCGGAGGCACCTCCCGCAGACACCGCCACTGCAACAAGCGTTTCGTTTACACCATCATTTCCTTGGTCGCGGACAAGGTGACATCCGGATGGTCGCGCTCGATTCGGTCGATGTCCCATTGAAGCCGGGTCAGGAAGACAGGGTCGCCGTCGTTGTCGTGGGCGATATGCTGTGTGTTCTTCTTGATGACCTCATCGACCGCATCCTTGGGGCCGCTGATCCAGCGGGCTGATTGGAACTGCGAGTTGTCGAAGCGCACGGGCAGGCCGTATTCAAGCTCGATCCGGCTGGCCAGAACCTCGAATTGCAGCGCACCGACGACGCCAACGATGAAGCCCGAGCCGATGGCTGGCTTGAAAACCTTGGCCGCCCCTTCCTCGGCAAATTGCATCAACGCCTTCTCTAGGTGCTTGGCCTTCATCGGGTCGCCCGCGCGCACGCCCTGCAGAAGTTCGGGCGCAAAGCTGGGGATGCCGGTGAAGCGCAGGGCCTCTCCCTCGGTCAGGGCGTCGCCGATGCGCAGCTGGCCATGGTTCGGGATGCCGATGATGTCACCGGCCCAGGCCTCTTCGGCCAATTCGCGGTCGGCGGCGAGGAATAGCACGGGGTTTGAAATCGCCATGGGTTTCTTGGTGCGCACATGGGTCATTTTCATACCGCGCTGGAAGTGCCCGGACGCCAGCCGTACAAAAGCCACGCGGTCGCGGTGCTTGGGATCCATATTGGCCTGCACCTTGAAGACAAAGCCGGTCACGGCCTTTTCGTCCGCCCCCACCTGACGTGGCTTGGCGCGCTGGGGTTGTGGTTCGGGGCCGTATTCGGCGATCCCGGCCATCAGCTCTTGAACGCCGAAGCTATTGATTGCGCTGCCGAACCAGATCGGTGTCAGTGAGCCTTCGAGGAATGCGGCGTGATCCATCGCGGGCATCAGCTCCCGCGCCATCTCCAATTCCTCGCGCAGCTTCTCCAGCAGGTTGGCGGGGACATGCTCGGCCAGCTTGGGATCGTCGAGGCCAGAAATTTTGATCGTTTCTGCAACCTTGTTGCGATCGGCTCGATCCATCAGTTCCAGCCGATCATGGAGCAGATCGTAACAGCCGATGAATTCGCGACCCACCCCGATGGGCCATGACGCGGGCGTCACGTCGATGGCGAGGTTTTCCTGAATCTCGTCGATGATCTCGAAGGTGTCGCGGCTTTCGCGGTCCATCTTGTTGCAGAAGGTCAGGATCGGCAGGTCGCGCATGCGACAGACCTCGAAGAGCTTTTGCGTCTGGCTCTCGACGCCCTTCGCCCCGTCGATCACCATGACCGCCGCATCCACGGCCGTCAGTGTGCGATAGGTGTCTTCGGAAAAGTCGCTGTGACCGGGCGTGTCGACAAGGTTGAAGCGGAAATCCCGCTCCTTGGTGTGAAAATCGAACGACATGGCAGAGGCGCTGACCGAGATGCCCCGGTCCTGTTCCATCTTCATGAAATCCGAGCGCGTGCGCCGCGCTTCGCCCTTGGCGCGCACCTGGCCCGCCATTTGGATCGCGCCACCGTAGAGCAGGAACTTCTCGGTCAGGGTGGTTTTCCCGGCGTCCGGGTGACTGATGATCGCGAATGTTCTGCGTCGCCCGATCTCGGGCGGCAGGGGGGCGCGGTTGGTCTGGGGGCTGTCTGACATGGACGCGGATATAGGCGCGGCGACGGTCCGCCGCAATCAAGCAAGCGGTGTTAACGACTTCTCGGCATTTGGCCCTTCCGATCTGGGGCAAGGTGCCGGAGGATCGTCATGAGCGCAGTTCGCGATTCCACGGGCCTATCGGTCGCGCAGCGGCCCCGTTTCGACCGGGCCCAGCCATCAGAGGGACGTGCTGGCCCGCCCCTACCACGTGGCGTCATGAACGGTACCGTCGATCTGGCCTTCGTCTGTTCGGCCAAAAGTTTGCCCAGGCTGGGCACCCAGGCCGGCACGTTGGACCACAGACCGGACCACGGTATCGCGGCCAGGGGACTTGCACATGTGCGATGCCCGTCGGTTTGCCGCGATGTCGCATAGCGTTTCCAGGCGCTTGTTGCCGCGCCAGTCGGGCAGCAGCAATGTCTTCGGCTCGAGGCTCTGGACGACGGCACCATCGTCGGCGCGCGGCCTGGCGTCGGTGCCTTCAGGGCCAACAGTCGAGGGCACATAGAACTTCGCCCCAGAACTCCACCGCGCGTAATGCGGTGTAAGATGTATCGCTACCGTGTCGAGGGAAGCCGTGTCAGGAGCGCGGCAGAAAGCGACAGCGTCGTGATATCCGTAATTGCATTCGGATGGCCTCTGAAACCGTAACCTTGCTAGGGCTGCGATTGGACCCACAAGCCGTTTAAGAAGGTCAATGCGCGGGTTCGACAACCGGGTCGATCAAGGTGCGCCCGCCGTCGACGGTCAGAACCTGTCCCGTCATGAAGCCTGACGCTTCGGAGGCCAGGAACTGGACGGTTTCCGCAAGTTCCGACGGCGCAGCGATGCGGCCCATAGGCGTCGCTTCGACGATGGCCTTGCGCAGGCCTTCCGTCTCTCCGAGCCGGGTCGTGAGGTTTGCTGACATGACCGAGCCAACCGCGACCCCGTTTACGCGAATCCGCTCCCGCGCCAGATTGACGGCAAGGCTGCGGGTGGCCTGATCCAGCGCGGCGGCGCTGATCGAATAGGCCAGCAGATCCGGCTGGGTCCGTCGCCCGACGATGGAGCTGATGTTGACAATCGTGCCGACTGTCCCTTCGACCCGCCCGTCCTCCTTGGCCTGATGGATCATGCGCTTGGCGACAGCCTGGCTCAGTCGCAGCGCGGTCATCAGGTTCTGTTCCAGAAGAATGGAGACGCTGTTGTCTTCCGGGTCCAAGGGGTCCGTCACCATGATCTGACGCGAGGCGTTCACCAGTATATCGACCCGCTCATAGGCGTCGATGGTTGCCGACAGCAGGTTTGCAATCGTCAGTCGTTCACGCAGGTCGCCCGCAAAATAATGCAGTCGCGCGCCATCCTCTACCTGTGCGTCGCCAACTTCGGCGGTCAGGCGTTCCTCGTCGCGGTCGGCGAACATGACGTTCGCGCCCTGCTCAACGAAATGCCGGGCAATGGCCAGTCCGACGCCATTCGCGGCCCCGGTGACGATGGCCGTCTTGCCTTCGATGGAATTGGTCATTTGCGTCCCCGCTGGCGCTTGGGTTTCTTCGCTTCGATCACCTTGAATCCGCCCTGATCGGTCAGGACGCGGACTTCGGCAAACGTGGCGTTCAGCGTTTCCTCATAGGGCAGATGCCGGTTCGCTACCATCAGCAGTCGTCCCTGCGGCGTCAGAATGCGCGCGGCAGCGGTGATAAAGGCCCGCCCCAGCGACGGGTCGGCCTTGCGCGCGGTGTGGAATGGCGGGTTCGAGACGACAACGTCGAAGGCCCCTCCAGTCCAGCGCGTCGCATCCTCCCAATGGAACGTGGCGCGCGCATCGTCGATGTTGGCCCGCGCGCAATCGAGTGCATCATGCTCGGCCTCGATTAGGGAGCAGGACGTGACGTCCGGTTGTGCGAGAACGGCGCGGGACAGGTAGCCCCAGCCAGCCCCGAGATCGCAGACCCGGCCCGACACGCCGGTGAGATGTTCGGCCAGCAGGGCGGAGCCGGCGTCGATCCCGTCGGCGGAAAACACACCGGGTCGCGTGACGAACCCATCCTTGGTCGCGGGCATCGCGGCCCAACCGTGCGGCGCGGTACTGGACGGGAAGGAGAATGTCTTGCCGTGCGCTTTGGAGTAGACTTCGCCCACGTCGAAGAATTTGCGGCAGTGGCGCAGAACGGAGTCGACGCCATCGACCTTCTGTCCGTCGACAACGATCGTCGCGCCTTCGGGAAGCTGCGCACAGGCCAGAGCGATCAGATCGTACGTCAGCGCCTTGGCGCGGGCCACGAACACAACCGCGGCGTCATGGGATCCATTTAGGTCGGGTGAAACGGAGAGCCCGCGCGCGGCAAGGGCATCGTGGTCGGGTTTGAAACCCTGCACAGCGACCGGATCGCCCGGCAACCCTTCCAGGTGGAGGTCGGACGGCGGGCGCAAAAGCAGGATGCGACCCTCAGGCAAGGAGACAGCTTCGACCGCAAGGGCCAGGGACAGGCGTTCGTTCATGTAGGGCGGCGGAGGGTCAGTCCTCCTTCTCCATCGTGCATTGCAGCGGATGCTGATGGCGGCGGGCAAAATCCATGACTTGCGCGACCTTGGTTTCCGCAATCTCGTGGCTGAAGACGCCGACCACGGCCAAACCCTTTTTGTGGACGGTCAGCATTATCTCGACCGCCTGAGAATGATTGATCCCGAAAAACTTCTCCAAAACGATCACCACGAATTCCATCGGTGTGTAGTCGTCGTTCAGCAGCAGCACCTTGTAGAGTGGCGGCTTCGCGGTTTTCGGAGTGGTCTTGGTGACAACGGTTGTGTCGCCATCACCGTCGTCCGGGGTGTCGCTCATCATGAAAGGCTCAGGACGCATGTCGCTCACATCAGGGTCTGGGGGTGACGGGATAGATGGCACAATATAGGCAAAGGGCTGCAAAGGAAAAGGGGGTGCGATTGTGACGATCACGACGATTGGGTTCGATGCGGACGACACACTTTGGCATAACGAGGTCTTCTTTAAGGGAACGCAGGCGAAATTCGCGGCCCTTCTGGCCGATTACGCAGACCCCGATCACCTGATGGACCGTCTTCTGGAGGCCGAGCGGCGGAACCTCGGGCATTACGGATTCGGGATCAAGGGGTTCACCCTCTCGATGATCGAGACCGCGATCGAGGTGACAGAGGGGCGCGTTCCCGCCTCCGTTCTGTCGCAGATCCTCGCAGACGGTCGCAAGATGTTGCGCCACCCCGTCGATTTGATGACGGGGGTGGAGGCCTGCGTCCGAGCGCTGGCGGTTGACCACAGGCTCGTGCTGATTACGAAAGGCGACCTGCTGGACCAAGAGCGTAAATTGGCCGAGAGCGGGTTAGGCGACCTGTTCGACGGCATCGAGATCGTGTCGGACAAAGTCCCGGAAACCTACAGTCGCGCATTCGACGCTCACGGCGACGGCGCTGCCCAAGCGCTCATGGTCGGGAATTCGATGAAATCCGATGTTGTCCCGGCGATCGAGGCCGGGGCCTGGGGCGTCTTCTGTCCGTCGGAGCATGAATGGGAATTGGAGTGGGCGGAGGAGCCCGTGACCGCACCGCGTTATCGCCGGATCAAAACACTTGCCGAACTGCCGCAGCTTATCGCCGGTCTGTAGGGTGGGCAAAAGAATGCCCACCAGACACCTTCATGACAGAACGCCGTCGGCCCCTAGTGTCATCTTGCCACCCAGATAGGGGGCCAGCACGTCAGGCAAGATGACCGAGCCGTCTGCCCGTTGTCCGTTTTCGAGCACCGCGATCAGGCAGCGACCCACGGCGAGGCCCGAGCCATTGAGCGTGTGAACGAACTCCGGCTTGCCCCCCGCGGCGGGTTTGAACCGTGCATTCATGCGCCGCGCCTGAAAGTCGCCGGTCGTCGAGCAGCTTGAAATTTCGCGGTAGGTGTCCTGGCCGGGCAGCCAGACTTCTATGTCGTGCGTCCGTCGCGCGCCGAATCCCATATCGCCGGTGCACAGCACCACCGTGCGATACGGCAGGCCGAGTTTTTCCAGGATACCTTGGGCGCAATTGGTCATGCGATCCAATTCTGCCCGGCTGTGGTCGGGGTGGGTGATCGACACCATCTCAACCTTCTCGAACTGGTGCTGACGCAACATGCCCGACGTGTCGCGGCCGGCCGAACCGGCCTCCGAGCGGAAGCAGAGCGTATGCGCCACCATCCGGCGGGGCAGGGCGGCTTCGTCCAGAATGTCGCCCGCGATGGAATAGGTCAGCGTGACTTCGGATGTCGGGATCAGCCAGTACCCCTCGCGCGTCAGAAAACTGTCATCGCCGAACTTGGGCAGCTTGTCGGTGCCCAGCATCGCGTCGTCGCGCACCAGAACGGGCGTCATGTGCTCGACAAGGCCGTTTTCCTCGGTGTGGGTGTCGAGCATGAATTGCGCCAGCGCCCGGTGGATGCGAGCGACGGCCCCGCGCAGCAGCACGAACCGCGCACCTGACAGTTTCGCGGCTGTCTCGAAATCCATCCCGGGTTTCACGCCCGTGATCTCGAAATGCTCCACCGGGGTGAAGTCGAGCGCGCGGGGCGTGCCCCAGCGGGTCACCTCGACGTTGTCGTCTTCATCCGCCCCGTCGGGCACGTCGGCGTCCGGTAAGTTCGGGATTTCCAGCAACGATTGCCGGAGTCGTTCTTCGATATTCCGCCTAGCTTCTTCTAGCTCTGCGATCTTCTCTTTGTTCTTTGCGATTGTCGCGCGAAGCCTTTCGAAGCCCTCGTCGTCTCCGGCTGCCTTTGCGGCTCCGACCTGCTTAGAAGCCGCATTTCGCTGAGCGAGCGCGCCTTCCGCGAGTTGGATATGCGCGCGCCTCTGTTCGTCGAGAATGAGAAGGTGCGCCGATATCGGCTCCAACCCCCGCCGGGCCAGCGCGGCGTCGAATGCTTCGGGGTTTTCGCGGATCTGTCGGATATCGTGCATGGGGGGCTCGCTCGTGTCGGGGCTCGTGTCCTGGGGGCCACATGCCACAGGCCAGCGATCCGTGCCAGAGGTTGCGCCGCGCGCTTGCGCCCCCCAGATGGCGCTTATAGGTTGCCGCGACTTCAAAAGGGGTGTGCGTCGACACCCCGTGACAACCAAGGGATCTCTGATGTTTGTAACCCCCGCCTACGCCCAGTCCGCCGGAGGTGTCGCCGGCACGTTCGGCAGCTTCGTTCCCCTGATTGCGATCTTTGCGATCATGTACTTCCTCCTGATCCGTCCTCAGCAGAAAAAAATGAAGGAACACAAGGCATTGATCGCAGGTCTGCGCCGCGGTGACCAAGTCGTGACGCAGGGCGGGGTCATCGGAAAGGTCGTCAAGATCAAGGACGACGCCGAGGTCGAGGTCGAGATCGCCGAAGGCGTGAAAGTCCGTGTTGTACGCGCCACGATCACCCAGGTTCTCAGCAAGACCGATCCGGCCGCCTGACATGCTCGAAATTGCGCTCTGGAAACGGCTGTCGATTCTGATCGTCTGCCTTGCTGGTTTGGCGATGGCCTTGCCCAACGTCTTCTATACCCGTGCCGAGCGCCATAACGACGCCGTCACCGCGATTGAACGCGGCGCGGTGATGACCGACGAGATGCAGGCCGGGCTGGAGCAATGGCCCGACGTCCTGCCGTCGTCGGTGATCAACCTGGGGCTGGACCTGCGCGGCGGTGCGCACCTGTTGGCCGAAGTCCAGCTGGAGGATGTTTATGCCTCCCGCATCGACAGCTACTGGCCCGAGGTGCGCGACACCCTGCGCAATTTGCGCGATCAGCTGGGGGGCATCCGGCGCGTGGGCGACGGCCCCGTGGACGAATTGCGCGTGCGCGTTTCCAACGCCGACGGGCTTCAGGCCGCGGTGGACGCCGTGCGCGGTCTGGCGCAGCCTATCGTCTCGTTGTCCGGTGTGGGTCAGACCGACATTGACGTGTCGGGCGCGGGTGACATCGTGACGCTGCGCTTGTCGGATGCCGAACGGGCCGCCACCGATGACCGGACGATGGCGCAATCACTTGAAATCATTCGCCGTCGCGTGGACGAGGCTGGAACGCGGGAACCGACTATTCAGCGGCAGGGCAATGACCGCATCCTGATCCAGGTGCCGGGCATCGGCTCGGCGCAGGAACTTAAGGAGCTAATCGGAACCACGGCGAAACTGACCTTCCATCCGGTGATCCGCCAGACGACAGACGGAACCGAGCGCGTCGGGGGCGAAGAACTTCTGGCCCCGTCGCTGGATGATCCGGGCATCTATTACATTTTGGAGCGAACCCCCGTCGTCACCGGCGACGACCTGACCGACAGCCAGCCCGCTTTCGATCAGCGCGGGCAGCCTGCTGTGACATTCCGCTTCAACCCTGCCGGCGCGCGCGCCTTCGGTGTTTATACCGCAGAAAATGTCGGCGCGCTTTTCGCGGTCGTGCTGGACAACGAAGTCGTGACCGCGCCCCGCATCAACGAGCCGATCCCCGGCGGATCGGGCCAGATCACCGGCAACTTTTCTGTTGAGGAAGCAAACCGTCAGGCCATTCTGCTGCGCGCGGGTGCCTTGCCGGCCGGTATGGAATTCTTGGAAGAACGCACCGTCGGCCCCGAATTGGGGCAGGACAGCATCGACGCTGGCAAGATCGCGTCGCTGGTGGCGATGGCAGCCGTCGTCGTCTTCATGATCCTGAGCTATGGCCTGTTCGGAGCCTTCGCCACGATCGCGCTAGGCATTAACGTGGCACTCATCTTCGGGGTGCTTTCGCTTATCGGGGGGACGCTGACACTTCCCGGAATCGCGGGGATCGTGCTGACCATCGGCATGGCGGTCGACGCCAACGTGCTGGTATTCGAGCGCATCCGGGAGGAGCTCAAGACGGCCCGCGGTCCCGCACGTGCCATTGCCCTGGGCTATGAGCGCGCGCTCTCCGCCATCGTGGACGCGAACATCACCACCTTTATCGTCGCCGTGATCCTGTTCACGCTGGGCTCCGGCCCGGTGCGGGGCTTCGCCGTGACCCTCGGAATCGGAATTCTGACATCTGTCTTCACTGCGATCTTCGTGACGCGCCTGTTGATCGTGTTCTGGTTTGAACGCCGCCGCCCCAAGCAGATCGAGGTCTGACATGCGCCTGAAACTCGTCCCGCTGGAGACCAACTGGGATTTCATGAAGTACCGGAAGTTCACCTTCGGTGCCTCTGTCGTCGCAATGATCGCGTCGCTCATCATCTGGCTCACTGTCGGCCTGAACTTTGGCATCGACTTCCTTGGCGGCACGACCATCCGCACGGAATCGACGCAGGCTGTGGACGTCGGCACCTACCGTGACGCCCTGACGCCGCTTGGCCTGGGCGACGTCGCGATCACCGAGGTCTTTGACCCCACCTTCGCAGCCGATCAGAACGTGGCCCTGGTCCGCATCCAGGCGCAAGACGGTGCTGAAGCGGTGACGCCTGAAACAATCGCGGCGGTTGAGGCAGCGTTGCAAGCCGTCGATCCGTCGATCACCTTCCCATCGGTTGAGTCCGTAGGGCCCAAGGTCTCGGGCGAGTTGATAACCACCGCCCTCTTGGCCGTGGCCACATCTTTGGTGGCGATCCTGTTCTACATCTGGCTGAGGTTTGAGTGGCAGTTCTCGGTCGGCGCGGTCGCCGCCCTTTTTCACGACGTTATCCTGACGATCGGCGTGTTCAGCCTGCTCCAGATCCGCTTTGATCTGGCGACGATCGCGGCGCTGCTGACGATCATCGGATACTCAATCAACGATACCGTCGTGATCTTCGACCGGCTTCGCGAAAATCTGATCAAGTTCAAGAAAACGCCCTTGATCGATGTGATGAACCGGTCGGTGAACGAGACCCTGTCGCGGACGTTGATGACGTCGGGCACGACCTTGCTTGCTCTCGTGGCGCTCATCGTACTGGGCGGAGATGTAATCAGGGGTTTCGTGTTCGCGATTCTCTGGGGCGTTGTCGTGGGGACCTATTCATCGGTCTACGTGGCCAAGAACGTTGTGCTGATGCTGGGCATCAACCGCGACCCAAAGAAGCCGTCTGACGCGGGCACCCAATTCGCGAACATCGACGCCTGACGGGCAATTGACCGCGTTCGGCCTCTCCGCTGGCGACCTGTGCTGGTTGGCTGGCGTTGCGGCTCTGGCAGGATTGGTCCGCGGATTTTCCGGGTTCGGCACCGCCCTGATCTATGTGCCGCTGGCGTCACTGTCGCTTCCGCCGCTTTGGGTGCTTGTGACCCTAACCGTCATGGATTTGATCGGGCCGCTTCCGAACATCCCGCGCGCTTTTCGTGATGGGCGGCCCCGACAAGTCGCAGTCTTGGCGGGCACCGCCGCGTTGACCCTTCTGCCGGGGTTATGGTTGCTCGATCGTATGCCAGCGGAAGTATTTCGCTGGTTGGTCGCCGGCCTCTGCCTTGTGACTGTGATCCTGATGGCATCGGGTTGGCGCTGGTCCGGGCGGATGACTCCCGTTGTAACGGTCGCAGCAGGCGGTCTGTCGGGGTTTCTCGGTGGGGTGTCCGGTCTCGCCGGGCCGCCGGTAATTCTCATCTACATGTCCGCTCCGCTTCCAGCCAAGGTGATCAGGGCGAACCTGATGATGTTTCTGGTCGCATGGGACGGGATATTCGGAACCGTCCTCTTCGCTTCGGGACGCTTATCGTTGGAGCCGGTTCTTCTAGGGGGCACTTTGGTCCCGCTCTACCTGCTCGCGAATTGGTTGGGTGCGCGGGTTTTCGGGGCTGGCAATGGCAATGATCGCGCCTATCGCGTTGTTGCTTATGTTTTGATCGTTGGGGCTGCGCTCCTCGCGCTGCCAATATGATGATGACCTGTCCTCGCAAACGGGTAGCATGCATGAACTAGGCTTGTTTAGGTCGTGGTCGTCTCTTGAACTTCGAAGGCACTTTCACGGACTGCGCTCGCCAAACGCTCGTTTGGTGGGCGTCGTGGGTGCCGCTCCCACACAGGTGCCACTCATGCTCTTCCCGGAACCATCCTGCATCGCCAAGCAATTCCGACGGGAGTCTCGGATGAGGTTCAAAATTCGGACGTGGCGGCGGTCAGGCAAAAACTCCATAGACCAGCGCAGGTAGGGCGGCTGCGGAACCGTCATGGAAATAAGCATGCAGATGGCTCGCTTCCGACCGCATCTGTCGCAGGCAATCATTTCTTCCTCATTGTATGCGAGATACGTGCATCTTGTGGCGGCCATAACAGGCGTATCGCTAAGCCGGGCGTTCCTTATCGTCGGCTTCTTTTTTCGGGGTCAAGTTCCCCTCAAGCCGAAATCCCTTGGCGGAGCCGCCCAATCAGAAACGGGTCTTGATTTCGATGTTTGCCAGGAACTGCGCGATTTCGCTGGCAAGGCTTTCGACCCCGCCTGATACGACCGACAGGACCGACATGCCAATGCCCACCAACGCAGCCGTTAGCACGACCCAATCGACGGTGACGGCACCGCTTTCGGACGCGAGGAAATGACGCAGGGGCATAAAGCACCTCAGTAAAACAAAGTTGAATATGGCAAAAATAGTGCGGAAATGTGGTTAAAATCCGACCTTGATCCCGCGGCACCGTTGCGGCACGGGCTACGAAACCGGAGAATGCGGATAATCGACCACGATAGGAAGGATCAATTGATGAATCTTACAGAAATGGACTTTGACGGTGTCCGCCCGTTTGACGGCTACGGACCGGGCTTTTTTCGAATTGGAGGAGACGTCGTCGAAGGACCGGTCGTCCTTCATTCGGCTGGCTGGGCAAGCTGGGGGGGCTACTCCGATGCGGTTGCGCTCACCCGCTTAGCGTCAGAAATCGACGTCATTTTCATTGGGACCGGGACTGAAATCGAACACGTCCCCAGTGATCTGCAAGCCGGTGTCGAAGCGGCTGGTCTGGGACTTGAGGTAATGAACACGCCGGCGGCCTGCCGAACATATAATGTTCTCGTCGGGGAGGGGCGGCGTGTCGCGGCGGCGGTCCTGCCGGTCACCTGACCCTATCTGTGGGTGGAAGATTTAGGACGAAAATCCAAGCATCCGCGACACGCGCTCAAGATCGTACGGGTCATATTCCTTGCCCTCGCCACGCGATAATTCGCGGCGGGCGTATGCGGTCGTAATCGCGTTGTCGAAGTCTTCGAAAAATTTTACGGCTACGGGGTCGGTCAATTCGTCTTGCGCCTGACGCGTCGCGTTTCCCCAAGCCGACAGGACGTCCAGATCATTGGTCGAGAGAGACGAGACAGCTGTCATGTAGCGGACATAGGTTTCGCGATCGTGAGCGCGGTAGGCATAGGATGGGCGCGAGTCCCGGTGCTGCGTACCGGCTGCGACTTCACCCGATATAAAGCCAATCTCGGCCGAGAAGGCCGCCATTCCGGCCATCGCCATTGCGGCAGCCGCGCCAGTCAATACGACAAAATCTAAAGAGATAGCGCCGCGCTCTTCTTGGGCGAAAACACGAAAGGTTTTGATCGTCGTCGGCGCTGCAAACATCGGGTTCTTCTCCTGTCGAATTTATTCCTTTGTCACGTTGGATTGAGGCTTGAAAGTGATGGTGCAAGTATCATTTTCTGGCGTGATCAGGGCAATCGTAGACAAGTTTAGGAATGCTTGCCTGATTTCACGGACTGCACGAAAGGGGCTTCATTTGTCATGAAACCCCTTGTTTCAAAATGGGAATTTTCTGAGGTGCTACCAGTGCCCAGTATTCGCCATCGACGCCCAAGGTTCCTTGGGTGCCTTTTTGTCGCCTGCTTGCAGCAATTCGACCGAAATGTTGTCGGGGCTGCGCACAAAGGCCATGTGCCCGTCGCGCGGGGGGCGGTTGATGATAACCCCGTTGTCCATCAGCATCTGGCAGGTCTCGTAGATGTCATCCACGGTATAGGCCAGGTGGCCAAAATGCCGACTGTCGTCGGGAAGGGCGTCGTCGCCGTCCCAGTTATAGGTCAACTCCACATCCGCGTGGCCATCGGCCTGATCCGGCGGGCACATGAAGACCAGCGTGAAGCGCCCCCCCTCATTCTCGGATCTCCGCCGCTCGACCAATCCCAGCATCTTGTAAAAGGCCATCGATTTTTCGAGGTCCTTCACGCGGACCATCGTATGAAGATAGGTGATGGGCATCTGTTTCTCCTGGTTTGTCTGGGGCAAGATTTAACGCATCGCTGGTGGCCAGCAACCCTGCGTGTGCGGCGGCGTCCACATAAGCGGGGCCAATCGGCAAACGCCCGTTGCGGCAACCGGCCCCACAGGCCAGTTTGAGCGCAACCCCGAATCCTGAAGGACACGACATGCCCCTTTCCCCCGAACAGCAGGCCGAAATCGACGACCAGCGCGCGCAATCGCATCAGACGCGCCGTGCCACCGTTCCGGGGATGGAGGCGCATCTCTATACGGCGCACCAAGTGCTGGATCACGGGTTTGTCCGGGTCATCGACTACATGGGTGACGATTCCGCCATCACCCAGGCCGCGCGCGTCTCTTACGGGCGGGGCACCAAGGCGGTGTCGAACGATGAGGGGCTGATCCGCTACCTGATGCGGCACTGGCATTCGACCCCGTTCGAGATGTGCGAGATCAAGCTGCACGTGAAGCTGCCCGTCTTCGTGGCGCGCCAGTGGATCCGGCACCGGACGGCCAATGTGAACGAATACTCCGCCCGCTATTCGATCCTGGACCGGGAGTTCTATATTCCCGCGCCGGAAGACCTTGCCGCGCAGTCTGTCGTCAACAACCAGGGCCGGGGCGAGGCGCTTTCGGGGGAGGAAGCGGCGCGCGTGCTGGACTGGCTGCGCGACGATTCCACGCGCGCCTACGACCATTACGAAGAGATGATCGGGCAGGATGGGCAACAGGGGCTGGCGCGCGAGTTGGCGCGGATGAACCTGCCGGCGAATATCTACACGCAATGGTACTGGAAGGTGGACCTCCACAATCTGTTTCACTTCCTGCGCCTGCGCGCCGACGCCCACGCGCAGATGGAGATCCGAGTCTACGCCGAGAAGATTTGCGAAATCATTAAGGACTGGGTGCCGCTGTCGTACGGGGCTTTCGAAGACTACCGCCTCGGCGGCGCGCAACTGTCGGGCAAGGGGGTCGAGTGCCTGCGCCGCATGCTCAAGGGCGAGGGGGTCACGCAGGAGACTTCGGGGATGAGCAAGGGGGAATGGCGGGAATTTATGGGGGTTGTTGGGTGAAAAACTGGTGGTTTCTTGGCTCGCATGTTGCCTCCATCGTTTTTGCTCTTTTTTCAGCTTTTATTTCTTGGTGGTTGCCTTGGAGAGCCTCCATTATCGACGCCAGAATTGTGGAAGTTGCTAAGTCGTCAGCGCTTGATTTTACAACACCGCTCCCATGGCTCGGAGTAATAGTATTTTTATGGATACTCTCGGTTGTAAAGAGCCATGAATTCCGTCAAAAAGTAAGGGATTTTGAAAAGTTGTCCGACAACTATGACCTATTAGAGACAGACTACTACGAGGAGACTGAAGGTCACCGTGAGACAAAAGAAAGCTACTATGCCAGCTTACGGTCCTCGCTGCGTTATATTTTGACGCAGACAAGCACCGGCTTCTCGGAAAGGTGTCGAGTTACAGTATATCGCCTGCACGATGCCGATACCAAAATGTTTAGAAACATCTTTAGGCATGCCCCTCAACACCGATTCAACGAGCCTGGACGGGATGCCATTCCGGTAAGTGAGGGTGTCGTTGGTCTGGCGTATGCGACATCTGCTTTGCAGAACTTCCGTTCTGAGGAAGCCTTTGGTTCTGAAGAATATGTCGCTAAACTTGAAAATTTCCTTGAATCTGCTAACATTAAAAATCCGCGGTTAAACACCCGAATGCCGTCTCAGCAGATAGTATGTAAAACAATTTCTGACCTAAATACTGGGTTTCAAGTGGGAGTCGTGGTTTATGAATGCATGGATCCGGATGCCTTAAATGTTGATGGCATAATGGCCTTATTAACGCAGGAGGACCAAAACATATCTAGATTCGTAAGTCATTTGGCAGTCCTTGATGCTGACTTCAACCCTTTCCCACATGATGCATACCCAATGGCAGTTGCGGATGAGTAAATTGGCTGATGTGGTTGCGTATATTGCCGATCGGTATCCGCATAAGAGCGAGCTTTCGAAAGCACGTGTGACAAAATTGGTATATTTGAGCGATTGGAAGTCTGTTCAGGCTGGAAAGGGGCAGCTAACCGAAATTAAGTGGTATTTCCATAATTTTGGACCTTATGTGGATGACGTAATTGACGCTGCAAGGCGTGATCCGCGACTGAAGGTAGTGTCTACGAGAAACGCGTATGGCGACATGAAAGAGGAGCTTCAATATTCAGGGACCGGTGAGAACGGTTCCCGTTTAACTTCTCGCGAGAAAGAAATATTGAACGCTGTAATAGAGGATACTCGAGGACTCTATTGGAAAGGATTTATAAAACACGTCTATGACACTCCGCCTATAAAGAAATCGCAACGATATACTTTCTTGACTCTAGATAGTTTTGTGTAAATGGATGTAGTAATAAAGGGTGTCGACTAAACCCGATCCCGCACCGCCCCAAACAGCATTCCCGCCTGCGCCATCCATGGCCCGAGCACGCGCCCCCCTGGCAGTGCGGGCACGGGCAGGGCGCGGAGCAGGTCGAAGCGGGTGCGATCGCCCGCGACGGCCTCGGCGCAGACTTTTCCGAACAGACCGGCCAGCGCGAGGCCGTGGCCCGAGTAGCCCCCGGCGGAGAACACGCCCGGCGCGACCTCGGCCACATAGGGCAGGCGGGACGCGGTGACGGCGAGGGTGCCGCCCCAGGCGTGGGGCAGGGAGACGCCCGCCAGATCGGGGTAGACGCGGGCGAGGTTGGCGCGGACCTTGCCCCGGATATCGGACGGAAAGCGGCGGCCATAGCTTTCCCCGCCGCCGAAGATCAGCCGCGCGTCATCGGTCCACCAGAAGTAATTTACCACGAAGCGGCTGTCGGCCACGGCGTAGGGACCACGGTGGGCGAAGTCGGGCAGCGGCTCGGTCACGGCGATGTAGTTGTTGATCGGTAGCACCCGCGCCGCCGTACTGTCCGTCAGCCAAGGGGAATAGCCGTTGGTGGCCTGCACCACATTGCGGGCGGTGACGGCCCCTTGGGCGGTGGCCACGGTGGTGCCGGTCAGGCGGTGAACTTCGGACTGCTCATGGATCTCGACGCCCGCGTCGAGGCAGGCGCGCATCAGGTTGAGCGTGTAGGCCAGCGGATTGCAGACCAGCGCAGTCCGGTCCAGCACCCCGCCGGTATAGAGCGTGGAGCCGGTGACCGAAGCCATTTGCGCCGCGTCCAGAGGTTGGGAGTCGGTGCCGTAGTGCGCGGCCATCCAGTCGTTGTTGCGCAAGGCGTCGGTGAATTCGCCGCGCGTCAGGCAGGCCGAAATGATACCGGGGCGATACCCCGCGTCGTCTATGAAGCCGCGCGCGTCGGCCTTGGCCTCCTCCGCCATGTCCCAGAGGGCGTGGGCCGTCTGGGGGCCGAGCTTTCTCTCCAGCTTGCGCTGCGACCAGTTGAAGCCGGAGCCGAGCTGCCCGCCATTTCGACCCGAAGCCCCCCAACCGACGCGCTGCGCCTCCAGCACAATCACCGACAGTCCGCGCCGGGCCGCATGCAGCGCGGCAGAAAGTCCCGTCAGCCCCGCACCGATGACCACAAGGTCACAGGCATGCCGTCCGTGCAGCGCGGGAAAGGGGGCGGGCAGGTCGACGTGATCGGCATAGAGTGTGCCGGGCCATGTGCCGCGATCGCCGTTTGCGTGTAACCAAGTCATACGTTGAGCAGTAGATGCTCTCGCTCCCACGGGGAGATCACTTGGAGGAAGGCACCGTTCTCCATCCGCTTGACTGACGAATAGACCGAGCAGAAATGGGGGTGCAGAACCTCGTGGATTTCTGTCGCCTGATCAAAGAGGTCGAGCGCGGTCGACAGGTCGCGTGGAATCCCGTCTGCGGAGTCATAGGCATCGCCCGCAAATTGCGCCGCAGGCTCGATCTTTTTGACGAGGCCGAGGTAGCCGCAAGCCAGCGACGCCGCGATACCCAGGTAAGGGTTGCAGTCCATGCCCGCGATGCGGTTTTCCACGCGCTTGGCCTCGGGCTCCGAGACGGGGACGCGCAGGCCGGTGGTGCGGTTGTCGCGGCCCCATTCCAGGTTGATCGGTGCCGCAAAGTCCCGGACGTAGCGGCGGTAGCTGTTCACATAGGGTGCCAGCAGAGCGATGACTGACGGCAGGTGCGTCTGCATCCCACCGATGAAGTGCATGAATTCCGCGGTTTCGCCGCCGTCGCCTGCGTCGAACAGGTTCTGGCCGGTGGCTTGGTCGATAATGGAGTGATGCATGTGCATGGCCGAGCCGGGTTCGTCCTGGATAGGCTTGGCCATGAAAGTGGCGTAGCAGTCATGGCGCAGTGCCGCCTCGCGGATGAGGCGCTTGAAATAGAAAATCTCGTCGGCCAGTTTCACGGGGTTTCCATGGCGCAGGTTCATCTCCACCTGCCCGGCCCCGCCTTCCTGGAGAATGCCGTCGATCTCCAGACCCATAGCCTCTGCGAAGTCGTAGATATCGTCGATGACCTTGCCGTATTCGTCCACGGCAGACATCGAGTAGGCTTGGCGTGCGGCGGCACGGCGTCCTGATCTGCCCATCGGCGGCAGGACGGGCTGGGTCGGATCGATGTTGCGCGCGACAAGATAGAACTCCATCTCGGGAGCAACGACGGGCGTCCAGCCGCGAGCCTCGTACAGGCTCACAACCCGTTGCAGCACGTTGCGCGGTGCGGTGGGCACGGCCACGCCCTGTTGGTCGTGCATGTGATGGATGACCTGCATCGTCCAGTCGTTGGTCCAGGGGGCGGCGCAGGCCGTCCCGAAATCCGGGGTGAGAACCATGTCAGGTTCCAGAAACGCGGTGTCTCCGTCATCGGCCCATTCGCCGGTGATCGTCTGCTGGAAGATCGAGTTGGGAAGATAGAAATGCTTCTGCTTGGCGAACTTGGCGGCGGGCATTGCCTTCCCGCGGGCGATGCCGGACATGTCGGCAACGATACATTCCACTTCGTCCAGTCGGCGGCCCACCAAGTATTCGCGGGCGTGTTCGGGGGCTTGGTTCAGCCAGTCATGCTTCGACATGGGATGTCCTTGTCAGAAAGAATTGGGCGATGGCCTTTGCCAGTTTTGCATCGTCGGTGGGCAATGTCGTATTCGCCTCGGCCTGTGTCATCCTATCGTCCGGATAGGTGCCGGTGCCGCGCCGCACTGTCACGTAGTCGCGGATCAGGTCATTGGAATATTCGGGATGCGCTTGCACGGTGAAGGCGCGGTTTCCGTAGGCCAGGATCGCATTCTCGCAGAATGGGCTTGCCGCGAGGCGGGTGGCCACTTCAGGGAGGGCGATGACCTGATCCTGATGCCAAGCGTTCAATACGACTGTTTGCCCCCCCGCCAAGGTATATTCGTGTCGACCGAGGGCCCAGCCACCGTCGAACTTGACGACTGTCCCGCCCAAGGCCTGTGCGACGATCTGGTGGCCAAAGCAAATCCCGACCAGCGGGATGTCGGCGACATAGATGTCGCGGATGAACTGCTCCAGCGGCGCAATAAAGGTGTGATCCTCATAGACCCCGTGCCTGGACCCGGTGATCAGCCAGCCGTCGCAGTCTTGCGGGGCTTCGGGGAAGACCATGTTCTCAACGTCATAGGATACGAATTCAAAGCCGTAACCATTCAGAAGCTGGGCGAACATCGTGTCGAAATCCTCGCGCGTGGGTTGGAATTCGGGTGCGATGTGCCCGGTTTGAAGGATGCCGATTTTCATGTGATTGGCCTCTGGCTCGTGTCGGGGCGACGCTATGCCGGGGCCGGTTCGGGTGCAAGATATGGCCCGGGGCTCCGTAAGGATATCCTGAAGCCTCGAATGGCCGGAGGTGCCGTCACCGTAGTAGGTAGGGCAGGCAAGCGATTCCGATGGGAATGGGTCTGGTCCTACCCCGCTAAAGTCGGGTCAGTGCCACTCCGGCGACGATTACGACGGCGGCCACGGCCTTCCAGCGATCGACCGTCTCGCCAAGGACGATCCAGCCGATCAAAACGGCGAAAAGGATCGACGTTTCGCGTAATGCCCCGACCAGTGCGATAGGCGCGACCGTCATTGCCCATACGGCAATGGCATAGGCTCCATAGCTCAAGGCCGCAGCGATCGCACCAATGCCCCACGCGCGTGGACTGGCGCGCCACACATCGGAACCCCGCAACACGGTGATCACCGGCGAAAAGATCACGACATCCAAGATGAAAAGCCAAGCCACGTATTGTGTAGCCGTCAAAGCAACGCGTGCGCCGGATCCGTCAACAATCGTATAGCCCGCCGTCATCAGCGCGGACCCGAGCGCATAAGGCACCAGCCGTCGTGCTTCCCTTGCGCGTAAGCTGCCGGCGGCCATGGCGGCGATACCGCAGCCCAGCAAAAGTACGCCGGCAACCTCGGCGGTGGTCATTATGTCGGACAGCAGAAGGGGGCTGACCAAGAGTACGACCATCGGCGCAGCCCCGCGCGCGATGGGGTAGACACGGCTCAGGTCGCCTTGTTCGTAAGCGAATGCAAGGAACAGCTTATAGCCTGCGTGAAACGCCCCGGACGCCAGCAACCAGGGCCAGACCTGCGGGGTCGGCAACGGATGGGCCTGGGCGATAACGACCGCTATCGCGCCCTGAACCACCGTCAGTATGGCGATTCCACTGACTTTGGAGGCACCCGATTTGATCAGCCCGTTCCAAGCTGCATGCAGGAACGCGGCCCCCATCACCGCCATGAACACGCCTGCCGTCATACGGTGTCGAGGTAGAGGTCCACTCGCTCGTCCTCGGACAATTCTTCGATGTCGCGCATTTCCTGGCGCTTGGTCATCACGAGGTTCGCGATCAGCGCCGGGGGCAACAAGCGGGGTGTGCGTGGGTCGTTCTCGAACCGATCAATGGCGTCTGCCCATGTGTCCGGCACTTGTGGCAGGTCGAGCGCATAGGCATTTCCGGTGATCGCCGCCGGTGGCTCCTCCGCGTCCTCGATCCCCGCCAGCGCAGCACCGAGGATGCACGCCAGCAGCAGGTAGGGGTTCACGTCGCCGCCTGAAATCCTATGCTCGATCCGTCGGGCCACATTGGGCGAGGCCGGGATGCGCACCGCTGTCGTGCGGTTTTCATAGGCCCAGCAAATGCCGGTGGGCGCATGTGCTCCGGGTACCAGGCGGTCGTAGCTGTTCAGATGCGGGGCAAAGATGAGCGTTGATGCCGGGGCCGAGGTCAGCAATCCCGCAACCGCGTGGCGCAGCGTCGCTGAACCTTTGTCGGTGCCATCGTCAAAGATGTTGCGCCCTTCGGCATCCAGAACCGAGAAGTGCACGTGCATCCCGTTGCCCGCATAATCCGGATAGGGCTTGGCCATGAAACTGGCCGCGAAGCCATGCTTGCGCGCCTGACCCTGCAACAGCAGCTTGAAGAACCATGCATCGTCCGCGGCCTTCATTGCATCGGGCTGGTGGGCCAGATCGATCTCGAACTGGCCGATGCCCGCTTCTGAAATTGCGGTCTGGGCGGGAATGTCCATCGTTTCGCAGGCGTCGTAAAGCTCCGTGAAAAAGCGGTCAAAACTGTCGAGCGCGCGCATCGACAGGGTCTGTGCGCCCGGGCGCCGTTTGCCAGAGGTCGGTGATTTCGGCACGCGAAGCTGACGCGTACTATCGTCCACGAGATAGAACTCCATCTCGGTCGCGACCACGGGAGTCAGGCCGCGCGCTGAATACCGGGCGAGGACGGCGGCCAGCGCGTGGCGCGGATCGCCGGCAAAAGGCCGCCCATCGGGGTGATACATCCAAACCGGAAGAAGCGCGGTCGGTGTGTCCAGCCATGGCATCAACACGAAACCGCGTTCCGTCGGCTTGAGGATGCCATCGGCATCGCCGCTCTCGAAGACCAGCGGGCTGTCCTCAATATCCTCGCCCCAGATGTCGAGGTTCAGAACGGAATAGGGAAAGCGTGTTCCCTCTACTTCCAGCTTGTGCGCGAAGCGCCGGGGGATGCGCTTGCCGCGTGCCTGAGCGTTCAGGTCGCAGGCGGCGACGCGGACGGAATGAACAGTGGGATTGGCGTGAAGCCAGCCGGTCGGAACGGCGTCCATCATCTGATGATCTGGGGTAGCAGCCGTGGGCGTCGCCCTGCGGCTTGGGGAAGGTGCCGGTTCAAGTGCCGGTTCACCGCGCCCATGATCCCGATCACCACCAACGTCAAGAGGACGAAATACGCCGCCAGGATCGGGTAGGGCACGAAGGGGTTGAACGTCTTGTCGGCAAAGTAGCTGGCGTAATAGAGCGCGTCGCCCCTCTGTTGTATCGCCGGGAAGCCGGTGAAGAAAACCAGGACCGTGGCATGAAACAGGAAAATCGCCTCGTTCGTGTAGGCGGGCCAGGCCAGCCGCAACATCGTGGGCCAGGTGATCCGCCTGAAACGCCGCCAACCGGTCAGGCCGTATGCGCTGGCGGCCTCCTGGTCACCCTTCGGCACCGACATCAGCGCGCCGTAGAAGATCTCGCCGGTATAGGCGGAGGTGTTCAGGAACAGCACGACCAAGGCACCTGCCCAGGCGGAAGCGAATGGCTCGAATATCGGAAACGCCTGTTTCAGGGACAGGAACAGGAAATAGCCGAAGAAGAACTGGATGAAGAGCGGGCTGCCGCGGAACAGGAATATGAACCACTCGGCCGGCTTGCGCAGCCAGGGGTTCGACTGGGCCTTGCCAACCGCAACCAGCGTGGCCAGCGCGAAGCCCGATATCAGGGCCAGTACGCCGAAATAGATGTTCCAGATCATGCCCGAGCCGATGAGGACAACCTGCTGGCAGAGGGTGAAATCAGTCCGCGGCAGAAGCCGTTCGCCATATCCGAGCGACCGCAAGCCATAGTCCATCACCACGTCCCAGCAGGTCATGCACCGGCCTTTCGCAAGGCTTCGCCGCCCGCTGTTGCCTGTCCTGTCGACAGGCGGCGGGTCAGGCGGGAAATTACGATCTCCGACACACGGGTGAAGCCGAGATAAAAGACCAAAAGGGCAAGGAAGTAATAAATTCGCCAGTCGGGGTGCGGGTAATCGGAGAACCGGGCCGTTTTGGCTGCGCCGAGTTCACGCGCCCAATAAACGATATCCTCGACCCCCAGCAGGAATAAAAGCGGCGTTGCCTTGATCAGAACCATCCAGAGATTGCCAAGTCCGGGCAGGGCATAGACCCACATCTGCGGCACAACGATGCGCCAGAACGTCTGGCGGGGTGTCATGCCATAGGCCTCGGCCGTCTCGATCTGGTTGTGGGGGACCGTCTTCATCGCGCCGAAGATCACGCTGGCCGCAAAAGCACCGAAGACGATGGCAAAGGTAAGCACGGCGAGAGCGAAACCGTAGGATTCGTGCACCCATTGGGGCGAGGTGCCTAATGGCATCTTGGCCGCCTGGCAGACCAGGAAATCGCTGCCTTGGCGGATCGGTTCGTCCCAGTCCGGGCATTTGATCTTATGGCGCAGGTATTCGATGCCTTGGTCCAGCGCGATGACGAAGAACAGGAAGAACGCGATGTCGGGCACCCCCCTGACGATCGCGATATAGAGCTTACCAAACCAGCTGAGTGGGGCGATCGGCGACCGTGCCGCCATCGCGCCACCGAAGCCAAAGGCCAGTGATACCGGGGCCGTGATCGCCAGCAGCAACAACACTGTGCCGAACGCCCCGTAGAACGCCATGTGCTTGCCCGTCGTCAGGTAGCACATCAGCCAGTTTAGGCCGCTCAGCGTATCGGGGTCGGTGCAGGCGAACATCAGGCGTAGCTCATTCTAAATGTGCCCGCGCGGGTCGGGCAGCCCGAAATGACGCCGCTGCGTATACGAGATGACAGCGTCGTCCTTGAAGTCACGTCGGTCTGCTTCGCGCATCGCCGTGATCTCGCCAAGCGGGTCCAGATGTTTCGAACCATGGGTCTTTGCCATCGCCAAGGCCTTGGCGGGATCAGGTTCGCGTACGAGAATATCCTGATTGAAACCCGTCGGCGGAAGGGCAAAGTGAAACAATGGTTTACGCTCCCGCCTTCGCCAGACGCGCCGAAACAGGAACACCCACGCGACGGTGGGCAGGGGCCGCAGCTTGCGCCGCAACGTTATCAGCGGCCCCCACATTGATCAGAACGTCTTGGCGTCTTCGCCGAACCATTTGATGATCAGTTCATTTAGGCTGCCATCGTCCTTCATCGACTGGATCGCGGTGTTGAACTGCTCCTTGAGCTCGGTGTCGCTTTCCCGCAGGCCAAGCCCAATGCCATCGCCCAGCGGCACATCGTCGCCCGCAAATGTCATCTCACCGGCGGATTCCTCGACAGTAGGGACCAGGGCGTCCTTGTCGGCAAAGACAGCGTCGGCTTCGCCATTGCGCACCGCGGCGACGGTTTCATCATAGGTGGCGAATTCCAGCAGTGTCGCGCCGGATTCGGCAACGTAGCCTGACTGGATCGTTCCAGTCTGCGCGGCGATCACGCCCCCGGCCAGATCGGCATCGGCGGACATGGCGGCAAAGGCCGAAGCGGCGGGTGGGAAGTAGTTTTGGGTGAAATCGATGACTTCCTCACGCTCGTCGGTGATGCTCATCCCCGCGATGATCGTGTCGTAGTTTCCGCTCGTTAGGTTGGGAATGATGTTGTCCCAATCGTTGGTGACCCACTCGCAGGTCAGCTCGGCACGGGCGCACAGCTCGTCACCCACTTCGCGCTCGAAGCCATCAACTTCGCCTGCATCGTTCAGGAAGTTGTACGGAGCATAAGCGCCTTCGGTGCCCATGCGGACGGTCTTGGCATGCCCGTCGGCCATTCCAGCGGTGGCGGTCGCGGTCATAAGCGCCGCAGTCAAAAACAGTTTCATAAGGTCTCTCCGTGTTGTGCTTCCCCGATTTGATCGGGGTTTGCAGGTAAAGTCAGTTGGACGTCGCGCTGAGAAAACCGCGCAGACGTTCGGATTTAGGCGAGCCGAAAAGCGCATCGGGTGCGCCCTCCTCCTCGATCAGGCCCTTGTGCAGGAAGATAACGTGGTCGCTGACGTCACGCGCCAGATTCATATCGTGCGTTACGATCACCATGGTCCGTCCTTCCTCGGCAAGGGCCTTGATGACGCGGATCACCTCTTGCTCAAGTTCGGGGTCAAGGGCTGAGGTCGGCTCGTCGAAAAGCAGCGCCTTGGGCTCCATGCACAGGGCGCGCGCGATCGCAGCGCGCTGTTGCTGCCCACCAGACAATTGTGCGGGCCAAGCGTCGGCCTTGTCGGCAATGCCGACCTTTTCCAAATACATCCGCGCCTTTTCCTCGACCTCTTTGGGGTCGCGGCGTAGCACTTGCACCGGAGCCTCCATCACGTTCTGAAGGATGGTCATATGCGACCACAGGTTGAACGACTGGAACACCATGGACAGGTTCGTGCGAATGCGGGTGATTTGCGACGCATCTGCCGGACGCCGGTTATGCCCAGTGCCGCGCCATTTGACCGATTCCTCGCAAAACAGGATTTCGCCCTGCTGGCTGTCTTCCAGCAGATTTGCGCAGCGCAGAAGCGTTGATTTACCCGAGCCTGACGAGCCGATGAGCGAGATGACCTGCCCCTGGTTTGCATGCAAATCAACGCCCTTCAAAACCTCCAACTGGCCATAAGCCTTGTGAAGATGGCGGATTTCGATGACAGGCGGTGTGTCGGGCAATTGAACCTCGGTCGTGCGGATGCCGCGGTTACGCCGTAAATCGGCGGGGATTGCAATGGTCAAGGCTGATCGCGCCCCCTTTTAGGCTCCGTCTTCGGCCCGTTTGCGCGCCAGATTGCTGTCGCGGTCGCCAACGCCCAAAAGATTCGCAAGCAGGCGAAGCAGGCTGTCTTCTTCGGCATCGCGCGCCCCGTCTGCCAGAACGATGGACCAGAGCGACTCAATCACCGCGATGCGGTCCTCAAGGTCGACGGCATCCTTTATCGCGCGGGTGAAACGCACTGTATCCGGGGCCTCCGCTTCCAGGATTTCGGCTTGGCCACGCAGGTCGGTGACGGCCCCCATATCAAGGCCGTAGCGCTTGGCCAAAACCCGGTCGATTTGCGACCTCTCAGCCTTGGCATAGTGGCCGTCGCTGCGCGCCACGCGCACCAGCAGTGCGGCCAGCGCCACACGGGCATCGGGTTCAGGCAGGCGGGCGGGGGCGGGGGCCGTCAGTCGGCGCAGCAGATCAGTAAACATAGTCGGGATATAAGTCTGTTCCGGCCTTTCGACCAGTCTCAGCCGTCCCAACCTTCCGCGATGACCAGATCGCTCTCGCTTATGCCTTGCCGCAATTTCAAGGCCTCTTGGTAGCCGGGGCTGTCATAGCAGGCGCGCGCGGCTTCGTAGCTGGGAAACTCGATCACCACGGTCCGTGGCTTGGCTTCTCCCTCGACCGTTTCGCGCGCGCCGCCACGCACCAGAAAACGCCCGCCGAACTCGGCCAGCGGGGCCGCGTTCGCAGCGCGGTAAAGATCATATTTCACGATATCGTCGACGCGCCCGTGCGCGATCCAGAAACCCTTGGCCATTATTTATCTCTCCTTAAAGATTGTTGTCAGTTGCGCGGCTTCTTCAGCCAAGCCCCACGGCGGGTTGATTACCGCCATCCCCGACCCTTCAATTCCATGCCCCGTACGAGCCGGCGCGAAGCGAACCTCGTGCAGAATGATTTCGGGGATGGTTTCTCGTAGGGCGCGCGTCATTGGCAGATGCCGCCGATCCGGCAGGATCGGGTACCACAGCATGACGACTCCCACGCCCCACTTGCGATGCAATCTGGGCAAAAGCGCTGCAAGGCGCGCGTAGTCGTCACGAATTTCCCAAGATGGGTCGATAAGCATCAGACCCCGCCGAGGATCGGGCGGTGTGAGAGCCTTGGCCATCTCAAGCCCGTCCCGTTTGTGGATGCGGGTGTTGGGGCTTTCGGGCATCGCGGTCGTAAGCGCGGCATGTTCCTGGGGGTGCAATTCCGCAAGATCGATTCGGTCGAATCGGCGCAGCAATTTTGCTGCGATCAAGGGCGAGCCAGGGTAGGCATTCGCACCGTATTCCGCATGCGTATCCGCCAGAACCTGTCGGTACGGATGACTTTTGGGAAAACGGTGATGCAGGCGCACCACACCTTCGACAGCCTCTCCGGTCTTGGTGGCTGCGGCATCCTTAAGGTCGTAGAGACCACGCCCCGCATGCGTCTCGATGTACGATAAAGCTTTGTCTTTGTTCGTCAAATACGCCAGCGCTGCCGCCAGAACGGCGTGTTTGTGGACGTCGGCAGCGTTTCCCGCGTGATAGGCATGTTGATAGGACAGCATCGTAGCGGGCTAGCGGCCCCGCGCCGCCTTCGCAAGGCGTCGGTCAGCGTGGTCTGTCGAACGCGATAGCGGAAGATTGAATGTGCCTTTGGCAAGTGCCGTGCTACGTAGCCATCAAGACCTGCTGATTTGCTCACATTCTCGGATTTCGAAATGTTTCGCCTGACCCTCGCCGCTGTCGCCCTGACCGCATCTTCCGCCGCCGCCACGGCGCAGGATTTGGGCGCGACCGTGTTCTCCAGTCAGGGCCAAGGACCTGCTCTGGGCTTTACCCTTCGCGGTGGCGTGGCCACTGCGCCCGAGTATTTCGGCTCAGATGAGCAGGAAATCGGCCCGGCGCTGGGGGCGGAATTGAACTATCTGCGCCTCGGAGGTTTCACCTTCGGCAACCCGGATCCGCTTTACCAACGGCGCGGCCTCAGCTTCGGTGGCTCTTTCCGGTACATCGGATCCCGTGACGATGCCGACAGCCCCGAACTCGCCGGATTGAACGACGTCGATACATCGGTCGAACTGGGCGGTGGACTGCGTTACAGCACTGAGAATTTCTCTACTTTCGGGGATATCCGCTATGGCGTGATCGGGCACGAGTCCTTCGTCGCCGAGGCCGGGGCCGATGTCATCCTGCGCCCGACCGATCGCTTTTCTCTGCGCGCTGGCCCGCGGGTGCTGTTCGGCGACAGCGATTACGCGTCGACTTATTTTGGTGTGACCGCTGCGGAAGCCGGTGCCAGCGGGTTCACCCGCTTCGACGCCTCAGGCGGCTTGCTGTCCGCCGGTGTGGAGTTCGGGGCCGCATACCGAATCAATGACAACTGGGGCATCGACGCGACGATCAACTATGACAAGCTGCAGAACGATGCAGCCGACAGTCCGATTACCCGCGACGATGAACAGGTTTCGGCCTCCATCGGCTTTACCCGCCGGTTCACGCTCGGGTTCTGATTATGCCTGATCGGCTGGGGGTACGCGGATCTGCCCCCGGCTGATCGGGACCGCCTGACCCGAGATGCGGACGGCGGTAATATTCCCGTTTTTGACGTCAACCTCGAACCCGATAGATGACGGGCGGCCCATGTCTTCGCCCTGACGGATTGAATGCCGCGTCGTCCCTTCGGGCAATGCGCTATTGATCAGGAGCTGCGACGCAAGGATTGCGCTGGCCGACCCGGTAGCAGGGTCTTCCGGCACACCCGCCGTTGGCGAAAACATCCTCGCGTTCAAATCGGGATCGTACAGCCATGCGCTGTCCACGGCGCAGTGCTCCATCAGGGCGGTCCAGGCAGGTTCCATCGGGCGCGCCCGGGCCAGGGTCTCTCGGTCGCGGACCGGGATATAAAGGAACGCTGGACCGCCGATGTGTGCGCGTGGCGCGTGCGGCCCGATCGCGTCTTCCGTCAGGCCGAGCGCCTCGGCGCATAGCGATACCGGCACGGCGGCACCGCCATGCGGCACCGGGATAACGGGTGCGGTGAACTGCGCCCGGCCATCGCGAATGGCTACCGGGACCAGCCCGGCCTCTTCCTCCAATCGCACATCCGTGAGCCCATGCCGCCCCGCGAGAAAAAGTGCCGCGCCGATGGTCGGGTGCCCGGCGAATGGAATTTCGGAGGTTGGAAAGAAAATTCGCGCCCGCGCTGCATTGGCGGGATCGCGCGGCGGCATCAGGAAGATCGTCTCGGACAGGTTGAACTGTCGCGCGATGGTCTGCATCTGCGCCGTGCTCAGGCTTCCGTCAGTTTCAACGATGGCCAAAGGATTCCCCGTGAAGGGCGTGTCGGTGAACACGTCCCAGACCTCAAAGCTCAAGTCATCCATCTGGACGTTTCCTTTTGCAGTGTTTGCCGGGTACCGGCGTATGATCAGACAAGACGGGACTGCTCCTTTGCCGCGCGCACGAAATCCGCGAACAGCGGGTGCGGCGCAAAGGGCTTGGACTTCAACTCGGGGTGGAATTGCACGCCGATATACCAAGGATGATCCTTGACCTCGACGATCTCGGGCAGGCGGCCGTCGGGCGACATGCCGGAAAAGGTCAGGCCGTTCTTCTCCAGCTGCTCTCGAAACTTGATATCAACCTCGTAGCGGTGGCGATGACGCTCCTCGATGTTGGTCGTCCCGTAGGCATCGGCCACATGCGACCCTTCGGTCAGCACCGCGTCATAGGATCCGAGGCGCATCGTGCCGCCCTTGTCGTCGTCCTTGGCGCGGGTGACCTTGGCGTTGCCCTGCACCCATTCCTTCAGGTGATAGACCACGGGGGTGAAGTTGCTTGGATCAACGCCCTCGCTGAATTCCTCGGACGCGGCATCGCCGATATGGGCCATGTTTCGGGCCGCCTCGATCACTGCCATCTGCATCCCGAGGCAGATGCCCAAGTAGGGGATCTTCTTCTCGCGTGCGAATTGTGCGGCCTTGATCTTGCCCTCGGTCCCCCGCTCGCCAAAGCCGCCGGGGACAAGGATGGCGTTCAACCGCTCCAGGTGGGGGGCGACATCCTCTGTTTCAAAAACCTCGGCGTCGATCCACTCGATTTTCACCTTCACGCGGTTCGCCATGCCCCCGTGGGTCAGCGCCTCGGCGATGGATTTGTAGGCATCTTCCAGCTGCGTGTACTTGCCCACGATGGCCACGCGCACCTCGCCGTCCGTATTATGGATGCGATCGACCACGTCTTCCCAGCGGGTCAGGTTCGGCTTCGGGGCCGGGGCGATACCAAATGCATCGAGCACCGCTTGGTCCATGCCTTCCCGGTGATAGGCCAGCGGGGCCTCGTAGATCGACTTCAGGTCTTGTGCTGCAATCACTGAATCCGGGCGCACATTGCAGAACAGTGCCAGCTTCTCGCGTTCCTTGACCGGAATCGGCCCTTCGGAGCGGCACACGAGGATGTCGGGTGCCAAGCCAATGGAGCGCAGCTCCTTGACCGAATGCTGGGTGGGCTTGGTCTTAAGCTCCCCCGAGGCCTTGATGTACGGCAGCAGGGTCAGGTGCATCAGCACGCATTCCCCGCGGGGTTTCTCCTGACTGAATTGGCGGATCGCTTCGAAAAACGGCAGGCCCTCGATGTCGCCCACGGTCCCGCCGATCTCGCAGAGCATGAAATCGACCTCGTCTTCGCCGATCCGAATGAAATCCTTGATCTCGTTGGTGACGTGCGGAATCACCTGAATCGTCTTGCCCAGGTAATCGCCTCGCCGTTCTTTCTCCAACACGTTCGAATAGACTCGGCCGGAACTGATCGAATCGGTGGATCGCGCCGCGACGCCGGTGAACCGTTCGTAGTGCCCCAGGTCCAGATCGGTTTCGGCACCGTCGTCGGTTACGAAAACCTCCCCATGTTCAAACGGCGACATCGTTCCCGGATCGACATTCAGGTAGGGGTCGAGCTTGCGCAGTCGCACCGTGTATCCCCGCGCCTGCAACAGCGCCCCGAGCGCGGCGGAGGCAAGACCTTTGCCAAGCGATGACACCACACCACCGGTGATGAAGATGAAACGTGCCATGGCCGGATGCTCCCGCGAGTAAACTTGAGTCGGGAGGTCAGAATCACGATCCGAACTCACCCATCACGGGATTTGAGAATAGCAGGAAAATGCCGCAGGCCGCAACCGCAGCCCGCTATATCCTGATAGCTCAAGTCCCGATTTGTCTAGATATGCCCGGTATTCCCGAGCGGGTGATATTATTCGGACCGCGGCGGCGTGACCGGAGCACCGTCTGCGCTTGGCGGCAGCAGCGACTCGCCAGACGGAACAGGGGGCACGGGGGCCGCGTCTTCCGTGGTCGGAGGCAGCAAGCCGCCGTCGTCCAGAACCGAGGTACCCGAAGCATTCTGCGCGGCCACGATCGTCAGCGAGATCGAGGTCACCAGAAACCCGACTGCCAGCACCCAGGTCAGCTTGGTCATGCCTGTCGCGGCTTGCCGACCAGTGATTGCGCCACCGCCGCCGCCGCCGCCAAGACCCATGCCACCGCCTTCGGACCGCTGCATCAAAACAATGCCGATCAATGACAGCGCAAGGATCAGGTGGATGACGAGGATGACATTTTCCATGGCGGGCCGCTCAATCTGATGTTTCCGGCTACCTATGGGTTGAGCGCGTCTGCCGCAAGACCCGCAAGCTGGGCTTTCCCCCCGGCTGGGGCTGGGGTAGGTGGACGCGGTTTCAACCAGATCGAGGGCCGAGAGCGATGGCGAACGTAGTGGTGGTCGGTGCCCAGTGGGGCGACGAAGGCAAGGGCAAGATCGTCGACTGGCTGTCCGAGCGGGCGGATGTCATCGCGCGTTTCCAGGGGGGGCACAACGCGGGCCACACGCTGGTCATCGACGGCAAGGTCTACAAGCTTTCTCTGCTGCCCTCGGGCATTGTGCGGGGCGGCAAGCTGTCGGTCATCGGCAACGGCGTCGTGCTGGACCCCTGGCACCTGATCCGCGAAATCGCACAACTGCGCGAGCAGGGTGTGACGATCACGCCCGAGACCTTGATGATAGCCGAGAACACGCCCCTGATCTTACCGATTCACGGCGAGCTTGACCGCGCACGGGAAGAAGCCTCGGCGAAGGGCACCAAGATAGGCACGACCGGGCGCGGCATCGGTCCCGCCTACGAGGACAAGGTCGGTCGCCGGGCCATCCGCGTTGCCGATTTGGCCGATGATGCCACGCTGCAAACCCGCGTCGATCGCGCGCTGGCCCACCACGACGCCCTGCGGCGCGGACTGGGGATGGAGGCTGTGGACCGCGATGCCCTCCTGGCACAACTGCGCGACGTGGCACCGCTCGTTCTGGAATACGCGGCCCCGGTCTGGAAGGTACTGGACCAGAAGCGGCGCGCCGGCAAACGCATCCTGTTCGAGGGGGCGCAAGGGGCGCTGCTTGATATCGATTTCGGCACCTACCCGTTCGTGACCTCGTCGAATGTCATCGCAGGTCAGGCGGCAACAGGCACGGGTATCGGCCCCGGCGCGATCGACTTCGTGCTGGGCATCGTGAAGGCTTATACGACCCGCGTCGGCGAAGGGCCTTTCCCTGCCGAACTGGATGATGCTGACGGACAGCGGCTGGGTGAACGGGGCCATGAATTCGGCACCGTGACAGGCCGCAAGCGCCGTTGTGGCTGGTTCGATGCGGTCCTCGTCCGCCAGACCTGCGCTACCTCCGGCGTGAACGGCATCGCGCTCACCAAACTCGACGTGCTCGATGGGTTTGAGACGCTGAAGATCTGTGTCGGCTATGAGCTTGATGGCCAACAGATCGACCACCTGCCTTTCGCCGCCGACGCTCAGGCGCGCTGCACACCCGTTTACGAGGAAATGCCTGGGTGGTCGCAGTCGACCGAGGGTGCGCGCAGTTGGGCCGATCTTCCCGCCGAAGCCATCAAATACGTTCGCCGGGTCGAAGAATTGATCCAGTGCCCTGTCGCCCTACTCTCCACCTCACCCGAGCGGGAGGACACGATCCTCGTGACCGACCCGTTCGAGGATTGATACCGGAGGTCCCGCGCATGGCGCTCACGCACAAGACCCGTAAGCGCCTGTCGCTGTTCATTCTGCTGGTTGGGTTGCCGTTGTATATCGGGCTGATGGTGGGCGTCATGGGGTTGGTCTACGACCATTTCGGCCAGCCGCCACTTTTGGTGGAACTGGGAATCTACATCGTGCTGGGAGTCGTGGCATTTTTTCCGCTCAAGCCGATTTTCCTTGGTACCTCACGCGAAGATCCGGACGCCCCGGCGTCGTCCGATTCTGACTGACACGACGCTCGGTCGCCCGACGTCGACGGCCTCCTTCTGGGCCATCATTCGCGAAAGGGTACCTCAAACTTGCCGGTATTTCTGAATTTCCATCACGGCGGCTGCCTCTGGGGCGACCGCGCGGGGGCATTGAGCAGATTTACCTCCATCTGAACCCGGCTTTTCTTGCGGCGTGTGAACCTTGCCACGTAAGCCGCGCGACGGATTTCGGGTTGCCCCCTCCTCCGGCGATCGACTTTGAGCCGCACCCGAATTCCATTTCAGAGTTCTCTACGACCGTTGATCCTTCGAGATGGGCAGCATTTGGCGCGATCCCACATCGGATCGCCGACAAACATCTTATGCGGATGAGGGCCGCTTTGCAGGTGTCAGAAGGGGCGCGTCACGGCGATGTCAGGTTTCAACCCCCAGTTTTTGCTTTGAAAAAACTCGGGGTTCTGTCGTTCCGGTGTGCGCGGTTGGGCGTGAAGTTCGTTGATTGTCGGATTCGGTAGGTCGTTGATTTCGATCCGTTTAGACGAGTGCACTGCCCTGAGCGCGAACCTTGCCCGGCGGTGTGAAGGCGGGCATTTGCAAGCGGGCGATCAAGCTCCGCAGTCTCGCCCTCTCTCAGCAGGATTGATCGAAGCGCAAAAAAAGGCCTGCCCCGGTGTGCGGCAGCGGGCCTTCGATTGACATGTTGAACTCAGCCTACGCGGCGCTCGGCTTCCTCGGTATAGCGGCTGTCTGCGGCCAAGGCGAAGACGCCACGGCTGACCTTGCGGATTGTACCGTCGCGCAACAGCTGACCAAAGCCCCGCAGACCGTCTTCGCGGCTCATGTCTTCGACCGCTTCAGCAGCGAGATGCAGCAAGCGAGGGCGCGAAAAGCTGTCCTGTCCCATGATCTTGGTGCTGTAGACGGCGGCGGCCTCCAGGATGTCGGACAGGTCGCTGGCCCCTACGTCTGTCGCGAAGGCCTCGAAATCCTCGGCTCCGGCCAGTGCTTCGTCGCGCTCCTCAACTTCGGCGGTGCGGGGCGCGCGGCGCGGCTGAACCGGGGCCACATCGGCGGCTGGCGTCTCGGTGACACGCTGTTCAGACACGAGGACCAGTGGCGCAGGGCGCTCCGGCCGGGGTGTCCGCGCCTCGACCGAGGGTGCATTGCGGCGCGGGCGCACCGTGCTGGCCAGATCGGCGCGATACACATCGGTTTCGGTTTCGGCTTTCTCCTCGACCGGGCCGTCGGCGCGGCGTGCGGCCACAGCGGCCTTCAAGTGTGAGATATTGGCATGACGGCGCGAGGTATCCTCGCCCGAAAGACGACTATCAGTGGCGGCAAAAAGACGCTCCATGTCCGGAGCCGACGGCACGACAGTATGGTTGTCCTTAGTATGGTCGTCCTCGTCTTCGCGCGCATTTTCGCCGTCATCGGCGGGCATCTCGTCAGTCGCGTCCTGTTCCGCTGTCTTAACGTCCACAAGCTCGTCTTCCATGGGCTCATCGTCCGCGGCTTCGGCGTTGACGACCGTCTCCTCCGTTTCATCAACGGCCTCTTCGCTGTGGTCGTCTTCAGTCATCACGCCCGCTTCAACGACGTCCGTGCTGTCCTCGACGGAAACGTAAGAGGCAAGTTCGGCCTCGAATTTCGCATCGTCCGCGTCGTAGCCCAGGAATGAGCTAATGAAGTCGTCTTCCTCTTCGTCTTGGTCGACGTCACCGGTGTCCTGAGCCGTTTTGGCTGAAACCTCGTCGGCGCGAATCGCGGCCAACTCGGCCAAGAGGTCGTCATCTTCGGATGCGTCCTCGGTTCGACCTGCGGTCGGCTCACCGGTCAATCCGGCTTCGATTGAAGCCAGTTCAATCGTCAGATCATCGTCATCCGAACCGCCGCCTGTCTCGTCGTCGTATTCGTCAATAATGGCCATGCCGTCAGTGGCGTCATCCCTGGATTCGGCGTGTGCGGCGGCAAGTGCCGCGGCTTCGGCTTCGGCCTGAACTTGGCGGACTCTGCGGATGCGGATGCGGCGTTCCTGACGGGGCGACAAGGTCTCGTCGGCTGTGTCTTCTTCGGTCGAAAGGTCTTCATCTGCGGTCTCTTCAGAGGTAATCTCCGCCTCTCCTGTCGCCGGCTCTTCTTGCTCGGCGGGGGCGGTCGTTACCGTATCTTCGGTGGCCTCCGCCGCAACTGTGTCGCCGCCGGTTGCGTCTAGTTCGGCGGGGAATATCCCGGCCAGATCGTCGGCCATTGCATCTTCGCTGTCGCTGTCGCTTTCCCATATGTCGGAGCTGCCGATCGCGTCGGATGTATTGTCTTCCTCGTCGAAAATGGGTGTCTCGTTCTCCACTTCGGCGATAGGAGCCTCACCCTCCACTTCGGCAAACGGTGCGTCATCCAACGCGTCTGCGGCAAAAGCGGCGGCAAGCGTGTCTTCGGCCATCTCCGGCTCGGTCGTCATCATGTCGTCGGCATGTTCGTCCTCGGCATAGGTCGAGTCGGACTGGCGATCTGCTTCAACCACGCCTCGGATGCGGGCCAGTTTGGCGGCAACGCTGTCGTCCTCGACAATTGACTCCGTGGTGTCTTCGCTGTCTTCCGGAGATTGTTCTTCGGCGGCTTCTTCGGCGGCGTCCGTGAAGAAGGAGGCGGATTCGTCCTCCTCATACTCGTCCGGGCCGATCTCATCGGTCGCAGCTTCTGAGGCTACATCGGCCGCAGCCTCTGACGCTACGTGGGCTACGGTTTCCGACGCTACGTCGTCCTCGGCGGGGGCTACTTCCGCTTCGGCTTCCATGGTGGGCGTCTCGCCCTCTGAATCTGGGACCGGCGATTCGATGTCCGAGGTGTCGACCCGCCCGGCGTCGGCGGCATTTCCCGCCATGCCGACCGCAAGTGCGGTCGACGGCTCCCCGGTCGCCGCGTTGGCGTCGAAAGCCGCCGTCATCGCGGCCGCTGCCGGGACGGACGACGGGCGCAAGGTCACACCATTGTCCTCGGACTGGGCCGTAACCGCATGTTTGGCGCGGGTTTCAGCGATCGTGCGCAACATCGCCATGTCGGGAGTGGGAGGTTCGGCCCCGAAGAAACGGTCATCGGCGGCCAAGTCACGGAAGTACTCCGCGATGTCGGTCATGGTCGAAAACGGGTCATCAAACCCTTCGAGCGTGCACGAAAAAGTACCATAGGCGACGGTAAGAATCTTGTTTGCGGGAACCATACGGGCCACCTCCACTATAATCCCGGACGGGAAACCTGTTTCACTTCACCTTAGGACATAAACAGGCGATTCCATTCAAATCGTGCCCGGATCGGGACCATTTGACGATGACGAGGGCTATTTCTTGCCAGATTCGAAACGGACGGCCAGCATTGGTGACATTCCCCAGACATTGGTCGGTGGGGGGCCGGTTACCACTGCGATCCTTGAAATTGCCTTAAGATACGCGCCACGGCTCATCGCGGTGGACAGCGGGGCGGATGCGATTCTGTCCGAGGGGAAGGTGCCTGATCGTGTGGTCGGGGACCTCGACTCGATATCCGATCGGGCGCTGGAGGCCTTTGCCGACGTCCTGTGCCTTATTTCGGAACAGGACAGTACGGATTTCGCCAAGGCTCTGCGAACCTGCCCGTCCCCGCTGACCATCGCGGTGGGGTTCATCGGAGCGCGGGCCGATCACTTTCTGTCGGTTCTGACAGAGATGGCGCGGACCCGGGCACCCGTAGTATTGCTGGGAGAAGAGGAGTGCATCTGCGTCCTGCCGCCGGATCTGACCCTGGACCTTGTTGCGGGGACTCGCGTCTCGCTCTGGCCCCTTGGGCCCGCGTCGGGTGTATCCAGCGGCCTGCGGTGGCCAATCGATGGGATCGACTTTGACCCCGCCACGCGCACCGGAACCTCCAACGAGGCGACAGGAGCGGTTACTCTGACCATGCGCGGGGACATGGTGTTGCTGTTGCCTGCGGCGGAATTGCCGAAACTTCTGTCTGCGATGCAATCCCCCCCTCGCGGCGCGGGCGTGGTGGAGGTATAACCCGCCTCAGAGAGCAGGGAGTCCATCATGTCCGCCAAACCGAACCCCATCGACATGGCCAAATACGTCTCGGCGAAGCGTGCGATGGACTATGTACAGGACGGCATGCGCATAGGTCTGGGCACCGGCTCAACCGCTGCCTGGATGGTCCGTTGCCTGGGCGAGATGATCCGCCAGGACGGGCTGCGCGTGACCGGTGTGCCGACGTCGCGCCGCACTGCCGATCTAGCGCGCGAGTGCGGCGTACCGGTTGCAACGCTTGAAGACGTGAAATGGCTGGATCTGACAATCGACGGGGCCGACGAATTCGACCCCGACCTCAGCCTGATCAAGGGCGGTGGCGGCGCGCTCCTGCAGGAGAAGATCGTGGCAACGGCGTCGGACATGATGGTTGTCATCACCGACAAGTCCAAGCAGGTCGACCATCTGGGGGCATTCCCGTTGCCGGTGGAGGTCATCCCCTTCGGATGGCAGACGACCAAGGCCCTGATCGAAGAAAGCCTGATTGGCATGGACGTCGCGGGCCGGCAGGTCACGCTACGTCTCAATCGTGATGCGCCCTATCGCACGGACGAGAGCAATATGATCCTTGATCTTCATCTGCGCCGCATCGGCAACCCGCGCCAGCTTTCGTTGGTCCTCAACCAGATTCCGGGCGTGGTGGAGAACGGCCTGTTCCTTGATATCTGCGATGTGGTCATCATGGGCGATGCCGACGGTGGCGTCGAAGTGCGCGACATCAACAATGGTTCGGTCAGCCAGGAGCGTATCGATCTTCGTGAGGAAGATAACATCTTCGTGTCGGTCGCTGACTGAATGACCGGCTGACAGAGCCGGTAGAGTACCGCCTGGTTGAGGGCAAACTGTAGCTGTGCTTGGTCAACAGGCTTCGGAAGCGGGTGCCCCGCCAGCTTGTTTGGTGGGTCTGACTGCGCATGAACGCACTTCCGCCTCCCTATCCTCCGCACCGACGCACCGTTGCTTGCTTGGGCCAGCCGCCCTAGGTCTCTTCAGGCAGATCAAGGAGCGCCCTCATGGAATTCGACTACGATCTCTTCGTCATTGGCGGGGGCTCCGGCGGGGTTCGCGCCGCGCGCCTGACCGCACAGGATGGCTACAAGGTCGCGCTGGCCGAAGAGAGCCGCATGGGCGGCACCTGCGTGATCAGAGGCTGCGTTCCGAAGAAGTTGATGGTCTTCGCCTCGGAATATCCGGAAGCCGTTGGCCTGGCGCGCGCCTATGGCTGGGACGCGAAGCTCGGGGATTTCGACTGGGGTGCCTTCAGCGGTCACCTGAACCGGGAACTGGACCGGCTGGAAGGCATCTACGAGACCAATGCCGAAAGGGCCGGGGTCGAGATTTTCCATTCCCGCGCAACCGTTCAGGATGCCCATACGGTCATGTTGGCCGGCGGCAAGACTTTCACCGCCAAGCACATCCTGATCGCCGCCGGTGGCCGCCCAATCCGCCCTGACGTGGACGGGGGCGAATTGGGCATGGTGTCTGATGACGTGTTCAGCATGAAGGAACTGCCGAAAAAGCTGCTGATTATCGGGGGCGGCTACATCGGATGCGAGATGGCTGGCATCTTCAACGGGCTGGGCGTCGAGACGTCCATGTTCATTCGCGGAGCGCAGATACTCCGCGGCTTCGACGAAGAGGCGCGCGGCCACATCGCAGACAGCATGGAACGGCTTGGTGTGACCATCCACACCGGTTGTGCCCCTACGGAGATTGAGGCGCGCGGCGGGAAGATCTGGGTCAAGGGCTCCAACGGTCATCAGGAGGAGTACGACGACATCCTTTGGGCGACGGGCCGAAAGCCCAACACCGAGGGTTTGATCGCCGAGGATGTGGGCGTGAAGCTGGATCGCAAGGGTTCCATCTGCGTGGATGAGTATAGCCAGACCGATGTACCCTCGATCTACGCGATCGGAGACATCACCGGTCGGGTCGAGCTGACGCCGGTCGCCATCCGCGAGGGCGTCGCCTTCCACGAAACAGTGTTCCGGGGCAACAAGACGCCCGTTGACCACGAGCTGATCCCCACCGCTGTCTTCACCCAACCCGAGATGGGCACCGTCGGCCTGACGGAGGAAGAGGCCGTGGAGCAGGAGCCGACGCTGGTCTACGCAAGCGCTTTCCGCCCGATGCAACAGGCCTTCGCCGGCGGGGAGGAACGCGTTCTATTCAAGATGCTCGTCAGCAAGGAGACGGATATGGTGCTGGGCGTCCACATCGTCGGCCCCGCCGCGGGCGAGATGATCCAGTTCGTCGGCGTCGCTCTCAAGATGGGCGCGACGAAGGCCGATTTCGACCGCACCTGCGCGGTGCATCCGACCATGGCCGAGGAACTGGTAACCCTCAAGGAGCCTGTGCGCGTACTGGATTGAGCGGTGGTTTCACCGGCGGACAAGGCGGTCGCCAAGCCGTCTTGCGCCGCACAATCCGGGTGCCCGCGTCAAATCGCGCCGCCTTGCCGTGTCCGATGCCTGCCTTACCTGCTTGAACTTCCCTCTCGGGGGGCCAATGTTACACGGCAGCAATTGATTATGACGAAGGGACGATCCTGATGGCAGGTAGCGGAGGCCCCTGGGGGGGCGGCGGCAATTCTGGCGGTGGCACCGGCGGCGATGATAATCGCGGCTCCGACCGCCCGGACGGCGGGCGCAGACCCCCGAACCGGGGGCAGCAAGGCGTGCCCGAGATCGACCAACTCGTCAAAAAGGGGCAGGATCAGCTCCGCGTCTTGATGGGCGGACGGGGCGGCGGTTCCGGTGGGGGCGGAAATGGAGGCGGCGGCTTCGAGATCAACCGTCCCATGATCGGCATCGGCATCATTGCCTTGGTGGCGTTCTGGCTGTTTTCCAGCTTTTATACGGTCCGCCCCGAAGAACGGTCCGTCGAACTGTTTCTGGGCGAGTTTTCCAGTATCGGCGAGTCGGGGCTGAACTTTGCACCTTGGCCCGTGGTCAGCGCCGAGGTGATCGCGGTTACGACGGAACGCTCCGTCGACATCGGTCAAAACCGGGGCAGCCGCACCGAACAGGGTTTGATGCTGACGGGTGATGAAAACGTTGTGGACATCGACTTTCAGGTCGTCTGGAACATCACGGATCCAGCGATGTTCCTGTTCAACCTTGCGGCACCCGATGCTACCATTCGCGCGGTGTCAGAATCCGCCATGCGCGAGATTGTCGCGCGATCCCAGCTGGCACCTATCCTCAACCGTGACCGAGGCATCATTGCCGACGAACTACGCGAGCTAATCCAGACAACGCTCGACAGCTACGATTCCGGGATGCAGGTCCTGCGGGTGAACTTTGACCGGGCCGATCCGCCCGAAGAGGTGATCGACGCCTTCCGCGAAGTACAGGCCGCCGAGCAGGAGCGTGACCGTCTGCAGTCCGACGCTGACCGGTATGCGAACCAGGTTCTGGCCGGCGCGCGCGGTGAAGCGGCTCAGCTTCTCGAAGAAGCCGAGGCGTATCGTGCCCGTGTCGTCAACGAAGCGACTGGTGAAGCGAGCCGTTTCACCGCCGTTCTGGGTGAATACGCCAATGCACCTGAAGTGACGCGCAAGCGTCTCTATCTCGAAACGATGGAGCAGGTGCTGGGCGACGTAGACAAGATTATCATCGACAGCGACGTCGGCGGCGGCGGAGGACAGGGTATCGTCCCTTACCTGCCCCTTAACGAACTGCGCGGCGGCCGCGCGACCCAAGGGGGGTCCAACTGATGAAACGCTCCGCACTTCTTCTGCCGATCGCGGCAGTCGCCCTTGCCCTGATTTTCTCGTCCCTTTTCGTAGTCGACGAACGTCAGAAGGCACTGGTCTTGCAGTTTGGTCGCGTCATTGACGTCAAGGAAGACCCCGGCCTGGCCTTCAAACTCCCCTTCATTCAGGAGGTCGTTTACTATGACGACCGGATCCTGTCGCGCGACGTGGACCCGCTGGAAGTCACACCATCCGACGATCGTCGATTGGTCGTGGATGCCTTCGCGCGCTTCCGTATCACCGACGTTGAACGGTTTCGTCAGGCTGTCGGTACCGGCGGTCTGGCCACGGCAGAACAGCGGCTCGACCTGATCCTTCGGTCCGAGTTGCGCGAAGTTCTGGGTTCGGTGTCGTCCAATGACATCCTGTCGGAAGACCGGGTTGCGTTGATGCTTCGTATCGCGACGGGGGCCCGCGCCGAGGCTTCGTCGCTCGGGCTTCAGATCATCGATGTGCGTCTTAAGCGCACCGATCTGCCCGCGCAGAACCTCGATGCCACGTTTGCGCGGATGCGGGCCGAGCGGGAACGCGAGGCCGCGGACGAAGTCGCCCGCGGTCAGGAAGCGGCCCAGCGGATCCGGGCCCAGGCCGACCGGACCGTGGTCGAACTGACGTCGGATGCCGCCCGTGACGCGGAAATCGCACGTGGTGAAGCCGATGCTCGGCGCAACGCGATCTATGCGAATGCGTTCAATGCGGACCCCGAGTTCTTTGAATTCTACCGCTCGCTAACAGCCTACACGCGCGCGCTTCAAGGATCGAACTCGACAATGGTCATGTCGCCAGATTCGGAGTTTTTCGACTATCTGAAAACTGACCGGATCGTCGATCGCTCCGATGCTGCACAGCGGGAAGTCAATTCTGCCCGACCCACGGTTGCGGCACCGGCAACAGGGAACTGACTTTCAAATCAACGAACACGAAGGCCGTCCTTATAAGGACGGCCTTTTTTCGTGGCCGGCGTATGCGTTGTGGCCGGGCGTCGGGACTGCATAGCGCTTGAGGATTTTCGCCCACGGCGGCCTAGTCGCGCCGTGCCCCTTGGCGACCGGGTTGCGCAGCCCTACTTTGATCAACGACGCGCTCTCACACCCACGTGATCGCGCATAAGTTGAAAAATTGCGGACCGATGCGAACATGCAACGGACCAGACGCTCATTTCGTACGAGCGCGAACAGGTATCTCACGGAGGGGACTTCCTTGACCAAAGACACCAACCTGCAAAGACCTACTACCGACGCTTTTCGCGCGCTGACGGCCTTCATGCTTGGGCTTGCGATGCTGATCGCATCCAGCATGGCCGCAGTGGCGCAGCGCGCACCCGACACTTTCGCTGACCTTGTTGATCAGGTCTCGGGCGCAGTCGTGAATATCACGACAAACACGACCGTCGCCGTCGGCGCACGGGGCCCGAATTCCGGTAATCCGCTCGAAGATTTCTTCGAGGAGTTTCGCCGCCGGGGAGCCCCAGACGGCGCTCCGGAAGGCCCTCCGACCCGCCGCGGAAGCGCGTTGGGTTCGGGCTTCGTGATCAGTGAAGACGGCTATATTGTCACCAACAACCACGTCATCGAGAACGCGGACGAGATCCTGATCGAGTTCTTCACGGGCGATGAATTGCCGGCAACGCTGATTGGCACGGACCCCAACACCGACATCGCCCTTCTCAAGGTCGAGGCGGAAGAGCCGCTGCCGTTCGTGCAGTTTGGGGATTCCACCGCGATGCGGACCGGCGATTGGGTCATGGCGATGGGGAACCCCTTGGGTCAGGGCTTCTCGGTTTCCGCTGGCATCGTTTCGTCCGTCGGGCGAGAGCTCCAAGGGGCGTATGACGATTACATCCAGACCGACGCGGCCATCAATCGGGGCAACTCGGGCGGCCCGCTGTTCAACATGGACGGCAACGTCATCGGCGTGAACACTGCAATCCTGTCGCCCACCGGCGGCTCGATCGGCATCGGTTTCGCGATGTCCTCCAACGTCGTGACCAATGTCGTCGATCAGTTGCAGGAGTTCGGCGAAACACGTCGCGGATGGCTGGGTGTGCGCATTCAGGATGTGGACGCTGAACTGGCCGAGGCCTTGGGTCTTGAGCGCGCACGTGGTGCGTTGGTGACCGACGTGCCCGAGGGGCCCGCCAAGGACGCGGGGATCGAGCCGCGTGACGTCATCCTGACGTTCGACGGAAGCGATGTCGCCGACACCAAGGAGTTGGTCCGTACGGTCGGCAATGCGCCTGTCGACAAGGCCGTTCGCGTCGTCATCTTCCGCGACGGCGAAACCCAGACGATCCTTGTGACCTTGGGTCGCCGAGAGGAGGCTGAAAGTGCCGTCCCGGCTTCTGCCATTGAGGAAGAGCCGATCGAGAGTACGATCATGGGTCTGACCGTATCGTCCCTCACGGACGAACTGCGCGGCCAGCTTGGTCTTGAGGACGACGCCTCCGGCCTTGTCGTGACCGACATCGACCAGGACACGCCCGCTTATGAAAAGGGCTTGCGCGCCGGTGACGTGATTGAGGAGGCCGGACAGATCGCCGTGACCAGCGTCACCGATCTGGAAGACCGTATCGAAGCCGCCAAGGAGGCAGGGCAGAAGTCGTTCCTTCTCCTGGTCCGTCGTGGCGATGACGCGCGGTTCGTGGCTTTGCCGCTCGACAAAGACTGATCTCTTACAGCGAGCCATCAAAACAACGGGCCCCTCGGGGCCCGTTTGTCATTAAACTATCCGCGAAAAGGCCCACTGGGTTGCGATGATCAGCCCGATCAGGAGTGGCTGATGGATGAGGTAGAGGCTCAGCGTGTGCTGCCCCGGCCAAGCCATCCTGCGGGCCCATCTTCCCGAATGCACCGGTCCCCAAGCCATCAGGCGCGCGCCCCCGACCTGCCCGAACGTCATCCCCAAAAGAAAGGGCGCGACCCATGGAACCAGTGGCTCGTAGTCGATCATCGGTGGCAGGCTGGTCGACAAGCCGGTCCAGACCCAGAAAACCCCGTCGAACATCGGGTCGCGCATGTTTGGCAGCAGCTGAAACGCGATGGCTGCCGCCACCAGCGTGACGGCCCAGTGCGCCCGCAGAAATATCGCGCCGACAACGCTGGCCAAGGCGATGGAATGCAAAATACCGAACCGGACCCAAGCGCCTGGCACGGCGAAATACGTAACGAGACTCACCCCCACCGCTGCCAGAACCAGGACCCCCAGCCGTTTGATAAACGAGCGAGTGCGGAAGCCGGTGCCATGCCCTAGCCAGAGTGAAAACCCCGCCAAAAACAGGAAGCTGCCCGCAATCGCTTTCGCCCAGATCGCAAACCATGGCCCCAAGGATATCCAGACGGGCAGCAGGTTGAGCATCCGCAAATCGAAGAGGAAGTGAAATGCCATCATATTAACAAGGGCTAGCGTTCGCAGCCAATCCACGGTGATCAGACGTGTGGCAGGGGAAGTCAAAAGCTGCTTCGTCCCAGCTCGATCAAGCCAAGGGCTTGGGCCGATTCCATCGACAGCGTACCGCTTTCCAGACCGCGCAAATCCTGGAACGCGCGAACGGCGGCGCGCGTCGGCACGTCGTACAGCCCGTGGACTTCCCCGGCATAGAACCCGCGCGCCGCCAACGCGCGCTGCACCTGCTGGACGAATTCTGGGTCCCCGCGTCGTAAGGCGCAGGGTGTCTCGAACCAATGCTCACCGCGCTCGCGGACAATACGTGTGGACGTCGAGGTGCGAAACCGTGCGGGCTCGATGACGCTGCCGTAGGCGTCGCGGACTTCGGACGCTTCCTGCACCTGTTGCGTGACTGTCTCCAGGATGGCTGGAGTGATGCCCTTCGCATGGCAACTGCCCGGTGCTGCATTCAACGGACCCAGCATCCGCGCGACCGGTTCAGTCACGGACGGCCCGCAGGCTGAAAGCCCGCCAAGCAGAATAAGAAAGGTCAGTCGGATCATATGCCCATGCCTTGGCCGCGGTCTGGTGCCGCGCTTTGGCGCTGATCCTATCTGATCTTGCGGCGGCGACAAACCGCGGCGTCGTTTTGCCGCCCTGATTGGCGGCGATCCGGCGTCGTGATGTTGCACGTGCGCCACCGCGCAGCTACTCCGTTGGGCAACTTATTCAGGAGTATCCGATGCCCAAGATCACCTACATCGAACATGGCGGCAAAGAGCATGTCATCGACGTCCCCGTTGGCCTGACGGTCATGGAAGGGGCGCGTGATAACAATGTTCCCGGAATCGAGGCCGATTGCGGCGGGGCCTGCGCCTGCTCGACCTGCCACGTCTACGTCGATCCGACGTGGGTCGAAAAGCTGCCCGCCAAGGACGCGATGGAAGAAGACATGCTTGACTTCGCTTATGAGCCCGACGCTGAGCGCTCCCGCCTGACCTGCCAGTTGAAGGTGACGGACGCGCTGGATGGTCTGCGTGTTCAGATGCCCGAAAAGCAGATCTGATGCGCTGGGCGGCACTTGCTCTGATTCTGAGTGCCGCACCGGTCTTGGCCGACGTCTGCGTTGCGAAGTCCGACTTGGTTACGTCCGTGCCGGACGGAGCTCACGTGGGCGCACCTTTGCCTGGCAGTCATGCGCAAGCGACCGGGCCGGGGGGTATACGTGGTGCCTGGTACGAACAGGCGACGGATGTCTACGGCCATGGCATCATGGGCAAGGTGGCGGACGCAGAACGTCTGGTTGTTCACGTGCAACGTGACGGAGAGGGTGGCTGTCCCTACGTTCGGACCGAAGCCGGAGAAGATCATGTCTTTGAGGACATCGCGCCAAGGGTCGCCGACGTCGATGGCGACGGCCGTAGTGAAATCATCACCGTTCGCTCCAGCCTGACCCAAGGCGCACAACTTGTCGTGTACGCCTTGCGCCGCGACACGCTCCAGATCCTTGCTGCCACCCCCTACATCGGTCGCCGTCATCGCTGGCTTGCCCCGGCTGCCGTTGGCGACCTTGATGGCGACGGCCACATCGAGATCGCCTACGTGGACCGCCCTCACCTCGCCAAGACCCTTCGCATCTGGCGTTACGCACACGGCGAGCTTCGCGAAGTGGCCAGCGCGGGAGACCTGACGAACCATGCCATCGGAGACGAGGTAATCCATGGGGGATTGCGCGATTGCGGACAGGGGCCGGAAATCGTGCTGTCGGATGCCGGACGCGACCGGATGCTAGCCGTCACCTTTGACGGCGAGACCTTCGTTGCACGCGACATCGGAGCCTTCACGCCTTTGGCAGCGGAGCTTGCGGTCGCGTGCCGGTGATACGCGCGCTCGCCCTCGTCTTTTGCGCTACTAACGTGGCTGCGCAGGAAACCCCTGTCTCACCGGATGTATTCCTCGACCTGGCTGAAAATCAGACCGTGACGTTCATGCTGGACCGAACCGACCTACTGGTCGGTGAGGAGCGCTTCATCAATCGGGAGCGCAGCGTCTGGACCCGCAGCGATGGCAGTTGCGCCATGGGCGATATCACCGTTCGCGGCGCGAAGCTCTGCTTCGTCTACGATGACGACCCCGGCACCAACCATTGTTGGCTGCCTTTTGAAGAGACGGGAGAGCTTTTCGTCCGCTCGACGGTCAACGGGCAGGTCCAGAGGATCGCCGGGATGGAAAAGCGCCGTTTGGAATGCCTTGGCGAACCGCTGTCCTGAAAAGTGAACGCCCGCCGGCAGGTTTGATCCTGAACCGGCGGGCGTCCGTGCCGCAACGCACCTGTGTTGACCCTTGCGGGTCTTGTGGTGAAAAGGGTCTATGCGGCGGCCCCGGACGCTGATGGGGAACAGCGCCCCGGGATTTTTTTATTCGTCTTCGTCCTGGGCTTCGCGGATTTCGCCGAAGATGTCGGCACCATGCGTCGGCTGTCGGGAGAAGTACGTGGCACCGTTCAGGCCGCGGACGTTGTCCTCGCTATCGAAGTCGGCGTTGAAGTGGTTATAAATCTTCCGATTCAGGCCTGACTGGGTAGAGATTGCGACGCCGATGTCGCCCGGCATCAGCATCCTGGCATCGTCCTGAGTGTCGAAGTCTTGGTTGAAGTGCGCGATGGCTGCAGCGGGGCCAGCGGCGATGCCTGCAAACCCGGGGGTGGTCAGGACGGCGCAAATAGCTGAAACAATGAGGGTTTTCATGGTCTCGGTCCTTTCGTCTGTGGACCCTTGTGCATTGCGCAGGGTCCGTTCCGATCAGAGCAGGACGATTTCGTCCTGTCCAAGGCGCAATCATAGCACTGACGGAGCAGTACACCAAAAAACGAATGCGTGATAATCTGTGTATATCGGTGCATTTATGCACATATTTCCGACCCGCGCGCACCGCTCTCACATTCCGTGATCGTGCGTTGTCGATTGCGTGATCGGGGGAACTTCAAACACTTCCCGACTCCCTGTCGGAAATCCCATGCGAGCCGGAGAATGTGGGTCCCCGAAAATTCAGCCGTTCGACAATGTGCCGCCGCGTGCGTGTTCAGACGCCCAGATCGGGCAGGGGGCAGTCCAACGCTTCGCGTGTCACGCGTTCGGTCACGAGGTCTTGATCCGGCGGCGATCCGTCCAGCCGCGCCCGGAACCGCCCGTCGTCCCCCTCCAGGAAATCCCAGCATTGCGGCGCTGGATCGGTATCGTAGACGAAGCAGATCTGGCCCGACCTGTTCTCGAACCAGATACCGCGCTGACACTCGCCACCGTTCTCGAAGGCCCAGATGACGCGTTTGTCGTCGAAATACTGCTCGGATCCGAACGGCACGTCCTGACGGTCGAAATGCAGCGTCTTGCCGGCGACCATCTGCTCGAACTCCTCGGCTGAGATCACGCGTTCGGCCAGGACGGGCTGGGCCGTCAGGCCAAGTGCTACGACGAGTGGGGCGGCGGCTGAGATCAAACGCATCGGGTTCTCCTTTCCCCCATTGTCCCCTCAGGCGACGGCGCTGTCCATGGGCGTATCACGCGCCTGACTCAAGGCGTCGACCCTTGGGTTCATCACCCGCCGCCACCACCAGGGCCAGAGCGCGAACGTCACCATCACCGGTAGCGAGTAAGGCAGCAGGGGGGCCTCCTCCCCGATCTGCAACGCCTCGAACCCCCGCGTGGGGTGGGCGTGGTGGTCGGAGTGACGCGGCGCATGCAGCGTCAGAAGGTTCGTCACCACATGCGGCGCATTCCACGAATGCTTCGGGCCGACCGGTTCATAGCGTTCACCCATCCACGCCCGGCGCATGCCGTAATGCAGGACGTAGTCGGTGATCAGCAGCTGGCTTTGCGCCAACAGACACAGCGCCACATAGGCCGCGATACCCGTCCAGCCGAGCATCAGCCAGGCCAGTACCATCGCCATCCATCCGCCGCCCAGATAGACCCAATACGGATTGCGCCTGTCCCATCCGCGACGCCCGGCCTGTCGCTGGCGGCGCTTTTCCACGGCCAATCCTTTCCAGAATGAACCATGCCAGGCCCGGAAACAGAACACCCACCAAGCCTCACCGTACCGCGCGGTATTCGGATCCTCGGGCGTGGCGACATGGATGTGGTGCACGCCGGGATGGGCTGTCGTCTGGTGCCCGAACAACAGCGTAACGTAGATCCATCGCCCCAGGGCCCGGCGATCCCGCCCGCCGGCGTGGATCAATTCGTGTGCGCAGGAATTCATGATCTGGCCGAAATACAGCCCCGCAGCTGTGAAATAAGCGATCCAGTTCAGGATCGGCCCCCCATTGGCCAGCGTCCAGACCGCCAGCGCAAGAAGCGGGAAATGCACCAGCGCCAGTCCGACGGTCAAGGCCTTGGCCCCCCATTTCTTCCGGGGCACCGTGGCGTTCAGGCAGGACGTGGTCGAGGCCGGCCACCACCACGGCCATCCAGACGAACGACGCGAAATCCCAGGCACCGTTCCAGACTGCGCCGGCCACAAGCAGCGCGACCGACAGGCCAAGCGCGGCAACATAGGGGGCCAAGGCAAACATGCGCGTCTCCGATCGTGAACAGCCGCCACCATAGGCGCAGAGTTTGGGGAAAGAATGGCACCGATGGTTGCGGTCCAGACTTGCAGGCGGGCTGGGCAATGCGCAAACGGAAGGTCCGGGGTCGCATTTGCGCGGATCGCTCCGGCGCGCCCGGTCTAAGTTGGCGCAGGATCGGGAGGATACCATGCTGGACGAACGCGACGACAAGGGTGTGTGGAAATCCGGCAAGGGCCGGGGTCGCACCACGCCCAAGGGCCGCCAGTACGACGACGAGGCCCTGGCGCAGGTCCAGACCCTCCTTGGTGATCGTCCACGCCGCCGCGACCTCCTCATCGAATTCCTGCACTTGATCCAGGATGAATACGGCCACCAATCCGCCGCCCACCTGCGCGCTCTGGCCGAGGAGATGCGCTTGTCGATGGCCGAGGTTTGGGAAGTGGCGACGTTCTACGCCCATTTCGACCCGCTGCGCGAAGACGACCCCGTGCCGCCCGCCCTGACGATCAGGGTCTGCGACTCCCTCTCTTGTGAGTTGGCCGGGTCCGAGGCGCTGATCGAGGCATTGCAGGCGGGGCAGGATCCGGCGCAGGTCCGTGTCCTGCGCGCGCCCTGCATGGGGCGCTGCGACACGGCTCCGGTGCTTGAGGTCGGTCATCGACACGTAGACAAGGCCACGCCCACATTGGTTGCCAAGACGATCGACGCGGGCGACTTCCATGCTGCGATCCCCGACTACCAAGCGCTCGGTGCCTACCGGGCCGACGGCGGCTACGCCAAGCTGGCCAATCTGCGCGGGGGCGGCGACTGGGAAGCCGTGCAACAGATGATCGCCGAGTCAGGCCTGCGCGGTCTGGGCGGCGCGGGCTTTCCGGCGGGCAAGAAGTGGGGCTTCGTGCGCGGCAATCCCGGCCCCCGCTATATGGCCGTCAACGGCGATGAAGGAGAGCCGGGGACGTTCAAGGACCGCTACTATCTCGAACGCACCCCGCACCTGTTTCTGGAGGGAATGCTGATCGCTGCCTGGGCTGTCGAGGCGGCGCGGATCTATCTCTACATGCGAGACGAATACCCCGCCGTGCTGCAGATCCTTGCGACCGAGATCGCTGCGCTGGAAGCCGATGGCCTTATTCCGCCGGGCTACGTCGAACTCCGCCGGGGGGCCGGGGCCTATATCTGCGGCGAGGAATCCGCGATGATCGAGAGCATCGAGGGCAAGCGCGGCATTCCCCGTCATCGCCCGCCCTACGTGGCGCAAGTGGGCCTCTTCGGGCAGCCGACACTGGTCCACAACATCGAGACCTGCCACTGGATCGCCCGCATTGTCCGGGAGGGACCGGAAATCCTCTCCGGGGTCGAAAAGAACGGTCGCAAGGGCCTGCGCAGCTATTCGGTTTCTGGCCGGGTGCAAAACCCCGGCGTGCATTTGCTGCCCGCCGGATCGACCATCCTTGACGTCATCGCGGCGGCAGGCGGCATGATCGACGGCCATACCTTCAAGGCCTACCAGCCGGGCGGTCCGTCCTCGGGGCTGTTGCCTGCTTCGATTGATGACGTCCCGCTGGATTTCGACACGCTGCAATCATTGGGCACATTTATCGGCTCGGCGGCCGTCGTCGTTCTGTCGGATCGCGACAGTCCCCGTGCCGCCGCGCTCAACATGCTGCGGTTTTTCGAGAGCGAAAGCTGCGGGCAGTGTACGCCGTGCCGTGTCGGCTGTGAAAAGGCGGTTAAGCTGATGCAGGCGGACCGCTGGGACCAGCCACTGTTGGAGGAAGTGAGCCAAGCCATGGTCGACGCGTCCATCTGCGGACTGGGGCAGGCGGCACCGAACCCGATCCGGCTGGTCATGAAGCATTTCCCGGACGAAATCTGATCGCATTTCGCCGTGAATGTCGTTGCAGACAAGCTGCGTTTGAATGTCTGGGGTGACAAAGCGCGGACAAGTTGCCTGGCCCTTGCCGGCAGCAGCATCTCGGATCTGTCGGAGATCTCGATGCTGCTGCTCGGTCAGGCGCGATTACTCCGCCGCTTGCGCGGCAGGAGCCACCCAGGCATTCGGTGAAAACGGCTCATCCAAATCCGTTTCGGCAAGGTGGTTGGTATAGTTCGAAAGCGTCTTGAGCGCGGTGCCGAGGATGACTTCCAGGATCGTTTGGCGTGTGTATCCGGCCGCTAGGAATGCTTCGATCTGGGCGTCTGTCGGCCAGCCACGGCTCTCGTGGATCACGGTGGAGAACTGGCGCAGGGCTTCCAGTTTTTGGTCCGCGATCGGCGTGTCGTTTCGCAGGGCTTCGATGACATCTTCCGAAACGCCACCCATCTGCGAAAGCATCGTATGTGCCGCCATGCAATACTTGCAGCCGTTCAGGCGATTGTTCGTCATCAGGATGATCTGACGCTCGGTTTCGGACAGATCGGCCTTGCCGAAGATACCCGCAAGTGTGGTGTATCCTTCGAGAATTGCGGGGGCCTCGGCCATGGTGGCGTAGAGGTTCGGCACGAAGCCATAGCCTTTGAGTGCGCCTTGGAGAATTGGCTTGGCGTCAGCCGGAGCGGATTCCATCGTGTGCGTCTTGAAGTCTTTCTTTATCTGTTCCCTCCGTTTTCGGGGCTGGTCTGTCATTTGGGAAATCGTTTGTTCGGCCGGGCTGCCAAACTGCTGTGCCAGAGCGCGCGTCGCCTCTTTTGCCGCAAAGACCGAGCGGTCATGCCGTGCGTCCTTGAACTCCTGATATTCAATGGCAGCCGTATGGATGTTCGCCGTGTCGACGCCGGAGTAGTGCGCACAGGCGGCAATTGCGGGGTCCAGTGCGTTCATGTGCGCCCGCGGTCCGCCGGGTTCAAATCCAAACTCGCCACGTCTACCGGTCTCTCGGGCTGTCGGATCTGTTTGCCGTGATGAGATCCACATCGGTGATGTTGGGGGCATTGCTTCCGATCGTGGCCGTCGCCCTTATGCTTAAATCGCTTCTTGTGATTCAGGGGGTGCCAGATGCTTTCGCGGAGTGGGTTCAGTCAGTATCCGCCAGCAAGGTTGCAATTCTGCTGGCCATGAACGTAGCGCTTCTGATCGTTGGATGCCTGATTGATGGAATTTCAGCGATCCTGCTGTTGGCCCCGATGATGTTGGCCGTCGGCACTGCAATCGGTGTGCACCCGATTCAGCTTGGCATCATCATCGTCCTCAATCTGGAGATTGGCTTGCTCACCCCACCGATTGGAATGAACCTGCTGATCGCGTCCAGGTCGTTTGGGACCCGGGTCTCTGATGTCGCGGGGTCTGCCGTACCGTTTATTCTTTTGATGTTGGCTGTCTTGGTGCTCGTGACATTTTGGCCCGGACTGTCCTTGGCGCTCATCGGGTAAGCTATCCTGCGTCCATCTCTGCTAGGGGGCTGATCGTTTGCAACGCCATCGTACCATCCAAGTGTTCGCGCAACGCCAGTCGGGCACCCCGAAGTTGTGGCATGTCATACGCGGGCCAAAGACTGACCTGATCATTCGTGCAGTATCGGACTTCTGGCGCTGCGGTATCGCTTCCGCCTTGAATGCCCCGAAGTTTGGACCTGAGACTGCGACCGCATTTCCTCCGGCCAGATAGACCGACAAGCGCAGCTATCCTAACGGCCAGTGGCAAGGGAAATTTATCGGGCGTCGCCAGGCAGGCAGAGCGGCCCCATCTCAACCGCACTTTCGCTGGGCGGCGCGGCATATTAGGTGATGTAGAAAGGGGAAAGCCGATGTCGTTCTTCAAGAAACTCAAGGACCGTCTGACGCGGTCGTCGTCCAAGCTGGAAGAGGGGCTGGATGCCATCGTGGAGGAGGGTTCGGAGGGCACACCGGGCCCCGCACCGACACCCGAGCCTGAGCCGACTTCCGCGCCGGCGTCGCCTTCGCCAGCCCCAGTCCCGATGCCTGATCCGGTTCAGGCTGAACCGCTGGCGGAGACGTCCAAGCCAGGTCTTCTGGGCCGTTTAATGGGTCGCGCCCTGCCCAACGCCGCCCCGCGCCGCGTTCTTGATGATGAGATGTTGGAGCAGTTGGAGGAGTTGCTGATCGCTTCCGACATGGGGGTCGAAACCGCCCTGCGCGTCACTGCGAACATGGCTGAAGGGCGGATGGGCCGGAAGCTATCGTCCGAGGAAATAAGGCGGCTGATGGCCACGGAAATCGCCCGCATCATGGAACCTGTCGCCCGGCCCATGCCCCTGACACCACAACGCCCGCAGGTCGTGTTGGTCGTGGGCGTCAACGGCTCGGGCAAGACCACGACCATTGGCAAGCTGGCCAGCCAGTTCAAGGCTGCGGGCAAATCCGTGGTAATCGCGGCGGGTGACACTTTCCGCGCTGCCGCCGTCGAACAATTGCAGGTCTGGGGCGACCGGGCGGGCGTACCTGTAATGGTGGCACCCCAGGGATCGGATCCGGCCTCTCTGGCATTCGACGCGATGGCCAAGGCGGAAGCTGACGGGGCCGATCTGCTGCTGATTGACACGGCGGGGCGGCTTTCTAACCGTGCCGACCTGATGGAGGAACTGGCCAAGATCGTCCGCGTGATCCGCAAGAAGGATCCGACCGCGCCGCACAACACGCTTCTGGTTCTGGACGCGACGACGGGCCAGAACGCCCTGACGCAGGTGGACGTGTTCAAAAAGTTGTCCGACGTCTCGGGTCTGGTAATGACCAAGCTGGACGGAACGGCAAAGGGAGGCGTTCTGGTGGCATTGGCCGACCGGTTCGGCCTGCCAATCCATGCGATCGGCGTGGGTGAGCAGGTCGACGATCTGGATGCGTTCGACCCAGAGGAATTCGCGGCCGCATTGGTGGGTCTGTCAGAATGATCTGCGCGGGCCCCCGGCGGGCGGGATTGGCCTTTACCGTGGGGCGCGCGATTTCGGGTGTGGATCGTGTCTGGCTTGCCAAGTCTGTCGCCGCCTTTGCCGAGTTGGGCATCTTCCGGACACCGATCTCGCTATGACTGATTTTGCGACCCTCCGTATCGGGCCCGAACTGGCCCCGCTCTCTGCAAGGGAACGCGCGGAGTTCATGGACGCCGCCGGTCTCCTCGACCACGATACCTGTCCGCCGGGCTTTGCCGGTCACTCTGCCGTCTGGGCGCGGGACCGGGATCTTCTGATCGGACAGGGGGCAATCGTCGAGCTTTCACCCGATGCGATGCAAGCGCGTTCGCGGTTGGTGCCCCGGCACATGGAGGCGCGCACCCGCGTCGCGTTGATCGACATGCTTGCCGTACGCCCGGAATACCTTGAGACGGGGCTGGAGGAGCAGATCACGCGGGCACTTATCGATGCGTTCGCCGATACGGTGCCCCGTCCGTCAGAAGCGGTGATCTTCGTTGGCCCGGCCCGCGCTCCGGTTCTTTTGTCGACCCTGCGCGGACTTGGCCTGACCGAGGAAGCTTTCCGGTGACCTCGTGCGAGGTAAGCTCTCCCGCTGATGTTCGTCCGTCAACGGTGTTGTCCGCGCGGGCGAACCCTTGTTCCGAGCGGCAGGGTTCTCGCGCCCTTTGCGTCCTTGATCGGCTGGACGGTCCTGATCGGTCGCGCCGCAGGTGATCGAATGGATCGACGCCATTCAGGGAACCGAGGTGGGGCACAGGCTCGCCCTTTGGCTGGCGTTGGCCGCAGCGTTCCTTCACGCGCTTTTCGGCGCGTTACAGAAGGGTGCCACCTTCGACCCCTGGACGTCGCGGACGGCGATGGACGTGGCGATTTTCGGAATGTCCGCCCCCATCGCCCTGTTCGTGGTGCCGTGGCCCCCGCTGGAGCTGTGGTGGGTGCTGGTCGGTATGGTCGCGATCCAAACCACCTATAAGGCCTTGCAAGGCGCGACTTATGCGCGGGGGGCCTATACGGTCGTCTACCCCGTAGTGCGGGGGACGGGGCCGCTTTTCACGGTGTTCGGTGCGGGTCTGATCTTTGGCGAAACCTTCACCGGGCCGCAGTGGGCGGGCGTCGGCCTGTTGATGGCCGGGCTGTTCGGTCTTTCGGCATATAACATGGCCAAGATCACGGTGGACCGCGCGACCCTGGCACCTGCGCTGGGGCTGGCGGTGCTGACCGGACTGATGGTGGCGATCTATACGACCTGGAACGCCTGGGGCATTCGCGCGATGGAGAACCCGTTCACCTTTCTGGCTTGGTTCTTCATGCTGACATCGTGGGATTTCCCGGTTGTCGCCGCAGTCCGCGGTAAATGGCGGCGGCCGGAGCCGGCTCTGCTCAAGCTGGGCCTTGTCGGCGGACTTGTCGCTTTCGGATCTTTCGGGTCGATCATGATGGCAACACGGCTCGACTCGGTGGGTGAAGCGGCCATCCTGCGCGAGACCTCGACGGTATTTGCGGCCCTCATCGGATGGGTTCTGCTCAAGGAGGCGGTCGGGCCGCGGCGCCTCGTCCTGATGTCGCTGATTGCGCTTGGCGCGGTGGTGGTGGAGTTCGCGGGGTGAAATCCCTATGTCACTCATGCGACAACAGGAGACGCCCATGACCGATCCCGATTCCAAATCCGTACCCGGCTGGGCCAAGACCGCGCTGGAACTCGGGCCTGTCGCGCTGTTTTTCGCGGGCTACGTCTACCTCAAGGACGAGACATTCACGATTTCCGGCACCGAATACGGCGGTTTCATCGTGGTCACGGCGCTGTTCGTACCGCTGATTCTGGCATCAACCGCGCTTCTCTGGCGGCTGACCGGCAAGCTCAGCCAGATGCAGATCGTGACCGCGGTGCTGGTGACGGTATTCGGCGGACTTTCAGTCTGGCTGAATGACGAGCGTTTCTTCAAGATGAAGCCCACGCTGATCTATCTGCTGTTCGCGGCGGTCTTCTTTTTCGGGCTGTGGCGCGGGCGCAGCTATCTCGCCATGGTCCTGTCTGAGGCGATGCCGCTGACGCATGACGGCTGGATGATACTGACCAAGCGGATGGCGTGGTTCTTTGTCGGGCTGGCGCTGGCGAACGAGGCGATCTGGCGCACGATGTCCACTGACGCTTGGGTCAACTTCAAGACCTTCGGCCTGCCTGTCGCGATGTTCGCTTTTTTCATCGCGCAGGCCGGCCTGATGAAGGCGCACTCCAGCGAGGAAGAAGCGCCGGGCGAGGATTAATCCTCGCCGCCGCCCTCGGGTTTTTTCATCCGCTTGGTCGATGGGGCCTTCTTCGGCTTCGCGATGCCGCGTCCCCTCTGACCGCCCTTTCGCAGACTGATCGAGCTATCGGCCCGCAGCCGCGCCGTCCGTTCGGATTTCGTTTCCTTCGGCTTGTCGTCAAACCGCTTCGGGCCGCCGGGTTTGCCACCACGATCCGGTCGGTTGCCACGGGGTTTGTCATCACGCGAACCGGCGTCGCGATCGCCCTTGGCCCAAGGCGCGCGGTCGCCCTCGCGTGAGGGGCGATCCGGGTTGCCGTCCCAGTCCTTGCGCGGTGGTTTGGCCCCGAACTTGCGGGGGGCTTCGCCGTCGCGGGTGGGTTTCGCCCCGAATTTGCGGGGGGCGTCGCCATCGCGGGTGGGTTTCGCCCCGAATTTGCGGGGGGCGTCGCCATCGCGCGCCGGGCGCGGTCCACGTTTGTCGTCCCTGTCGGGACGAGCCCCGCGCGGGGGGCGCGATCCGTCGCCATCATTACGTGTCACGGGTGGCTTGCCGGTCCAGGGGCGGTCGCCTTTCGCGGCGCGCGCAACGCGGGCCTCTGCGGGGCTGCCGGAACGTGGCTTGCCGCGCGGTGCATCGTCGCTGCGCCGATCCTTGCCGCGTCCCTGGTCGATCAGCCGGTCGCCCGCGGACCGGGGTTTGCGCCCCTTCGCATCTCCCGCGCCATCGCGCCCGGCGCGGGCGTCTTTCTTTTCGTCGACCGGAATTTCCTTGCGGCTCTCGGCCAATTCACCGTCCCATGTTCCGCCCAACTGTTCCTTGACGATGCGTGGTTTGATCTCCTCCACCTCTCCAACGGGCAGGTTGCCCAGCTGGAAAGGACCGTAACTCGTGCGGATCAGGCGGTTCACGTACATGTCCACGGCGGCGAAAGCACGGCGGATTTCTCGATTGCGGCCTTCGCGCAGGCCTACCGTCAGCCAGGCGTTCGCGCCCTGCTGTCGGTCGAACGTGATCTGCATTGGTGCGAATGTTTCTGGGCCATCTTCGCCTTCGACTGTGATTCCGTCGGCCAGCTTCTTGATCGCGGCGTCGTCGGGCTTACCGTTCACCCGAACGCGATACCGTCGCAGCCATCCGGTCGAAGGCAGCTCAAGTTGCCGCTTCAAATCCCCGTCGTTGGTCAGCAGAAGCAGCCCTTCGGAGTTCAGGTCCAGCCGGCCGACCGACAGCACGCGGCCCAACTCCTCCGGCAGGGTTTCGAAGACCGTCTCGCGGTCTTTCTCGTCCTTTTCGGTGGTCACCAAGCCGGCCGGCTTGTGGTAGAGCCAAAGCCGCGCGCCGTCCGCTTTGGGCAGGGGCGTGCCGTCCACGGTCACCTTGTCCCCGTCCATCACGTTGTGCGCGACGTTGGACACGGTTTTCCCGTTCACCTTGACCCGCAGGTCGGCAACCATCTTCTCGGCATCCCGGCGGGAGGCCAGCCCGGCCCGCGCGATCACCTTGGCGATCCGATCGCCCGCTCTGTCTGTGTTCTCTGTCATGGGGGCGCTCTACGCCGGTTCCGGTGCCGGGGGAAGCCTTGCGCGATGGCGCGCGGCACGGCATCTGCGTTCCATGTTCAGTTCGTTCATGCCCGAAGCCCTGTCCGAGGCCCGCGCCGCCGCCCAGCGGGGCGAGGTGCCCGTAGGCGCGGTCGTTACCCGAGGAAACGAAATTCTTGGGCGCGCCGGAAACCGTACTCGGGAATTGAGCGACCCGACCGCGCATGCAGAATTGCTGGCCATTCGCGCCGCCTGTGCGGCCTTGGGGCAGGAGCGTCTGACAGGCTGCGCGCTCTGGGTCACGCTGGAGCCGTGCGCCATGTGTGCCCAGGCGATTGCCCATGCGCGGCTGGACAGGCTTCATTTCGGCGCGGCGGATCCGAAATCGGGGGGGGTATTGGTGGGCGCGCGGGTCTTTGAGCATCCACAGACTCATCACGTTCCCGAAATCCACGATGGCATCGACGCAGACGCCTGCACCGCCCTGCTGCGGAGTTTCTTTGCGGGCCGACGCTGAACGTCCGACTTGCGACGTGTCCGCGACGCCTGTGCCGCGAATTGGTCTTGCTTACCCCAAAGGCCCTCACGTCGGTTGCGACAGAAAAGACTGGAAGAAAAAAACGCCAAGCCTAATCATCGTAACGAAAATGGCGCGCCCTGGCTGAGCGCGCCTTTCCAACGGTTCGGAGAGGAACGAACCGTCTTGGTCAGTCCTCGGATGCGATGCTCGCGAGGATAAGCTGCGCCGCGGGCGTGTGGCCACCACGGTCACTTTTGAACGTCGTCAGCACCGGCTGGGCCGCTGCTTCATCGCCGATGGCTGGGCTGATGCCGGAAGCCATGGAAACGGAGAGAGCGGCGATCAGCAGGGCGGATTTAGCGAAATGGGTCATCGGTGAGTCCTTCCTGGGTTGATTGCCATGTGTTCTGCGAAAGACCGGATTACTCGTCTTCAGCGTTGGCGGCCTGGATCTGATCGAATATCGCCTGGGCCTTGGGGCTGTGACTGTCCCCGTTGCGGGTCGAGGGCGCGGTCGAGACGATCTTGTCGCCGTTGTTCTTGCTGGCGTTGAAACGCTCGATTGCCGAGGAGTCGGCGAAAGCGGGGGCCGACAGAGTGACGAGGGCGGCGGTCATTGCGAAGAGTTTCATGGTGTCTTTTCCAAATCCGATTTCGTTACGGGAACAATTTGCCCCGCAGAGGAGGTGATATGGGCCGCCTCTGGGTGACTCTCAATGCACGCGAGAAAGATATTTCTCTAATAATGGTGCGAAAATGCAGTAACCGACATGGCGTTCTGCACCGACTTCAATGTTGCGTGCGCAGACATCGGATTCCTCGAGGGTCGGGGCACCCGCCCCGGGGCCAATTCAGCCGTGTCTGTCAGCCCAAGACGGCAGCGATCCGCCGGTCGAAGCCTTGATGCCACGCGCAATGGCGCGCGACAGGCAGGCGGATGCGGCATGGCCCAGGCGCAACCCGTCCCAGACGGGATCAGGCAGTGGGTGCGCGCCCGTTGCGGCGGCAAAGATCAGGTCGCCGTCCATAGGCGTATGGCTGGGCAGAATCGCGCGCGCCATCCCGTCATGCGCCGCCGTGGCCAAGCGCGTCGCTTGCGCCTGCGTCAAAAGCGCGTCGGTCGCGATGATGGCGATGGTCGTCGATTGTCCGGGCGTCGCGTTGCCATACGGCTCCCAAGTCGGGTCAAGGGTGCCGGGGCCCAAGTTGCCGAATTCGCCGTCGATCTCCCACGGGGCTGCGAAAAACCTGCCCGCATCGTCGCAAACCCGACCAAGCGCATTTACCCCGACCAGCGCGCCCACGGTTATGCCGCAGTCCAGCACCACGGACGCCGAGCCGAGACCTCCGGCAAGGTCCATGGTGGTCGCCCCAAAACCCGCGCCTGCCGTGCCCAGTTTGAAATCGGTGCCCGCCGCCGCCAGCGCCCTTTGGCCCAATCGGGCATAGGGGTTCCGGTTCCAGCCCTTGTCGCCGTCGTTGAGCAGGTCGAACAGGATTGCGGCCGGGACGATGGGTACCCGCTGGTCGCCGACGGCAAAGCCACGCCCCATTGCCCGCAGCCCATCCGCCACGCCCGAAGCCGCGTCCAGCCCGAAGGCTGAACCGCCAGAGAGGACCAGCGCGTCCACTTCCTGCACCAGCTTATCTGGGGCCAACAGGTCCGTCTCGCGGGTTCCTGGCGCGCCTCCCATCACGTGCACGCCTGCGACGAACGGCTTGTCGCCCAGCAATACCGTTGTCCCGGTGCGGATGGTGGCGTCTTCGGAGTTACCGACCCGCAGGCCCGCGACATCCGTGATCAGGTTCCGGGGGCCGGGCCGCATGTCAGTCTTCCTCGGGGATCAGAGCGCGGGTGATCTTGCCGGGAAACCGCCCGACGACGCGCAGGTGGTCGGTACGCACAAGGGGGACTTTCGCGCCCGGCAGGATCAGGACCAGCGTGTCCTCGGATATCGTCTCCGGTCCCTCTCCGGCAGCAAAGAAATGCGCCAACCGGGCTTCGAAGTTGCGACGAATAACTTCCACCTGATCGAAATCCGCCTCGGGCGCGACATCCAGCAGATGTGCGAACGCCAGCTGTTGCGCGGCGAAGTTCCCCGCCAGAATACCGATCGAGACATGAAATTTCATGCCTTCCCCGCCTTCAATTCTAAACCGCTGCGCTCGTCGAGGCCCGTGCGGCTTCGATCAGATGCAGCGGCCACCATCCACCTCCAGACCCACGCCGGTGATCATCGACGCCTCCTCCGAGCACAGGAAGCACGCGGCATTTCCCAAGTCGCGCGGCGTGGAAAACCGGCCGAGCGGAATGGTCGACAGGAACTTCGCGCGCATTTCCGGTGTATCTTCGCCCATAAAGCTGGCCAACAGGGGCGTGTCGCCCGCAACCGGGTTCAGACAGTTCACGCGGACACCGTGGGGGGCCAGTTCAACGGCCATGGTCTTGGTCGCAGTGATCATCCAGCCCTTGGAGGCGTTGTACCAGTTCAGGTTCGGGCGCGGACTGACCCCGGCGGTCGAGGCTACGTTCAGGATCGCTCCTGTCTTCGCGGCCTTCATCAAGGGCACCATGTGGCGCGCGGAGTGATAGACCGACTTGGCGTTTACGGCCAGGACGCGGTCGAACTCCTCCTCGGATACGTCTTCCATCGGCTTGGGCAGGTGGGTGATGCCCGCGTTGTTGACCAGGATGTCGATGCGGCCCCAATCGGACATCGCCCGTTTGGTCAGACGCGCCCAGTCCTCGCCGTCAGCGACGTTGACCCGCTCCCACATGCCCATCACGGCCTGCGACACCTCGGCTGCCCCGTCGGCGTTCATGTCCGCGATCAGGACGCGCGCGCCCTCGGCCGCGAATTTCTCCACGATTCCCCGTCCGAAGCCCGAGGCCCCGCCGGTCACGATGGCCGTCTTGCCGTCCAGTCTCATGTCGATCCTCCCCGTTCGGTCTCTTGATGCCTGAGGCGGCGGGGCCTTGCAATTCCGTCCCGTCCGCCTGTTGCATGTGGTACACTTGACGTCTTGCAGTCAGGGAGGTTGGAGAAATGACACGCGATGAAGTGGCACGCGAACTGGTCGCCGGCTGCCGTGACGGTCGGGAGACTGAAAACATAGACAAACTCTACGCCAAGGACGCCGTCAGCGTGGAAGCCGCCGACATGGGCAACGGCCGGGAGACGGTCGGTCGGGCCGGAATTCACGGCAAGCACGAATGGTTTGCCAGCATGTACGATCAGGTTTCGGGCGACGTCTCCGACCCAATGCCGCACGGCGACGACCGGTTTGCTGTGATCTTCGACATGACGATGAAAAAGCGCGAAACTGGCGAGACGGAGCACATGCGGGACATTGGTGTCTATACCGTCAAGAACGGGAAAATCGTGCGGGAGGAGTTCTTCTACCCTACGACCTGAAGGCCTGCGTGGTGTTGCCCTATATTCGGTCGCCGTCTGGGGCCGTCAGCCGTGGTGCGCGGCAACGGTCTTGAGTTGGCTGAAGCCGTACAGCGCCTCGAATCCCTTTTCGCGACCATGTCCCGACTTGCCGATCCCACCGAAAGGCAATTCCACACCGCCGCCCGCGCCGTAATTGTTGATAAACACCTGGCCAGCCCTCAGGTCGCGCGCCAGACGCATCTGCCGTGCCCCGTCACGCGTCCAGACGCCCGCCACCAGCCCGTAATCGGTGCCGTTGGCGATCTGCACCGCTTCGGCCTCGCTCTCGAAGGGGATAACGACCTGCACGGGGCCGAAGATTTCCTGCTGCGCCAACGAGTGATCCGGTGTGACGCCGGATAACAGCGTCGGGCGTACATAGCTGCCGTCCGGATCTGTACCGGGCACGATTTCACCGTGCGCGGCGATGGTCAGGCCGTCTGCCCGCGCCAGGAAGCTTTCGACAATCTCCTTTTGCCGGGCGGAGATGAGCGGCCCCATGTCCAGATCGTCCATCGCCGCACCGACGCGCAGCGCGCTGTAGCGCTCGGCCATGCGTGCGACTACATCGTCATGGATCGCGCGATGCACCAAGATGCGCGACGCAGCCGAACAAGTCTGGCCCGCGTTCTGGATACCTGCGTTCACCAGAAATGGCAGCGCGGCGTCCACATCGGCGTCATCAAAGACCAGTTGTGGCGACTTGCCGCCCAACTCCAGCGTGACCGGAACCACGTTGTCACCCGCCGATTTCTGCACCAGCCGACCCGTCGCGACCGAGCCGGTAAAGCTGATGTGGTGGATGCCGGGATGCGCGGTCAGCGTGGCACCCGCCTCGGCCCCGAGACCGGGCACCACGTTCAGCGCGCCGTCCGGCAGCCCCGCGTCAACGGCGATGCGGGCGAAGGCCAAGGCGGTCAGGCAGGCCTCCTCGGCGGGTTTGAGCACGCAGGCGTTGCCCATGGTCAGGGCCGCGCCGACCGACCTGCCGATGATTTGCATCGGGTAGTTCCAGGGCACGATATGGCCCGTTACACCGTGCGGCTGGCGCAGGGTGTAAACGGTGTAGCCTTCCAGATAGGGGATCGTCTCGCCGTGCACCTTGTCCGCAGCGCCGCCATAGAATTCGCAGTAGCGCGCCAGTGCCACGGCATCGGCCCGCGCCTGTTTCAGGGGCTTGCCCACGTCCAGCGCCTCCAGCTCGGCCAACTCATCGACACGCTCCAGCACCATTTGGCCGATGCGGGTCAGGATGCGCCCACGCTCCAGCGCCGACATCCGGCCCCAATCGCCCGACAGCGCCTGGTGCGCCGCGGCAACGGCGGAATCGATGTCACGGGCCTGTCCGCGGGGAATCTGGGCGATTGTCTTCCCGGTTGACGGATTGCCCAGCGGAAGTGTCTCGGCGGCGCGCAGCCAGCGGCCCCCGATAAGCATTTCGGAAGGGTCGAACCAGAGGGCGTCGGTCATGGAGGGCTCCTGTCTCAGCGGTCTTCGGGCGCAATGTCGCGGATGCGGGCGACATGGGCCGAAATGTCGTCGGTGGTGAATTTCGAATGTACCCGCGTTGTGCTGGCGGGGTGGTGACCCAGGCCCAGCCGGTGCGTGTCACGAAACGCGGTAAGGGGCCGGATCGGGCGGGGCGCGAAATTACCACCACAGGTCGGGCAGACGTCGTGCAGCCGGGTTTCCACGCAGTCGGCGCAATACGTGCATTCGTAAGAGCAGATACGCGCATCCTTTGAGTCGGGCGGCAGGTCGCGATCGCAGAGTTCGCAGTTTGGGCGCAGGTCCAGCATGTCAGGCGGTCCACTCCTCCGGGATGGTCGGCGCGGCGGCCAGCAATGTTTTTGTGTAATCGTGCTGCGGCGCGTTGAACACCTGCGATGTCGGCCCCTCCTCCACGACCCGCCCGGCCTGCATCACCAGTATCCGGTCCGCCACGGCGCGCACCACCGTCAGGTCGTGGGTGATGAACAGGTAGGCAAGGCCCAGCCGCATCTGAAGGTCTTTGAGCAGGTCGAGGACCTGTGCCCGCACCCGCACGTCCAGCGCGCTGACGGCTTCGTCCAGCACCAGTACGTCCGGTCGGGTGATCAGGGCGCGGGCGATGGCGATGCGCTGACGCTGGCCGCCAGAAAATTGGTGGGGATACTTGTCGAGATCGTCGGCGGTCAGGCCGACCTGGGTCAGCGCCTCACCTGCGCGGGCCTCCGCGTCGGCGGGCTTGCCTGTCAGGTGAAAGGGTTCCTGCACCAGTTTACGGACGGTCCAGCGCGGGTTGAAACTGCCGTAGGGGTCCTGGAAGACCACGCTCAGGCGTGCGCGATCCGCGCGGGTCATCGCGGTGCCGGCGGGTTTGCCCATCAGGGTGATTGCACCGGACTGTACCGGCTCCAGCCCCAGCAAAGCCCGCGTCAGGGTGGACTTGCCGCAGCCGGATTCGCCAACCAGTCCCAGGCATTCGCCCCGGTTCAACGTCAGCGACACTTCATCGACTGCCCGCATAGCACCATAGGTGCGGGTCACGCTTTCAGCCGTCAGAACCGGGCTGGCTGCGATATCCCGGCCCGCGCGGGGTGCCGGTTGCGAAGCGGTCAGCAAGTCGCGGGTATAGGGATGCGCGTGGGTCCGGAACAGGGCCTCGGTCGCATCCGCTTCGACGATTTCACCATCCTTCATGACTGCAACATGATCGGCCAGCCCGGCGACCACGCCCAGATCGTGCGTGATCAACAGCAGCGCCATCCCTTCCTCGCGCACAAGGTCGTGCAACAGGTCCAGGATCTGGGCCTGCGTGGTGACGTCCAACGCGGTCGTCGGCTCGTCCGCGATCAGCAGGCGCGGCCGCCGGGCAATGGCCAGCGCGATGCAGACCCGTTGCCGCTGTCCGCCCGACAACTCGTGCGGATAGCGATCGAGCGGAACATGCCCAAGCCCCACGCGGTCCAGCTTGTCACGCGCGATGGCCAGCGCCTCGGCCCGCGCCATGCCGCGCAGACGCAGTGTTTCGGACACCTGCGCGCCGATGGTCTGCACTGGATTAAGGGCGGTCATCGGCTCCTGAAAGATCATGCCGATGTCGTTGCCGCGCACCTCCAGCCATTGGCGTTCGGTCAGGGTCAGCAAGTCGGTATCGTCGAGGTGGATCGCGCCCTTTGTCTCTGCCCCGCGGGGCAACAGCCCGATCATTGCCAGCGCAGTCATCGACTTGCCTGACCCGGATTCCCCCACCAGCCCGGTGATTTGACCGGGCGTCAGCGTCAGCGACACCTCCCGCAGGATCGCTGTGCCGTGAATTGAAAGCGAAAGACGGTCGAGCGCGATCACCCGCGCACCCTCCTGAGCCGGGGATCCAGCGCGTCGCGCAACCCGTCGCCCAGCAGGTTGAGGCCCAGAACCATGAAGACGATGGCAAGACCGGGCAGGATGGCCAACTGCGGTTCGGAGTAGATCATGGTCTGCGCATCGGCGAGCATCCGTCCCCAACTGGGCGTCGGCGGCTGTGCCCCAAGGCCGACGTAGGACAGCGCCGCCTCGGCCAGGATGCCCAGCGAGAACTGGATTGTGGCCTGCACGATCAGCAGGCTGGCGATGTTGGGCAGGATGTGCTGTGCCGAGATCAACGTTCGCCCCTTACCTGCCACCCGGGCCGCCATCACGTAGTCCAGCGTCCAGAGCGGGAGCGCGCCCCCCCGCGCGACCCGTGCAAAGACGGGGATGTTGAAGATGCCGATCGCAAGGATCGCGTTGAGTGCCGAGGGTCCGAAGACGGCCGTGATAAGGATCGCGATCACCAGCGAGGGGAACGCGAAGATCAGGTCGTTTCCCCGCATGATGATTTCGTCCAGCCAACTTCCGCGATTGGCCCCGGCCGCCAAGCCCAGCGGTACGCCCAATGCGATGCCGATCCCCACCGCGACCAGTGCCACGGCAATCGAGGTGCGGGCCCCCGCCATCAGCATCGACAGCATGTCGCGCCCGAAATGGTCGGTTCCCAGCGGGTGCGCGCCCGATATGCCCAGCGACCGCTGTGAGATGTTCAGGACGCTGGTATCATGCGGTACCCAGACGACGCTGAGCAGGGCGGCCAATGCGAAGATCGCGGTCAGCACGGCTCCGATTATCATGGCTCCCCTCATGTTGCGCGCCTGCGTAGACGGGGATCGGCGAGCGTATAGGCCAGTTCGACCGCGAAAGTGACCGCGATGACCGCGAAGACCAGAAGCATCGTCACCGATTGCACCACGATCAAGTCGCGTTGAGTGATGCCCTGAAAAATAAGCCGCCCAAGACCGGGCAGGAAGAATACGTTCTCGATGATGATGGCACCGGCTAGAAGGAAGCTGAATTGCAGCCCCAGGATCGTCAGCACCGGGATCGCGGCGTTGCGCAGCGCGTGGCGCACGGTCGCGGCGCGGCGGCTCAGTCCCTTGGCCCGCGCCGTGCGGATGTAATCCTGATCCAGCGTGTCTATCAGCGCACCGCGCAGCACCCGCGCCAGGATCGACGCCTGCGGAAGGGCCAACGCCACCGCCGGCAGCGTCAACGCCTTCACCGCGGCAATGGGGTCGGTCCAGCCGGGAAAGCCCCCCGCCGACACCCACCGGAGTTTCACCGCGAACAGAAAGACCAACAGCATCGCAAACCAGAAATTCGGTACTGCGATGCCCAGTTGCGTAGCCCCCATCACACCCCAATCCGACGGACGCCCCCGCCGCGTCGCCGCCAGCAGGCCTGCGGGCACGGCGATCACCACGGTCAGGATCAAGGCATAGGCCGCCAGTGGCGCGCTGACCCCGATGCGGTCGGCGATTAGCCCGGCGACCGGCACGCGGTAAGTATAGGAGGTGCCGAAATCCCCGGTCAGCATCCCACCGACCCAGGCTAGGTAGCGCTGCATCAGCGATCCCTCCAGCCCCAGCTCGGCCCGCAAGGCCGCCACCGTATCGGGCTGCGCGTTCAGGCCGAGCATGAAGGCGGCCGGGTCGCCGGGTACGGCTTGCAGCATTACGAAGATCACGACGCTTGCCACCGACAGGGACAGCGCCATTGAAACAAGCCGTATGAGGATCGTGCGGGTCATTGCCGCGACGCTAGACGTGGTGTGCGCCGGGGGGAAGGGCGGGATCGGCCCTGCGTGCTTGCTGTCCCCCCAGCCTGACCCCGAGGCGTTGTAACGCCGGGGCTTTCGCCGGTCCGTCAGTCCTGCGCGCGCAAGACTCCGGCAGGTCGCGCCGCCAATGGTCGCCAGGCAAAGGCCAGGCCCGCCAGCAGCGTCGCGAAGGCACCGCCGACGACGATCGCCATGGCAGAGCGCCATTCGAACGCATAGGGGGCGTCCATCACAAAAGTCAGGATGCCCCACCCGGCAAGCGCCCCTGCCCCGATGGCCACGATGCCTGCCGCCGCCCCCAACAGGGCCGAGCGTAGCGCGAAGCTCAGCAGGATGGTGGCGCGCGTTGCTCCCAGCGTCTTGAGGACCGAGGCCTCGAAAGTCCGGCTCCTCTCACCCGCGGCGGCCGCGCCGATCAGGACGATGAAGCCCGTCAACAGCGTCGCGCCCGCCCCCCAACTGGTGGCCGCCGCAAGCGCGCCGAGCGCCTCGGTCACCAAGGCGATTGCATCGCGCACCCGGATCGCGGTGATGTTGGGCGCATCGCCCGCCACGTCGCGCAGGATCTGAGCCTCCGCGCTTTCCTCGGCATAGACGGTTGAAAGCCATGTGTGCGGCGCGCCCTGAAGGGCCGCGGTGTTAAAGATGATGACGAAGCCGATGCCGCCCGAGGAGAAATCCACTTCGCGGAAGTTCGTGACCGTCCCCGTGATGTCGCGGCCCAGCACGTTCAGCGTGACCTTGTCCCCCAGCTCGATTCCCAGCTCATGCGCTTCTTCGCGCGCGAAGCTGATCTGTGGTTCACCGGCGTAATCCTCGGGCCAGAATTCGCCCGAGACGATCCGCGTACCTTTGCCCGGCGTGTCGGCAAAGCTGATCCGGCGGTCGCCGCGCGTGACCCAATGGTCAAACTCCGACGCGGGACGCCCGGCTATGGAGCGCACAACGCCGCCCAGCATCGGCGCGGTATCCACGCGGCTGACGGCAGGGTCGTTTTCGACGCGATCCAGAAACCCTTCCAGTTGGTTTGGCTGGATGTCGACGAAGAAATACGATGGCGCGCGTTCGGGCAGGTCGCGGTCGATGGCCGCGCGCATGTTGGCGTCGATCTGCCCCACGGCAGCCAATACCGTCAGGCCCAGGCCCAAGGACAGGACAACGGCTGTCGCCTCGCCCCCCGGTCCCCCGACCGAGCCGAGCGCCAGTCGCAGGGCTGGCCAGCCGCGCACGACCTTCGTGCTGGCCAGTTTGCGTGCCAAACGTCGCACGCCCCAAGCGGCTCCAATCAGCAGAACGAGCGCGACCGCGATGCCCGCCGCCGAGGACAGCGCAAGTTCCGGGATGCCCGACAACAGGGCTGAAGACGCGATCAAGGCGACCGCCGCCACGGCCAATGCCGCGATGTAGCGTTTGCGCGGCCAGATACGGGTGTTGCCAGTCGCGTCGCGGAACAGGCTGGCGGCGCGCACCTGTTCCGTTCGCGCAAGCGGCCAGAGAGTGAAGATGAGTGCAGTCAGCGCACCGTACAACGCCGCCTCGAACAGGGGGCTGACATGCACGCCAAGCGCGACAGGTACGGGCAGTTGGGCTTCGATCAGGGGGCCCACGACGATCGGGATGATCGTGCCGAGGATCAGGCCCAGAACGATGCCAAGGGCTGCAAGAACGCCGATCTGCATCATATAGGCGGCGAAGATCACGCGCCCTTCTGCCCCGAGTGTTTTCAACGTGGCGATCACGCCTGTCTTGCGGTCGAGGTAGCTGCGCACGGCTGCCGAAACGCCGACGCCGCCCACGGCCAGGCCGGCCAGGCCAACCAGCACAAGGAAGCTGCCGATCCGGTCCACGAACCGTTCGACCTGCGGCGCGGCATTGCGCCGGTCGCGCCAACGCGCGCCGCTGTCGGCGAAGGCCGTCTCAATCTCGGCCTGTGCGGCGTCCAACGCCGTGTCGGGCAAGTCGCCCATATCTATGCGGTATTCGGACTCGAACAAGCTGCCTTCGGACACCAGCCCCGACCCTTCCAGCGAGGCCGTCGACACGATCGTGCGGGGCCCGAGGCCAAAGCCCGCGCCGCCCGCGTCCGGTTCGCGCGTTAACGCCGCGCGAAGGGTCAGTTCCCGCGCGCCCAAGAAAAGCGAGTCCCCGATCGTCAGGCCCAGCCGGTCCACCAGAACGGGGTGCGCGATGATGCCGCCGTCGGCCAGCGCCTCGGCGATGGGCATGTTGGGCGAGAGCTCCACCGTGCCCACCAGCGGATAGAGGTCATCGACCGCTTTCACCTGGGTGAGCGCCCGGTCCGCTTCCGCGCCCAGACCTGTCGCGGCCATGGAGCGGAAATCGATGATCTCGGATACTGTTCCATAGGTGGCCAGAAGCGCGCGCTCCTCTTCGTTCGCCCGGCGATAGGCAAATTCCACCTCCGCGTCGCCACCCAGGATCACGCTGCCCTCGCGCGCGAGACCTTCTGTGATCGACACCCGGACCGACCCGACCGCTGCAATCGCCGCCACGCCGAGCGCCAGGCACGCAAGGAAGATGCGGAACCCGGCCAGCCCGCCGCGCAATTCGCGTCTTGCGATCGTCGCCGCCTGCTTCAGCCAGGTCATTCCGCGGCCTTCGCGTTCCGGGTTTCGGCGTCCAGCCGCCCGTCCACAAGGCGGATCGTGCGATCACAACGCGCCGCCAGCTCGGTCGAGTGGGTGACCATCACGAGGGTCGAGCCGTGTCGGTCGCGCAAGTCGAACAGAAGGTCCATGATCGCCTCGCCCGTGGCCTGGTCGAGGTTCCCCGTCGGCTCATCCGCGAGCAGGATATCAGGACGCGGAGCCGCAGCGCGGGCGAGGGCGACGCGCTGTTGCTCGCCCCCCGACAATTGCGCGGGGTAGTGATCGGTGCGATGTCCCAGCCCGACGGCCTTCAATTCCTCGGCGGCGCGGTCAAATGCGTCGGTAACACCGGCCAGTTCCAGCGGTGTCGCGACGTTTTCAAGCGCGGTCATCGTCGGGATCAGGTGGAAGGATTGGAAAACCACCCCCATATGTGAACGGCGAAAGCGGGCCAGCTGGTCTTCGTCCATCGCGGTCAGGTCATTGCCGAGCGCCTTGACCTCGCCGCCGGTGGCACGCTCCAGTCCGCCCATCAGCATCAGGAGAGACGACTTGCCCGATCCCGACGGCCCCACCAGCCCCAGCGTATCCCCCTTGGCCACCTCAAGCGAGATGCCATGCAGGATGTCGACCATCCCGGCGTTCCCTTGCAGCGACAATTCGACGTCGCGCAGTGACAGGACCATGGGGTTTCTCCTTGGGTTAGGGCGAATGCTTGATTGGAGATATGGGGTATTCGCACCAATGAACAAGTTGGTTCACTCTTCGCTGGCTGCCTTGATTTTAAGCACGCCCGCCCATGCCGAAACCCTGCAGGTTGTGGCGTTGGGCGACAGTCTGACGGCTGGGTATGGGCTGCCCGACGGGCAGGGCTTTGTTCCGCAGCTTCAGGCTTGGCTGGACGCCCGTGATGTCGATGTCGAAATTGTAAACGCAGGCGTGTCGGGCGACACGACAGCGGGTGGGTTGGCACGGCTCGACTGGTCGCTGTCGGAGGATACGGACGCGATGATCCTCGCGCTGGGCGGCAACGACCTGTTGCGTGGCCTGCCCGTGGCGTCCAGCCGGGCAAACCTCGACGCGATCCTGTCACGGGTGGCGGGCGCGCGCGACCTGCCGGTCCTGCTTGTCGGGTTGGAGGCCCCGGCGAATTACGGTCCCGACTTCCAGCAGGCCTTCGACGCCATGTATGTCGAGCTGTCGCAAGAATACGATACGCTGCTGGAGCCGAGCTTCCTCGGGCCACTGGTGGTCGACAGCGACATGGCGACCGCCCGTGCCAGCTACATGCAGGACGACGGCATTCATCCGAACCGCGACGGTGTGGGGGTCATCGTGGACGCCTTCGGCCCTCGTGTTCTCGATCTTATAAAGAATGCAAATCCCTGAACGGCAAACGCCCCCGCCGGGGAGGACGGGGGCGTAGCGGCGACGCGCCGGGGCAGTCAGGGGGGAGAGACTTTGGCGCGTCGTGTCGG
>NZ_FNPX01000038.1 GCF_900107415.1 Jannaschia faecimaris
GCCGCACAAGGGCCCCGGAAGGTGGCCGACTTGGTCGGTCGCCTCCGTGATGATGACACCCTCGGACTGCCCGAGATCGCCCGGTCCGCGCTCATGTCTTTGGCGGGTCAACTCGACGGCCTGGCCACCGAGGTCCGGTGTCTAGCCCCCCAACCTGCTACGACCGGTGTCCGAAAATTCTTCTGTCCACCATCGCACTCGCCGTAACCGTCATCTACTGGCATTGAAACTCAATATCTCCACACCGTTCAATACAGATCTATCTGGCGGTACGTGGAACCTCGGCACCGATACCACTAGTGGTCATTTGTCCGGCTTCGACTACCGGAACGCCGCGCAAGATAACGGTCTCTGGCCAGCCGGTCACTTCGAACCCCTCGTAAGGGCTGTAATCTGCCGCATCGTGAAGTCCGGCATGTTGGATCGTCTTGCGAACATGCGGATCCCAAATCGTTATATCGGCATCAGAGCCGACGGCGATTGTGCCCTTACGCGGATACATGTCGTATGTGCGGGCGTGGTTCGTTGACGTAAGCGCTACGAAACGCGGCAGATCTATCCGGCCTTTCATCACACCCTCGGAAAACAGGATCGGCAGGCGCGTTTCGATCCCCGGGATACCGTTCGGAATATGCCTGAAACTGCGCAGCCCCGCCGGGTTACGTTTGCCTTGTTCGTCTTCGTAGCGGAACGGGCAATGGTCGGATGAGAACAGATCGAACAGTCCAGTTTCGAGGCCCCGCCAGCAGTTCTGCTGCTCCACTGTATCGCGCGGCGGTGGCGAGCAGACGAACTTGGCTCCTTCCCAATTGTCTCGTGAGAGATCCTCTGCCTCAAGCACGAGATATTGCGGGCAGGTCTCGGCCGTTATGTTCACCCCGCGGGCGCGGGCGCGCGCGATTTCGTCAATTGCGGCACCATTTGAGACGTGAACAATGACGATTGGAATGTCGACGACCTCGGCTAGCGTAAGGGCGCGATGTGTGGCTTCCCGTTCAGCGGCCACGGGTCGGGTTGTGGCGTGCGCGCGTGGCGCAATATCGCCTGTATCCTCGGCGCGGGCAGCGAGGAAGGCGATGACATCCTCGTTCTCGCAATGCACCATGATCCTTGCGCCATGCCGCCTTGCCACGTCCATCGTGGCGAGGATACCTGCATCATCCATACGCATAGCTTCGTAGGTCATGAAAACCTTCACTGATCGCTGTCCCTCTTCGATTAGGGCTGGCAGTTCCTGCCCCAGAATCTGTGGCGTCGGATCCGTGATGATCATGTGAAAGCCGAAATCGACATGAGCGCCTTCAGCCTTTTCGCGGTAGTCCCTGAACGCTGCTGTGAGCGACTGCCCACGTTCCTGCAAACAGAAGGGCATCACCGTTGTGTTGCCTCCAAAGGCCGCGGCCCGGGTGGCACTGTCGAAATCATCGGCCATGACGATGCCCGGACCAGATGGTTGAGAGATATGGACATGGCTGTCGATGCCGCCGGGCAGCACGTACCGCCCGGTCGCATCGATCACGCGCGTCGCATTGCCCATGTCACCGCCGATTTGGACGATCCGGCCGTCGCGGATGCCAATATCCGCATCGAATTCGTCGGACGCGGTTGCGACAGTGCCGTTTGCGATCACCAAGTCATGAGACATGCGAATTCCTTTCATGCGTTGATTAGGTCGAGGTCCAGGTCACCTCTGTCCCGGCACCGATAGGCCAGCCCGATCGCGAGGGTCTGAACGAGGCTCAGCACACCGGTGAGCGAACGAAAGCCATGCAGCTCGGCGTCGTCCACGGTCAGGACCTCTACCGCATCTTCGGCGATCGGACTGATGGGAGAGTTGGTGATGGCGATCACTTTATGACCGGCGGCGCGCGCGATCGACGTGGCGTCGATCGTGGCCTGTGCATAGGGAGGGAAGCTGATCGAGATCAGCAGGTCGCCCGACTTCATGACCGAGATCTGGTCAGACGCGAGACTGCCTATTCCGGTAACCTGGATCGCTTGGATATGCGCCCGACGCAGCGCATAGGAGAAGTAGGACGCCACCGGAAACGATCGGTCCATCCCGATGAGGTGCACGGTACGCGCTGCCATGATCTGGTCAACAGCGGCATCTAGCGGAAGCTCGTCGAGACGTCCGCTGAGATGCGCGAGAGAGGCAGCGTTGGCCCGGCAAAACGATTGTCCAACCGCGCGCAGATCCGCCGGGTCGTGCACGACCTCATCCCCGTGGCTATGGGAAATTCTTTCTGAAAGCGACTCCGGGTAGGCGTCGTGCAGGGGCGCGCGGAACAGCTTTTGCATGTCCGAGAAGCCGGCGAACCCAATAGCTTTTGCCAGCCTGACAAACGTCGACGGCGTGAGCTTGGACTTGAGGGCCATGACCGTCAGGGTTTCCAGCGCGACGATCCGCTGGTTGTCCAACACCCAAGCCCCCGCTTCGAGCATGCGGTTCGTGAAGAGGTGCCGCTCGTTCAACAGGCGCGCTTTGAACGCATCGACACTTTGAGGTTTCTCGATTCCGTCAGGTTTGGTGCGTGTTTCAGACATCCGTGCGCGCTCCGCGGCATATTCAAATTTTGACCGTTCCGCGGGCGTTCCGCTGTTTCAATATGCAAGAGCCGAGAGCCGCATGCCGCCATGTGTCATCTGCCCACTTCGGAACGACCTAGCTGACACCTGCTTTTGCGACGTGCCCTTCGTCCATTGAACACATTGAGGTCGCGATCTTGGCAGAGCTGCCGTTACACCGCGCTTTCGAGCCGCTCGATGAGCCGGTCCATTTCGTCGAGTGTATTGTAATGGACCGCCGATACACGGATTACGCCATCGGCGTCACCAAGATCGAGCGCTTGCACCAACCGTTTGGAATGAAAGTCGCCGAAACGGATGCCGACCCCTGACGGGTCCACGGCCTCAACGATCTCGCGAGAGGATTGCCCGGCGATCACAAAGGAGATCGTTGGCACCCGCAAGTTGCGTTCCGACGATTGCTCGCCGACAATCGTGACATCTTCACGGCTGCGCAGATAAGCCAGCAAGCGTTCAGACAGAGCCGTTTCATGATCGGCGATCAAGTCGAAAGAGGCTTCCACAGCCGCGCGTCCCGAGACGTTGATCCCATGTGCGGAGGCAAGTCCTTCCAGGTACTCGATCACCCCAACGCATGAATAAGACAATTCGTAGTTGGGGTTGCCCGGCTCAAGCTTGTTGGGAACTTTGTCTTCGCCATAGAAGTAATGATTGATGTTGCCCGCCTTGTGGCGCAGCAGATCGTACTTTCCGTAAAGCGCCGCATGGTGCGGCCCGTAGGTCTTGTAAACCGAAAAGCCGTAGAAATCGGCGTCCAGCGCTTTCACATCGACGGCCCTGTGCGGGGCGTACGCGACTCCGTCGACGCAAAGCATCGCGCCGTAATCGTGAACCAAGTCAGCGATTGCCCTTACATCGTTGATGCCGCCGAAGATGTTTGAGCAGTGGGTCATGGCGACCAGGCGTGTTTTGGGCCCCAAGAGCGGCGCAAGATCCTCTGCCTCAGGTTTGCGCGTGTCATTCGAAATTTCCCATGTCTTCACCACGATGCCGCGCTGTTCAAGCCGCCGCCAAGGACCGATGTTCGCCTCGTGATCGAAGTTTGAGACGACAATCTCGTCTCCTGGGACCCAATGCTGCACAAGTGATTGAGCCAGTTGATCAAAAAGTTGGGTCGCAGTCGCGCCCATTACGACCTCCTCGGGGCGGTCGGCGTTCAGTAGCGTGGCAAGGGCTGCCCGTCCTTCGGCGACCTTCCGTGAGGCCGCGACTGAGGTCCCGTAGGTGGCACCCAGTTGAACATTCGCACCAATCATGAACTCGTTCATCCGGTCGAAGACCGGCTTGGCTACTTGGGAGCCGCCTGCATTGTCTAAAAATACCACATCGTCGGTGAGAGCAGGGAATTGCCGGCGGACGTAATCAGTGTCGAGTTTGGGCATGTGCACCTCGTAAAGACTTGGCCAGAGCCAAGTGGAACAAATTTTCCAATTTTGTCAATTACAAAAAATTAGTTTCATTTCTGCGAGGGGTATGCAACCTTTTGACTTGGCGTCGGACGGTTTTCGGCGCGCATCGCGCCGGAAAAAAGGGTTTGCGCGCGTCCGTGAGATGGTGGCGCACGATTGGGGGATTTTGTGTGAAAGAACGACCCATCCACGAACGAACGCTTCGAGCGTTCAAAGTTTTGGCAGGCCAAAACCCGCAACGGCAATCGATTGAGGGAGTGTCTTTCCAGGGGGCCGTATTCGGGCCATGGACAGCGCTTTTTCGGCAGCAGACCCCCCAATCATCAATCGTCCGGTGAAAACACTCACTGCCCATTCTTCGTTCGACAATACCAGATACCCACCAACTCGACCCAACTCATGTTCAGGAGGCACACATGCTCAAAAGACTTTTGAAGACCACGCCCATTATGGGCGCCACGTTCCTTGCGGCATCATTCGCGTTCAATGACGCGCAGGCGCAGGATTCGGACCGCGAGGTCGTCCGCGTTGCCAGCAACGTCAATATTCCACTGCGTATCTTCCGGGCAGGCGACGAGATCCAAGGTTACGAATACGAAGTTTACACAGAAGCTCTGGAACGTGCTGGCTACGAGGTCGAGGTCACCGATGTGGCGTTCAGCGGTCTGTTCTCAGGCCTGCAGGCCGAACAGTGGGACGTTGTTGCCTCCAACGTGTTCATCACGCCCGCGCGGCACGCTGAAATGGATCATAGCGAGCCGTACCTTGCCGCCTTTGACGCGCTGATGGTGCGCGAGGATGACAACGTACGGAGCCTCGAAGATCTCGAAGGCACCGTGGTCGGCACCGAGACCGGCACCACTCAAGCCGCTTACGCCGAGGCGCTCAACGAGGAGTTCGGACCGTTCGAGATCCGCGCTTACGAAGACATCGAAACCCAGCTTCTGGATCTGGAAGTCGGTCGGATCGACGGTCTCACTCTCGGCTACCCGACGGCGCGTGTGTATATCGAGGATCGTGGACTCTTCGAAGTCCTCTCCACAAACGACGCGAGCTTCATGATCGGCGCTTTCTTCCGCAAGGGCGATCCGCTGCGCGACGAATTTAATGAGGCGCTTCACAGCATGAAGGAAGACGGCACGACCGCGGAGATATTCGAGAAGTATTTCGGCGAAGCGCCCGGCGAGGAATCTGCCGTGGTTCGCGTGTTCGACGAGGCATACGTTCCCGAAGAGTGAGATCTCTCGCTGACATCGTGACGTAATAACGACCGCATTCGAACGGCGGCAGTGGGCCTCGGCAGTGCAGGCGTACCACGACGCGTCTTAAACTCGAGGCCCATTTCGGCATATGACTTACTTTCGATCGTCGATCCAAGACTGGCACAAGCGCTGGGCGCACCAACCTTGGTTTCGCCGCTACGAGTGGCTGTTCATGGGTCTGGTGGGCTGGCTAGCCTTTGCCATGCTGGTCCTGCCGCCTTTCGGTAGTCCCGATCCGCTGGGCGCTGCGACTGTCATCTCATGGTATCTGGCGGGCTTTACGATGGCCGGCATATTGCTGACGGATCGCGAAAAGCCGACACTCTTGAAACGAGCTGCCAGCCTGAGCGTCGTTGCCTTGTTCTTCTGGCTCTTCTACTACTACAGCGGCACGCGCTGGGATCGTGTGCACGAACAGTTCTTCAATTTCTCACGAATGGACGGCGTCTGGGAGCTGTACGCTCAAGGTCTGCTCGTCACGCTTCAGGTTTCGATTGTCTCTGCGGTTCTTTCGATCATCTTCGGCCTAACATTCGGAATCCTGCGCACACGCGGCAATCCCGTACTCGATCTATTCCTGGGCCTGCATGTCGATATCTTCCGCGCCTTGCCGCTGATCGTCAGCATGGTGCTGATCTTTTACGCGCTGCCGTTTTTGGGCATACGCTTGCCCGCCTTCTGGGCGGCGGTGCTGGCCCTCGTACTCATGAACAGCGCATATCAGACTGAGATATTTCGCGCGGGCATCGAAAGCATCCCGCGCGGCCAACTTGATGCCGCGCGCGCGCTGGGCCTCGGAACCGGCGCGACCCTGCGCCACGTTATCCTGCCGCAGGCGTTCAAGATCGTGATCCCACCGCTGACCAACAATCTTGTCAGCCTCGTCAAGGACACAGCCGTCGCCTACGTCATCACCGTTCCGGAGCTACTCACCACCGCGCAACAAGCGGTCACCTGGAAGCGCACACCGACACCGCTGGTGCTGTCGATGTTTGTCTATCTCTTGACCTTGATCCCGCTCATTCACCTGACCCGTCGTCTAGAGCGACGCCTGAACGTAGGGAACGTGCGATGACCATTGCGGCGGATAAGACCTCCGTGCCGATGATAGAGGCGCGCGGCATCCACAAGCATTTTGGCGGCATGCACGTGCTTCGGGGTATCGACGCAGTCGTCCCCCGGGGCAAGGTGACGGCGCTGATGGGAGGTTCGGGCAGCGGAAAAAGCACCTTTCTGCGTTGCCTGAACCGGATCGAGGAACCCAGCGAAGGCGAGGTGCTGATCGACGGCACGGTCATCACGGATCTGCGGACCGACGTAAACCGCCTCCGCGCCGATATCGGCATGGTGTTCCAGGACTATAACTTGTTCCCGCACATGACCGCTTTGGAGAATGTGACGCTAGGACTGATCCATGTCCGCAACAAGCCGCGCAGCGAAGCGCGCGACGCAGCCGCAGCGGCCCTCGGACGGGTTGGCCTTGCTGATCATCTTGAAAAGTTGCCGCAACAGCTCTCAGGCGGGCAACAACAGCGCGTGGCGATTGCCCGCTCGTTGGCGATGCGGCCCAAGGCGATCCTGTTCGACGAGCCTACCTCCGCGCTCGATCCTGAAATGGTGCACGAAGTGTTGGACGTAATGCGCACCCTCGCGACGGAAGGGATGACAATGGTCGTCATCAGCCACGAAATGGGCTTTTTGCGCAAGGTGGCCGACCAACTGATCATGATCGACGGCGGATTGGTCGTCGAACGTGGTCCGACATTGCGTGTGCTCGACGCGCCCGAGCACAAACGCACCCGCGAATTTCTGAGTGCGATACAATGAATGGTGCTCTGACGAAGGCCAGACCGATCCCGCTGGCACTGATGTTTCTCGTCGGCGTTGGCTATCTTGTGGCTGCGCCCGCGACGAGCGGCATCTTTGTAGCCATAGATGTCGCTGCAACAGCCGCCGTGTTCGTCCTTTTTCTTTTCTTGTTCATCCCCGTCCAGGCGGACAAAGGCGCGCCGCTCTGGCTCCAGAACGTCTCTGCGCTGGCATTGCTCTTGCTGGTGGCGGCCGCCTTCTTCCGTTGGGCGGATGCCGACTGGGGACGCCTGGGCTATTTGTTCTTCAATTTTGAGGTGATGAGCCGCCCGGGTGTGATGATGCGGATGCTCAGCGGCCTGTGGATCGCCGTGCAAGTGTTCCTGTTCTCTTTGGTCTTGGCGACGCTGCTGGGCATGTTCATGGCGGTAGTGCGCAGCATCGTAAATGACGCGCTCCTCAACTTCTTCATCGACGTCTACGTCGACGTGTTCCGCGCCATACCGCCGATCGTGCTGCTTCTGGTTACCTATTCGGCGCTGCCCTATTCCGGGATCGTGCTATCGCCTTTCGCGACGGGTGTGGTGGCGCTCACTCTGGTCGAGGCAGCGTACCTGACAGAGGTGTTCCGGGCTGGTATTGAGGCGATCCATCGCAACCAGGTGCTGAGCGCCCGCAGTATCGGGCTGACAGCCTGGCAGGCGATGCGCCTGGTCGTGCTTCCGCAATCGGTTCGTATTGTGCTGCCGGACTATTCCAACCGGCTGATTGGCCTGATGAAGCGCACGGCGGAAACATCGGTCATCGCGATCGCCGAGATCCTGAAAGTTGCGCAAGATCTGCAGTCGCAGTTTGTGAATGCCACTCCGCTGATCGTTGGCGCATTGCTATACATGGTGGTTCTGTTCCCGATGACGCGGATCGTGTCACGGGTCGAGAAGACGCGGCCGCGGACTTAATGGGAAGCTGCTCGGTCAGACCGCATGATCCAACAGACAGGTGATGCCAGGAGCATATCTTGGCGCAACATAGGGACAGCGATCCTGCCCTAACTGAGACTGGTTCGAATTCGTCTGATGGTGTGGACGGCTCCACCCGAACGGCATCGCAATGTGCCATGCTGGAGCTGTTTGAGACCAACAGTCAGAAGGAGCCATCCACATGAAGATTACAACACTCGGGATTGATCTCGCCAAGTCCGTTTTTCAGCTTCACGGGGTGGATCCGGATGGGGTGGTTGTCTTGCAGAAGAAGCTGCGGCGAGGTGCCGTGCTCGACTTTCTTGGCAAGTTGGATCCTTGTCTGATCGGGATGGAAGCCTGTGCCACATCGCACTACTGGGCGCGGGAGATTGCAGTTCTGGGACATGACGTTCGGTTGATCCCGCC
>NZ_FNPX01000027.1 GCF_900107415.1 Jannaschia faecimaris
GTCAGTCTGAACGTAGGAGGAGATAGCGGCACCCGAAACGCCGCGATGAGATGCAAGGGCAGAGATGAGTGATGATGATCGAACGGGACCGCTGCCGGGACACCCCGAGGTGCTGTCAGGGCGTCACAGCTCGATAGTCTGATTGGGACCTGGCATGCGGACTTCATCAGGGCCAGCGGTCAGACGTACCGCGCACAAAGGCCGGACAAATGACCGCAACCTGCAACGATCAACATCAGCTCAAATCAACCCTTGCAAAAACGGAGCCGTCCACAAATGACAACAACCACCATGATCAAAGTACTCCAACGATGCTTGCTGTATGCAAAAACAAGCAATTTTTGCATTTTTTTCTGGAAATTCGCCAATTCTGTATGCAAAATAGGCCAGTCACTTTGCGAGGGCGCACAGATGCAGGCCGGACGACAGCCTAAGATGAACGCTACCGAACATGCTTACCACATCATTCGAAACGATATCCTGACTGGTAAGCTGAAGGAAGGCGAGAGGTTGACCGAGACGCGTCTGTCGGATGATCTCGGGCTCAGTCGTACACCCATACGCGAGGCGATCGGGCGGTTGATCATCGAGGGATTCATCGACCGGCAGAGCGGCTATACGACTCGCGTGGCGTATTTTCCCGAGGACGAGGCCGAGCAGGTCTATGAAATCCGACGTCTCGTCGAATGCTACTCGGTTCAGCGCGCGGCGCGACTGGCAAACGAAGAAGACATCGCGGAACTGCGCCGCATTCACGCCGCGATGCAGGCTGATACGCCGCCGAGGGATCAGGACGCCTATCAGCGCCTGACTGCCGCGAACGAAGCATTTCATCGTGCAATCGTCGCGGCCGCTCGGTCGCCCCGGCTGACCGCCCTGATGACCACAGCCCTTGATGTCAGCATGGTCGTACGGACCTATTCGATGTTTTCAGACAGAGATCTCCAGCGCAGCCTCAACCACCACGAAGAGATAATACAAGCAATCGAGGCACGTGCGCCGGAATGGGCCGCGAGCATCATGTCGGCGCATCTTCTGGCTGGTGCATCCCGCGTCACCGAGCGGATGGCCCAGAACGCAGCGGGCAAGGAATAGCAAGATGACTGTTGTCATGCGCTCGCTTCTCTTTACCCCTGCCAACCGGCCGCAGGCTTTCGACAAAGCATTGGCGATCGGTGCGGATTGTGTATGCCTCGATCTGGAAGACGCGGTGCCGCCCGATGCCAAAGATGGTGCCCGTGCGCCGGCCATTGCCTTTCTGACAGGGGCTGGGGGCGCAGGCGCGACGCGCGCCTTGAGAATAAATGCGCTGTCCTCTGCCGCAGGTGCACGCGATTTGGCAGGCTTGGCAGACGCGGCCCCGCGAGCGGGGCTCGTGATGCTGCCCAAGGTCACAAGCGCCGCCGAGCTACGTATGGTCGCGTCAATCCTTGATGAGGTGAACAGCGAGACTGGGCTGATCGCGCTGGTGGAAACCGCCGATGGCTTGTCCGCCGTCGAGGAAATAGCGCGCGCAAGCCCGCGACTACGAGCGCTGGTGTTTGGTGGCGTGGACCTGTCAGCAGAATTGGGAGCCGCGCCTGGATCAGATACGATGCGTATGGCCCGCGCCCGGATCGTTCACGCGGCCCGTGCCGGGGGCTGTGATGTGCTCGACGTGCCCGAGCTTGATTTTCGCAATGCGGAAAAGGTCGACACAGCCGCAGCAGATGCGGCCGCGAACGGATTCACCGGCAAGGCCGCGATCCATCCGTCGAATATCGCCACAATAAACGCGGCCTTCACCCCGACCGCTGATGAAATTGCCCGCGCACAGGCAGCCGTCGCCGCATTCGAAGCGGCACCCTCGGGCCTTGTAGTGATCGACGGCAAGCTGATTGAGGCTCCCGTAATCAAAGGCATGCGAAAACTACTCGCTATAGCCAAGGCCGCGGGCGTGCTATGACGAACGTATGGGGCCGGATCGCGAGCCTGAATGACGCGTTCCATTTCTGCGAGGATTTCAGCACCTCGGGCCCAATAGACCGCGCGCAGAGCGCAGGAAGTGGTGCCTTGTTCGGCCAGACAATCGGGCTGAAATCCAATATTCGCGTCGCGGGTCAGGCTTGGACTGCAGGCATCGGCAATCGATCAGCTGTATTGGGCGCGGAGGATGCACCGCTTGTTGCGCGATTGCGGGCCGAAGGCGCAACGATCATCAGCCGTCTTGCAATGGATGAAGGCGCATTAGGGGCAGCCACGGACAACCCTCATTTCGGGCGCTGTGATAATCCGGCGTGGCCCGGTCACAGTGTGGGCGGGTCTTCAGGTGGACCGGCGGCAGCTGTTGCCGCGGTGGCGGTCGATGCAGCAGTCGGCAGCGATACAATGGGATCAGTGCGTATTCCGGCAGCTTTTTGCGGGGTCTTCGGGCTGAAATTTGGGCGTGACACCGTCGGGATGGCAGGGGTCGTGCCGCTTGCGCCAAGCCTTGATGCGCTTGGCCTTCTTGCCCGAGAGCCTACGACCCTTGCTTCTGTGCTGGACGTGTTGGCCCCGGAAGCGACGCCGGCTCCCAAAATCACGGGCTGGTGCGCCGCAGAAGACGCGATGCTGGTAGGATGTCATCCCAAGGTCGCGGAGTTCATGGCCGAATGTCATGGGGCGCTGCGTGCGGTGCTTGGACCGCCGGGCGAGCTGCCATTTTTCGAACTTGCAGGTCTTCGCGGCGATGCATTCCTCCTGACTGAGGTCGAAGCGGTAGACAGCCTCGGGCGCGAGGCAGGCCTCAGCCCCGGTCTTGCTAGACTCATCGATTACGGACGTCGCGTTCACGCCGAGAAGCTGGCTGCTGCGAACGCGCGGCTTGTCGCGGCGCGCGAGATGCTGACTGCGGCGCTGGGCACTGCACGCGTCATCCTTTTGCCAACTGTGGCAGAGCCTGCGTTTGCCCATGACAGCCGCCCGCCGGTCGGGCAGGCGAATTATACCGTGCTTGCCAATATCGCGGGTTGCCCGGCCATCGCGATCCCGAAACCCGGTGCGGTGCCGCCGGTCTCTGTCCAACTGTTGGGGCCGCGCGGTTCAGAGCGCTCGCTCATCGCTTTGGCAGAGACGCTGAGCTCGCAACTTTAAACGCAGCTTATTCGCCGGCCCGCCTCATTGTATGATCGCGCGTCTTCAACAGGTCGGCATATGCGTCCCGCAATACGTTCTTTTGCACCTTGCCCATCGTGTTTCGCGGCAGCTCATCGCGTATGACGTATTCCTTGGGGCGTTTGTAATTTGCAAGTCGAGCGCTCACATCAGCCTTGATCGCCTCGACATCGGGGGCCCCCCCTTCGGGCACCAGGACCGCCACGACGCCTTCGCCGAAATCCGAATGCGGCACTCCGATCACGGCACTTTCTTTAACGCCGGGCTGTTCGTTAAGTAATTGCTCGATTTCCTTGGGATAGATGTTGTAGCCGCCCGAGATGATCAGGTCCTTCTCGCGCCCGACAATGGTGACGTAGCCGTCCGCGTCGATGCGCCCAAGATCACCGGTGATAAAGAAACCGTCCGGTCGCAACTCTTCGGCGGTCTTTTCCGGCATCTGCCAATATCCCTTGAAGACGTTGGGGCCGCGTACTTCGATCATGCCGGTCTCGCCTTGAGGGATCTCTACGCCGTCCCTACCCGCGACGCGCAGCTCGACACCTTCAAGCGGAAAGCCGACCGTACCTGGGCGGCGTTCGGCATCATAAGGATTGGAGGTATTCATGCCAGTCTCGGTCATCCCGTAGCGTTCAAGGATTGCGTGACCGGTCCGGGCGCCGAACTGGTCGTGCGTTTCGGCCAGAAGGGGCGCACTCCCCGATGTGAAGAGACGCATGTGTCCACTGATATCCTTGGTGAAACCATCCGCATCGAGAAGGCGGGTATAGAACGTCGGCACCCCCATCATGGTGGTCGCGCGTGGCAAAGCCTCAAGCACCGGCTCAACTGCGAACCCCGGCAGCCAGATCATCGACCCGCCCGCATTCATCAGCACGTTACAGGCCACAAACAGGCCATGCGCGTGAAAAATCGGCAATGCGTGAAGCAGCACGTCGTCGCTGGTAAAGCGCCAAGTCTTCGTCAGGGTTATCGCGTTGGACAGAAGGTTGCCCTGCGTCAGCATCGCCCCCTTCGACCGGCCGGTTGTACCGGATGTGTAAAGAAGACAGGCCAAATCGTCCGAGTCGCAGGCCACTGCGTCTGCGGTGGGTGTCGCGGCTCCGACCGCATCGACAAAACTGCCACGCCCATTGGCGTCCAGCGTCAGAAGCGTTGCGCCTACCTTGTCTGCGACAGGCTGCAAAACCGACTTGGCTGCAGGGTCGACCACCAGGAGTTTGGGCGTGGCGTCCCCGACAAAATAGGAAATTTCGTCAGGCATATAGGCGGTGTTGAGCGGCAGGAAAATCACGCCTGAATGCAGGCAGGCCAGATACAATGCCAGCGCTTGGGGCGATTTCGGGCATTGCATCGCCAGGCGGTCACCTTTCGCAAGGCCCGCACTCCGAAGCATTCCCGAAATGCGCGCCACACGGCCAGCTATATCCGCATAGCTGAGTGTCTTGCCGTCTGCGAGGTGCAGAAGGGTCGCATCGCTGTGTGCATGGCGACCCAGAAGGGCGTCATAAAGCGGATTGGTCATGGAAAAATCTCCTGATACATCATGTGCCCGCATGCAGCGTGACCGTCATTGCCGTGGTCCCGCCCGGCGCGCGGGCCCACAGCTCGACACCAGTGTCGGTGTCGTGTCCTTCAAGCGTGAAGGGTGCCGTGACGAATAGCGGCGACATCGCGCGAATGTCGAAAGAAACGAGGGGCCGATCCCCGAGACGCTCAAGCCCCAGCCCCACCAACAGGGTGGCTGTCAGTGGCCCGTGCACCACAAGACCGGGATAACCTTCGGTCCCACGGGTATAATCCAAGTCGTAATGGATGCGGTGACCATAAAAGATAAGGGCCGAATAGCGAAACAGCATGACCGGATCAGGGGTAACGGTTCGGGTGAAAGCGGCATTGCCCGGCGCGGGCTTTCCTGGGATCGGCGGCGCGCCAGGATCGGGTGGGTCGCGATATACGATGTTCTGCGTCTCACGCAGACGGTGTTCGCCCGCAACGCTGAAATCATGATCGACGGTGACGAAGCAAAGCCGCCCTGAACGGCCGGTCTTTTCCTCGATCGCTCGGATCGTGGACACCTTATCGACCTCTTCGCCCAGTCGCAGCGGCGCGTCGATCGTCACGCGCCCCCCTGCCCACATCCGTCTGGGCAGGCCGAAATCGGGGATAAAGCGACCAAGTTGTTCGTGCCCGTCCGCCCCAAGATCCGAGGCTCGGATTTGCGGATTGAAATATAGATAATGCCAGAAAGGCGGCAGCGGATCGCCTTTTTCCAGCGTTGCGGGCTGGTCGAGCGTCAGTTGCATAAGGCGCGCCTGACGCAGATCAAGCGTATCTGTCGCCCGCTCGGTCCGGCCAATGGCCGCGCTTCTCTCGGCGGTATCCATACTCAAAGTCCCTTGAACGCGGGTAGGCGTTTCTCGGCAAAGGCTTCTTGCCCTTCGCGGTAATCGGCGCTGTCAAAACAGGCCTTTGCCATCGCGTCAGGCACGGTCCCGTCGCGGTCGGCCTCAGGCTGAAGGAGCACCTTCAAGATTGCTTTGGTCGCACGGATCGTCAGCGGGGCGTTTCGCGCCAGCTGATCAATATAGGCTGCACAATCGGCCTCGAACGTCTTGGTTGGATAGACGAAATCGCAGATACCCTTGGTGAGCGCTTCCTGGGCCCTGACCTGCCGCCCCGAGAATAGAAGATCCGCCGTGACCGCATGGCTGAGCATTCGTCGCAGCGACGCCACCCCATCATAACCATAGCCAAGTCCAAGCTTGGCCGGTGTTATCGCAAAGCGCGCATCGTCCCTGGCCAATCGCAAGTCACAACGCATCGCGATACCAAGCCCGCCGCCGATGCAATAGCCACGCACTAGTGCCAGTGTGGGAACGGGGATCTGTTCGATCGCGTATTCCGCCCGCTCAACCGCTGAACCATAGGCGGCTGCAGAGGCCGCATCACTGCGCGTCTCGCCAAATTCCGAAATGTCCGCGCCGGCGACAAAGGCCCTTTCGCCCGCCCCCTCAAGGGTGACAACCCGCACATTGTCATCAAGGGCCAGTTTTTCGCAGGCATCCCCAAGCGCCTGCCACATCGACACACTCATCGCGTTAAGCTTGTCAGGGCTGTTGAACGTGATCGCCGCGATACCGCCGGTCCGGGTCAGGCGCAGCTTGCCCTCAGCAAGATCTCGATGCTCGCTCATGCCCCTGTCCATTGTCCACCTCCATCGACATCGACCACCGTGCCGTTCAAATACCCCGCCCGCGGCGAAAGCAGCATGCAGGCCAATGCAGCAACCTCATCCGGGTTTGCGGGGCGCCCGTAAGGGAAGCGATCCGGCTCGACCATTTCGCGCCACCGGCTTTCGTCACCCAGCTCATCCAGAGCCTTACGTTGCATGAACTGAGTCATCCGGTCGGTCAGCGTGGGCGACGGGTTAATGCCAAATACGCGCAGCCCCTGTGACTGTGCCTCGGCCCCAAGTGCCTGAGTAAACGCGATAAGGCCCGCATTCGCGGTCGAGCCCGAGATATAGGCCGCCCGGTTTGCCCGACCCGCCATGCCGATGATATTCAGGATCGTGCCGGTGCCACGGTCGGCCATGCGTGGCTGCAAGAGCTGGCACAGGTGGATGTAGCCGAAGACCTTGAGATCCCAGTCTCGCCGCCAATCCGCGATGCTTATATCGGCAAGCCGACCCGCGCGAATTGCACCTGCATTGTTCACAAGAATGTCCGGAGTCTCCACCGCATCGACAAGGGCTTCACGACCCAGATCGCTGGCGAGGTCAGCGGGAAGAATATGCACGCGACCTTCTGCAGCTGCCTTCAGCTCGGCCCTGGTCGCCTCGAGCTGGGCGGCATCGCGTGCGACCAGAGTGACCTCCGCCCCTTCCGCCAAAAGCGCCGCCGCGATGGCGCGCCCGATCCCCTTGGAGCCCCCTGTGATCAGCGCGGTCTTTCCGGATAGGTCAAGATCCATTGGTATCTCCCACGTAATACTGGATCTCGAAAAAGACGCAGCCCTCTTGCGAGGTGAAAGGTCCATGTTCCGTCCCCGGAGGTCGGCAAGCATAGCTGGGTGCCTCGTATTCCGTGCCACCCGCACCTGTCGCGTCGCAACCATTCACCAGTTTGCCGGATATCAGGTACACCTCTTCCCAATAATCATGCACGAACACGTTCGGCGCGACTGTGCCCGGCTGAAACCGGATTAGGCGCGTACGCACACCAATCTCTTCAACTTCATCGAGCGCGCCCGACAGCATCTTTTGCTCGACCCCGGGCGCACCGCCGGGAACAGGCTCCCATCCCGCATCATTGTTAAGTTCGTGAAAGGGCACAGGGGGCTTCAAGGGCATCACTCGAACTCCGGTTCCGGGGAAAAGGCATCGTTCAACGCAGCTCGCAATGCGGACATGTTGATGGCATCGGGCAAGTCCATGATGGCGTGAACAAGCGTGTCCGCAGCCCTGAGTGACAACCCACCATGAGACGCATTGGCGTGGAACTTAGCGACAAGATCAGCATCGCGCATCGGGTTCTCGGGATCGCCCCATGCAGCAGGACAAGCGCGTTCGATACGCGTACCATCCTGCATGCGAACGACGATGCGCGCGCCATAATCGCGCGGAAAGGCCGCGTCGATCACGTCATCGATATGCACGTGGATACAGGCGCGCAGCACTTCGATATCGGGGTTGTTCAAGGCGTCGCCTTCGAAATCCGAAATCGCAGGCGCGCCTCTCAGTGCTGCCGTTGCAACGGCATGCTGCAGGCTGAACCGTGCCGCGTTAGGATTTGTCGGGTGCGGCTGGTCGCAGAATTCCAAGGCCGCGCTATGGGTATGGATATCAATTCGTTCCACCGCGCCATCCATACCTTCTTCGCGCAGATCAAGCATCGCAGAAATGGCGGAATGGGTGTGGCGGCAAGCCGGATAGGGCTTAAAGCTCATCTCGGTAATGGCCCACGCGCGGGGGACGGTCAGCGCACTTTGGTCTGCCTCCGGATAGTAGCTTGCGAAAAAGCCCATCTCGCCGGTCAGGATCGCGCGCGCGCCGGGAAAGCCTGCCGCTGCCAGTTCTGCCGCGAAGACGCCCGCGCGGGCGGCATGTGCTGTCGCCAACTGCTTGGAAAAGGTAGGTTCAAGCCGACACTGCCAGATACCTGCCGCCTGCATGCCTGCCTGGCCCAGCGCATCGGCCATCCCTTCCGCATCTAGGCCCGCGAGGTCGGCACAGGTGATGGCCGCCCCGAAGACGCCGCAGGTGCTCGAATTGTAAAACGGGGTGTAGCCGCCGGCTGCGGCGGCAACACCGACGCGGATTGCAACGTCGTAGCCGCGTGTGATCGCAGAAAGAAGCTCAGGGCCCGACACCGGCTGCCGCAGGGCCGTGGCAAGGCCCGCGGCACAGATGGCATCACCCGGGTGCAGGATCGAAGCGCGGTGCAGGTCATCCATTTCAAGCACATTGCCGAGCGTGCCAAGGGCAAGCGCTGCCGTCTGCGCATCGGTGTCAATGGACGTCAGGGCAAGACGCAATATGTCCTCATTATGTGCATGGATCGTTCGGGCCATGGCCCGGGCCACAGGCGCATACCGGGCGGCCAGTACACAACCAAACCAGTCCAGCAATGTCAGCCGCGCAAGCCGACTGACACCCGGTGCGACAGGACGACGACACAACCTGATTAGCTCTGATTCGGGAAAAGGCACTTTCGACTCATTTCGCATACAGAATTGCCAAAACGTAGCCGCAAGCTCAGCGATTTTTACGCGCGGATCAAGCCTATTTTGATCTTCATGCTCAAGGAAAAGCGCTATAAATTTCTGATAAATACATATTTTACAATTAGTTATTTGAAATTTTGCCAAGTCGGCAAATTCTTTTTGCCTAAGTCAATTTTTGTCGACATAATCGATACCAGTTGCGTAGATCAATTTGCAGGTTTCTGACTGACTTCCAGCTCAGATCGGCAAAGCTTGGCGATCAATCCGGCACCAAGACCGGGTCGCGTTTGTTCTGGTCCGCCGCTGGTCGGGCTTTACCATCAGGAGAGACAATATGAATCAAAACGAGTTTAACCGCCGACAGTTCATCGCCCTGGTGGGTGCTGCCACTGCAGCCAGCGGAATGGGCTCCATGGCCCATGCGCAAGAAGCGCTCAAGCTCTGGGCCCCCGGTATTGCCAAGGTCGGCGCGCAGGATTGGTCTGATATGGAATCGCAGGCTGGTATCAGCATCAATGCAATCGCGAAATCCGCCCGTGCAGACGAGTCGATCCAGAAGATGGTCGTGGGTGACGGCAACGCCCTGTATGACGCGATGACCGATAATGGCGGCGGCATGGAAGATGCGCTGGCTTCGCAAGGTGCCATTGCAGAGCTGGACATCTCGCGGATCCCGAACTGGTCGAAATTGCTGCCTAGCTATCGGGAGGGTGGCCTTTCGGCCGACACGATCCGCCACGACGGTAAGGTCGTGGCTGTGCCTTACATCTCGAACGCCGACAGCCTTGCCTTCAACTACGGTGAGATCGGTGAAGAACTGACCTCATGGGAGGCGCTGTTTGACAGTCAGTTCCGTGGCCGCGCCGCCATGCAGAACGATTTCGGGCCGACGCTGACGAACACCGCGATCTACCTCAAGCAGTCCGGCAAGGGCAGCATCGACAACCCCTCGGACATGACCGAGGACGAGGTGCGACAGACCTGTGAGTTCCTGATCGACCTGAAGAAGAAGGGCCACTTCCGCACCTTCTGGGACGGAGTTCAGAACGGCGCGGACTTGCTGTCCTCGGAAGAGGTGCTGGTATCATCCTGCTGGGAAGTCATCCAGATCTTTGCGGCGCGCAAGAACGGGCAGGATATCCGCTACGGCACGATGAAAGAGGGCCACCAGTCGTGGAACAACATCGTCATGCTGACCCGCGGCGGCATGGAGCGAGGAATGGATTCGGCGTTCTACAATCTCGCCAATGTCTATCTCAGCCCATGGTTTGGTGCGCAGACCCTTGCAGGGCTGGGCTTTACCCCGCAGATGGAAGGCGTACAGGAATACGTGGACGCCAATCCCGACCTGTTCGATGCTGACACGAAAGCCATCATGTCGGAGCGGCTTGAGCGCAAGCAGGCGCGGCGCGCGGTTGCCGGCAATTCCTGGCAGAATGTCTTCCCGACCAATATTCGCGCCTATCAGGATTGGTGGGCCCGGGTGCAGGCGGCCTGACCCGGAATGTCAACGCCAGCAACAAACAAAGCCGACTGGGTGATCCCCGTCGGCACGTCCCGCGCGGATTGGCGCGAACGCCTTGCCCCATGGGCGTTCCGTGCACCCCTTATTTTTATGGTGTTGTTCTTCGCCATTCCAATGGCGATGACGGTGGTCTTTTCAGTCTTTGAACGCACCATGTTCTGGATGGAGCCGGGCTTCACCCTATACGCCTACGAAAATTTCTTCTTTTCAGCGCGTCTGGTCAACTTCCTGAACTCGATGAAGTATTCGCTGATCTCGGTCGCGATCTGCTTTGTCTTCGGATTTCCAATCGCAGTCTTCGTACGCAAATCGATCCCACAGGTCGCGCAGCACCGGGTTGTGTTGCTGTTCATCCTGCCCTTCATGGTCTCCGAGATCATTCGCGTCTTCGCGCTGCGCCCGGTTCTGCAAAGAAACGGCCTAGTGAACTCGACACTTATGGACCTAGGCATAATCGACGAGCCTATCTCTGCCCTACTTTACTCGCACACCGGTGTAGTTATTGGCGAGGTGCTGTCTTTCCTGCCATTTATCGTCTTCTCCGGCTTTTTGGCGATGGAGGCCGTGCCGAAGTTCATCTTTGAGGTTTGTGACGATCTGGGCGTCGGACCTTGGCGGCGTTTTGTCGATATCATCCTGCCGCTGGCGGCACCGGGCGTCTTCGCAGGCTCTGTATTTATTTTCGTTAATGGTCTGGGCGTCGCACTTCTACCGAACATCCTTGGCGGTGCAGGGGCCGTGAATGCGGGCCTTATTGCGACGCAGGCGATCAGCGCGCTCGACTTCCCGCTCGCCATGGCGGTCAGTGCGATCATGATGACGACTCTGATGACGCTCCTCTGGATTGGTCACAAGCTGTTCGATCTGACCAAAATCCTCACCCCGCTCAGTTGAGGGCACCCCATGAACGACTATGACAACCCTTGGCTGCACAAGCTTAAATGGGCGTATCTTCTGCTGGTCGTCCTGACGCTGATGACACCCGTGATCTACGTGATGTTCGTGTCGTTCAACGCCAACGGGTTTGGCGCGAACGAGTATGTTTTCACGTTGGAATGGTATAGCCTCATCTTCTCAGACGAGCTTCTGATCGGTGCGTTGCGCTGGACGCTGATGCTGGCCGTTGTGGTGACTGTCGTCACCGTGCCAATGGCGCTTCTGGCGGCGAAATACTACAAGGCAGCGGATAATAAGCTGTTTCCGGTCTTCCTGCTGTTGGCCCCCCTGTTCGTGCCGCCGGATATCCTTGGTTCGGCGCTTTTGGTGTTCTTCAAGAACGTCAACTTCACCTTTATCTGGCTGGGCGATCAGATCGGTACCGGACTTTTCGACAGCTGGTTTCGCCTTAGTTTTCTGACGGCGACCATTGGCCTTATTATTTATACAATACCCTATTCCTTCGTGGTGATTTTGATCACGATGGGTCGCTATCGTCCTGAGCAAACCGAGGCCGCGCGCGCCTGCGGGGCGAATGGCTGGCGTGCCTTCTGGGATATCGAATTCCCCCAGATCCGCGCAGGCGTCTTTTCCGCCTCTGCCTTTACTGTGATCCTTGTCTTCAACGAATATACCCGAACCAGCCTTCTCAAGGGCGGGTTCGACACGTTCACCACGGTGCTGATCAGCCAGATGTTGAATACCGGCATGTCGCCGCAAAGCTACGCCATGTCCGCGTTGGTAAGCTTCGTCGCTATCGCCGTGATCGGCTCCATCATTCTTGTCACTATGATCCGGGCCGATGCCCTGTCGCGGATCGCTCGCGCCAAGGCCGAACCGGTGATGTCATGACCAACGGGATAAATCATATGATCAACCAAGCCGCCCCCGCGGTCGAAGTGCGCAATCTTGCCAAGCATTATGGTTCGTTCGTCGCGCTGAAGAACGTCAACGTCAGCATCGCGGCTGGTGAATATTTTGTGCTGCTCGGTCCCTCGGGCGGTGGCAAGACGACGCTGCTGCGCACCATCGGCGGCTTCCACAAACCGACGGCGGGCGAAGTCCTTCTGCACGGCAAATCCGTGGGGCACCTGCCACCCGACAAGCGTTCGACCACGATGGTCTTTCAGGCCTACGCGCTGTTTCCGCACATGAACGTGACGCAGAATGTAGGTTACGGTCTGAAAGTGGCAGGATTGCCCAAGGCGCAAATCGCCGACAAGGTCGCCAACGCATTGGAACAGGTCGGCCTGACCAATTTCGCGCAGCGCAAACCGCACGAGTTGTCGGGCGGTCAGCAGCAGCGCGTGCAATTGGCGCGGGCCATCGTCCTGGATCGCGACATTCTTTTGCTGGACGAACCCTTGGCCGCCCTCGATGCGCAGCTTCGCAAGGACATGTGCCTTGAGTTGAAACACCTGCAGGAAAAGGTCGGCATAACCTTCATCCACGTTACCCATAACCAGGAAGAGGCGATGACCGTCGCGGACCGCATCGCCCTGATCGCAAACGGTGATCTGGTGGAGTTCGGCCGCGCCCGTGATATCTATCGCGCACCGGAAAAAACCTTCACCGCCAGCTTCGTCGGAGAAAACAACGTCCTCAAAGGCAAAGTGTCCGATGCCAATGGCACCTCCGTAACCGTCGATGTGGCCGGCTCCAAACTCAAGGTCGACAAGCGCGGGCTGGCCGTCACGGACGGGCAAGAGGTCAACCTTTCGATCCGTTCGGAATGCGTGGCGCTGAACCCGGTCAATGGCACGAACGCTCCAGCCGATGGGCATTCGATCACCGGCTCTTACGACGAGTCGGTCTACCTGGGCCTGACCACGTCGCACCTCGCTCGGCTTCGGGACGGGACCGAGATGGTCAGCCGTGTGATCGCCGATTCCGATGACAGCCTGCCCGAGGCAGGCGCGCCCGTCCGTCTGTCATGGAAGCCCACAGACATTCGTCTGCACGTGGAGTAAGAAAAATGCATTCCAACCCGCGCATTCCATTCCAAATGTCTTCGGACCGCGCCCCTCTGACCGGACCGGGCGGCAAGCAGCTGATCGTTCATATCGCGATGAACATTGAATACTGGCCGATCGAGCGGGCCATGCCGCGCGGCATCATACCTGCGCCGCACGGGGCGACACCGGCACCGCCGGATGTACCGAATTTCTCATGGGTGGAATACGGTTTGCGGTGCGGGATGCCGCGCATTCTCGACATGCTGGATCGCAAGGGACTGCCATGCTCGGCCCTCTTCAATGCGCAGGTGGCCGATGTCTATCCTACGCTGATGAAGACCGTCGTGGATGCAGGTTGGGAATTGGTCGGGCATGGCTGGTTTCAGCAATCCCTCAAACAGGCCGATGACGAGGGCGACATCATCCGCCGCTGTCTGGACCGCCTCGAACAGGCGGGCGGCACGCGCCCCCGCGCCTGGCTGGGGCCAGGACTGGGGGAGTCGGAACATACGCCCGACATCCTGAAGGCCGAAGGCATCGAGTTTCTGCACGATTGGGTCCTCGACGACCTGCCCACGTGGATGAAGACCAAGCATGGCCCCCTGATGGCGCTGCCTTATTCGTTCGAGCTGAACGATGTTCCGGTCTACGCGATCCAGAACGGATCGACCGACGAATACCTGAAGCGGGTCGCCGCGACGCTGGCCATGTTCGAACGCGAATTGACGACACAGCCGCGTGTCATGACTTTGGCGCTGCACCCCCATATCATCGGCGTGCCGCATATCGCTCATCAGTTCGAACAGGCGCTCGATATGCTTCAAGCCCGTGATGACACTGTTTTCCTGACCTCAAGCGGGATCGGCGACTGGTATGCCGCCGCCGACCCCGATGGTGCTGTCCGCGTGATGGAGTTTGGCCAATGACTGAACGCCCCACTGCGCTTGCAAAGCTAAAGGTGCTTGATCTGTCGCGGGTGCGTGCGGGCCCCGCCTGCTGCCGCGTTCTTGCGGATTTCGGCGCGGACGTAATCAAGATCGAAGCGCCAGCCGGGGCCGACCCATCCGCAGGTGTCAGCGGCGCGCGGCATGGCTACGACATGCTGAACCTGCACCGCAACAAGCGTGCGCTCACGCTGAACCTGAAGGATCCGGACGGCCGGGCGCTGTTTTTACGCATGGTCGAAGATGCCGATGTGGTGGTTGAGAATTTCCGCCCTGACGTAAAGGACCGCCTTGGCATCGCCTATAGCGACCTTGCCAATGTCAATCCGCGTATCATCCTCGCATCGATCTCAGGCTTCGGGCAGGACGGACCTTACGCCAAGCGCGCGGGCTTCGACCAGATAGCACAGGGCATGGGCGGCCTCATGGGCGTGACCGGCAACCCCGAAGAGGGACCGATGCGGGCCGGAGCGGCAGTGGCGGACCTCTCCTCCGGGCTTTACGCAGCGCTGGGCATTATGGTTGCCTTGCAGGAACGCAGCGTGTCAGGCCAAGGCCAATGGGTGCAAAGCTCGCTTTTGGGCGCGCAGATCGCGCTCATGGATTTCCAGGCCGCACGATATTTGGTCGATGGCGAAGTGCCTGAAAGTTCCGGCAACGATCATCCTTACGTCACACCGATGGGCGTTGTCGCCACCAAGGATGGCCACATGAACCTCGGCGTTGGCAGCGACTCACAATGGCGCGCTTTCTGCGATCTGATCGACAAGCCCGAATGGGGCACGATCGAGGACTACGCCACCAACCCCGCCCGGTTTGAACGGCGCGCCGCATTGTGGGAAAAGCTCGCGCCGATCTTTGCCGAAAAAACCACATCCGACTGGGTGGATGCGCTCGAGGAGGCGGGAGTGCCCGCCGGTCCGATCTACATGATGAACGAAGTATTCGCCGACCCGCAGGTGCAGCACCTCGGTATGGCTGAACAAGTCCATCACCCTGTCCGCGGCGAAACAAAGCTTGTTGCACAGCCCATCAAACTGTCGCGCACACCGGCCTCGATCTATGTATCGGCACCGGATGCAGGCGAACATTCGGACGCAATTCTGACCGAGGTCGGATTGTCCCCCGAAGAGATCGCCTCCCTGCGCGACAGCAAAGTCATCTGAAGGACCTAGCCATGAATCAGCACGATCCCGACATGATCTCGATGCCCGTAAAACCTGCATGGCAGGACATTCGCGACGCGGTCGAGCGTCTATGTGACGATTACCCCAATGAATACTGGCTAAAGCTGGATAAGGAAGATGCCTACCCTCATGACTTCGTGACCGCGTTGACCGAGTCAGGTTTTCTTGGTGCGCTAATTCCAGAGGAATATGGCGGCTCGGGCTTGCCGCTGGCGGCAGCCGGCGCGGTACTTGAAACGATCCATGCCAAGGGCTGCAACGCCGCAGCTTGTCATGCGCAGATGTACACGATGGGCACGGTGCTCAAGCACGGCTCCGAAGAGCAGAAGCAGAAATACCTGCCCAAGATTGCGACGGGCGAGCTGCGCCTTCAGGCATTCGGCGTGACCGAACCCACAACGGGCAGCGATACGACCCAGCTTAAGACCAAGGCTGAAAAGACCGAAAACGGCACATATATCGTCAACGGCCAGAAGGTCTGGACTTCGCGCGCGTTTGAATCAGACCTGATGCTGCTTCTGGCGCGCACCACGCCGTCGGATCAGTGCAAGAAGCGTTCGGACGGCATGTCGGTGTTCCTGATCGATATGAACGAGGCCAAGAAGAATGGTCTGTCGCTGTCAAAGATTGACGCGATGATAAATCACAACACCTGCGAGGTCTTCTTCGACAACGTGGAAATCCCCGCCGATACGCTTGTCGGCGAAGAGGGTAAGGGCTTCAAATACATTGTCGACAGCATGAATGCCGAACGCATCCTGATTGCTTACGAATGCATCGGTGACGCAAAGTATTTCGTTGAAAAAGCCTGTGAATACGCCAACGACCGTTCGGTTTTTGGCCGCCCTATCGGTGCCAATCAGGGAATCCAGTTTCCCATCGCCGACGCCTATGCCAAGGCGCAGGCTGCGGAGCTGATGGTCACAAAGGCCGCAGCCATGTTTGATGCCGGCGAAAAGGCCGGGGCAGAGGCGAACATGGCCAAACTGCTGGCGGCAGATGCATCTTGGGCCACCGCCGAAGTCTGCATGCAGACCTATGGCGGTTTTGCATTTGCCCGCGAATACGGGATCGAGCGGAAGTGGCGCGAGGCGCGTTTATATCAGACAGCTCCCATCTCGAAGAATATGATTTACGGCTATCTGGGCCAGCACGTGCTTGGTCTGCCCCGCAGTTATTGACCCGCCACAAAGCGGCAGCCATTCTACACACACACCAGACGACGGGCGCAAAGTCCGCGATTAATCCAACGGGAGCACGATATGAAAACCCTTCGATACCTCGCAGCCGCCACCGCAGTGGCGCTGATCCCTGCAACCGGCATGGCCCAGACCAAATGGGACATGGCGACCCCCTATCCCGACGGTGAGTTCCACACCCAGAACATCATGCAATTCGCCGAGGATGTCTCGACCGCGACCAACGGCGGCCTCGACATCACCATCCATTCCGGTGCCTCGCTGTTCAAGCACCCCGAGATCAAGCGCTCGGTCCAGAACATGTTCGTGCCCATGGGCGAAGTGCTGATGGCTAACCTCTTCAACGAGGATCCGATCTTCGGGGCAGACAACATCCCCTTCATCGCGACCACCTACGAATCCGCCAAGGCCCTCTGGGACGCGCAGCGCCCGCTGGTCGAGGCGAAGCTCGCCGAAGATGGCATTCGCCTGCTCTATGCCGTGCCGTGGCCGGGTCAGGGCTTCTACACCAACAAGGAGCTGACCTCGGGTGCCGATCTTTCGGGCATGCGCTTCCGCACCTACAACGCGACGACCGCGCGCATGGCCGAACTTCTGGAAGCCGCGCCCACCACGATCGAGGCGGTCGAGATCCCGCAGGCCTTCTCCACCGGCATCGTGGACGCGATGGTCACCTCGGGGGCGACCGGCGCGCGCACCAAGGCTTGGGACTTCACGACCGATTTCTACGATCTCCAGGCCTGGCTGCCGAAGAACATGATCATCGTGAACGAAAGCGCCTTCTCGGGTCTGCCGGAGGACCAGCAGCAGGCAATGCTCGACGCCGCGGCAACCGCCGAGACCCGCGGCTGGGAGATGAGCGCCGAGGTCGCAGCCTCCTCCGTGGCCGAACTGGGCGAGAACATGGCGGTCCGCGAAGTGCCCGAAGCGCTGGTCAAGGATCTGTCCGTCGTTGGCGAGACCATGGCCAACGAATGGGCCGAAAGCGTCGGTCCCGACGCCCAGATCATCCTCGATGCGGTGAAGTGACCCGCGTTTCAAAAGCGGCCGTCCCCTCGGGGCGGCTGCACTGCCTTCACCAAACGGCACCCGGATGTTGACGCGCGGCCTCGCCGCGCTTTACCGCGCCGCGGGCGTGCTGGCCGGCGTCTTCCTGGTCGCGATCTGCGTCATCGTCTGCGCCCAGATCGTCGCACGCCAACTCGACACCATCATCCCCTCGGCCGATCAATTCGCCGGGTTCTGCCTCGCCGCGACCTCCTTTCTGGGCCTTGCATGGAGCTTTCGCGGCGGCAGCCATATCCGCGTCACGCTCTTCACCCGTGCCCTGCGCGGCCCGGCCCACCGGCTTATGATGATGCTGGCACTCGCCATCGGCTCCGCGATCACCGGCCTCCTGGCCTGGCACACCGTTGCGATGGTTATCCAGAATTTCGCGCGCAGCGAGGTCACCTCGGGGCTGGTGCCCGTCCCGATCTGGCTTCCGCAAAGCGGGATGGCCATCGGGCTCGTCCTCTTCGCCGTCGCGATGATCGAAGATCTGGTCCGCGTGATCCTGGGTTACGATCCGATCTTCGAGGACGGCGAGGAAAATCCAACCGAAAACGGCGAGCCGTGACGGCCCCCGTACGCCCAACCTGAGGACCCGCCGATGGACCCCAATATCGTCTCGCTGGTCCTGATCGGCCTGATGCTCGTTCTACTCGCTCTCGGCATCTGGGTCGCGCTGGCGCTGACCATCGTCGGGTTCGTGGGCATCGCCTTTTTCACCTCGGCACCCGCGGGCGCGATCATGGCCACGACGGTCTGGGCGCAATCCTGGTCGTGGGCCCTGACCGCCCTGCCCCTCTTCATCTGGATGGGAGAGATCCTCTACCGGACACGCCTGGCCGCGAACATGTTCAGCGGCCTGGCACCCTGGATGAACGGCCTGCCGGGCCAACTCCTCCACGTCAACGTCGTCAGCTGCGGTCTCTTCGCGGCCGTCTCGGGCTCCTCGGCGGCAACCACGGCGACCATCGGCAAAATCACGATCCCTGAGCTGGAGAAACGCGATTACGACCAGCGCATGATCGTCGGCAGCCTCGCAGGCTCGGCCACACTGGGCTTCCTTATCCCGCCCTCAATCATCCTGATCGTCTACGGGGTCGCCGCCGAGGTCTCGATCAGCCGTCTCTTCATCGCAGGCATCCTGCCGGGGCTGATGCTGATGGTCCTCTTCATGGGCTACATCATGATCTGGTCGCTCTTCCACCGCGATCGTATCCCCGCGCCCGAGCCGCGCTTGCCGTTCTTCGAGCGTGTCCGCGCCACTGCCCGGCTGTTCCCGATGCTGGGGCTGATCGCGCTGGTGATCGGCTCGATCTACGCGGGGTTCGCCACCCCGACGGAAGCGGCAGCGGTCGGCGTGGTGGGCGCGCTGCTTTTGTCGGCGGTCAGCGGGATGATGTCCTGGCGCTCCTTCGTCGACAGTGTCGAGGGGGCCACCAAGACGACCTGCATGATCACACTCATCCTGGGCGGTGCGGCATTTTTGTCGGTGGCGATGGGCTTCACCGGAATCCCTCGAACGCTGTCCACCCTAGTCGGCTCCTTTGAGCTGACGCAGTTCCAGCTGCTGATCGCGCTGACGGTGCTTTTCGCGGTGATGGGCTGCTTTCTGGACGGCATCTCGATCGTCGTGCTGACTGCCTCCGTCATCATGCCGATGGTGCAGGCAGCGGGCATTGACCTGATCTGGTTCGGTATCTACCTCGTCGTCGTCATCGAGATGTCGCAGATCACGCCGCCGGTGGGGATCAATCTCTTCATCCTGCAATCCATGACGCGCCACGACCTGCTGACCGTCGCCAAGATGGCTTTCCCATTCTTCCTGGTTCTGGTGCTGGCGACGTTGCTCCTGATCCTCTTCCCGCAGATCGCGACCTTTCTCCCATCGCTCATGACCCGCGGGTGAGAGGCAAAATCGAGGGGCAGGTATGCCGCATTTCTGCGCGACAGACGTCGGGCGCAAGAGCCGTGAAGTGAAAGTTATTCCCGACGGTTCGGCTTTATGCGCTATAAGAACGAATAAAGAACAAGTTGGTGGAAACCAGTCAGCGGGTCCTGTCAGAGCAACTTGGCTTGAGATGGACTGAGGCACCCCCTACCCTGCACACGTGACCAATCGTTCCCCATTCAAGTACTTCAAGACGAGCCCCGAGATCATCCGCCTGTCAGTGATGCTTTATGTCCGGTTTCCCCTTTCGCTTCGCAACGTCCAAGACCTGCTGCATAAGCGTGGGGTGGACGTGAGCCATGAGACCGTGCGGTTCTGGTGGCATCGCTTCGGTCCGATGTTCGCCGCAGAATCCGGAAACGCCGGATCGAAGGGATGCGTTTCAGCCGCTGGCGGTGGCATCTGGACGAGGTCTTCGTGAAGATCAACGGCGAGCGACATTACCTGTGGCGCGCGGTCGACCACGAAGGTGAGGTTCTGGAAAGCTACATCACGAAGAGCCGCGACAAGAAGGCTGCTTTGAAGTTTCTCCGGAAAACAATGCATAAGCACGGCCAGCCTGAGGCCATCGTCACCGACAAGCTCCGGTCCTACGGGGCCGCTCTGAGGGAAATCGGCGCAGACGCGCGCCAAGAGACGGGCCGCTGGGAGAACAACAGGGCGGAGAACTGACATCTCCTTTTCCGACAACGAGAACGGGCCATGCTTCGCTTCAGGCGCATGCGACGTTTACAGAAATTCGCCGCCGTTCAAGCCTCCGTCTACAACCACTTCAACCAAGAACGCAGCCTCTCGAGCCGGCCTGATTTCAAGCTGAACCGTACCGCTGCTCTGGCCGAGTGGCGCGGTCTTGGCGCAGCGTAAGGGACAACGCCAATGTCCTAACTGAGACTGGTTAGAATTTGTCTGATGGTGTGGACGGCTCCACCCGAACGGCATCGCAATGTGCCATGCTGGAGCTGTTTGAGACCAACAGTCAGAAGGAGCCATCCACATGAAGATTACAACACTCGGGATTGATCTCGCCAAGTCCGTTTTTCAGCTTCACGGGGTGGATGCGGATGGGGTGGTTGTCTTGCAGAAGAAGCTGCGGCGAGGTGCCGTGCTCGACTTTCTTGGCAAGTTGGATCCTTGTCTGATCGGGATGGAAGCCTGTGCCACATCGCACTACTGGGCGCGGGAGATTGCAGTTCTGGGACATGACGTTCGGTTGATCCCGCC
>NZ_FNPX01000028.1 GCF_900107415.1 Jannaschia faecimaris
ATAGGCGGGCCAGTTCGTGGTCTTGTAGGTCGAGGGTGTGGGTCTGCTCATGCACGTCAGCTACCATGCTGGATTCACGAGATGAATCCCTCACCGGATTTATGCAACAGAGCCCGTGGTAGGTGTCAACCATGCTAGTGAAGAGGCTAATGTATTCTGCTTTCTGGCGACGCAGGTCAGTAGGATCTGGTAGTAGGTCAATCTGAGCTCGTAGCTGAGATAGATCGAACGTGGCGGATTGTTTGGCGGTTTCAAAGGACGGTTTGTCCAACGTTCCGTCTATCAAAAGGTCTGTCATGCGAGCCAGCTTGGTTTCCAACGCTTCGATCCGAGCCATCAGAGACCGGCGGTTGATATCGAGATCGCTCTGCGCATTACGTTCAACCCAAAGCTGTTGGGTCTGTTTGATCTGCTGCGGGGTCAACTGGACGACTTCAAGAGCCTTTAAAATGGCGTCCTCTATACGATCCTGTCGCATACAAGTCATTGCGCAGTGAGCCTTCTGACAACGGTAGTAAACCTTGAGCTTCTGCCGTTCCGGGACCATTGGCCCATCGCACAATCCACAGCGAAACACACCCTGGAACTGATGGTTGTGCCGGGTCACTTTCTGGCCGCAGCGCCCCGCCTTGATCTGCTGCACCCGCGCGAACTGTCGTTTGGTGATCAGCGGCTCGTGCTTTCCGTCAAACGTCTCACCGGTTCGTTCGATGGTGATCTGGCCGTGGTAGAAGGTGTTTCGCAGAATTTTTTCAATGCCGTGCAGACTCACCGGGTTGGCGAAGTGGCCACGCAATCCGCGTCGATCCATTTCTTTTTGCAAGCTGCGTAGGGAATGTTGTCCGCTGAGATAGAGTGCATAGAGGTCTTTGATCAGAGGGGCTGTCTGCGGGCAGGGGGCCTTGGCTTGGCCCCGCCCAGTGTCCAGGTAGCCCAGCGGCGCTTTGAACGGGTAGGGTCGAACAAACAAAGCGGAGACAACCTGATGTCTGGAAGCTCGAAGTAAACGTGAGGGAGTGGCGACTCCTCACCAATTCGATTGTCCGCTTCGGCAATGCCAATGCCAATGCCAATGCCAATGATTTCCTCGCCTATATGCAACCGGCTCAAAAAAGAGATCATGGCGATGACAAGATCCCAGACACGGCCCTCTACACCTCATTGAGATCCGACGGGATGACGAAAATCCAGGCTGGATCAAAGAGGGGCGGCGCAATGTGCTGCCTTGTTTTCGTGAATTTGAAGAATCTGACATCTCTGACAGGGCATTTTCTCGTGCCCGAACCCTTCGGGACCAATCGCGTGGGTTGTCAGCATGATGTCGCCCTAATAGCGCTGTCGGACAAATTGGAATTGGTCCGACAGCGCCATTCAGCAGGCGTAGCGTGTCCGGTCCGTCATCTTCGTCCAGGCGCTTTAGTAGCTACCTAACTGTAACAACCGGTCCGAAAATCCGCAACCAGCTCTCAGCTTGGCGGGGCGACTGCTTTATATGTGCTGCCATTCTTCTGGAACCCAAGCGTAGGCCCCGTCTTTTTCTTCGACATGACCGATACCAGGGAACGGCAAATGGGTGCCCGCAACGGCGATCTTGTCGGCAACCACCATATCCAAGACACGGCGGCGCGTCTCGGCGGCCTGCACGCCATCTGCGTCAAAGGCGATACCGGCATCAGGGTGGCTAAACTGCAGCGACGCCAAAGCTGTGCTGTCTCCCCATATGATCAACTGATCAGAGCCATCCGACACACGGACCCCACTGTGTCCCGGGGTATGCCCCGGCATTGCCAAAGTGGTGAGGCCGCCACCAAGATCGGTATTGTCGCCAAACATTTCAGTCCGCTGAGTGTAGGCCTCGCTGACAGCACGTGCCAGGGCAAAGAAACCTTGCGAAGACTCCGGCGCACCCGATGCGATCATCTCGTCCGTCCAGAAGGCATGATCGGCTTCGCTGACATGCAGCGATGCATTCGGGAAGACCGGGCCATTATCTCCGATCAATCCCCCGATGTGATCCGGGTGCATGTGAGTCAACACAATGCGCGTCACGTCTTCAGGTGCAACGCCAAGCAACTCCAGCGATGTGCGCAACCTGCCTGCTGTTGGTCCAAAGGCACCGCCCGCACCAGCATCGACCAAGCTAACCTGGTCTCCTTGGCGAATGACGTGAGTACTGATTGCCAGCGGAATCGGATTCGCGGGGTTAAGATAGGCCGCCTTCATTCCTTCCGCGATTTGCTCGTCCCCGAGGTTAGTCACAAGGTTCTGATCGAGCTTGAAATACCCGTCCAGCAATGTCGTCACGCGCAGATTGCCGACCATACGATCATAGAAGGTTGGAAGTGGTGCCGTTGCATGGGCCGCGGCTTGCAGGGGGTGTGGGCGTCCGGCGGCAAGAAGGGCGGCCCCACCCGCGGCGCCCAGAATCAATCCACGGCGCGAAAGGTCGAAAGAAGTCATGAGTAATTCCTTGTTTCATCTGCAGAAACTTCAATTCTGCGTATCGTATGCTTTTAATCAAATAGGTCTTAATTTCAGATGACCACCCACCGAAAGCATGGACAGACCAACGGCTCTCGGACGAACAGCGGACCTCTTACGGATTTGCGGCACACCACAACTCGGGCTCGAAGCTGACCTTCTCCGCTTCGCGGCGTCATGGAGGATCGGCCCAGGCAACATTAACACTCTCGGCCCTGAGCGGATGTTTGTGCAGTATGCAGCGAATGACCGCTCCGAGCCCACAATGACCGATGCTGCGGGATGGGCGAAAGGCCGATTTCAGAGCTCCCAGCGATCGCGAACGTTTTAGCGGGGTCCAGGCTTGCACCGCTGGGCGTATCGAAACCAGCGATCGCGCCCCAATGCAACGGCAGAACTGTTCAACTCGGCCGGGTTGGCATGAAACCCCTGTGTTGACGATATTCATGAACAAATTCAGCGAAACGTCCCAAGGGGTTCAGACAAACTCGGAGCGTAAAAACGGCACTCTTGCAAGAAGCTGCGCGGCGATACCCCCTTCGAATTTCAAAGATTGGTACCCGACTAGAATTCTGCCGGGCACCTTCATTTCTCAGGCCGATTGCATATTCAGCGCTTGCCCGTCGTGCTTGCCGGACGTTGCGGCCTCTACCAGCACGGCGGCCACGTCGGCGCGGCTGGCTTTTGCGGACAGATCGACCTTGTCGCCAAGAATGACATCGTCACTGCGACCGTCATCGGTCAGCGAGACGGGCCGCAGGATGGCATAGGTCAGGCCGGACGCCATGAGACGCCATGAGATGTTCGTCGGCGTCGTGCTTGGCCTTCAGGTAATGCGCCAGGTCGCCCGACGGATCGGACTGGTCCGCGCCGATGGAACTGAGCATCACGAAGCGATCGACGCCCGCGTCGTTCGCCGGATCGATCAGCCGCATCGCGCCATTGCGATCCACCTTGTCGGTCATCTCTGGCCCGGTTGATCCACCGGACCCTGCGGCAAAGATCACCACGTCGGCTCCGTTGCAAACGCCCGGTTGCAGGTCGGTCAGATCGCCGTGCCGCAGGTCGGTGCCTTCGGGCAGGGTCGATGTATCAGAGCCTTCGCGGACAAGTGCAGTCACGTTGTGGCCTTGATCCAGCAAGTTCTGAGTCAGAAGCAGGCCGGTCTTGCCGGTGGCACCGGCAATCAGGATATTCATGGGCGTAAGAGAATCCCTTCGTTAAATTTACGCGGGCGGTGCCATCGGGCCCGCCGCTCGGGTTGCAGCGATGTAACCGGGCTGTTCCTGAAACGCGTCCCAATAGGCGGCGATCTTGGGATGATCGGCCAACAGGCCCAAGCGCGCCAGCAACGCGATGATATAGGACATCTGGATGTCCGCCAGCATCGCGGTGTTGCCGAACAACATCGGCCCGTCACCAATGGCCCGCGCGATATAGTCAAGGTTGGTATCGAGCGCCGCTTTTGCATCGTCAGGCACCGGGTTTCCCTGAAATGCAGGCATGATCGCCCGCACGGCAACCTCGGCAAAGGAGGCTTCAACATAGTCGAACAGCGCTTCGTGCCGCCAGTAATCGGCCGTGCCGCGCGGCGGCGTGTGGGTGTCATCGTCGAACTTGGCCGCCAGATAACGCAGGATCGTGGTGGATTCCGCGATCATCTCGCCGTCATCGTCGATCACTGGGGATTTGCCCAGCGGGTGAACCTTGGACAATTCATCGGGCGCGCGAAAATCGTCTGTCCGGTCATAGTCGACCCGGTTGCAGGGCTGGCCTAGATCGGCCAGCAGCCACAGGATGCGGGTGGCGCGGGAGTGTTGCAGGGCGTGGAGCGTAATCATGGCAGAAAAATCCCTTTCACGTTGGCGAATTCCTTCATGCCAAAGCCGCCGTGTTCGCGCCCGTAGCCTGAGACATTGACCCCGCCGAACGGCATGTTCGGATCGGCAGCCCCGAAGGAGTTTATCCGGATCATGCCGGTGTCAAAATGATCGCGGGCCAGCTTCAGCGCGCGGTCTTCGTCCTTGCAGAAGATGCCGCCACCCAAGCCATAGCGGCTGTCGTTCGCAATCCGTATCGCGTCTTCGTCGTCTTTAGCGCGGATGACGGCGGCGACGGGGCCGACGATCTCGTCGTCATAGGCGGGCATGCCGGGGGCGCGATCCGCGTGGGACAGGACGCGCCATTCCAAAAACGCGGCGTGTGCGGCCTCGAGCATCGCTGTGGCCTCCTGCTCGAACATCAGCGGATAGGTCTTGATGGGCTCGCCCGTCGCGGGGTTGGTTGTCGTGATCGCTGACATGACGGATCCTTGAAATAAGGGGAAAGGTCGGGCCGGTGCATATCCCAGCGGCCCGATATCAGATCAGCGCCAGCAGTTTCTTGGCCGCATCTTCCGAAGAGGTCGGGTTCTGGCCTGTCACGAGTTTTCCGTCCGTCACCACAAAGGATGCCCAGTCGTCGCCCTTTTTGTAGTCACCACCGTTGGACTTCAGCATATCCTCGACAAGGAACGGCACGACATCGGTCAGGCTAACGCCCTCTTCTTCGGTGTTGATGAAGCCGGTAACGGTCTTCCCGGAAACAAGGGGCTTGCCGTCGGCACCTTCCGTGTGGCGAAAGACTGCGGGCGCATGGCAGACCGCGCCCACGAGGCGGTCGCTGGACGCAAAGGTTTCGATCAGGGACTTGCTGTCTGCGTCCTCAGCCAGATCCCACAATGGTCCGTGTCCGCCAGGATAGAAGATTGCATCGAAGCCATCCGCCAAGACGTCCGACAGCTTCACGGTATTCGCCAAGTCTTTCTGGACCGCGTCGTCGTTCTTGAAGCGCTTCGTCGCGTCAGTCTGGGCATCGTCGGTGTCGCTGGATCGATCGAGCGGCGGCTGGGGGTGTTGTAAAAGGGCGGGAAGCCGACTTTCGCTGCGGACGTGAAACAGGCTGGACGACGAAATTAAATTTTCGACCTTTGCATCACGTGCAGATCTCGCCCGAGACCTCCTGTGAGATCAGGTTGGCCCTGAGTAAGGAACCTGACAATGCATTTCCCGGAAAACGGAAATCGCCCGCCGTTGCGGTGGAAACGGCTTTGGTGGAAGTCGCGCTCGTCGATTGAGCGTCGACTTGCGGCAACAAGCAGGGAAATCGCGCAAAATGTAAGCAAACCGAGGGTTGAGCGCCGTGGATACACGGTCGTCATTGTAATCTGATATCGGGCCTGCCTGCCAATGGCTCATGGTCTCACCTCTCAAAGTCACTATCGTCGAAGCTGATCCCGGCAGAGCGGCTCTGATCGAGGAGAGCTTGAAGCGCGCGGGGCCCTGCGAGCTGTCGGTCGTGTCCGATATGACGAGATTGACGGCGGCGATTGCCGTCAACCGTCCGGATATTGTCCTAATAGATCTCGACAACCCTTCGCGCGACGCGCTCGAGGAGTTGACGCTTGCGTCGTCGCCTCTTGACCGGCCAGTGGCTCTCTTCGTCGATCAAAGCGATGAGGGGTTGGCGAAGATGGCGATCGAGGCGGGGGTATCTGCATATGTCGTGGACGGGTTGCGGGCGGACCGGATCACGCCAATTCTTGATGCGGCCGTCGCGCGCTTCAACCTGTTTCGCAAGATGCGGGTCGAATTGAACGCGACCAAGCGGGCTCTGGAAGAGCGCAAGACGATCGACCGGGCCAAGGGTATCCTGATGAAAGCGCGCGAGATCGATGAGGAAGCGGCTTACGCCTTGCTACGCCGGACCGCGATGGATCAAGGGCGCAAGGTGATTGACGTCGCCGCAGCGCTCGTGTCGACGGCGGGACTACTATCGTGACACTGTCCCCGCTGCCCGTCGGGTTTCTGCCGCTGGTCGATGCTGCACCGCTGATCGTTGCGGCTGAGATGGGATTCGATCATGCAGAGGGTTTCGCACTTGATCTGCGCCGCGCGACGTCGTGGTCCGGTTTGCGCGACATGGTCTCGTTTGGACAGGTCATGGCCGCGCAAATGCTCTCGCCGATGCCCGTCGCAGCCGCGCTTGGGCTTGGCGGTGTCAGCGTCGGGCTGTCGGCGATTTCCGTGCTATCTACGAATGGAGAAGTAATCGGTGTCAGCAGCAGGATCGCTGATCAGCTGCGCGCGATACCGAACGCCTTGGCCTTCAACGACGCCGCGGCGGCGGGCGCTGCGCTGATCTCGATTGCGGGTGGTCCGCTTCGTATGGGCGTGCCGTTTCCGTTCTCGATGCACGCCGAATTGCTGTATTACTGGCTATCGTCCCTCGGCTTGCCTGCGCCATCCGGGCTCGACATACGCACGGTTCCGCCGCCGCTGATGGCTGCAGCGATGGCATCGGGTGAAATCGATGCCTTCTGCGTGGGAGAGCCTTGGGGATCCATCGCCGTCGAACAGAATGCTGGTGAATTGCTTTTGCCCGGATGCGCGATTTGGCCTGGTGCTCCTGAGAAGATCCTGGGGGTCCGAACCGATTTAGTTGAGACGATCGCAGAGCAACTCAGCGCGCTTGTCCGGGCGGTATGGCATGCAGGACAGTGGTTGGACGACCCGCGAAATCACACCGTCGCCTGCGAAATCCTGTCGAGCCGTACCTACCTCGACGTCCCAAGCGAGATAATAGACCGATCCCTCACGGGTCATCTGCTGACCTCGGCACGCGGGGGGAGCCACGTGGTGCGCGACTTCGTAGGCTTTTCACAGACAATGCCGGAGGAGCGGCACGCTGCGTGGATGGCGGGCAGGCTTGCTGGCCGCCTTGGCCTTGATAAGACGGCGGCGGTGCCAGCTGGGCGTGTGAGGTTTGCAGCGGCGTTTCACCGAAACGCGGTCCAAGCGATTCCCGAGCATCAGCCCCAGTCGCCCCGCTTGGACCGTTTTTTCGATGGGCGTGATTTGGACATCGACCTGGGAGATTGACCAAGAATCGGGCAGGTGGACGCCGCGCTGCGGAATCATGCAATTCTGCACGTGCAAATTAATAGAACCCTCTTGATCGCACCCGATCGGCCATGTTCCCACCGATTAGGGCAGACAATGACGTTAGTCCGACAGCATTCCCCAAAGTCCGGGTGATCCGAGCAGAGCCGCTCGACCTACATGCGCATCAGCGCCTGAAAGGTCAGCGGCCGTTTTCGTTTGTCCGGGCCCGTCCCGGATCTCAGAAGGGACAATACCACATGAAAAACATCGCAATCGGCTTTCTCGCCTCGACCATTCTCTCCGGGCCGGCCTTCGCGCAGCTTTTGGAGCTTGAAAAGGACGAGCTGACGCTCGGCTTCATCAAATTGACCGACATGGCACCGCTCGCAGTGGCCTATGAGCAGGGATATTTCTTGGACGAGGGCCTCTTCGTTACGCTGGAAGCGCAGGCCAACTGGAAGGTCCTTCTCGACGGCGTCATCGGCGGCCAGTTGGACGGCGCGCATATGCTGGCCGGTCAGCCGCTGGCGGCGACCATCGGTTATGGCACCGAGGCGCATATCATCACGCCCTTCTCAATGGACCTGAACGGCAACGGCATCACCGTGTCGAACACGGTCTGGGAGCAGATGAAGCCTAATATCCCCAAGATGGAGGACGGCCGCCCACAGCATCCCATAAGCGCCGAAGCGCTGGCCCCGGTCGTCGAAAGCTACAAGGCAGAAGGCAAGCCGTTCAACATGGGCATGGTCTTCCCCGTCTCGACCCACAATTACGAGTTGCGCTACTGGCTGGCCTCCGGCGGGTTGAACCCCGGTTTCTACTCGCCCGCCGATAACTCGGGCCAGATCGATGCGGACGTGTTCCTGTCGGTCACCCCCCCGCCGCAGATGCCCGCGACACTCGAGGCCGGCACGATTGACGGCTATTGCGTGGGTGAACCGTGGAACCAACAGGCCGTAGCCAAGGGCATCGGCGTGCCCGTCATCACCGACTACGAGATATGGAAGAACAATCCCGAAAAGGTCTTCGGTATCTCGGCCGACTTCGCGGAGGCCAACCCGAACACAACCATCGCCCTGACCAAGGCGCTGATCCGCGCGGCGATCTGGCTGGATGAGAACGACAACGCGAACCGGGAGGAGGCCGTCGAGATCCTGTCGCGCCCCGAATATGTCGGTGCCGACGCGGACGTCATCTCCGCCTCCATGACCGGTACCTTCGAGTACGAGAAGGGCGACGTGCGCGAAGTTCCCGACTTCAACGTCTTCTTCCGCTACAACGCGACCTATCCCTTCTACTCCGACGCCATCTGGTACCTGACGCAGATGCGCCGCTGGGGTCAGATCGCCGAGCCGCAGACCAATGAGTGGTTCGACGAGACAGCGCGTGAAGTCTACCGCCCGGACATCTACCTCGAAGCTGCGCGGATGCTTGTGGACGAGGGCATGGCGGGAGAGGCCGACTTCCCGTGGGAAAGCGACGGCTACAAGGACCCGACGCCCGCCGCCGACATTATTGACGGCATCGCCTACGACGGGCGCGACCCAAACGGCTACATCGACAGCCTGATCATCGGCCTGAAGTCCGGCGAAAGCGCCGACGGCTGATCTGATCCTGGCCTCGCCCGCCGCCGGGCGGGGCCCTCCCAACCCCGTATCCTCCCCGGAGACCGCCATGACCGTCGTCGATCCCGATCACATCGAAGCCCAGCACCGCGAAGCCCGCCGCGCAGTCTGGTTCACTCGTATCAACAAAGCGGACGCTTGGTTCTCGGTCTTGGGGCTCGCTTGGGTGACGCCGCTTCTCAAGGCCGCCGCCGGGGACAACCCGCGCGGGCAGATGAAGGACATCTGGCGCCTGCTGGGCGTGCCGCTCCTGTCGATCCTTGTGTTTCTGATGCTCTGGGCCACGCTGGCCCCTCGCGTCGTGACATCGCTGGGTGCCATCCCTGGACCGGTCGCGGTGTGGGAACAGGCGGGCGAGCTGCACGCCGACGCCGTGGCCAAGTCCGAAAAGGAAGCTGTCTTTCAGGAACGGCTTGTCGTGCGCAACCAGCGCCTGATCGATGCGGGCCGCGCCGATGAAGTGCGCGCCATCGCCTACACCGGCGCGCCCAGCTACTACGACCAGATCTGGACCTCCATCAAAACGGTGTTCTTCGGCTTCCTTGTAGCGTCCGTCGTGGCCATCCCGCTGGGCATCGCGGCGGGCCTATCGCCTACGGCGAACGCGGCGCTCAACCCGCTGATCCAGATCTTTAAACCCGTCTCTCCGCTAGCCTGGCTGCCGATCGTCACGATGGTGGTATCCGCCGTTTACGCCACCAATGACGGGCTCTTCTCCAAGTCGTTCCTCGTGTCGGCCATCACGGTGACGCTCTGCTCGCTCTGGCCGACGTTGATCAACACGGCACTGGGCGTCGCATCCATCGACCGCGATCTCATCTCGGTCAGCCGGGTGCTGAAAATGGGCCCGTATTCCAAGATCACAAAGCTCGTCCTGCCCTCCGCTCTCCCGCTCATCTTCACCGGCCTGCGTCTGAGCCTCGGTGTCGGCTGGATGGTCCTGATCGCAGCCGAGATGCTCGCGCAGAACCCCGGTCTGGGCAAATTCGTCTGGGACGAGTTCCAGAACGGCTCCTCTCAGTCGCTCGCCCGGATCATCGTGGCCGTCCTGACGATTGGGATCATCGGCTTCCTGCTCGACCGGGTGATGTACGCGCTCCAGTCCTTGTTCACCTTCTCGGCCAACCGGTGAGCGACATGGGCATTCTTCAGTTTCAGAACGTGAACAAGGGTTTCGGTCAAGGCACGCACCGTGCCGAAATTCTCAAGAACATCACGCTCGACGTGACCGAGGGCGAATTCGTCGCCATCCTCGGGTTTTCCGGCACCGGGAAATCCACCCTGATGAATCTGATCGCCGGGCTGGAGGCGCCCGACAGCGGAACCGTCACCTTCCGCGGTGGCCCGATCACCGGTCCCGGGCCAGAGCGGGGGCTGGTGTTTCAGAGCTACAGCCTGATGCCGTGGCTCACTGTGCGCGGCAACGTGATGCTGGCCATAGATGCCGTCCATTCCGGATTGTCCAAGGCCGAGAAGGCCGCCAAGGCGGATCACTATATCGCCATGGTTGGCCTGCCGCACGCCGCGCATCGCCGTCCGGCAGAGTTATCGGGCGGAATGCGCCAACGCGTCGCCGTGGCACGTGCGCTGGCGATGGAGCCGGAACTGCTGCTGCTCGACGAGCCGCTGAGCGCGCTCGACGCGCTGACCCGGGCCAATCTCGCCGATGAGATTCTGGAAATCTGGGAGGCGGACAAGAAGACTTGCATCCTGATCACCAACGATGTGGACGAGGCAATCCTGCTGGCTGATCGGATCATCGTGCTCAACCCTGATGGCACCTTGGCCGATCCGGTGCCCGTAACCCTGCCGCGTCCGCGCGACCGGGCCGCGATGAACACCGACGAGGCGTTCAAGGCGCTGCGCGGTCAGGTCACGCAATACCTGATGGACGTCGGCATGGCCGCCAAGGTCGAGGAGACGCGGCACCTGCCCAATGTCACGCCCATTCACGGGGTGCCGCGGGCGGTAATGCAGGCAGCAGAAAGCAACTTGGACGAACGCTACCTGACCTTCGCGGGCCTTCATAAGGTCTACCCGACGCCAAAGGGACCGCTGACCGTCGTAGAGGATTTCGAGCTGAAGGTGAACAAGGGGGAGTTCATTTCCCTCATCGGGCACTCGGGCTGCGGCAAGTCCACCGTTCTTACCATGGCGGCGGGCCTCAACCCGATCTCCCAGGGGGCGATCCGCCTTGATGGCTGGGACGTGGAGGGGGCGGACCCGGAACGCGCGGTCGTCTTCCAGTCGCCCAACCTCTTTCCGTGGCTTACGGCCAAGGAGAACGTCTCCATCGGCGTGGACAAGGTCTACCCCAAGGCATTGCGGGCCGAGCGGCAGGACGTGGTCGAATACTACCTGGAGCGCGTGGGCCTGGCCGATGCGATGGACCAAGGGGCCGCGTCGATGTCGAACGGCATGAAGCAGCGGGTCGGCATCGCACGGGCCTTTGCGCTTTCGCCTAAATTGCTGCTGCTTGATGAGCCTTTCGGGATGCTCGACAGTTTGACCCGGTGGGAATTGCAGGAAGTCCTGATGGAAGTCTGGTCGCGCACCAAGGTCACGGCGATTTGCGTGACGCACGACGTGGATGAGGCGATTCTGCTGGCCGACCGGGTGGTGATGATGACGAACGGGCCGCAGGCGACCATCGGCAAGATCACGGAAGTTGATCTGCCGCGCCCGCGCACCCGCAAAGCGCTGTTGGCGCATCCCGACTACTATGCCTATCGCCAGGAAGTCCTCGATTTCCTGGAGGAATATGAGCACGGGGCAAAGCCCAAGCCGAAACCCCAAACAATCGCTGCGGAGTAAGCCAATGACACGCAACCTGATCGTCATCGGGGCAGGCATGGCCTCCGGTCGGATGCTCGAACATCTGTTCGAGACACAGCCCGGCCAGTGGAACGTGACCCTGTTCAATGCCGAGCCGCGCGGCAATTACAACCGCCTGATGCTCTCGCCCGTTCTCTCGGGCGAGAAGACCTACGCAGAAATCGTCACCCACGACCCCGATTGGTACGAGGCGCAGGGCGTGACCTGTCGGTTCGGCGAGAAAGTCGTCCGCATCGACCGGGAGGCCCGTCTGGTGGTCCCCTCCAATGGGGAAGAATTGCCCTACGACAAGCTGGTCATCGCCACCGGCTCCAACCCTTTCATGATCCCGCTGCCGGGGCATGACCTGGACGGAGTGATTCCATACCGCGATCTGGAGGACACCGAGCGGATGATGGGCCTCGGCGATGCGCCGGGGGCAAAGGCCGTCGTCATCGGCGGAGGTCTACTGGGGCTGGAAGCGGCAGCGGGCATGGCAGCGCGCGGCATCAATGTGACGGTCGTGCATATCATGGGTCACTTGATGGAGCGTCAGCTGGATGAGGCGGCGGGCTATCTTCTGAAGAAGGCCTTGGAAGACAAGGGCATCACCGTCCTGACCGGGGCGAACTCTAAGGCGATCTTGGGCGAGGGCGGCAAGGTCCGTGCGCTGCAACTCGACGACGGGACGGAGCTGCCCTGCGACCTGCTGTGCATGGCCGTGGGGATCCGCCCGAACGTGGCACTGGCACAGGACGCCGGGCTGGCCGTGGGCAAGGGCATCCATGTGGACGATCAGATGGTCACCTCCGATGCCGACATCTTGGCGCTGGGCGAATGCGTGGAGCATCAGGGTGCGATCTTCGGCCTCGTCGCCCCGCTCTACGATCAGGCGAAGGTGGCAGCGGAAACGCTGGGCGAGACACCGGCCGCCTTCGTGCCCAGGGAAGTGGCGACCAAGCTCAAGGTCACCGGCTGCGACCTCTTCTCTGCCGGGGATTTTGCGGAAGGGGACGGGCGCGACGACATCGTGTTCCGGGACCCGTCGCGCGGGGTCTACAAGCGCCTCGTGCTGGAGGGCGAGCGCCTGATCGGCGCGGTGATGTATGGCGACACGGGCGATGGCGCATGGTTCCATGGTCTGATCAAGGACCGCACCGATGTGTCTGATATGCGCGACACGCTGATCTTCGGCCCGGCTTTCCAGGGGGGGGGCCAAGCGGACCCTTTGGCAGCCGTTGCAGCCTTGGCGGATGACGCCGAGATCTGTGGCTGCAACGGCATCTGCAAATCCACGATCCAGACCGCCATCAAGGGCGGAGCGACCACCCTGTCGGACGTGCGTGCGCAAACCAAGGCCAGCGCCTCCTGCGGGACGTGCACGGGGCTGGTCGAACAGGTGATGGCGCTGACGCTCGGCGAAGGGTTCGAGGTTCAGACGGTCAAGCCGATGTGCCCCTGCACGTCACTGACCCATATGGACGTCCGCCGCCTGATCAAATCACAGGGGCTAAAATCCATGGCGGCTGTCATGCAGGAATGTGGCTGGACCACGTCTTGTGGCTGCGCCTCGTGCCGACCGGCGCTGAATTACTACCTGCTGTGCGATTGGCCTGGCGAATACGTCGACGACGACCAGAGCCGCTTCGTGAACGAGCGGATGCACTCCAACATCCAGAAGGATGGTACCTATTCCGTCGTCCCGCGCATGTGGGGCGGCATCACCACGCCAGACGAGCTGCGCGCCATCGCCGACGCTGCCGACAAGTACAATGTGCAGACGGTCAAGGTCACTGGCGGTCAGCGGATCGATCTGCTGGGCGTGAAAAAACAGGACCTGCCGGACATCTGGGCCGACTTGAACGCCGCCGGAATGGTCTCCGGTCAGGCCTACGCCAAGGGGCTGCGCACGGTGAAGACCTGCGTCGGCACCGACCATTGCCGCTTCGGCACGCAGGACAGCACCGGGCTGGGCATCCGCATGGAAAAGGCACTCTGGGGATCGTGGACGCCCGCGAAGGTCAAGATGGCGGTGTCGGGCTGCCCCCGGAATTGCGCGGAGAGCACCTGCAAGGACGTGGGCGTGATCTGCGTGGACAGTGGCTACGTGCTTCACATTGGCGGGGCGGCGGGCCTGCACATCCAGGGCACCGAGGTGATGTGCACCGTAAAGACCGAGGATGAGGTGCTGGAATACACCGCCGCCGTCGTCCAGCTCTACCGCGAGGAAGCCGCCTATCTGGAGCGGATGTACAAGTGGATGGATAACGTCGGCCTCGACCACATCGTCGAACGGGTGGTCACTGATGCTGAGAGCCGAAAGGCGCTGGCCGACCGCTTCTACTACGCCCAGCGGTTCATGCAGCATGACCCGTGGGCCGAGCGGACGAAGCCGGAATACCGGGAGCTTTATGCTCCGCTGGCCGATCTGACACTGGAGGCCGCAGAATGAGCGACTGGATCGATATTGGCGCGCTCAGCGCCATTCCCGAACGTGGCGCGCGACTGGTGAAGACAGCACTGGGCTGCGTTGCCGTCTTCCGCACTATCGACGACGAGGTCTTCGCCATCGACGATGCGTGTCCGCACAAGGGCGGGCCGCTTTCCGAAGGGATCGTGCATGGCCGCTCGGTCACCTGTCCGCTGCACAACATGGTGCTGCGGCTGGATACCGGGATGGCGCAGGGGGCGGACGAAGGGTCGGTTGCCACCTATCCCGTAAGGGTCGAGGCGGGGCGTATCCTGCTGGATACCGAGAAGCTGCGGCGCGGGCGCGTCGCGTGAGCGGTGCCATCGCGTCGGGCGAGATTCGGACCACTTGCGCCTATTGCGGCGTTGGATGCGGTATTCTGGCCCGGTCGGACGGGCAGGGAGGCGTCGCAGTGCGGGGCGACCCGGACCACCCGGCGAACTACGGGCGGCTCTGCTCCAAGGGCGTCGCGCTGGGCGAGACGATGTCGCTTAACGACCGGCTGTTGGCACCGCGCGTGAACGGGGCGGAGACGGGATGGGACGATGCGCTGGACCTCGTCGCCGACCGGTTCAGCAGCGCCATCGCCCAGCACGGCCCGGATGCGGTTGCCTTCTACGTCTCGGGACAACTGCTGACCGAGGATTACTACGTCGCCAACAAGCTGATGAAGGGCTTCATCGGATCGGCCAACATCGATACGAATTCGCGCCTATGCATGGCCTCTACCGTGGCCGGCCACAAGCGGGCCTTCGGTACCGACACCGTGCCCGGCACCTACGAGGACATCGAACTGGCCGACTTGGTGGTGCTGGTGGGGAGCAACCTGGCATGGTGCCATCCGGTCCTTTACCAACGGCTGGCGCAGGCCAAGGTAGACCGGCCCGAGATGCGCGTCGTCGTCATCGACCCGCGCCGCACGGCCACCTGTGATCTGGCCGATCTGCACTTGGCACTTGAATCGGGCAGCGATGTCGCGCTGTTCAACCGCCTGCTGACCGCGATCCACGAAGGCGGAGCGGTGGATGCCGATTACCTGCGCCATGTGGACGGCTTCGATGCGACGCTCCGCGCGGCGGCCAGCGAGGACGGGACCGCAACCAATCTGGCCGAGCGCGACATCCGTTTCTTCTGCGATCTGTGGGTTCGGACAGAGAAGGTCGTTACCGTATTCAGTCAGGGGGTGAACCAATCCACCTCGGGCACCGACAAGGTCAACGCGATCCTCAACTGTCATCTGGCGACCGGGCGGATCGGGCGGCCCGGCATGGGCCCGCTTTCGGTCACGGGCCAGCCCAACGCGATGGGCGGGCGCGAGGTGGGAGGGCTGGCCAACGCGCTGGCCTGCCACATGGACCTGGCCGAACCGGCCCACCGCGACGCGGTGCAGGCCCTCTGGAACGCTCCTGCAATGCCCCATCAGGCGGGGCTAAAGGCCGTCGACCTGTTCGACCGGGTGGCCGACGGCACGATCAAGGCGCTTTGGATCATCTGTACCAACCCGGCTGTCTCGATGCCCGAGGCCGACCGAGTGCGCGATGCCATCAGGGGCTGCGATTTCGTCGTGGTCAGCGACGTAACCGAGCGGACAGACACGGCGCAACTTGCGCACGTGCTGCTGCCCGCCACAGGCTGGGCCGAGAAGGACGGAACCGTCACCAACTCCGACCGCACCATCAGCCGCCAGCGCGCGCTGTTGCCGGCACCGGGCCGGGCGCGGCACGATTGGGACATTCTGGCCGACGTGGGCCGTCGCATGGGTTGGCCCGAGGCGTTCAACTATTCCCACCCATCCCAAATTTTTGATGAGCATGCCGCGCTCTCCAGCGTGGCGGCGGGGTTCGGACTGGACTTCGACATCTCCGGGCTGCGTGCCCTGGGGCAGGAGGGGTATGACGCGTTTCCGCCGACCCGGTGGCCGGTGACGCTGGCCGGTACTATCGAGCGGTTCTATGCGGATGGTGGTTTCCACACACCAAATGGTCGCGCGCGCATGGTGCCGGTTATGGCGCGGGCTCCGGTGGCCCGCACCGGCCCACGCTTTCCGTTCCGGCTCAACACCGGTCGCATCCGCGACCAATGGCACACGATGACGCGCACGGCCAAGGCACCGCGCCTGAACCAGCACTTGGGTGAACCTTTTCTCCAAGTGCACCCCGATGACGCTGCTACCCTTGGAATCGAACCCGCCACGCTCGTCGAGGTGACAAGCCCGACGGGGCGCTGCGTCCTGCGCGCGTCGATCACTGACCGGGTGACCCGGGGGCAGGTCTTTGCGCCGATACACTGGACCGCGCAGACGGCACCGACGGGGCGGGTTGATGCGCTCGTCGCGTCCGCCGTCGATCCCCTGTCGGGACAACCCGAGAGCAAGGCTGCGGTCGTCGCCCTGGCCCCGTTCGCGGCAGATTGGTTTGGCTTCGCCGTCAGCACGACCGCGCTGAAGGCCGATTGCGCCTATTGGGCGCGCAGTAAGGGGACCGGCGGCTGGCGCGCGGAACTGGCGGGCACCACGACGCCGGGCGACTGGGAAGCCGAGGCGCGCCGCCTCTTCGACCTGCCGGATGCCGCGTGCCAGTCGATCAGCGACCCAAGCGGGGGTATCGCGCGATTGGCTTTCAGTCAGGATGGCCTTCTGGTCGCGGCGCTCTTCGTCTCGCGAGCACCCGTCGCCCTGTCGCGAGACCATCTTGCGGCTCAGCTGGGCCAGTTGCTGGACGCGCCGCTTGCCGGACGGCCCGGCGCGGATCGGCCCGATCCGGGGCCAGCGCTCTGCGCCTGTATGAACGTCGGGCGAAACACGATCCTTGCCGCCATCGGGTCGGGCGAAGCGGCGACGGTGGCAGAGGTAGGGGCCTGCACGACAGCCGGCACGAACTGCGGCTCCTGCCGGCCGGAGATCGCCGCCCTCCTAGAACGCCATCAGATGCTGACGGCGGCGGAATGAACGGTCTCGCTCCCTTCGTGGCCATCCTTGGGCGCGGGCAAGGCAGGGCGCGGGCGCTCACCCAGGCCGAGGCTTTCAGTGCGATGACAGAAATCCTTGGCGGTCGCGCTGCGCCCGAGGCGATTGGAGCGCTTCTTATGCTGTTGCGTATGAAGGGTGAAACAGCGCCCGAAATCGCCGGCTTCACCGCCGCCGCGCGGGCGCATCTGCCGCCGTGGACCGGGCCACGCCCCGCGCTCGACTGGCCGACCTACGCTGCCGGGCGCACGCGGGGGCAGCCGTGGTTTCTGCTCTCGGCCAAGCTGGTGGCGCAGGCCGGGTTTCCCGTGCTGCTGCACGGCTGGAATTCGCATCAGGCGTCGATGGCTTCCGTCCGCGACGCGCTCGCCATTCCGGGGATCGCGCAGTGCACGTGGGAAGGCGCGCCAGGCCGTATTGCTGCCGACCGCATCGCATATGTCCCGCTGGAGGATGTCTCGCCTCACCTGGTGGGTTTGCTGCGCCTCCGCGATGTTCTGGGCTTGCGGTCATGTATCAACACGGTTCTGCGCATGCTCAATCCGGCGGGTGCAGCGGCGACGGTGCAGGGTGTCTTCCATCCGCCCTACCGCGAGTTGCAACGCGATGCGGCACACCTCCTGGGGCAGCGCGACCTCTGCGTGCTCAAGGGCGGGGGTGGCGAGTTCGAGCATCATCCGACCAAGGACATATCGCTCCACGGGCTGCGTGATGGGGCGGTCTGGGCGGGTTCGAGCGGCATGCATCATTCCGGACGACAGCGTCTTGCGGAGACGACGGCACCCCTTGCCGACGTCTGGGCAGGCACTGCAGAGGATGACTTCGCCACCGCCATCGTGGTCAGCACGGCGGCTCTGGCGCTGGACACGCTTGGCCTCCCGAATGCCGCCGCTGCCGCGCGGCACCTCTGGACCCGCCGTCATTATTCCCAAGCCGCCTGAGGTCATCATGCACAGCTTTCCCATGTTTATCCGGACCACCAACCGGCGCGTCGTCATCGCGGGCGGCGGCGAGCAGGCGGCGCAGAAGGCGCGCCTGATGCTCAAGACCGACGCGCACCTGACTTTTCTGGCTGAAGATCTCGACGCGGAACTGGCCGATCTGGTCCGCACCGGCCGCGCGAGGCAGGAGCGCGGGCCCATAACCGCGCGCAGCTTTGCCGATACTGCGATGACCTTCATCGCAACAAGCTGCCCCGGGGTCGACGTCTGCCTGCACACGCTGGCTAAGGCCGGGGGGGCGGCGGTCAACGTCGTCGACCAACCGGCTCTTTGCGACATGACCACGCCCTCGATCGTGGATCGTGACCCGGTCGTCGTCGCCATCGGTACGGAAGGCACGGCCCCGGTACTGGCCCGGCAGATCAAGACGCAACTGGAGCGCATGCTCGACCCCCGACTAGGCAGCTTCGCGGCGCTTGCCGGACGATTGCGCGGGGCTGTTGCGGCGCAGGTGCCCCGTGCCGACCGTCGGGCCTTCTGGCGTTGGGCCTTTGCCGAGGCACCGTGGCATCTGCACAAGACCGGGTCCGAGCGGGCGGCGGCCGACCTTCTCAAGCAGGCAATTGCCGGGCAGGAAACGCCCGCGCAGACCGGGCACATCGCCCTTGTCGGTGCGGGTCCGGGCGCACGCGACCTGCTGACCCTGCGCGCGGTGGAGAGGCTTCAGGAAGCGGACGTGATCTTCTACGACCGGCTGGTTGATCCGGAAGTGCTCGAACTGGCCCGCCGGGATGCAGAGCGTGTCTACGTCGGCAAGGTTGTTGGTGCCCACGCATGGCCGCAGGACAGGATTTGCGCGTTGATCGTCGCGGAAGCCGCCAAGGGTCGGCGCGTTGTGCGCCTAAAGTCGGGAGATCCGTGCATCTTCGGCCGCGCCACCGAGGAACTCGACGCGGCTCACGCTGTTGGGATCGAGGTCGAAATCGTTCCGGGTGTGACCGCTGCCAGTGCCGCAGCGGCCTCGATGGGACGGTCGCTGACGCAGCGCGGGCAGACGGACGCGCTTGTGCTTGCCACCGGCAGGCATTGTGATCGCTCTGGCGCGCCGGATTGGGCGCGTCACGCGCTGCCGGGCACAACCCTCGTGTTCTACATGGGTGTCGGAGCGGCCGCTCAGATTGGAGAGGCGATCCGGACATCGGGCCTGCCAGAGGCGACTCGCGTTACCATTGCGGCCAGTGTCAGCCGAGCCGATCAGAAGGTGATCGAGACCTCACTGGTCGAGTTCGCGGTGGAATTGGAGCGGCGAGATATCTCGGGAAACGCGCTGATTTTGCTAACGATCCCAGCTGACGCGGAACTTTCTAAGCAGGTCGGCGCTGTTGCGTAACTCACGTCTAAGGCGTGACTTTTCCTTTCCCCTTCAGCATCAGGCCACGACTGTCCGTCGTCAGGGCTTTTGGAACCAAGGGCTGCTTAATCCAAGAGAGAGTTTGGCTCATCTGGCTGGTTTGATTATGCGGCGCGTTGGCTGTGATGCAAGCGTCGCGCTTCGAGCGTCTTTCGTTTGATGCTTTCGCGTTGCTCCAGAATGGCTGTGTCACGACCAAAGTAGACGTCAGATGGCGTGACGTTGTTTAGGCTCTCGTGGTATCGCTGGTGGTTGTAGTGATCGACGAAGGCCTCAATCTGGGCTTCGAGACCGCCCGGCAGGAAGTAGTTTTCCAGAAGGATGCGGTTCTTGAGGGTTTGATGCCAGCGCTCAATCTTGCCCTGGGTCTGTGGGTGATACGGCGCACCACGGGAATGCTTCATGCCTTTGTCCGGCAGCCATTCGGCCAGATCGCCAGAGACGTAACTGGAACCGTTATCGCTGAGCAGCCGGGGTTTGTGGACGACGTGGACCTGATCACAACCTGACGCCTGCAGCGCCAAGTCAAGGGTGTCTGTCACATCCTCGGCTCGCATGTTGGTGCAGAGCTTCCACAAGAGGATGTAGCGGCTGCAATCGTCCAAGATCGTCGACAGATAGAACCAGCCCCAGCCGAGAACCTTGAGCGGGATTATTTTCATCAACCGCAACGGTTTGCGCTGGCGTGATGCGCCTAGAGAGTACGGCCCGCATAAGACGCTCTACAACCGCTGGA
>NZ_FNPX01000045.1 GCF_900107415.1 Jannaschia faecimaris
CGGCGATGTCGTCGGCTTCGCGTTTGCGCAGGGCGATGATCTTGCGCATGACCTTGGTGTCGTAGCCGCGCCCCTTGGCTTCGGACATGACATCCTTGACCTGATCCGCGACGTCCCTTTTTTCCTGTTCCAGACGTTCCACGCGTTCGATGAACTGGCGCAATTCGTCTGCGGTCACGCGGTAGGCGTTGTCCCGTGCTGTGTCGAATTCGGGGTCGGGTTTCATTCCGCTGCCGTGGAGTGGGCCGCTGTCTTCCGTGCCGGGAATTCGGGATTGTTCAAACGTCACGTGCAAGCCTTTCGGGGGATTTGCGCGGTGGAGCGGCGATGCGGGCATCAGTCGATCTGGCCTTCGGCGGCGCGCAGGTTGGCGATTTCTTCGCCGTGGTTTCGCGGGGTGCCGCAATAGGCGAAGTCGAGGCGGCGCGGGCGCAGCGCGGTACGGGCCGTGGCGATCCAGTTGCGGATCGCTTCGGCTTCGGTCGCGCCGCTGGCCGTCACGCCGTGCAAGGCGATCTGGGCGATGCCGCCTTCGATCTGGCCTGCGCGCAGGGGGTAGGTGCCGCCGCTGTCGATGATGGCCTGCACGATCAGGCCCCGGCGTTCGCTGGGGTCGCTGATGTCCAGCACCCCGATCAGCTGTGCGCGGTCGCTGCGCCTGCTGTCCGATTCCTGCGCGATCGAGCGCGCCGTCACCGCCGGTGACATCAACCGGATGCACCTTGCGCGGGGCTTCCGCGAAATCGGCTATCACTACTTCATTCGCCGCGATGGCACGGTCGAGACGGGCCGCGATCTGTCGCAGCCGGGCCGCTTCGAGACCGGCGCGCATTCGCAGGGCGAGAACGGCGAGAGCGTGGGCATCTGCTACGAGGGCGGTGTCACGCTTGATGACAGGACCACGGGGCGCGACACGCGGACGCCCGCGCAGACGGCTGCGATGATCGGCCTGATCCGTGATCTGCTGCGCCGCTTTCCTGACGCGAAGGTCGAGGGGCACCGCGACATGCCCTTCGCGGCAACGCAGTGCCCCGGCTTTGACGGTGCGGCCTGGTGGGCATCGGTCGTGGCAGATGCCGCCGGATCCGGGGCAGGGGCCGTCGGCCCAGATCCCGATCGGGACGTGATGCCCGCCGATGACGAGGTGCAGCGCCTTCGCTGGCGGCTGGCCGAGATCCGCGACCGTGCTGTCGCGGCACTTGACGGCCTTTGATCCCATCCGCGCCGCCCGGTTGGCGGCACCATCCCAAACCATAGGAGGACGCCATGCTGTCCGAAGAAATCATCATCCAGGCCCTTGGCCTGCTGGGCGCGGTTCTGACGGCCCTGATCGGCTGGGCGTCTGCTGTCGCCCGGCGCAAGTGGGGCATCGAGATCGAGGCCGGCCATCGCGCCGCGCTGCATTCCGCGATCATGTCCGGGGCGCGGGTGACGCTGGACGCGCTGTCGCCCGATCTGCCGAGCGGGGCAGGCGGGGCCAGCGTGCCGTTGCCCGACCAGCTGCGCAGGGAAGTGATCGCCTACGTCACGCGATCGGTGCCCGGCGCGATCGCCGCGCTGTCGCCCGCGCCCGACGTTCTGGACCGCCTGGTCGTGGCCAAGGTGCAGGAGCTGATCGCGGAGCGTTTGCGCCGCTGACCTGATCCCGGTGCCGGGCGGGGTGCCCGGATCGAGCTGTTGAATGTGCCCCCGGTCGCTTTGTGCGGTTGGGGGATTTTTGCGTTTGGGGGGCTTCTTTGGGTGCGCTTGCGGCCCAGAGCGGACCTTTGCGTTTGTAGCAGCGAAGGGCAGCTTCGAGCCC
>NZ_FNPX01000017.1 GCF_900107415.1 Jannaschia faecimaris
AAAGGGCACCCCGCCTAACCCGGGCTGCCCTTCCTCTTGCCAATAATATCCCACGGGGGCCCGGGGGTGTGAAACCACCGGTACCACGCGTCAGGCGTCGGCCTTGCCTGCCTCGATGGAGATCATCACTTCGACCTCGTCCGAGACGAAGGGCGCGAAGGCGCCGGCGTCGAAGTCGGAGCGAAGCAGCGTCGTCGTCGCGTCGAAGCCGATCCATGGCTTCTGAGCCTGCGGATGGTCGCCGGTCTGGTTCAGCTTGGCGTCCAGCACGACTTCCTTGGTCACGCCACCCAGCGTCAGATCGCCAGTGATCTCGGCGGTATCGTCGCCGGTGACCTCGATGCCGGTCGACACGAAGCGCACGATATCGTTCGAGGCGACATCCAAGAAATCGGCTGAGGAAAAGTGCTCGTCCCGCGCTTCCCACCCGGTGAACATCGACGTGGCGGGGATGGAGACCTCGACCGATGAATTTGCCGGGTTTTCGGCATCGAACTGGATCTCGCCTTCCCAGCCGGAGAACATCCCGTAGGTCGTCGAGAAGCCAAGGTGAGTGTAGGTGAAGACGGTTTGCGCGTGGCTGGAGTCGACGACGTAGACCTCGGGCTCGGCAAAGGCCGGAGCGGCGACAAGGAGGGCGGCGGTAGCAAGGGTCGTGCGGATCATGAAGAACTCCGTTTGAGGTATTACAGGGTTATAAGGCAGTAATCGCCAAAAGCCGGAGCGTGCGAAATTGGGTGCACTTCAACAAGTCCTGTGCGGGCACGCACTTGGCCCTTGGCAATCTCCCGCTACGCAAGCAGCTGGTCCTGCATCGATCACGGAACTTTAAGCGGTGCACGTCGCCGTTTGAATCAGAACCCGTAAGCGACTGAAAGTAAATTCAATGCTTCGGATCCTGAGCGCGGCGTCCTCTTCCATGGCGCTGGCAGGCACGGCCTCCGCCGAGTCCCACACCGCCGCGACCGGCACCGAGATGTCCGACACGACGCTGGGGATGGACGGCAACAACATGATGTATTCCGACGCAGCCATTGTCGACGGCACCGTAAGCATCGGCGAAGTCGAAGACGTGATCCTAGACAAAAGCGGCAAGATGATCGGCATCGTGGCCGAAGTCGGCGGCTTCCTCGACATCGGCGACAGGCACGTGTTGCCGCCTGTCAGCGACGGTCGCATCGTGCTCGTCGACGACAAGACCCACGCCTTCGTCACCCGCCTGACGGAAGAGCAGCTGGAAGAGCTGTCGTCGTCAACTTGGCCTGGCACAGTTAATATCGGTCGATCGGCAAAATATGATCCCTGCGGCCCCATTTTCGTGCCGGGTCAGACGCGATACGCGGGACTTCGGCGTGTTGGACCCGACTTGGGGTCTCGCCGTACGGCACCCCTTGCGCCCCTGCCCCACATCGCTATACCCCGCCCATCCCGCCACGCTTTTAAACCGCGTGGTCTCTCGTGTCCGGGGGGCGGGAACAGCCCGGGCTATGAAACGCGCGACGACAAAACAGGAGTTAGCATGCCGCTCTACGAGCATGTCATGATTTCGCGGCAGGATCTGTCCACCGCGCAGGCCGAAGGCCTTGTGGAACACTTCAGCACCGTCCTCGCGGACAACGGCGGCACCGTCGTCGAGAGCGAGTATTGGGGCGTGAAGACCATGGCCTACAAAATCAACAAGAACCGCAAGGGCCACTACGCCTTCCTGCGCACCGACGCCCCTTCGGACGCCGTGCAGGAAATGGAGCGTCTGTGCCGCCTGCATGACGACGTCATGCGCGTGCTGACCGTAAAGGTCGACGCCCACGAGGAAGGCCCCTCGGTTCAAATGCAGAAACGCGAAGAGCGGCCCGAACGCCGCGAGCGCCGGTAAGGAGAGAGACACATGGCTACCAAACCATTCTTCCGCCGCCGCAAGTCCGATCCTTTCGAGGGCCCCAACGCCCCAAAGATCGACTACAAGGACACTCGTCTGCTGCAGCGCTACGTATCTGAGCGTGGCAAAATCGTCCCGTCCCGTATCACGGCCGTTTCAGCCAAGAACCAGCGCCGCCTTGCCAAGGCGATCAAGCGTGCACGGTTCCTGGCTTTGCTGCCCTATGCCGTCAAATAAGGAGACTTCGACATGCAAGTGATCCTTCTGGAACGCGTGGCCAAGCTGGGCCAGATGGGCGACGTCGTCGACGTAAAGCCCGGCTTCGCACGCAACTTCCTGCTGCCGCAGGGCAAGGCGCTGTCCGCGTCCGAGCAGAACGTGAAGGCCTTCGAAGGCCGTAAGACGCAGCTTGAAGCGCAGAACCTCGAAACCCGCAAGGAAGCCGAGGCCGCTGGCGAAAAGCTGAACGGCGAGCAATTCGTCATCATCCGCTCCGCTTCCGATTCGGGCGCGCTCTACGGCTCCGTCACCACTCGTGACGCATCCGACGTGGCGACCGAGAATGGCTTCACGGTCAACCGCTCGCAGGTCATCCTGCAGGCACCGATCAAGGAGTTGGGCATCCACAAGGTGACGGTTCGCCTGCACCCGGAAGTGGAAGTCGAGATCGAGATGAACGTCGCCCGTTCGCCCGAAGAGGCCGAGCTTCAAGCCGCCGGCAAGTCGATCCAGGAATTGGCCGCGGAGGAAGAAGCCGCCGCCGAGTTCGAGATCTCCGAGCTGTTTGACGACATCGGTTCCGCCGCTGACGACTTCGGTGACGACGAAGACGAAGGCCCTGTGAAGACGCCCGAAGGCCGCGACGACGAGGAGCAGCCTGCCTGATCGGCCGGACGCACCAATAGAAGACCAGGGCCGCTCTTTCCGGGGCGGCCTTTTTTCGTGGGCGACTGACGAACCGGTCAAGCTGGCGCGGATCAATGCGGCACTGACGAGGTTCGCCTGGGCCCTTGCTCTGGCTCAGGCGAACCGGCGCGAAAATGGCTGGAGTCAGCCAGTCGATTGACCACGCGCGGTGATAATCCATCTCGGACAGGCGGAAACCGTCCCCGCCGCTCCAGCTCGCGCCCTCGCGCAATTCACCGGCATGGAACGGACCAATCCACAGACAAGCGAGATGGGGCTTCACATTGGTATGGTTTGGCGCGTTAGACTGGACGTTCAACAAACCCGGAGATTGACCATGACCCTCACCCGCCGCCGCTTTCTGACAACGACCGCCGCCGCCGGAGCGGGCCTGGTTATGGTCCATCCCTTCGCCGCCCGCGCACAGGCGGGTCAGGCGCATCTGCGCATTGCCGAAACGACGGACCTGCATGTCCACGTCTGGCCCTATGACTACTACGGCGACCGGGAGGTCGACGCAGTTGGCCTTGCGCGGACGGCCAGCCTAGTCGAACAGGTCCGCGCCGAAGCGGGCAATAGCCTTGTGCTCGACAATGGCGACTTCCTGCAGGGCAACCCGATGGGCGATTTCATGGCCTACGAGCGCGGCTTGAAGGAAGGCGATCTGCACCCGGTCATCGCCGCGATGAACACTGTGGGCTTCGATGCTGCAACACTTGGCAATCACGAGTTCAACTACGGCCTCGACTTCCTGATGAAGGCATTGGCCGGTGCCAGCTTCCCTCTGGTGCTGGCCAACATCGCGAAAGAAACTGCCGCCTCACCCACCGCCGACAAAACGCTGCTGCCGCCCTATGCCCTGATCCGACGGGAGTTGGTGGACGGTGCCGGAGACACGCACCCGATCGTCATCGGCATCATCGGCTTCACCCCGCCGCAGATCATGCAATGGGACCGCCGCCACTTGGAAGGCAACGTGCAGGCGCGCGATATCCTCGCCACGGCAGAGGCCTTCGTTCCCGAAATGAAGGAAGCCGGAGCTGACATCATCATCGCCCTGTCCCATTCCGGCATCGGTGCGGCGGAACCCTCTGAGATGATGGAAAACGCCTCGGTCCCGCTGGCCGCAATTCCCGGCATCGACGTGGTGCTGACCGGTCACCACCATCGTGAGTTCCCCGGCTCTGCCTACGAGGGGATCGACGGGGTGGATGCGGTCGCCGGTACGATTCATGGCAAGCCCGCCGTGATGCCCGGCTTCTGGGGCAGCCACATGGGCCTGATCGACCTGTTGTTGGAGCGCGAGGGCGGCGAATGGCGGATCGCGGCGTCCACCTCTGAATTGCGCCCCATTGCCGTGCGCCAGGAAGATCGCAGCTGGACCCCCCAGATCGAAAGCAGCGCGGCCGTTCTTGACGCGACGCGCGCCGATCACGAGGCAACACTGGAATACGTGCGCCGCGCCGTCGGCAAGACCGACGCACCGCTGCATTCGTACTTTGCGCTGGTGGCTGATGATCCGTCGGTCCAGATCGTATCGATTGCGCAAAAGTGGTATGTCGAACAATTGCTTGCGGGCTCAGAGTACGCTGGCCTTCCGATCCTGTCGGCGGCGGCCCCGTTCAAAGCGGGCGGTCGCGGCGGCCCGGAGTACTATACTGACGTGCCCGCAGGCGATGTGGCGATCCGCAACGTGGCGGACCTGTACCTCTATCCGAACACCGTCCGCGCGGTGAAGGTGACAGGCCAGCAGGTCAAGGACTGGCTGGAGCGATCGGCCGGCATGTTCAACCAGGTGGAAGCGGGCGCGACGGATGCGCCGCTGCTCAACCCCGATTTCCCAAGCTACAATTTCGACGTGATCGACGGCGTAAGCTACCAGATCGACCTGAGTCAGCCCGCGCGTTTCGATCGTGACGGCGCAGCGGTGAACCCCGAGGCGAGCCGCATCGTGAACCTGACCTATCAGGGCGAACCGCTGGACATGGCGGCGGAATTCATCATCGCCACGAACAACTACCGCGCATCTGGCGGCGGGTCCTTCCCTGGCGCAGACGGATCGACCATCATTCTGGAGGCACCGGACACGAACCGCGACGTCATCGTCCGCTACATCGTGGAACAGGGCACAATCAGCCCCTCGGCCGACGGCAACTGGTCCTTCGCGCCCATGGAAAACACAAGCGCCCTGTTCGAGACCGGCCCGGCGGGGGCCGGATATGCAGACGGCGTACCGGGGGTCGCGTTGGAAGAAGTCGGAACCAACGACGCCGGGTTCGCACAATACCGCATCAAGCTCTGACCTGAGGGACGCGAGGGGCCAGCCCCTCGCGCTCCCCGGAGTATTTCAGAAGCAGAGATTGGGGCGGGCATCCAGCGCCAAGACTTGGTATTTCGTCATGTCTGCCGCTCCTGCGCCCCTTGAATGTGACACGAGCCCATCGCGCCCTATCCTCCTTCCCACTGCAAACGACGGAGAGAAACACATGCGCGCCGTACCCCTGATCCTGACCCTTCTGCCCGCAGCCGCCTGCGGACAGGGTTTTACATACGGTGAGCGGAACACCAGCTTTCCGCCCGCCTTTCCCGAACAGTTCCGCGCGCCCCTGACCGACAGCGAAGTGGCCTTGGAGACGAGCGTTTTCGCCGAAGGTCTGGACCACCCCTGGGGAATCGCCACCCTGCCCGGCAACGCGGGATGGCTGGTAACCGAACGCGCGGGGCGTCTGCGCCACCTGTCCCGCAACGGCACCCTTTCGGCCCCGATAGCAGGCGTGCCGGAGGTTCTACCGCAAGGCCAAGGCGGCCTGCTGGATGTAGCGCTGTCTCCGGACTTCAGCGAGACTGGATTAATCCTCTTCACATATGCCAAGCCGGTCGAGGGCGGCAGCGCCACGGCGGCGGCCAGTGCCATCCTATCCGACGACATGACCGACCTGTCAGACGTGATCGACATTTTTGTTCAGGACCCGCCCTCGCCCACGGCCAAACATTACGGCAGCCGTATTCTGCAACTGGCTGACGGCACGTGGGCCATCACCTCGGGCGAGCATTCGTCGGATGCGGAACGCCCCTACGCACAGGATCTCGACAAGACCTATGGCAAGGTCATTCGCGTGAACATTGACGGGTCGGTGCCGGAAGACAATCCATTCACGGATCAAGCGGGGGCCGTCGATACCATCTGGTCGTACGGCCATCGCAACATCCAGGGCGCGTCGGTTGATGCCGATGGTGTGTTGTGGACGATTGAGCACGGGCCTGCAGGCGGCGACGAGTTGAACCGCCCACAGGCCGGTTTGAACTACGGCTGGCCGGTAATCTCCTATGGTAAGCGCTACCGCGGCGGGGCCATCGGCTCTGGCGAGGCGGTACGGTCGGGCATGGAGCAGCCGGTCTATTTCTGGGATCCGGTCATCGCTCCGGGCGGCATGGCCTTCCATTCCGGCGAAATGTTCAGCGACTGGAACGGCGACGCGCTGATCGCTTCGTTGCGTCCTGGAGGCGTGGTGCGCCTGTCGCTGGAAGGCGGGGTTGTCACCCAAGAGGAGCGGCTGCTGATGGAGTTGGGTCGCGTGCGCGACGTCGAAATCCTCAACGACGGCAGCTTTGTCGTACTGACCGACCGAGCTGATGGGCAGGTCATCCACGTGACATCAAGCGAATGAACGTCGGTCCCTGACATATTGAAATAAAAAGGCCGCCCGGCAAGGGCGGCCCTTTGATATCGGAACTGCGGGGCGGACCCCGCCGCGGTCACGCTTCTTCAAGCTTCTCGACTTCGGCCTGCAGGTCTTCTTTGCTCACGGCCTTTTCAGTCACCTTGGCGCGATCCAAAATAAGGTCGATGACCTTGTCTTCGAATAACGGAGCGCGCAGCTGCTGCTGGGCCTGCTGGTTCTGCTGGATGAACTGGAAGAATTCCCGCTCCTGACCCGGATACTGACGGGCCTGTGTCATGATAGCTTGCGTCATTTCGGCGTCGGACACTTCGACCTTCTCCTTCTGACCCAGTTCGGCCAGCAGAAGACCAAGACGGACGCGACGGGCGGCCAGCTTGTTGTGCTCCTCTGTCGGCTCGACCTTTTCGTGGTCGTGGCCCTGAACTTCGGGGTTTTCCTCGTGCCACAACTGGTGCGCAATCTGCTGAGCCTCGGCCTCGACCAGGCTGGGCGGCAGATCGAACGTCACCAGACCGTCAAGCTGATCCAGCAACTGACGCTTGACCAACTGCCGGGCGGCCCCGTCGTATTCGGAAACGAGGCGCTCCTTGATTTGACCGGTCAGGGCGTTCAGATCCTCGGCCCCGAACTGCTTGGCCATTTCGTCATCGATCTTGGCTTCGCCGGGCTTCTTAACTTCCTTGATCTTGCACTCGAACACGGCGGCTTTGCCGGCCAGATGCTCGGCCTGGTAATCATCGGGGAAGGAAACTTCGACGTCCTTCTCCTCCTTGGCCTTCACACCGATCAGTTGGTCTTCAAAGCCGGGGATGAAGGAGTTGGAGCCGAGAACCAGCGGATAGTCTTCGGCCGCACCGCCGTCGAAGGGCTCGCCGTCGACCTTGCCGAGGAAATCAAATACGACCTGATCACCGTTCGCGGCCTTGCCCTTTTTGGTCTCGAAGACCTGAGCGTTCTTGGCCAGGCCTTGCAGCGCCTCTTGGATGTCAGCCTCGGCAGGCTCGACAGTCATCTTTTCGATAGTCACGCCCGAGAAGTCTACCTCGGGGACGCTGGGCAGGGCTTCATAAGTGACTGCAACGACGACATCGTCGCCTTCCTTCCAACCTTCCTGGTTCTGCATTTCGATGGCGGGCTGCATCGCCGGGCGATCACCTGTTTCCTCGAAATGCGCGTTCAGGGCGCCATCCACACTTTCCTGCATCGACTCGCCCAGCAGGCGCTGACCAAACTGCTTCTTGAGTAAGGCCATGGGTACCTTGCCCTTCCGGAAGCCCTTCATCTCGACTTCGGGCTGCGCCTCTACAAGCTTTTCGTTGACCTTTGCGTCAAGGTCGGCGGCGGGGACCGTGATGGTATAGCCGCGCTTGAGGCCTTCGTTCAGGGTCTCGGTCACCTGCATGGGTTCATCCTTTGTGTCCGACCGGGCCTGTAACCGCCCGGCATATGCAAACGCCCCGCCACGAATGGCGGGGGGGAAATCGAGCACGTCTCTATGTGCCGGACGAATGGGGTGCAAGCCGATTCCGGCGCGGACATGGCCAAGCGCCGGGTCGCGCATCGAACAATGTAATGATCAGTAGATGTAGCGGATCTGGTCGGTCCAGTAGCGTTCGACCCGACGCAGCGTGCCCACGATCTCGACCAGGCCAGCATCCGACAGCACGCCGGTATGACGAATGCCGTCCGCATGGCGCAAGAAGAGCGCCTCGACCGCGTCACGCACCTCCCGTCCCTTGACGGTCAGGCGCACGCGGACCGCGCGGCGGTCAATCTCGCACCGCTGGTGGTGCATGTAGCCCATCTCGACCAGTTTCTTGAGATTATAACTGACGTTTGACCCTTGGTAATATCCGCGGGATTTCAACTCTCCGGCGGTGACCTCGTTATCGGAGACATTGAACAGCAGCAGGCCCTGCACCGCGTTGATCTCGAGGATGCCGACGCGTTCGAATTCATCCTTGATGACGTCGAGCAGCAAGCGGTGCAATCGCTCGACAAGCGTGAGCGCATCAAGGTAGCCGGACATGAAATCCGGTTGTTGGCGAGGTTTGAAATTTTCAAGGCGGCTCATGCTGTCAGACATCCCGTGGCAGTCAGTGTCGCCTGGGTTGTGGCCCTGAAAATATTTACATTTCGTTAAAATGCCTAAAAATAAAAATGCTTTAGCCGCGAATGCCTGCGGCCCTTTCTCCAAGTATCTGGATCAGCGGCCCGAAGCGCGGCGGGGCCTCCTGCTGGCCGGTCACCCAAGAATAGAGATCGTGGTCGTTTTCTCCCAGCATCGCCTCGAAAAGCGACAGCTCTCCATCGCTCATTTCGGACAGCTTTTCATCGGCATAGCCGCCAAGGATCAGGTCCATTTCCTTGATCCCGCGTCGCCAGGCCCTGATCTTGAGGCGCTTTCGACGGGCATCCACCTCGGAGAGACCGTTCATTTCACTCCCTCCAATTCGATGCGCAATCGTCCTTCCAGCCGCTTCAATCGGTCAGCGATCCGCGCGGCATCCCGGCGCAAGCGCTCCACTTCGGCCAAAAGAGTGCGATCGGCGGACTCGGCGGACGACAGCGCGGGCCCTTCGCCCGCACCGGTCATCAGCCAGACCAGGGACACATTTGTCAGCCCGGCCAGCATCGACACCCGGTTGGCCCGCGGTTCAGCGCGGTCCTCCTCCCAGGCGCGGATCGTCTTGGGCTTCACACCCAACCGCCGGGCCAGTTCCTCGACGTCCAGGCCAGCGATTTCGCGCGCCCCTGTCAAGCGGTCGCCGAAGGTGGTGGTCGCTGGGTCGAACCATTCCGCATCTGTGGGCATTGCAAGCGCTCCTTGATCGTGGGTCACTGGCAACCTAGGAAGTTGCAGAGCCAATTCAAACCCGGAGACCGACCTAATGGCGTTCCTGTCCGACACTCTTGCCCGAGTAAAGCCCTCTCCGACCATCGCAGTCACGACCAAGGCACAGGAGTTGAAGGCCGCCGGGCGTGACATTATCGGCCTCGGGGCTGGGGAGCCGGATTTCGACACGCCCGAGAACATCAAGGACGCCGGGATTCGCGCGATCACCGACGGCAAGACGAAATACACGGCGGTCGATGGCATCCCCGAGTTGAAGAAGGCCATCTGCGCCAAGTTCAAGCGCGACAACGGGCTGGAATACACCCCTGCGCAGGTCACCGTCGGATCGGGCGGCAAGCAGGTCTTGTACAACGCTTTCATGGCGACGCTTAACCCGGGCGACGAAGTGGTCATTCCCGCGCCCTATTGGGTTAGCTATCCGGACATGATCCTGTTGGCCGGAGGGGAGCCGGTGATCGCCGAAGCGACCATCGAGACGAACTTCAAGCTGACGCCCGACTCGCTTGAGGCCGCGATCACGCCCAAGACGAAGTGGCTCATCTTCAATTCGCCCTCGAATCCGACGGGGGCTGCCTATTCAGCCGAGGAATTGAAGGGTCTGACCGATGTCCTGATGCGTCATCCGCACGTCTGGATCCTGACCGATGACATGTATGAGCATCTGGTGTTCGACAATTTCGTGTTCGCCACCCCTGCGCAGGTCGAGCCGGAGCTGTACGACCGGACGCTGACGATGAACGGGGTCAGCAAGGCCTACTCCATGACCGGTTGGCGCATCGGCTATGCCGCGGGCCCCGTCGCGTTGATCAAGGCGATGGCCAAGGTGCAGTCGCAGTCAACGTCGAACCCCTGCTCCATCTCTCAATGGGCGGCGGTCGAGGCGCTGGAGGGAACGCAGGAGTTCATCCGCCCCAACCAGTCGCTGTTCAAAGGGCGCCGCGATCTGGTTGTTGCAGGCCTGAATGCCTGCCCCGGCATCAATTGCGCCGTCCCCGAGGGCGCTTTCTATGTCTACCCGTCAATCGCCGACTGCATCGGCAAGACTTCGGCAGGCGGGGTGGAGATCGTGGACGACGAGGCCTTCGCGTCCGCGTTGCTGGAGGAAGAGGGCGTTGCCGTGGTCTTTGGTGCAGCTTTCGGGCTGTCGCCCCATTTCCGAGTGTCCTATGCAACGTCCAACGAGGCGTTGACCGAAGCGTGTGCGCGGATCAAACGCTTTTGCGAGGGGTTGGGGTGACCAACGGCGGCCTGCCCCCCTACTACTTCCGCGTTAAGGAGAACGGTGCGCTGGTGTTCCGCGTGAATGCGGAGAACCGACAGCGGCGGCTGGACCTCGATCAGATCGCGACGATCAATATCAACAACGGACAGGTGAAGCCGCAGGGCGACACGGTGCTGACCCCCGAGGACGAAGTCGCGATTGCGGACTGGATGGAGGCGCGCAGCGCAGAGCTGGAGGCGCGCGACGTCGACGACATCCTACGCGCGGTGGACCATATGAACCTGACTGCCCACTGGGTGCAGTCGCGCGCGACGGATAAGCAACTGGACGCCGTGACGGACAAGCTTCTGCTGGCGATGCATGACTTGCGCACGGTGTTGGTAAAAAAGCGCGCAGACAAGCTTCTAGGCGACTGAGCCAAAGAGAAACAGTCGCCCTTGGACGCCGGAATTCGGCGTTGCCCTCATCGAATTGATTTCGTCCCGGCTCGATTGACTTTCGTCAAAGCGAATACGTTCAAAGTGAGATCAAAACTTCGAGAACTCAGTTTCCAGAAGCAGGATTTCATTAATATGTTTAAGAATCTCAGCGCACCGTTGGTCCGCCAGATGACATCCGGACTGGCCGTCTGTACCGTTCTCGCAGGGGGGATCGCCGCAATCGACAATACACTGCTAGTCGGCACCGCATGGGCACAAGACGACGATCACGAAGAGGGCGATCACGAGGAAGGAGCCGGAGGTCAAGGTCAGGGCGGCCAGGGTCAGGGTGGCCAGGGCGCGCAGTCCGGCCAAGGGAACCAAGGTGGCTCGGGTGCCGGTCAGGGCGGTCCCAGCGGTGATTCCGACGGCGTCGGCCCGCAATCCGGCGGCCCCGCGGATACCGGCGATGGCGGTGGCAAACCTAGCTGGGCCCAAGAGGGTATTCCGGAAGTCGAACTCGGCCGCCTGAGCGTGGCACGCTCGCCAGACCAGGTACTCGACCGGTCGCTGGCCGAGGCGCTCGCAAACCTCACCCCCGAGATGGTGGATTTCTACAACCTCGACCTGGGCACCATGATCAATGAGTTGTCGCTCAACTGGGACAACATCACGATCTACGACTCGCCGCTGCAGAACCTGGCACTGATGGAGGACATCCTGGAGGACGGACAGACGTCATTGCCCGGTGTGACCAACAGCGACGGCACGCTGCTGGCGGTGTTCTTGGGCGTCGCGTCGGACAAGACGGTGCCAATCACCACCGATACGGTCATCGCGGTCACCACGATCCTTGGTCACCCGCTGACCGACGCATCGGCTGAATCTCTGGCCGTCGCGGCAGAGGCCGTACGTATCGCCGTTCTGGCCGGTCACGGCTGACCGACACATCGAAAACCACGCTGGGCCGAGCCTTATCGCCCCGCCCAGCGTGACTCCGTAGAAAGATCAAGGATCTCCCATGCAAAAGACGAAAGCGCTCTGTTTCCTGACCGCCGGTCTTGCCGTGGTCACAGCAATCGGGGCGGCATCGCCTCTCATGGCGCAGAACGCCCCCGGGGCGGCATTCCAGCCCTATGTCAAGTTCGAGCTAGGCAGCGCGACCCGCGCCAGCGACGAAGGATACTGGCAGCCGCCGGGTGCGGCAGACCCGGACATCTACTTCGACCTCTCCGATGAGACGGACGGTTTCTTCGCCGCCTCCTATGGTCTCGACTGGCAGAACGGATTTCGCGGCGATCTGTCCGTCATTGGCTTCGCCAAAGCAAATGTGACGGCACCCTGGTCACGGACCGTCCCGGTCACCGCCGGTCCCCATGCCGACATCCAGACCAGCGTGCGATCGACGGGCCTCATGCTGACCGGCTACTATTCGCCACTGGAGCATCGAGGGCAGGACGTGGCCGTTCAACCGTTCCTTTCCGCCGGGATTGGCATCGCCCGCAACACGATGAGCGATTGGACCAGGACCAATGCGGCAGCCGGCACGCCTGTTCGCACCTTCAACGGGGACACGTCAACTGATTTTGCATGGTCCCTAGGGGCTGGCGTCGCCTTCGAGATCGCGCGCGGCGGCGACAAAAGACCGGTTTTCGTGGAGACCGCCTATCGGTATTTCGACCTCGGGAGTGTTTCGGGGTCAGCTGTCCCCTTGCCCGGCGGTCCTGCGTCGCAGCCGCGCACACCGTTCCGCTTTGACGCCCGGCAGCACGTCTTCTCGGTCGGCCTCCGCATTCCGATGTAGGTCGCTCCAGCCCTACGCGACACCTGCGCCCCCTGCTTCGGCTGAACACCACTGGGGGGCCGCCCGGGCGGTACGGTGGGTTTTTGTCGCGATCCTCCATTTGCCGCAATCTGTATTCGTCCAAACCTTAGCGCCCAAGGCCGTGGTTCCCCGGAACCCCGCAGCGTCACAGAGCAGCGCTGCGATCCCCGTGACAACAAAAACCCAAAAGACTGCGTCGGTGCATCCACGACCCGACAATCAGCCCCGGACAGCGACATTGTATGAAATGGGATCAAGGCCCGTTTTGGCGGAGAACGCTCGCTATGGTATAATATTTCGCGGCGCTCAGATGGGGACAATTGAAATGTGGGACTTGGAACACTTCGTGGCGGACTGTCGGAACGCAATCTCAAAAGGAGAAGGAGCGGGCGGTATCGGCGAGGTGATGGCGCGGGCGATGTCCAACCCCGCCGCCGTGACCCACGCCTTGGGCGTTCCCGAAAAACCTGGCCTCACCCCCATTTTCAAATCGTCCGACCTGACGATACTGAATCTGGTCTGGAAACCATCGATGACAGTTCAGCCCCACGATCATCACATGTGGGCGGTGATCGGGATTTATGGCGGACGTGAGGACAACATCTTCTGGCGCAGGATCAAAGACGATCCGGACGGGCGCGTAGAGGCCGCCGGAGCGCGCAACCTCGGCACCGGCGATTGGTCCACGCTCGGGCCGGACGTGATCCACTCGGTCACCAATCCGATCCCGAAACTTACCGGCGCACTGCATGTTTACGGCGGTGACTTCTTTGAAGCCGAGCGCAGCGAGTGGGATCCCGAAAACCTGCACGAAGGTATGTTAGATATCGACCGGGTGAAGGCGATGTTCCACGAAAGCTAGCCTCTCCCGGGGGCTGCCGGTCGCTCGCACACGTGAAAGGAAAGCCGCATGATCATCCGCATTTTCCAAGTCTTGGTCAGGCCGGGAAAGGAAAGCGCGTTCAGCGATTTCTTCCACCGGACGGCGATCCCGCTGATGCGGGGTACCGACGGCATCATCTCGGTCCTGCCGGGTGCTGCGCGACCCGAAAGCCCGCGCGAATTCAGCTTCGTCATGGTCTGGAAGGATATTGACGCACTGAAGCGGTTTGCGGGCGAGGATTATCAGAACCCGCACATCGATCCGGCCGAAGCCGAACTGGTCCAGTCCCGGTCTATCAAGCATTACGATCTGGTTCAGAACACGACCCACGGCAAAGGATTCGAGTCGACCGAAAGTCTTTGACAGGCCGTGACAACTGACCGGCCCTGCCCTAAGCCGATGCCATGAAAATCGCCACATATAACGTCAACGGCATCAAGGCCCGTTACGAGACCGTCGCCACCTGGCTGCGGGAGGACGCGCCCGATGTCGCCGTCCTGCAGGAGATCAAGTCCATCGACGAGGCTTTCCCCCGCGAATTGGTCGAAGACACCGGGTATGATCTGCACACCCACGGGCAGAAGGGGTTCAACGGCGTGGCCCTCCTGTCGAAGACCCCTTTGGAGGACGTGACGCGCGGCCTGCCCGATGACGACGAGGACGAGCAGGCCCGGTATATCGAGGGCACGGTCATCGGTGAAACAGGTGCAGTGCGTATCTGCGGGCTATACCTGCCCAACGGGAACCCGGCTCCGGGGCCGAAGTACGATTACAAGCTCGCGTGGATGGCACGACTTGAGGCACGGGCTAAGGCGCTGCTGGCCGAAGAAACGCCGTTCCTTATGACCGGTGATTTCAACGTCATTCCAGACGACCGCGATGCAACGCGCCCAGAGGCCTGGGCAAATGACGCGCTGGCCCTGCCGCAGACGCGCGCGGCGTTCCGGCGGATCGTAAACCTCGGCCTGACCGAGGCATTCCGCGCCCGGACGCAGGGTGCCGGGCATTACTCGTTCTGGGATTACCAGGCCGGGGCCTGGAATCGGAACGACGGCATCCGCATCGACCACTTCCTGTTGTCGCCCGCCGTGGCCGACCGGATGCGGGACTGCACCATCCAGACCGAGATGCGCGGGCGCGAAAAACCCAGCGACCACGTACCGGTCTGGCTTGATCTCGATCTTTAGAGGTCAGGGCCTCCAGCGAGGGAATTTATCAACGGAAAAACCGAGCCCTTCCCCGAGCAGCCAAGGGCGTGCATGGGCTGGACCTTTTGGCAAGGGCCGCGCATCTACGGGCAAATCGTTCTGAAGGATATAGAAGATGCGCACAGTTCCCCTCGGCCGCAACGATACGATCTCGGAAATCATGCTGGGCACCATGACCTTCGGCACGCAGACCGCCGAGGCCGATGCGCATACGCAGATGGATATGGCCGCGGACGCCGGTGTGACCTGGCTGGATACGGCCGAGATGTATCCGGTCAATCCGATCAAGGCGGAGACGGTCGGGCTGACCGAGGAGATCGTGGGAAACTGGGTCGCCAAGGGAAACGCGGGCCGATTGCGCATTGCAACCAAGCATTCGGGCGAAGGGGCGCATGCCCGTGACGGCGCACCCATCACGGGCGAAAGCATTCCGCAGGCGATCGAAGGCTCATTGAAGCGGCTGAAGTCCGAGACGATCGACCTTTACCAGTTTCATTGGCCCAACCGCGGGAGCTTCCAGTTCCGCAAGTACTGGACCTACCGCCCCGAAGGTGAGCGTGACGCGATCCTCCAGAACATGGCCGATTGCATGGGCGCGCTGGAGCAGGAGGTCGCGCGCGGCACGATCGGGGCATTCGGCCTGTCGAACGAGAGCACCTGGGGCATGGACCAGTGGATGATGCTGGCCAGTGACGAGGATGGCGGCGACGGCCCCGCCCGGCCCGCAGCCATCCAGAACGAATACTCCGTGCTGTTCCGCATGGCCGACACCGACCTGTCTGAAATGATGACCTACGAGAACATCACCATGCTGGCCTTCTCCCCTTTGGCGACCGGCCTGATCACGGGGAAGTACCAAGGCGGAAACATCCCCGAAGGCTCGCGCCGGTCCCTTAACGAAGGGCTTGGCGGGCGTTGGTCCGACCGGGTGGAGGGCACGGTGGATGCCTATCTCAAGCTGGCGGCGGCGCATGGGATCGACCCGGTGCACATGGCGCTGGCGTGGTTGCAGTCGCGGCCCTTCGCTTGCTCCGCCCTCCTGGGCGCGACGACGACCGCGCAGTTGGAGCACGGGCTGAAGGCACAGGACATGGTACTGTCGGACGAATTGCTCAGCGCCATTGACGACCTGAACAAGGCGCATCCGCTGCCCTACTGAGGTCGGACAGCTCCAAAACAGCCAGGGACGCGCCACCTGCATGGCGGTCCTCCGGCTTGGATTGAAGTGAACCCGCTGAAGCCTCAGCCGCGTCTGCGCGGTGGGCTAATGAAGGCAATGCGACGTAAGTGCGCCAGCACGCCGTGGCATCGGAACACGAACCAACGGCAAGCCGCTCAGTTCAGGTTCAGCCTTTCCAGCCAGCGTTCGACCCGCGCCTCGTTCACACCCAGGTCGGACTGGCCAAAGCGCGAGCGGCTGTAGATCGACAGGGTCGTCCCCTCGCCCGCCTGCGTGGCCGACACCGAAATCGCGTCAGGATAGCCCATGAGTTTGGATCGCTGGACATAGGTCACCCGTCCCTCGGCCGCAGATCCGGCAAGACGAGTGACGCCACGCTCTGCCGTGGCGACGGCATCAAGCCGGTCCAGAACAGCCTCGACCGTCTCGGGCACGGTGATCGCGGGGCGGTCACCCCCCTCGGCCACGAGGTAGTCGTTGGGCTTGCCGGTGCGCGCCGCAGTGGCGGCATCCACGTGCCAGACCCCCGGGTCCATCGGGGCGAAGCGGATATATCCAAGCCCGGCCACGACAGCGCCGGCGGCAACGATAAGAAGGGTGCGTTTGATCATGTTGTTGAGATAGCACCGGGAGCGCGGGTGTCATCCCCCAAGGGATCACCCAACACGCAGAATCTGCAGGTCGGCCACGTTGGTCCCCGTGCCCCCCGTAATCAGCAGGTCACCCGCCGCCGCAAGCGCGGGATAGCTGTCGTTCTCGGCCAGCATTGCCGATACATCCAACCCCGCCGCAGCGATACGCCCAAGCGTGCCGTGGTCAACGATCGCGCCCGCCGCGTCGGTCGGCCCATCACGCCCGTCAGTGCCCCCCGAAAGGAACGCCCAGGGCCGGTCGATATCTTGCAGCGCAAGCGCCACGCGCAGGGCCAGTTCCTGATTGCGCCCCCCGCGCCCTTGCCCACGCAGGACCACGGTCGTCTCGCCGCCCCAAAGGGTGGTGCCCGCCCCACTCCGCGCACGACGGGCGATGCGGGATGCGGCCTCGGCGACGTCCCCTTCCAGCGGCACGGGGTCGAGCGTCGCACCGGGGGCTGCCGCCAGCATCGCTTCGGCGGACAACCGGTTGGAGCCGACAAGCCGGGTCGGCACCGGCGGCACCGGTCCGGGTTTGGCAGTTTTCAGTGCAGCGCGGCAGCTTTCGGGAACACGGTCCCATAGCCCCGTATCGTGTAAAAGGTCGCGCGCCTCCGCCGGACCACCCAGCGGCGGCACTGTGGGTCCAGACGCGATCGCGCCCAGATCGTCGCCCACCACGTCAGACAGGATCAGCGCCTCCATTGTTGCGGGCGCGCAAGCGCGCGCGAGGCCCCCGCCCTTAAGTCGGCTCAGGTTTTGGCGCACGAGATTCATCGCCTTGATATCCAGCCCCGCGCTCAGCAGCAGGCGCGAGACTTCGGCCTTGTCCTCCAATGTCACCTCCGCGACAGGGGCCACGGCCAGTGCGGATCCCCCCCCGGAGATGAGCGCCAGGCAATGCTGCCCCGCCGTCAGGGCACCCGCGGCCCTGAGCACCGCATCCCCGGCTGCCGCGCTGCCGGCATCGGGCACGGGATGACCGCCCAGCATCACACGCGCGCCAGACAAGTCGACAGCGTTCTCGGGGTTGGTTACAATCAGGCAGTCCGTGCCGGGGAAACGGGCGAGCGCCGCGCGAGCCATTGAAACCGCAGCCTTCCCGATCGAGAGGATCAGGTCGGGCTGCCCGGGACCGCCGAGTGCCGCCGTAACCGCCGCGCCCGGATCAGCCCGCGCCACGCCTGCCTTGAATATTGCAATCATCTCGTCCCGCATCGCCCACCCTCCGAATTCAGCCTCGCCATCGGTGCCCGTGAGGATGCCAAGGTCAAGCCGATAGACCCGCCCCGCAATCTTCGCTTTCGGATCCCCATTGATCAGATCGGGGAAATGTCCGCCCGGATCTTGGGCGAGTGCTCGGAATCCCTTCCTCGTGCCGATCTCAACGTTGCCCGTGCCCTTAGCTCTTGGGTTCGCGATCCTCAGACTGCCGGAGCAATGGATCTTGCGAACTCCGAGGTATCGCAGCCGCTGCCAAGGTCGGCATTCCAACTGGCCTGCTGAGCAGAATAAGCATGACGACCGGCCTGGATCCGTTGAGGTTGGGGAAATGCCGGTCTACAGCCTGATCGCGGGGTTGCGCCGGGGCACCAGCAGCCCCCCATCTGGGCAATGAGAATTGCGACCAAGAAAGCGTTTGGCTGACCAGGTGAAAGCGTCCGGGGTTGGACCGTTGCAGCCCCGATATTGGAAGGAGGGAGCCGATCCTCGCGGCAATCCTGAACCCAACAAGGGTTCAGGCATCGGAGTGCATGGGCCTGCCGGGCGGCGGGTCATTATCTGGGTGGCCCTTCGGCTGCCCAGAGCCCCGACCGGGCCCATGGACCGGGAGCCGAGGGATGCTCCCGGTTCCGGTTTCACGTCATTGCGTCAAGACCGCACGCTGTTCCGGACGCGCTTCGACAGGCACCATGAGGTGCACGTAGGGCGTGCCGGTCCACATCACGTAGGGGCCATCGGTCTGTATCACTGTTGGTAACCCTTCGAATGCACTGGGATCAGGCGTGATGATCATGATGTGCGGCCCCTCGACGACCCATTCGTTCTCGGCAGTCGGTTCGCTGGCTGCGGGATCGATGTTGCTGGCTCCGCCATCAGGTTCGTCACCTGCAAGCATGTAGGCAACGGCCACACGTTCAGCAGTGAAGGGCGTGCCGCCCATCCACGCAGCCATCCAGCGTCGCCACTCGGCATCCATGCACATCGGTCCGGCGATTCCTGACGGCGCAGGAAAGCACGTATAGTCGCTCGTTCCTTCCCGCAGGATATTCCCTTCCAAATCAGACACGGTCGCGGTTTCAAGAATACCCGCAGGAGCGGCGCGCAGGGCGTCGGCGATGAGTGCCTCGGCATCTGGCGCAGATTGGGCGAATGCGGATGTGACCAGACCGGCGCAGGCGACGGCTATCCCCGCCGCAGCAGGAATGCCGTAAAGCATCCTCGGCACGCGGTTGGCCGACCGGGAGGTATGGGCGTGGCGAAGTGACATCATGTGCGAAAGCATATCGAATCTCCTTCAAGCAGTTGCTCGCCTGTCCGTCTTGGTATGGCGAGGCTTACTTGAGGGTGCCGCGACAAACCGCTGCACGATAGTACAGAAACTGGACTGCAAACCGCGTTCGGGGTTTGAAGTCAGTGCACCAGTTTCGCCTGCGCCGCGAACGGACTGAGCCCCAGCCAGCTTTGCATCGCGCGGGCGATGTTGGGATCGCCATCAAGCTCGATCCGGTCGCGCGCGTCCGAAACGCTGGTAAGCCCCATCCAGATGGCAGTCATCGTGCGCAGGTCGGTCGTCACGAAAAGGTCGACATCGTAACCCGGATCGGTCGAACACAGATCGACCCCGACCGCGGGGTCCACGACCAGCCACCAATCGCGGCGGCCTTCGGTCAGTTCGGGATACCTGAAGTTGACCACGGTCCGGCGTGCGGGCATGGGCGACGGGTCAAGATTACGGCGCATGTCCCACATAAGAAGCGATGGATCGAGGTTCTTCAACGTCGCTTGGGTTTCGATCCACTTTTGCCCCCAAAGCCCGAATGCCTCGACCACGGATTTCAGATCTCGTCCCGCTTCTGTCAGGCGATAGTCATGCACGCCCGGATCCTCGGGTGCGGGCGTACGGGTTATGACCCCGGCGGCCTCGAGCTCCTTCAAACGCTGTGACAATAGGCTTGGCGACATGCGCGGCACGCCTCGGCGCAGGTCGTTAAACCGGGTAGAGCCGGCCACCATTTCGCGCACCAGAACCATGGTCCAGCGCGTGCATAGCATTTCTGCCGCCATCGCGACCGGACAGAATTGTCCGTAACTCCCTCGTGTCATTGCCCCAACCCTTCGCAACAATCTAACCATCAGATGGCCACAGCCTAGCACGAACGGCCCCGAACCGGCAGCAAAAGAGCCGGTACAGTTTCATGACTAGCCAGAATGCGAGCAAGGGCGCAGCCTTGAACGTAAGGAAACCCTTATCGGAGCGCGCGTCATGACCCTGACCATGAAGACATTTAACGGAACAGCCATCGACATCCCGAATGGCAAACTGACGAGCCTCCAGTCGTCACTTCGCGGCAAGTTGATCAACAAAGCCGACGCAGGTTATGACGATGCCCGGTCGCTTTGGAACGGCATGATCGATCGACGCCCCGGCCTGATCATATCCGCGCAGGACACGAACGACATCCGGCTTGCGGTGAACTTTGCGCGTGAGAACGGCCTGTTGCTGGCCGTAAAAAGTGGTGGGCACCAGATCGCGGGACATGCCGTGGCTGACGGTGCTCTTCTGCTGAACCTGTCTGAGATGCGGGGTGTCCATGTGGATGCCGATAAGGCGACCGCAAAGGTTGAACCGGGCTGCCTGCTGTCCGACGTGGATCAGGAAACCCAGCGTTATGGTCTTGCCGTGCCGCTGGGCATCAATTCAACGACCGGCGTCGCCGGCCTGACGCTTGGTGGCGGTTTTGGCTGGATCACCGGCAAGCACGGTCTGACCATCGACAACCTGTTGTCGGCCGAGGTTATCTGCGCCGATGGCGAGGTGCGCGTTGCAAGCGCCACGCAGCACGCCGACCTGTTCTGGGCCATCCGCGGGGGCGGCGGCAATTTTGGTGTCGTCTCATCTTTTGAATTTGCGCTGCATCCGATCGGACCCGAAGTCTTGTCCGGCCTTATCGTGCATCCGCTGGCCGACGCACGTGGTCTGTTGCAAAGCTATCGTGACATCTGCGCGCGCGCCCCTGACGAGCTTACAATATGGGCGGTCATGCGACAGGCCCCCCCGCTGCCGTTCATTCCCGAAGACTGGCACGGCAAGGAGGTCCTGATCTTTGCTGCTTGCTATGCTGGCGACATGAAAGACGGCGAGAAGGCGCTGGAGGAGTTGCGTGATCTCGGCAATCCGCTCGCCGACGTGATCGGCCCGCACCCCTATGCGGGGTGGCAACAAGCATTCGATCCCCTTTTGACGCCCGGTGCGCGCAATTACTGGAAAAGCAATGATTTTCTGAAACTCACGGATGGGGTCATCGACAGCACTCTTGCCGCGGTTGTTGACCTTCCCGACCCACAATCCGAGATATTCATCGCCCACCTGGGCGGCGCGATGGCAAGGGTTGACCCCGCGGCGACTCCGTTCCCGCAGCGCAAGCGGCATTTCGTCATGAACGTCCATACGCGGTGGTCGGAACCGGCAAAGGATCAGACCTGCATCGCCTGGGCCCGGGCCCTTTTCGACCGCACGGCACCCGATGCGGCGGGCAGTGTCTATGTCAACTTCATGCCGTCCGACGACGACGGCCGGATGCAGGAAGCCTATGGCCCCAACATTGAGAAGCTGCGCAGGATCAAGGCCGAGTATGACCCGAAGAACCTGTTCCGCCTGAACCACAACATCAATGTGGAGGCATCTGAGAAGTTGGCGACGTGACGCCCTGTGCCGTTCGTCGGATGCACGCCCGGCGGCGGTGCCGACTAAACGCCGATGATCAAGGTTAAACGCTTTCGCTCAACATTCTCATATGGCCATTTGGGGTGAAGACTTAATGACCAAGCATGCCACCAGATATGCCGACATGCTCCGCGTCATAGCCACAATCCCGCCGCACCGCTGGCCGCCATCTACGTGAACAGGGGTGCGGGCGGAAAGGTCAACGGCGAAATCCTCGCGCGCAAAGCCATCGCCGTGCGTAGTACTGCAATTACCGCGCAATGTGCGGTGGTGAAGGCGATACGTACGATCCCCGTGCCAAAGACCGCTGACCAAAGAAACGCCAGTGCGACGAAGACAGGGAAGACACTGGCGGCGCTCCACGCGAAGGCGACCATTGTGCGCGGCCCGTCGGGCAAACCAGGGTCCGTCAGCACCGCCGCGCTTTCTTTTGTCCCCCGACAAAGACGTGGGCTACGGCCTTAACGGCCACCGAGGATCGTACTGCATATTTGCGCGCGCCCCTGGCTCGGGCTGGGTGGATAGATGCATTGCATATTGATTAACGCCTTCATCGCCGTCCCCTCGGCGCGGGTCTTGCCGATCTGGCGGTTCCAAACGTTGGTGAAGACAGCCCCGTAGGACCCAAGATCGACGCGTGTCGCGTAGAACGGCTGCGCGTAGGCCACGGGCGACAATCCGAGAAGATCGTGCACCGCGTTCCGACTTGCGGCGACACCCATCAGGATCGCGTGCTGGAAAGGTATGCGTATGGGATGATCGGGCTCGGTGAGGCCACGCGCCAGATCACCCGAGGCATAGATCAACGGGTGCCTTTCGCCACGCAGAAACGCATCGACGTGCAGACGGCCCGCCGCATCAAGGACGCTGTGAAAGAAGAGGCTCTCGGCCCCGTCTTGAAAATCACTGTTCGGGCGGCGAGATGCTGACCGTCGCTCAGCGCGATCGCATCTGTCTTTAAACGCGTCGGCGCGACACAGGGCATGAAGGTCCCGACGGCCTCCGCCAACGCGGCAGCGATGTGCTTGGCAAGGGTGTCCCTAGTGACGCACCGGGTACCGTTCCACGATCACTCAGTCCAAGTCAGATGCCATCGCCCAACCGCTTCCGAAACTTGGTGACAATTTCCAGCCCGGTGAAGCTTGCCCCCCACACAACGACAGTACCCACAGCGGCACCAACATCGTGTCGTCGGTGCCTTCACAAAGTCGCGGACAAATGCACATCTGGTCCGTGTCCGAGACGGGCGTGATCCCGGAAACGTTGCTCCCGGGCAGGAACCGTTCGACCGCAGCCGACATCGCCACCCACACGCCGGCAAATCCGCCCTCCACCGGTTTCCGGCAACCCGACAAGATCGGGCAATCGCTGGACGGCCCGGTCTTTCACCGCAACCAGGGGCTGTATTCACCAACGGAATTCGGTGCAGAGATCGTGCTGGCCGCAGGGCGGATGGAGCAGGAAACCGCGCGGATCACCCGGCGCGACTGGACGTGATCAACCGCTGAGCGGAACCGTCTCGATCACTGCGACCAAGGCCTTTGCACCGTTCTTTTTGGCCGTCATCTGGCTGGCATCGGGGCTGCGCATTCATGTCCTGTCCGGAGAACAGGTACTGAGCCTTGCAGCCCGCGATTCCGATCTTGCCATCCGTCGCGCACAACTTTGGCGAGCTCTGGATCGTCTGCCACAAGACCTTAGCCATGGTGCAGAATATCGCTCAGGGGCATCCCAGAAGCGACAGGGCCGCGCAGCGCAGGAGCGCCGAAAGTGACAAGGAACAAACCACGCCCAAACGATGAAAGTGCTAACTAAGTGACAAACCGCCGGGGCCAGTTTTCGCCGACCCCGGCTAAGTCATTGGTGCGGGTGAAGGGACTCGAACCCCCACGCCTTGCGGCGCCAGAACCTAAATCTGGTGCGTCTACCAGTTCCGCCACACCCGCTCTCCGCAGGACGTAGCATCCCACCCTGAGACTGAAAAGGGTCTAAAAGAGTCCCGGTTTCTGCCCAGATCGTGCCCCAATTGGCCGTCACTAAGGGATATCGCCCGGAAACCAATAGTCAGGATCACTGCCATGACCGTCCAGCTTCGCCAGAATGCCGAAACGTTGACTGCGCATGCCGCAGCTTGCGTGAACCTGCGTCCTGTCAGGGGCGGCATCGCACGTGGAACCGTGGTCTTGACCGGCAAAGGTGAAGTCGCCGTTGAAAACCTCAAAGTCGGTGACCGTGTCATTACGCGCGAACGTGGTATTGCCGTTATAAAGGCGATCAACAGCATGGCCTCGCCTGCCTGCATGATCCGCGCTGACAGCCTGGGCCTTGGTCGCCCCGAGCGGGATACGACCGTCGCCTACGACCAGCATGTCATGCTGCGAGACTGGCGCGCCGAGACGCTTTTTGATTGCGACGTTGCGCTGGTCCCGGCCCGACGTCTTGCCGACGGAAAGCAGATCGCCGCACTTGGCGATACGGACTTCTTCCGCCTCGACTTCGGCAAGCCGCTGACTATCTACGCCAACGGCCTGGAGGCTCCCACGGGTCGCACCGAAGCTGGCGTTGTCGAAATAACCGACGAAGACTGACTCCCAAACGTGTAAACCGGCTCTGCTGATCCGGACGCTTGATATCGCTTGAAGAACCTGAATGCGGACGCGTTTGGGTTTTTTTTATGTCAAAATTGCGTTCATTAACGATTTCGCAACACTTTTGACTGCAAAAATCAAGTTCCGGATCAGAAACCTGATGCGCGCCTGCAGGCGGCTGACCTATCGTTTTGGGATAATTAGCGTCCAAACGCGCGAGCAGACTTATGACATTGATGCCCCCCTCAGCCTCGCCGCTTGGCGCACCGGTGCTGCCCGACAGCAGCTTACGACACGCCATTCCCGCCGGTAGCCGCGTGCTGATGTCCCAAGGCGAAGCACCGATTGAAACGTTGGTCCCCGGCGACCGCATCATCACCCGTGACCACGGCATGACCGCCATCCGCGACCTGATCCGTCTTGACGTGGAACCCGGCACAATGATGATCCGGATCCCGCTGAATGCCTTGGGAATCGGCAAGCCTGATCGCGACGTGATGCTGCTGCCAGACCAACCGGTCGTGCTGCGCAATTGGCGGGCGCGGACGATTTTTCGCGCGAAGGAGGCGCGCGTCGCCGCGCAGCGCCTGATCGACGGCAGCGTCATACGCCCCGTTCCCTTCGCGGGTGGCCCAGTGTGGTGCATTGTGCTCGACCGGCCGTCGGCAATCTACGTTGACGGGTTGGAGTTGGTATCGGGCGCGAAGGACGCCATGATCGCCTAGCGTTCCAACGCAGCCAACACCCGGGGTAGTATCTCCGGCAGGTCCTCAGCAATCAAGCCCGGTCCAAACGCACGTGCGGCTTCAACATGCAGCCAAGCGGCTGAACTTGCGGCGCCCAAAGGTGCCAGGCCTCGCGCCAGCAGCCCTGTAATAAGCCCTGCCAGAACGTCGCCCGAACCCGCCGTTGCGAGCCACGGGACCGCGCGGTCATAAAAGGCGGCATTGATCAGCGCCCTACCCCGCTCGTCCGCGATGACGGTATCTGGCCCCTTGAACAGCACCGTGCAGCCCGCGCGTCGCGCGGCATCGCGGGTCGCCTCCACCTTGGAATAGGCCGGGCCGGTCTTTGCGGGAGCCGCGAGGCGACCCGCAATATCCGGGAACAACCTGCCGAATTCGCCGCCATGGGGGGTGAGAACGCAGTTTTCATGCAACTTCGCGAATGGGTCGTCGCGCGCCGCCAAAACGCTTAGCGCATCCGCGTCCAGCACGATCTTCCGTTTCGTCGCCATCGCCACGTCGAGGAGTTCCGCCGTCCGCTCCGACACGCCCATTCCGGGCCCGAGGCAAAGTGCGTTCACCCGCTCATCGCACAATATTGCCGTCAGCGCCGCCGCATCATCGCACCGACGCAACATGACGGCCGTCAGTTGCGTGGCACATTCCATCATCGCCCCGCCCGGTGCCGCGCATGTCACCAGCCCTGAGCCAACCCGCAGCGCTGCCCGTGCAGAAAGACGCGCGGCCCCGGTCCGCCCCATTCCTCCTGTGAGGATCAGCGCGTGACCGTGCTCATACTTGTGTCCGGTGCGCTTGCCGAGCAACGCGCGTCCGGGCCGCGCAATCCGCACAAGATCAGTTGCGGGCGACTCCCCCAGACCGATATCAACCACCCGGACCTTGCCGCAGTGACGCGGCCCGTCAGCAAGAAGATGACCCGTCTTGAGGCCGTGGAAGGAGAGCGTCAGGTCCGCCGCTGCACTCAGCGCACGCCCACCGTTCGCAGTTGTCCCGTCCGCCGCCCCAATCACGCGCCCACTGTCCGAACAAAGGCCCGAAGGCAGGTCAATTGCCGCGACGGGCGGGAAATGCGGCAGCCTCTGCGACAGGGGCAGACCACGGCCCCCATCCACGCAATCGCAGAGATCCCGCAGCGTCTTGCCAATGGCCGAGAGTGGCCTGCCAAGGCCCGTCCCAAACAGGGCGTCAACGACCAACGTGGCACCGTTGGGCATCGGCAGGCCACCTTCAGGCAACGGCACAACCGGCCCTGTTTCCATCCACCGCTCGTAATTCATCCGCGCGTCCGGCGGCAGTTTCGCGGCGTCCCCGTATAGAAACACCTCCGCATCCCAACCCTTGCCAACCAGAACCCGCGCCAAGACGAAACCGTCACCGCCGTTGTTGCCCGGCCCGCAGAGCACCAAGGCGCGCCCCGGTGCCGCCGCCAACTCGGGCCATTCTTGCAGGATCGCATCCACCGCGCCCTGACCCGCGCGCTCCATCAGTTCCAACCCCGTCGCCTGACCCGAAGCGATGCAGGCTTGCTCCAAGACTCGCATCTGGGCAGCAGTGAGGAGCTGATTGTTCATGTGTTTTCCTGTCGACTATTTTTTAATCTCTTGGGTCATAAATTAGGCATGACCCCGAATTCAGGCGGGGTTGTCGCACCCGATACAGCCTATGCAATTGTCCGCCCCCGTCCAGACTGCGAAGCCCACCCGGATACCGTCGGGAGGACCACTCGAATGAAAAAGATCGAAGCCATCATCAAGCCGTTCAAATTGGACGAGGTCAAAGAGATGCTTCAGGAGATCGGGATCCAAGGACTCTCGGTGACCGAGGTCAAGGGTTTTGGGCGCCAGAAGGGCCACACCGAGCTCTACCGAGGTGCGGAATACGTCGTCGACTTCCTGCCGAAAGTGAAAATCGAGGTCGTACTTGCCGACGATTTGGTCGAGCCTGCCGTCGAGGCCATCATCTCCGCCGCAAGGACCGACAAGATCGGAGACGGCAAGATCTTCGTGTCCTCGATCGAACAAGCCATTCGCATCCGCACCGGCGAGACCGGCGACGACGCGATCTGAACCACCAAATACACGTTTTTACCAAGGGAAAGGGATCTTCATGGCAAATGCCCTGATCAAGCTCATCGAGGACGAAGACATCGAGTATGTCGACATCCGCTTTACCGACCCACGTGGCAAGCTGCAGCACGTGACCGTTGTCGCGGACCTGGTCGACGAGGACTTCATTGAGGAAGGCTTTATGTTCGACGGCTCGTCGATCGCTGGCTGGAAGTCGATCGAAGCCTCCGACATGAAGCTGATGCTGGACGTCGACAGCGCCTACATCGACCCGTTCTATGCCGAAAAAACCGTCTGTGTGCATTGCTCGGTCGTCGAGCCCGACACGAACGAGCCCTACGACCGTGACCCGCGCGGCACCGCCGAAAAGGCCGAGGCCTATCTGATTTCGTCGGGAATCGGCGATAAGTTCTTCTGCGGACCGGAAGCCGAATTCTTCCTGTTCGACGACGTCCGTTTCTCGAACTCCATGAACAAGGTCGGCTTCGAAGTCGACGCGGCCGACGCCGCATGGAACACGGGCACCGAATATGAAATGGGCAATATGGGCCACCGTCCCGGCGTCAAGGGCGGTTACTTCCCCGTGAACCCGACCGATGCCGCCCAGGATCTGCGCTCCGAGATGCTCTCGACCATGAAGCGCATCGGCATGAAGGTCGACAAACACCACCACGAGGTGGCGTCGTGCCAGCACGAGCTGGGTCTCATCTTCGGCACGCTGACCAAGCAGGCCGATGAGTTGCAGAAGTACAAGTACGTTATTCACAACGTGGCCCATGCCTATGGCAAGTCGGCCACCTTCATGCCCAAGCCCATCGCGGGCGATAACGGCACCGGCATGCACGTGAACATGTCGATCTGGAAAGACGGCAAGCCGCTCTTCGCCGGGGACCAATATGCGGACCTGTCAAATGAAGCGCTGTACTTTATCGGCGGCATCCTGAAGCACGCGAAGGCCCTGAACGCCTTCACGAACCCCTCGACCAATTCATACAAGCGCCTGATCCCGGGCTTCGAAGCGCCTGTTCTGCGCGCCTACTCGGCCCGTAACCGTTCGGGCTGCGTCCGCATCCCGTGGACCGAGTCGCCCAAGGCCAAGCGCGTCGAGGCCCGCTTCCCCGATCCGTCGGCCAACCCCTATCTGTGCTTTGCGGCGCTGATGATGGCGGGCTTGGACGGGATCAAGAACAAGATCCACCCCGGTGAGCCGTCGGACAAGGACCTGTACGACCTGCCCCCCGAGGAGTTGGCGACCATCCCGACCGTTTGCGGCTCCCTCCGGGAAGCGCTGGACGAGCTGGAAAAGGATCACGACTTCCTGCTGGCCGGCGATGTGTTCACCAAGGACCAGATCGAGGGTTACGCCGCGATCAAGTGGGAAGAGGTTTACGCCTACGAGCACACACCCCACCCGATCGAGTACCAGATGTACTACTCCTGCTGACCGACAGGGGGCGGCATCCGCCCCTCCCCGCATTGGCTAACGTCGCTCAGGTCAAAACTGCAAGGGCGGCCCTCAGGGGCCGCCTTTCGCGTTCCGGAGGCAGTTGCTCTGCCGCCATGACAAACCTCCCGAATGCGGGTCCCGCGATTTTCCTTGCCCCCATCCCGCCCCGCGGCTTTCATACGTGCATGACCGACAGATACCAGACAGGCATGACCGTCCGCCGCAAGATCTTGGGCGCTGCGCATGTGGATGCCGCCGAGGCGGCACGTACACCGCTTGATGACCCGTTCCAGACGCTGATCACCGAAGGGGCATGGGGTACGGTCTGGGCATCGGACGCGATCACCCGGCGCGAACGCTCTATGCTGACACTCGCGCTGCTGGCAGCGACTGGTAACTTCGACGAGATCCCGATGCACGTCCGCGCCACGGCCCGTACCGGGGCGAGTCCGACCGACATGGCCGAGGCGATGCAGCACGTCGCGATCTATGCCGGTGTGCCGCGCGCAAACCGGGCGCTGAAACTGATAAAGGCCACCTTGGCCGAGATGGAGGGCGAGTGACCGGCCCTTTCACCGGCAACCTCGCGCCGCGCGCTGCGGGCCTCCATCCGCCCGCCCTGTCGCCTGCCTATCGCAGCACCCGGTTGCGCAGCCCGGCACAGGCACCGATCGGCTTTCCGTCAACCGCGACCGAAGAAGCCGGCCCAACCTTCGGCCACGACCTGATCGGGGCCTTGGACGCGGACCTGACGCGCAACTTCGGCCCAGGCGGTGCCATCGGTGAGCAGATCCTAGTCTTGGGCCATTTGCGCGACGAGGAGTGTCGCCCCGTTCCGGCTGCCCTGATCGAAGTCTGGCAGGCCAACGCCGGCGGGCGGTATCGGCACAAGAACGACGGATACCTCGCCCCGCTGGACCCCGGATTCGGTGGGTGCGGCCGTTGCATGACGGACGCGCAGGGGGCCTTTATGTTTCGTACCGTACGCCCCGGTGCCTATCCTTGGCCCAACGGCGGCAATGACTGGCGGCCTGCTCATATTCACTTTTCGGTCTTCGGGCGCGCCTTTGGTCAGCGTCTGATCACCCAGATGTATTTCGAAGGCGATCCCCATATCGCGCTTTGCCCCATCGTGCAGTCTATCCCTGACAAAAGCGCGATCGACCGCCTGACCGCACGTCTGGACATGGGCGCGACGGTGCCCTTCGATGCGCGCGCCTACCGCTTCGACATCACGTTGCGCGGTCTGAACGCAACGCCGTTCGAGGGGCCCCCATGACCCGCGAAAGCGCCAGCCAGACGGCAGGCCCCTATCTGCACATCGGCTTGCTGCCAAATGCATCCGGCCTGCCGATGTATGATCGCGATCTGGGAACCGCCATGGTGACCGACGTGACGCAGGGCGAACGGCTGACCCTGACCGGGTACGTTCTTGATGGCGATGGCGCACCTGCGCCCGACGCCATGGTCGAGCTGTGGCAAGCGGATGCGGCGGGCAACATGCCGTCCCGTGACCCGGCCTTCACCGGATGGGGCCGGTCCGGATGCGACGCGACCGGGCAGTTTCGTTTCCAGACGATCCGCCCCGGTGCACAGGCTGGCCAAGCCCCCCACCTGACGCTTTGGATCGTAGCGCGCGGCATCGGACTGGGCTTGCACACGCGGGTCTATTTCGACGGCGAGCCGCTGAACGACTGCGACCCGATCCTGTCCGGCGTTCCCGCCGCACGACGCGACACGCTGATTGCCCGCCGAAATGGGCCGGATTGGAACATGAACGTCGTCCTGCAAGGCCATGATGAAACAGTGTTTCTCGATATATAGACGTCAAGCAAGCACTACGCAAAGACCCGAACACTTCGTTTCACGACAAACCTCGGGGCGGACACGCTCACATCCTCAGGCGTGTTCCGTTGGGATCGTACATTGGCTTGAAGGACACCTCCGCCCCGATGCGCCGCCCCGCGACTTCGATCTCGTACTTGGAGGCCAGACTGTCGTTTATGCTCTCCCCATCGCATGGCACGTATCCAAGCCCAATAGCCCCGCCAAGTGTATGGCCATAGGCCCCTGATGTAATCTGTCCGACAATATGACCGTCCCTCACGATTGGCTCGTTATGATATAACATCACGTTCGGATCGCTCAGCCTGAATTGTAGCATCCGGCGGGTCAGCCCCTCTTCCCGCTTGCGCAGAACAGCGTCTTTGCCGATGAAATCCGATGACTTCCCGGTTTTGACCGCAAAACCCAATCCCGCCTCAACCACGTGGTCTTCGGGGGTGATGTCGTAGCCCATATGGCGAAAGGCCCGCTCAATTCGGCAACTGTCCATGGCGTGCAGGCCGACGGGACGGGCAACCGTCCCGGCCTCTGTCAGTGTCTCCAGAACATGCGCGGCCATGTCAGCGGGGATGTATATCTCCCACCCCAACTCACCCACGTAGGAGACACGGTGCGCGCGGGCGATTCCCATCCCGATGTCGATCTCCTGCGCGTCACCGAAGGGGAAAGCCTCGTTCGATAAGTCGGCGGGGCTGATCGCGCCCAGCACCTCGCGCGATCGCGGCCCCATCACGGCCAGCACCGCCTCACCCGCCGTCACATCGGTCAGGAAAACCGGGTCCGCCGGGTCAACGTACCTGCGCAACCGGGCCATGTCCTTCACCCGCGTCGCCGCCGGCGTTACCATCAGATAACTGTCCTCCGTCAGGCGCGTGACGGTCACATCCGCCTCGACCCCGCCGCGGGAATTTAGCATCTGGGTATAGACGATCCGGCCCGGCTCCACCGACATATCACCGCCGCAGACGCGGTTCAGAAAGGCCTCGGCGTGCCACCCGTCGATCTTGATCTTGCCGAAGGAAGACATGTCGTAGAAACCGCAGCCTTCGCGGATATGCGCATGTTCGCGGGCGGCGTTCGCAAACCAGTTCTGCTTTCCCCATGCGTAGTCGTACTCGCGCGCCTGACCGGGCTCGGCGAACCAATTGGCCCGCTCCCAGCCCGCCAATTCGCCGAAGACCGCGCCCAATTCATTCAGGTGTGCATGAAACGGCGAGCGCCGGATTCCACGCGCCGTTTCCTTCTGCCGAAAAGGCCAGTGGTCGGCATAGAGCAGGCCCAGGCTTTCCGTCGCACGCATGCGCAGGTACCGGCGGTTGCGCTGAAACGTCTGGTTCCGGGCAATGTCCACGTCAACAAGGTCGAACGGCATCTCTCTGTCTTCCATCCACTGTGCCAGCGCCATGCCCGCGCCCCCGGCGGACTGGATCCCGATGGAGTTGAAACCGGCCGCAACCCAGAGGTTCGGCACTTCGGGCGACGGCCCCAAGTGATAGGCGTCGTCGGGCGTAAAGCTTTCGGGGCCGTTGAAGAACGTGTGAATCCCCGCATTTTCCAGCATCGGCACCCGCGCGACCGCTTTTTCAAGTATTGGCTCGAAATGGTCGAAATCCGGCGGTAGCTCGTCAAATTCAAAGCTGCTTGGGATGCCGTCCATACCCCACGGCTTGGCAACCGGCTCAAAGGCCCCAAGCAGAATCTTGCCCGCATCCTCCTTGAAATACGCGCACTCGTCGGGCACCCGCAGGACCGGCAGGCGAGCCAGGCCGGGGATGTTTTCGGTCACGATATAGAAGTGTTCGCACGCGTGGAGCGGCACGCTCACACCTGCCATTTGCCCGACCTCATGGCCCCACATGCCGCCGCAGTTGACAACATGATCACAGACGATGGTGCCCTGCTCGCCCCCGGCCTCCCACCCGACGGATCGCACTGTGCGATGGTCGGCCTGCATCCCGGTGACCCGCACGTCTTCCAAAATGCGCACGCCGTTTTGTCGCGCCCCTTTGGCCAGAGCGAGCGCGATGTTCGACGGGTCGCCCTGTCCATCGCCGGGAAGCCATACGCCCCCCGTCACACCGTGGAGGTTGATATGGGGATACTTCCCGCCCACCCCATCGGGGGTCAGCTCCGACACCTCTACGCCGAAGGCCCGCGCCATCGAAGCCGTGCGCCGCAGCTCCTCCAGCCGCGCTTCGGTCAAGGCCACGGTCACGGAGCCGCATTGGCGCAACCCGGTCGCCACGCCGGTCTCTGCCTCCAGCCGGGCATAAAGGTCAGCCGAATATTTGGCGAGCCGCGTGGCGGATTGTGACGCGCGCAATTGCGCGATCAACCCCGCGGCGTGCCAAGTCGTCCCGGAGGTGAGCTTCTTGCGCTCCAGCAGGACGATGTCACGCCAGCCCAGCTTGGCCAGGTGATAGGCAACCGAACAACCGATCACTCCGCCGCCGACAATTACAACGCGTGCCCTTTCAGGGACTTGAGGGGCGATATTCATGCGCGCATCCGTTTGTTTTGCGGGTCGTAGAGCACGCCTTCGGCGTGGACGGTCGCGCGGATAATGTGACCGAAGGCCTCGACCTCCAGCGCCGTGGCAGTGCGCGTTTCCGCGCGCTTCAACATGGCCAGCGCGATGGGTTTGCCCGTGCGATGCCCGAACGCGGCGGAGGTGACTTCGCCGATTATCCTGCCGTCCGCACGCACGGGCGACATGGGCAATGGGTCATAGCCGATATCATCAAGGATCAGCATATGCAGGCAGCGATCCGGATCTTCTCCAAGGTTCTCCTTGCGGATGAAGCGGTCGGCCCCGACTTCCCGCAGAGTATAGCCGGGCGACAGGTCCGATCCCCAGGCGCGATACCCCTTTTCGAGGCGCATGGAGTTAAGCGCAAACATCCCAAAGGGTCGCGCGTCCGCGTCAGCAAGCGCGGCATAGATCGCCGGCATGTCGTCCCGCGCCCCGTGGATTTCCCAACCGAGTTCACCCGCGAAACTGACCCGCTTCAGGCGTACAGGGCAGTCGCAGACGGCGGTTTCCTGCACCGACAGCCAAGGCGCGCGCAGGTCATCAGCCGTCAGCGGCGTCAGGGTCTCTCGCGCCGTCGGGCCGGTGACCAGCAGGCAGGACATGTCGTCCGTCCGGTCCGTCAGGGTCAGCGCATCCGGCAGCATGTGGTACAACAGATCGCGATCATGGTCGCGCGCGACGGCGGCGGTGATCAGTGTAATGCGATCTGTATCCCATCGGCTGACGGACATCTCTGTGGCGAATTTCCCCGTCGGCCCCGCGAAATAGCACAGCGTCATTCGCCCGACCTTGGGCAGGTGCCCTGCGATCAGCCGCCCAAGCCATTCGCCCGCGCCCGGCCCTTCCAGGTCGAACCGGGCGAAACCGGACAGATCCAGAACACCGGTGCCGGTCTGCACCGCCGCCACTTCCTCGGCCACGCGCGCCTGCCACGGGCCGTCGCGCCGCCATGTCTGCGTCGCCTCGAACGATGTATCGTCACCGGCCCTGGCAAACCAGTTCGCCCGCTCCCAGCCGCCAAAGGGGGCCATTTGCGCGCCCTGCGCCTTCAACGCCGCATGGTTGGGCGATGTCAGCATGTCCGCACCGGCGGGCCAGCGCATATGCGGAAAATGCATCGCATATTCGTGGCCGTAGACTTCTTCGGCCTTGGCCTTGCAGTACATGGGGTCCGAGGCCCACGCCCCAAAGCGACGCGGGTCCACGTCGAAGCAATCCCAGTCGGGCGCGCCTTTGACGATCCAATCGGCCAGCACCTTGCCCGCGCCGCCGGCCTGCGCAATGCCGAAGGTAAAGACATTGGCATCATAGGCATTCCTGACACCCGGCATCGGTCCGATCAGCGGCAGGCCGTCGGGGGTATATGGGATGGGGCCGTTGATGACGCTGCTAACCCCTGCGGTGGCCAATAGGGGAACCCGCTGCACCGCGTCGGCGATGTAGTCCTCGATCCGATCCAGATCCTCCTGCCAGAGTTGGAACGAGAAATCGTCGGGCATTTCGCCGCCGTTGTCCGGGCCTGTCCAGACGGCCTTGCAGGGGTTTTCATAAGGCCCAAGGTTCAGGCCCGTCTTTTCCTGTCGCAGGTAATAGCTGACGTCAGGGTCGCGGATCATCGGCAGCTTGCGACCGTGTTCCCTGGTCCATGCCTCGATTTCGGGGATCGGCTCGGTCAGAAGGAACTGGTGCGACATGACCGTCATGGGCAACGGGGGGCGGCCATACGGCGCAAACCATTTGGCGACCCGCGCGGCATAATACCCGGCCGCATTTACCACCTTTTCGCAGGCCACGTCGTCCATTTCGGTGTGCACGATCCAGCCGTCACCGTCCCGCGTGACACCCGTGGCCGGGCAGTGACGAACAATTCTGGCCCCCAGATCGCGGGCTCCTTTGGCCAGCGCCTGCGTCAGCTGCGCGGGGTCGATGTCGCCATCCTCCGGGTCCCAGAGACCGCCCTCCAAGTCATGCACCTCACCTATGGGATAGCGGGCCTTCATCTCGGCGGTGTCACACATCGTCATCTTCAGACCTTGGATTTCACCCATGGCACGAACGTGGCCGAACTCTTCCATCCGCGTCGGGCCGTGGGCCAGGCGCAGCGCGCCGGTCACATGGTAGTTCATCGGATAGTCAACCGCTTCGGCCAGACCGCGGTACAGCGCCATGGAGTAGCGCTGGATGTTCATAATCGTCCAAGACGCGGCAAAGTTCGGGCAATTGCCCGCCGCGTGCCAGGTCGATCCGGCGGTCAGCTCGCTCCGCTCCAGCAGAAGGCAATCCGACCAGCCCAGTCTCGCAAGATGATAGAGTGAGGAAACGCCAACCACCCCCCCACCGATGATGACGACTTTGGCCTGTTCGGGCAGGCGACCCTTGTCACTTGTGTTCATGCGGATGCTCGCAGCGGAGGCGCGTAGCGCGGTGCGGAGGCGGGGTGCGCGGACGCGCGCCCCGAACGGACGTCAGGCCGCGGTCCGGTCCGGCGGCGCGTCCATGACATCCATCATCGTCACGGCGACGGCCACGCCCTGAAGCGCCCCGTGGGGGAAGATGAAATGCGGAGTGAGTCGCGGCACGATCATGCAACAGCCTTGTCCACTGACCGCGTTTCGGTCAAGCCCTGCGACATTCCCGCCATATCAGCGCGCCCGCCGCACGGCGCGCGTTGGAACGGCATCGCATCTGCGCTAGGAGCACTCCAGACCGGAGATGCACATGACCAAGACCCTGATCCTGAATGGCCCGAACCTGAACCTTCTGGGCCAGCGTCAGCCCGAAATCTACGGAGCCGAGACGCTGGCGGACGTGGAAGCGGCCTGCGCCGCGCTGGCCACCGACCTGGGGCTGGGCGCAGTCGCCTGCCTGCAATCAAACCACGAGGGCCAACTCGTCGACTGGATTCAGGAGGCTCGTGGCACCCGCGACGCCATCGTCATCAATCCCGGAGCCTATTCCCACACCTCTGTCGCGATCCTCGATGCGCTGAACGCGTTCGACGGCCTCGTGGTGGAGGTCCACATCTCCAATATCCACAGGCGCGAGGCGTTCCGCCATCACTCCTACGTATCAGGCCGCGCGGACGCGGTGATCGCGGGACTGGGGACCGAGGGCTACATGGCCGCACTGCGTTACCTGGCGCGTCATGCCTGAGGCGTTGACACTCAAGGCCCTCGTCGCCCGGTTGTCCGATCTGCCAGCGGGGCGTCGTCTGGTCGCGGTATCGGGGCCGCCCGCTTCGGGCAAGTCCACCATTACCGAAGACCTGGCTACGGCGCTGACGTCGAAGGGTCGGACGGCGCAGGTCGTTCCGATGGATGGCTTCCACCTCGATAACGCCACGCTGGACAAGATGGGCTTGCGCGCGCGCAAGGGTGCGCCCGAGACCTTCGATGCCGCCGGATTGCTGGACTTGGTCAAGGCCGTCCGCGCGGGCGGGGCCGTGCCTTTCCCGACCTTCGATCGGAGCCTTGATGCAACCGTGCCGAACGGCGGCACCTTTGACGCCGACATCGCGGTCTTCGAGGGTAATTACCTGCTTCTGGACGAAGAGCCTTGGCGCGCGCTTCATCCCCATTGGGATGCGAGCATCGCGCTTGATGTGCCCGAAGACGTACTGCGCGCCCGCCTCATCGATCGTTGGGTCACCCACGGGATGACCACCGAGGACGGTCTGGCGCGGGCCGAAGCCAACGATCTGCCCAACGCCCGACGGGTGCTGCGCGGATCGATCGCCCCAGACTACGTGATCGTTAACCACTGACAGACGCGCAAACCTCTCCCGGACCAGTTGACGTTTCGCGCCGCGCGCCGCACCTGTCCGCGTATGAGCTTCACCCTGACCGCCCTGCCCCGCGCCGCCGGCCTCGATTTCGATGACATCATCGACGTGCGCTCCCCGTCCGAATTCGCCGAGGATCACATCCCCGGCGCGATCAACCTGCCCGCCCTGTCAGACGAGGAGCGGGCGCAGGTCGGCACGATCTATGTTCAGCAGGATCGGTTTCTGGCCCGCAAGATCGGCGCGGCAATGGTGTCGCGCAACGTCGCCGCACACCTGGATGGGCCGCTGACCGACCGGGACGGGTCATGGCGGCCGCTGGTCTATTGCTGGCGCGGCGGGCAGAGGTCGGGGTCGGTTGCGACCATATTCGAACAGATCGGCTGGCGCGTTGCAAAGCTGGAGGGTGGCTACAAGGCTTATCGCAGATTGGTCGCGGACCGTCTCTACGACCAGCCTCTGAAATTGCGCGTGATCCTGATCGACGGGGGCACCGGCACCGGCAAGACGCAGCTTCTGGATCACCTTGCCGCCAAGGGCGCACAGGTGATCGACTTGGAGGGGCTGGCGAACCATCGCGGGTCGAACTTCGGTGGATGGCCGGACGGCCAACCCGCCCAGAAGATGTTCGAGAGCAGGCTGGCCCGCGCCCTGGCCAACATCGACCCGGCCCGCCCGGTGTTTGTCGAATCCGAAAGCAACGCCATCGGGCGAGTCCTGTTGCCGCCCTCCCTCTGGGCGGCCATGGGCACGGCGGAAGTCATCGGGCTGCGGGCCCCAATCCCGGCACGTGCGCGGTTCTTGACGACGACGTATCCTGACCTGACCGCAGATGCCGATCTGCTGCGCGACCGCATCGAAAAGCTACGCAATTATCAGCCCGGTCAGCGCATCACCGATTGGCACGTGCTGGCCGAAACGGGCGATTATACCGCGTTGGCCGAAGGCCTGATCGAGCACCATTATGACCCACGCTATCGCCGCCCGGACGGGTCGAACCGCATCGACATCGGCGTGGTCGAAATGACATCGGTCGATGACGCGGCGCTGGACCGTGCCGCGGACAAGGTAATCGCGCTGGCCGGTTAGACGCAGGCGATTGCGGGCATGCCGGCTGTGAATGTGCCGATCCGTGCGGCCTCGTGCCCCGCATCCCGCAGACGCGCCAGCAGCGCCTTCGCCTGATCCGCCGGCACCGCCGCCAGCATACCACCCGCCGTCTGCGGGTCGTGCAGGAGTGCCAACTTCGCCCCTGACCCGCCGGTCACCGGCGCGCCGCGCACATTCGCCGCGTGCAGCGAGGAGAAATGGCCCGCGTCAGACAATTCCACCGCTCCGTCATAGACCGGGACCGCGTCCAGTGTGACCTCGGCCGCCACGCCGCTGGCCCGGCAGATCGCCATCAGGTGCCCGGCAAGGCCGAAGCCCGTGACGTCGGTCATCGCATGCGCCCCGGACAGGATCGCGGCGGCGTCCCCCTGTGGAGCGGCCATCCGTTCCAGCATCGCCAATACGTCCCCCCCTCGCGCCGCCCCGGCCATTTCGGCGGCCAATACGACGCCGGTGCCGATCGGCCGGGTCAGCAGGAGAGCATCGCCCGGCTTCGCACCGTCATGCCCGATCGGCGCATCACACAGGCCGGTGACGGTAAAGCCAATCACTGCCTCGGCCCCCATGGTCGAATGGCCGCCAACCAAATCTGCCCCGGCGGCGGTGAACACGTCCGACGCGGCGCGCAGCACCTCCTCCAGCGTGCGCGCCTGCAGGGTTTCCGAAAGACGCGGCAGGGTGATCTGCGCCAGCGCGGCCTGCGGCTTTGCCCCCATCGACCACACGTCGCCCAACGCATGCACGGCGGCGATCCGCGTCATCAGCGCCGGATCGTTGGTAAAGGCGCGCAAATGGTCGGTGGTAATGACCTGTCGTTCGTCCCCATGGGCCAGCACGGCGGCATCGTCACCCGGCCGTGACAGAACGTCGGCACGCACCGATGGGGCAACGGCGGTCAGCGCCTGAGCCAAGGCATCGCCCGCAATTTTGGAGCCGCACCCGGCGCAAAGCATCTTGGCCGCGTCGCCCCCCATGGCCCGCACGTTGGGAACCGCAGGCGCGGACATCACCGGCAGCTTTTTCAGCTTGTCCATGAAGGTCCGGTCGATATGGTCCTTCCACCGCCACAGCAGCGACCCCGAGAAAGTCAGCCCGCCCTTCTCTGCCAGCGCCGATTTCCCGCCCATCGATATCAGCTTGAGATAGGTCGACTGCGGAACGAAGGACTTCATCCGCCCACCCGAAAGCGCCGCCCGCAGGTTGTCGTGCAGGATTGGGGCCTGCCGCACGGCAAAAACGCCCGCCTTGGGGCGCGGCGCGTGGGTCAGATGCGCGCAGTCGCCCGCGGCGAACAGATCGCCCCGCCCTTCCACGGCGAGGGTCCGCCCGACGCAGATAAACCCATCCTCCAGTGGCAGGCCGGTCCCGGCAATCCAGCCATGGGGCCGCGCCCCGGCGGCGGCGGTCACAAAGGCCGCCGGGATGGTCGCGCCCCCATCCAGAGCGACGTGATCTTCGGCGATCCGGTCAACGCGCGCGCCGGTGCAAGGCGAAACGCCCAGCCCCTTCATCGCCGCCAACAGCACCCTGCGCGCCTTGTCTCCTGTGCCAGTCAGATGCTCCGCCGCCTCGATCACGGTCACTTGCGGGACCTTGCCAGCCGACTTCATCGCGTGAGCCATGGCCAGCGACAGTTCCACCCCGGCGACACCGCCGCCGATGACGGCGACCTGCGGCGGCTTCGTTCCGGCCGTCACCTCGGCCAGGAAGGCGCGCCAGCGCGCCGCGAACCGACCCAGCGGTTTGGCCCCGGTGCCATGGTCGGTAAAGCCCTTAATCTCGGGCATTTCCGCCGTGATGCCCACATCAATCGAAGCCACGTCATACTCCAACGCCCCCCACCCGGCGATAGAGATGCGCCGGGCGTCGGCGTCGATGTGGTCCACCGCCCCGTCAATCAGCCGGGCGTTCGCGAACCGCGCCAATCGCACCAGATCGATATCCAGATCGTCCCGCGAATAATGCCCTGCGACATGACCCGGCAACATGCCCGTGTAGGGCGCGGTCGGCCCCGGATTGATCACGGTCAGCCGCGCGCCGGGCAACGGATTCATCCCCCAGCGACGCATCACCAGCGCATGTGCATGACCGCCGCCGATCAGCACGAGGTCACGGGTCAGGGGAAGATCGGTTTGCATGGGCGGCGTCCTCGGATGTCTTTGCCAAGGGCATGACCGTTCCACGAGGGGCCGTCAAACCAGTGCCGGTCGCGTTCGCGTGTTCCGGCCTGCGGTCAGACCGTGGCACCCGGCACAAGCGGCGTGGGGATAAGCTGGATATCTTGCACCGCGTCACCCTTCAGGCGCATGACCATCGCTTCGGCCGCCATCTTGCCAAGCCGCGCCGCCGGGATCTCGGTCGTGGTCAGGCGCCGCGGCAGGATCGACGCCGCTTCCATCGCGCCCCAGCCCGCGATTCCGATATTTTCGGGGACTCGAATGCCCTTGGTCGCCAAATACGCCATGCCGCCGATCGCCATCTCATCGTCGTGAAAATAAAGCCCGTCCAGGTCGCGACGACGGGTCAGGATCGTCTCGGTTCCGACATAGCCCGCGTAGAAGCTCGGCCTGTCATGCAACACTTCGATGCCGGCAAAGTCGAGGCCTGCGTCTAGAAGCGCCGCCCGGAAACCCCGCTGCCGCGCCCGTCCCATGGTGTCGACCCCGGCCATCGCGCCCACATAGCCGATCCGCCGCCGCCCCCTGGAGACCATGAATCGCCCCATGTCATACCCGCTGTCATGATGAGAGAAACCCACCGCCATATCCACCGGGGTCGTAGTCAGGTCCCAGATCTCGATGACTGGCACCGCCAGATCGCGCAGCAATTCAAGCGTGCGTATCGTGTGCCGCGTCCCCGCCAGCAGAACGCCCGCCGGTCGCCAAGACGCCAGCGATTGCAACCATTGCTCCTCCTCTACGGGGGTCTGGTCGTGACTGCCGATCATGGTCTGGTATCCCAGACGCGCGAAATTCGCGTTCAACGCCTCGATCACCTGACCGAAAAGCGACGAGGTGAACCTTGGCACACAAACACCGACAAGAGTGCTCGCCCCACCCTTGCCAAATGCGGCAGCAAGCCGGTCCGGCAGGTAGTTCAGGCGCGACGCCTCGGCCATGACCTTGTCGCGGGTATCTTCCGAAAACCCGGTCCCCCCGCGCAGCACTCGACTGACGGTCATCTTCGATACACCTGCCCCGCGGGCGATGTCTTCCAGGTTGGGCTTTGTCTTTCGGACCATCCGAAGGCGCTTCCTTTTTATTCTCCGTCGCTACCAGACAGAGCCAGAGTTATCGATAACAAAATTGCTTGACAGAACGGGCAGCAGACCGAATGGTAAAGCAACGTTACCGGTAAACCAAGGCGGGGAGGCCAAGGATCGGGCACGTATCGGGAGGACGACCATGCAGCCAAGCGACGGCCTTTTCTTCGACAGCATCGTCAAGACGTTCGGAGGCACACATGCCCTGTCCGGTGTCTCGCTGAAGGTCGAACGCGGCGAGATCGTCGCTCTTCTGGGTGAGAACGGCGCTGGAAAATCAACTCTGATCAAGGCTTTGGGCGGCATCCATTCCCCCGATAGCGGCGACGTTTTGGTTGATGGTGTACCTTATCGCCACGTCGCCGGTAAAATAAGTCAGAAACAGGCCGTCGCCTTCATCCACCAGGATCTGGGTTTGATCGAATGGATGTCCGTGGCCGAGAACATCGCGCTGGCCATAGGATACGTGAAGCGACGCGGGCGCATCGACTGGCGTGCGACCGAGGCCCGCGCACGGGACGCGCTGGCGCATGTCGAGGCCGATTTCGAGCCGACCACCCGCGTTGCCAATCTCAGCCGGACCGAGAAATCCCTCGTGGCCATTGCCCGGGCCCTGGCCGTGGAATGCGATTTCCTGGTCTTGGACGAACCCACCGCGTCCTTGCCCGCGGACGAGGTGGAGCGCCTGTTCCGCGCCCTTCGCCCGCTGCGCGACAAGGGCGTGGGAATGATCTATGTCAGTCACCGGTTGGACGAGATCTTCCAGATTGCCGACCGCGTCGCCGTTCTGCGCGATGGCAAGATGGTCGGAATGCGCGACATCGCCCACACCAACGCCGAAGACCTGGTCAGTCTGATCGTCGGGCGCAAGGCGCGCGACATCGCGCTGCCCGATGCACAGGACGGGACCGAGGTTCTGACCGTCGCGAACCTGTCGACCCGTGCCGTGTCGGACGTCAGCTTCAAGGTAAGACGCGGGGAACTCGTGGGCCTGGTCGGCCTGCGCGGTGCCGGTCACGAGGATGTGGGTCGGGCGCTGTTTGGCCTGGCGGCGCACACCGGCGAGGTTCTGCTGGATGGATCGCCCCCCGACCTGACCAACGCACGGACCGCGATGAAATCGGGCATCGGATTCGTCGCGCGGGACCGGGTCGTCGAAAGCATCGCCCCAGCCCTGACGATCCGCGAGAACGCCTTCATCAACCCCGAAGCGACGGGCCGCAAACTGCTGAGTTTCCTGCGGCCTGCGGTCGAAGATGACATGAGCGTCAAGCTGGGCCGCCGTGTTGGCCTGTCGCCCAACGACCCGACCCTTGCAATCGAGGCTTTGTCGGGCGGCAACCAGCAGAAGATCGTCGTCGGACGCTGGCTTGACACCGGCCGGCGGTTCCTGATCGCCGAGGATCCGACCGCGGGCGTCGATGTCGGGGCCAAGGCGGAAATCTACCATCTGCTCTACGAGGTGCTGGCGTCCGGCATGGGCGTCCTCGTGGTCTCTACGGATTTCGAGGAGGTCGCCAACATCTGCCACCGCGCCATCGTGTTCAGCCGAGGCCGCATCGTCGACGAATTGTCGGGCGTCAGCCTGTCCACACAATCCCTGATCCAGGCCGCCTCGGCCAGTGATGCAGCCTGAGCCGGAGCGAACCGCATGAATTCCGTTGAATCCGACGCCCTGGAGCCGACCCGCGATGAACTGGCTGGCCTGAGCCTCGCATCCAAGGTGATCCGTCTGACCCCGGTCTATGGACTGGTGATCCTGATGGTCGGCCTCATCATCCTGTTCTCGATCATGCTGCCCAATACGTTCCCGACGGTTCTGAACCTGCGGGCGATCATTTCGGACAAGGCGATCATCGCGCTTCTTGCGCTGGCGGCGATGATTCCGATGGTGGCCGGGCGTATCGACCTGACGGTCGGCTATGGCATCGTGCTGTGGCACATCCTCGCCATCTCGCTTCAGACCCTTTACGGCCTCCCGTGGCCTCTGGCCTGCGTGGTGGTTCTGGCACTGGGTGCGCTGACGGGCATTTTCAACGGCTTCCTCGTCGAAGTCGCCAAGATCGACGCCTTCATTGCCACGCTGGGCACGGGCACCGTACTTTATGCGCTGGCGCTTTGGCACACAGGCGGGCGGCAGATGGTGGGCGTGCTGCCGCAGGGGTTCTATGACCTCAACGGCACCTTCGTCTTCGGCCTGCCGATCACCGGGTTCTATGTGCTGGCGATCACGGTAACACTCTGGCTCGTGCTGGAATATACGCCCGTCGGGCGATATCTCTATGCCATCGGGGCAAACCCGAAGGCGGCCGAGCTCAACGGTATCCCCACGCGGAAATTCGTTGTGGGGGCTTTCGTCGTATCGGGCACGCTGACGGCGCTGGCGGGCGTACTGCTGGCGTCCAAGCTGCGTATCGGACAGGCCAGCGTCGGTCTGGAATTCCTGCTGCCAGCGCTGGTGGGCGCGTTTCTCGGATCCACGACGATCAAGCCGGGGCGCGTCAACGTCTGGGGCACAATCGTCGGGGTCGTCATCCTGGCCGTGGGTATTTCCGGCATTCAGCAATTTGGCGGATCCTTCTGGGTAGAGCCGATGTTCAACGGCCTGACCCTGCTGATCGCTATCGGTATCGCGGGCTATGCCCAGCGCAAAAAGGGCGCGGCCCACAAGTAGCGTTCATTTCAACGGGAGAGAGATCATGGAAAAGAGAACACTTCTGAAGACCCTGCTGACCACCACGATCGTCGCCGGACTCGGCCTGCCGGCAATCGCGCAGGAGGCCTTTGATGGGCCTACGACGGGGCCTGCGGCAGCAGCGGACAAGACCATCGTCGTATTGGCGGGGGATCTGAAAAACGGCGGCATCCTGGGGGTCACAAGCGGCATCGAAGAAGCTGTGGAGGTCATCGGCTGGGACGTGCGCGTCCTCGACGGTGCCGGGTCGGTCCAAGGGCGCACGGGTGCCATCGGCCAGGCTCTGGCCCTGCAACCCGACGGTATCGTCATCAACGGCTTCGACGCGGTCGAACAGCAGGCGGCACTGGAAGCCGTGGTCGCCGCCGGTGTCCCGATGGTTGCCTGGCACTCGGGTCCCAAGATCGGTTGCGACGCGCCCGGCGGCATCTTCGCCAACGTCTCGACCGATGCGATGGCCGTCTCCGAAGTGGCGGCCGAATGGGCCATGAACGACGGCGGTGACACTGTTGGCGTGGTGATCTTCACCGACAGCACCTATCAGATCGCCATCGACAAGGCCGACCGCATTCAGGAAACGATCGAGGCCATGGGAGGTGCCGTCCTGGAATACGTCGACACGCCGATCGCCGACACCTCAAGCAGGATGGCCCCCCTGACCACCAGCCTTCTGCAGAAATACGGCGACAGCTGGACCCATGCGCTGGCCATCAACGACCTGTATTTCGATTTCATGGGCCCGGCCCTCGCCGCCGCAGGCATTCCGGGCGATGGCGCGCCCAAGGCCGGCTCGGCCGGGGATGGATCGGAAGCCGCTTTCCAGCGTATTCGCGGGCAGCAGTATCAGGCCATCACCGTGGCCGAGCCGTTGAACCTGCAAGGCTGGCAACTGGTGGATGAACTCAACCGCGCCATCCAGGGTGAAACCTGCTCCGGCTATGTCACCACGCCCGCGCTGGTGACCACCGAAGGATTGCAGAAGATGGGCGACAGCAACGCCTTCGACCCCGACGTGCCCTACCGCGAGGCCTACACGGCGATCTGGAACTGACACCTCACTGACCGGGGCGGTGCCTGCGCCGCCCCCTTCCAGACCCAAAATGCAAACGATTCCAATAACGAAGGACGCGCGATGAAAGCTCAAGACATGGACGCCGCACCGATCATCGAAATGCGCGGTATCACCAAGCGTTTCGGCGGGGTGACCGCCCTGAACGGCGTCGATCTGCGCGCCTATGCGGGCGAAGTGCTGGCAATCGTCGGCGATAACGGCGCTGGTAAATCCACACTGATCAAGGTGTTGACCGGGGTGTATCAATCCACCGCCGGAGAGATCTTCTTCGAAGGCCGCCCCTTGACGATGAGCAGCCATGCCGACGCCATCAAGAACGGCATCGACGCTGTCTACCAGAACCTTGCCATCGCGGACCATCTGACCCCTGCCGAGAACCTGTTTCTGGGGTCGGAGCTGACACGAAAGGTGCTGGGCATCACCTTCCTGGATAACAAGGCGATGAAGATGCAGGCGACGGCCGTGCTCAAGGACCGGCTGGGTGTCCAGCTCAAGAACATGGACGTCGCCACCGAAAGCCTTTCGGGCGGCCAACGTCAGGCCGTCGCCATCGCCCGCGCCGTGCGCCATGAGGACTTGAAGGTCCTGGTCATGGACGAGCCCACGGCCGCGCTAGGGCCTCAGGAAACAGCGCGGACCCTCAAGCTCATCCAGACGCTCAAAGCCCAAGGGTTGGCCGTCATCCTGATCTCCCATGCGCTCGACGACGTGTTCGACGTCTCCGACCGCATCCACGTCATGCGGCGTGGCGAATGTGTTGGCGTCGTCCGCACGGCCGCCACCACATCCGAGGAGGTTCTTGGCCTGCTGACAGGGGCCACGAAAATGGCCAAGGAGGCCATGCTGTGACCGATACGACCACACAAAACGCCGCCGCCCCGACCAGCCTGACCGCCCGGATCGAGCCGTATATCGGCATCCTCGGCCCAATGGTCATGATCGCGATGATCGCGCTTTTCATGGGCGCGGTCGAACCGGCCCGGTATTTCCGCACGTCCAACATCAACCAGATCCTGCTCGATGCGGCGCTCTATATGCCGATGGCGATGGCGATGACCTTCGTCATCACCCAGCGCGGCATCGATCTGAGCATCGGATCAGTCGCCGCCCTCTCGGCCATCATCATGGCATTCCTGATCAAGCAGTACGATTTTCACGTCCTGGTCGCCCTGCCGATCTGCATCCTGCTCGGAGCGGGCATGGGCCTGATCAACGGGCTCGTCATCACCAAGTTCCGGGTGCCCGACCTGATCGGCACGCTGGCGATGGACCTGGTATACCGCGGCTTCGCGCTGGTGCTTGCCAAGGGTCTCGTGCTGGCCCGCTTTCCCGATCTGATTACCGACATCGGGCGGGGTCAGACCTTCAACATCCTGCCGACTCCGGTGGTCATCGGCGTGCTGACGCTGCTCGGCGGATATGTTCTGCTGCGCACCACGCATTTCGGACGCTACTCCATCGCCATCGGCTCCAACCCCGAAGCGACGGCGATGACGGGGATAAGCGTCGACCGCCACCGCGTCTATGCCTATGTCCTCATGGGCGCGATGGCCGCGCTGGCGGGCGTGATGCTGACGGGCAAGCTCAACGCGGTGCAGGCCACCTCGGCCCCCTACTTCAACCTGCACGTCATCGCTGCCGTGGTCGTGGGTGGGACATCGCTTTTCGGCGGTCGCGCATCAATGATCGGCTCGCTGGCGGGGGTGCTGCTTCTGTCGATGATGATCAACGCCCTGGTCACCCTGCGGATCGAGTTCTTCTGGCAATCCGTCGCGTCGGGCGTCGTCATCATCACTTCGGTGGCGATCTACACCTGGTTGCAGAAGAAAGACCGCGACGGCGGCGGCGGCCTGCACGCGGCCTTCGCCAGCCCCGACAATCGAAAGCTGGCGGTGATGACCGGCGCGATTGTCGGAGCGTTGCTGATCCTGCTGGCGCTTGGCGGTCTGACCGCCTCGCCGCCGGCTACTTGAATAATAACCGGGGCATCCCGCCCCAATACTCTCTGGGAGGAGACACCATGAAACTTAAGATTCTGCTGATGACGACACTGCTCGCCACGGGCGCTGCCCATGCCGACGGCCACCTGCCGCTCAAGACGATGCCCGACGATGCGGAGCGCGACTACTGGGTCCCCGAACAGGTCAACGCCGACGGCGCGCTTGAGGCCCTGCAGGCGGTCGTCGGTGCCAAGGCCGTCCCATACAAAGGCACGCTGGAGAACCCGCTGCAGATCGCACTGATCTACCCCTCTGCCGATACCTCGGACTTCTGGGCCCGCAACTATCTCGCCATGACCAAACGGCTTGAGGAACTGGGTATCGCCTTCGAGACGACCGAGTTCGCAAGCCGCCAGGTCGAACATTCGCTTCAGGCCACCTATGCGTCGCAAGTCGATCAGGACGCCGACCTTTACGATTTCGTCATCTTCGGCCCGTCGGAGCTTGCCACGCAGGCCGACAACATCGACAAATTGGCCGCCAACCCCGACATCACGACGTTCGTATGGGCCTTCCACACACCGCTCAAATATCTTGAGAACCAGCCCGCCAACTGGTTCGACTTCTCGTCGGCCGCCGGGGCGCTCATCATCTGCGACTACATGCTTGAACGCCTGGGCAACGACGTCACCTACGCCATGAACCGTGGCATTCCGGGCATTACCGACAACCAGCGCTCCGGCGACTGGGCCGCCTGTGTCGAGGAAAAGGGAAACTGGCAACTGGCCTACGAGCACTACGGTGAATACACCCGCGAAGGCGGGTTCGAGGGCACGTCCCTCATGCTTCAGGCCTACCCCGAGGCGGGCGTGATCCATAATGCGAACACCGCGATGGCCATGGGGTCGGTCGAGGCGCAATTGGCCGTCAACAAGGCCGGGGAAGTTTTCTCGACCGGCTGGGGCGGGACGGGTCTGGAACTCGACGCGATCCGACGCGGCGAACTCGACGCGACACCGATGCGAATGGGCGACGACGTCGGGGCCGCGACGGCCGAGGCGATCAAGTTCCACCTGGAAGATCGAAGCGACGAGCTGCCCTTCGTCTTCCTCGGCCGCATCCAGATCGCCCACGACGAGATGTCAACGGAAGAATTGGACGCGCTGCAAACCGAAGCCTTCCGTTTCTCGGGCGTCGGCGCTCTTGAGCGGTAAGCTTTCGCCTGAACCAACCACGGGCCATCCCTGCGGGGGTGGCCTTTCGTCCCGGCTCAGCCGCGCCTGACCGTCGATTGCCCGACCTGCAGAACCGGGGTGATCCGCTCGACGCGTCCCGTCCCGGGGTGCGCCAACAAGTCAAGCACCATCGCCGCCGTCCGGTCGCCGATATCGACAGGTGACGGATCGACCGTGGTCAGCGTCGGCACGCAGATCCCTGCGATGTCATAGGCACCGAAACCAGCGACCGCCATGGCGTCCGGAACCGCGACACCGCGCCGCTGACATTCCGTCAATGCCCCGAAAGCCGACAGATCAGACACGCAGATCACAGCCTCTGCATCTGGCTGGGTATCAAGCAGGTGCGCCATTGCCGCGGCCCCTTCATGCATCGAAATCGGCGGCTGTCCCGCACCGATCAACCGCGTGGCATCCAGGCCCCGCACCTGCATCGCGGCCACGAACCCGCGCCGCCGGTCCGCCCCACGCGTATCGCCATCCACGTCGCCGCCGATAAATGCGATCCGGCTGTGCCCCTGCGCCACCAGATGCGCCACCAGCAAGTCCATGCACGCCGCGTTGGAAAAGCCGACGACATGACCGATGGGGGCCTCGGGCAGGTCCCAGGTCTCGATCACGGGGACGCCCGATTGCGCCAGCAGGCGGCGCGCCCGTTCGGTATGCCGCCCGCCAGTCACCACGATGGCTTCGGGGCGGCGGCGCAGAAACTCCTCGATCAGCTGCTCCTCGCGCAGGGTGTCGTAATTGGTATGCCCCAAAAGCACCTGGTACCCCGCCCGCGACAGACGGGTGGTCATCGCTTCCACCGTGCCCGCGAAGTTCGCATTGTTGAGCGAAGGGATCGTCACCGCCACGAAATGACTGCGCTGGCTGCGCAGGTTGGCTGCCGTGCTGTCGAAAACATAGCCCAACTCTTCGGCCGCCGCATGGATGCGTTGGCGGGTCTGTTCACCGACGGAAGCATCGCTCTTGAAAGCGCGGCTGACCGTCATCACGGACACTCCGGCGGCCTTGGCCACGTCTTTCATCGTTGGCGTGCGTCGCATGGCGGTTCCAGCCCGTGTTAACGATACCATAAGGCCAGATCAGACCTCCGCTTGCAACCGTTTCGGCTGTGCGCGCGTGGTCCCGCCGGGCTGGACCTTGATAGGCAGCGCGGTCGCGCGCGCGACCCCGACGCCGTGCAACCTTGCCAGAAGGGTGCGCGCACCGGTTACACCCATCAGGTGCCGCGGTGTAGACACCGTCGTCAGCGGTACCGGCAGCACCGTGTTGAGGCCCAGGGCATTGAACCCCACGACGCCCATGTCCTCGGGCACGCGCAGGCCAAGTTCCTGCGCGACGGTCAAGCCCCCAAAAGCCATCAGATCGTTGAGAAAGAACACGACGTCGGGGCGGTGATCCTTCAGCAAGGCGCGCGCGCTCCGCGCCCATGCGGAACGCATTTTCCGGGGCGGCACCTGTGCGCACAACTGGGGCCCTGAACACCGTTTCCAAACCGCGCAGCCGTGCATCCGCCCGTGGATCCATCCCCACCCGCGCGCCTACGAACGCTGGCGAACGATAGCCCAGTTCGTGCACATAACGCGCCAAGTCCGCGCCCGCCGGCACATGGTCGAGATCGACGCAGACGTCGATTGGATCAAGCGAGAAATCCCACGTATCCAGCGTCGGCACACCCGCCGCACGCAACGTCGACCGCGAATCTGGATAATGGCCTATCCCCGTCAAGATCAGCGCCGCTGGGCGCACGGACAACAGCCGCGACACCCAGCGCAATTCCACCTCCATGTTGTAGTCGGTCATGTCGATGACGGTGAAATAACCGGCCTTCTGGATTGTGCCGCGCGTGCCTTGCAACACATCCGCGAACACATCGTTAAGCAGGTTCGGCACCGAAATCCCGATCAGGTCGGCGTTGGCCTGCGACAGTGCCCGCGCGTTGGAATTTGGCACGTAATTCAGCCGCCGCGCGATCTGCAGGATCGCTTCGCGCCTGGCCGTCGAAACCCCCTCTACGCCTCGCATCGCGCGGCTGACGGTCATCACAATAACCCAGGCTTCGGCGGCGACGGCATAGATGCCCGACGTGGTGTCACGGGTACGACCGGCCATGGGGCATCCTGATAAGGCGGGGAAGACGGGCTTACGTAAACGTTAACGCTCTTCCATGACAAGCTGGCTTCCTCCACGGCGGGGGCTGTAGTGTTATCGTTATCACCCAGGCAGGGCAGGGCCAGGTGCCCGAGATCATCTTTTACAACATGGAGAAGTCCTACGGGTCGCCCCGCATGCTGGGACCTTTCAACCTGCATCTCGACGACAGCGATTTTACCGTGCTCGTCGGCCCCTCGGGCTGCGGCAAGTCCACGACGCTGCGTATTCTGGCGGGGCTTGAAACGCTTCCGGGCGGGGAGATCACTTTCGACGGCAAACCGATCAGCCACCTCGACCCCAAGGCCCGCGACATCGCCATGGTGTTTCAGGACTACGCCCTCTACCCGCACATGAACATCGCCAAGAACATGTCCTTCGCCCTGCGCCTGCAGAAGGTGAAAAGTACGGAAATCGACGAACGCGTGCAGCGGACCGCCGACCTGCTCAACATCGGCCACTTCCTCGACCGCGAACCGGCGGAGTTGTCGGGCGGCCAACGGCAGCGCGTCGCGATGGGCCGCGCCATGGTGCGCGACGCGGGCACGTTTCTCTTCGATGAACCGCTGTCCAACCTCGATGCCAAGCTGCGAGCCAAGATGCGCACCGAACTAGCCGAGATGCGCAATACCATCGACAAGAACATGGTCTACTTCACGCACGACCAGGTGGAGGCAGTGACGCTGGGCGACCGAACCGTCGTTATGGCGAACGGCGTCATCCAGCAGCAGGATACGCCCGAGGGCCTGCTCAAATCGCCAATAAGCAAATTCGTGGCAGGCTTCATCGGAAGCCCGACGATGAACTTACTCGACGGCGATCTGACCGACGGGGGCAGCACGGTCATGGTGGCGGCGAAGGCTTCGAACTGCCCCTTCCCGGCGCGCTGGCCACCCGCCTGCGCGCCCATAACATCAGGGCCGTGACGTCGGGCCTGCGCCCGTCGTCGGTTTCGCTGGAACAGACGCCCGGCACCCCGATCGATCTGCGCGTGATCGTGGCGGAATACCTCGGCGCTGAATCCGTCCTCGTGACCCGCTGCGGCACCGAAGACGTGCTGGTGGAAGCCAACAGCGCCACCCCCATCGCCTGCGGCACCATGCGGTCCTTTGGCGTCCTGACCGACGAACTGATGGACTTCGACCGTACCTCCGGCCTGCGAATCTAACCACATAAACAGCAACTCAGAGAGAGACATATGCTTAACTTCAGAACCACGCTCACAGGTGCCACGCTGGCCGCGCTTGCCGCGGGAACCGCACTCGCCAATCCCTACGCCCCATACAAAGGGACGACCCTGATCGTAGACTTCCCCGCACAGCCATATTACGACGCGGCGATAAACGTGCTGGACCAGTTCACCGAAGAGACCGGCATCGAGGTCGGGGTCGATCAGCTTCAATACCTGCGCATGCGGGAGCGTCAGACGCTGGAGCTGGCCAAGTATTTCATGAACCCCGCGCCGGCCGACCCGACCTATGACCAGTCGGACCTGATCACCGGCTACGTGCAGAACATCGGTGTCGCAGGCGGCGAAAAGGGCTATCTGCCCGGCGCGCTCGGCTTCGCCTAGGGCATCCCCTTCGGCTCCGAGACATCGGTCCTCGCCTACCGCAAGGACATCTTCGAAAAGCACGGAATCGAGGTGCTCACCAACTACGACGAGCTTCAGGAAATCCCCCGCCAGATCCCCGAGGTGGAGCCGGGCATGGACGGCATGGCGTCGCGCGCGGCCTCCGGCCACCAGGCCAGCCATGCGTTCCTTTTGCACCTCGCCCCGCTGGGCGGGCGCATCTTCGACGAACGGTGGAACCCGATCATCAACAACGAGGCCGGCGTTGCCGCCGCCAACGCACTCAAGACGATCGTGGATTGCGGCCCCGAGGGCGGCGGCACGACTTTTGGCCCCGCCGGAGCGGCCCCCTTCAAGCAGGGTCAGGCCGCGATGTTCATGGACTCGATCGCTTTCGCCGCCGGGTTTGAAGACCCGACCGAGTCGACGGTCGCGGGCAACGTCGGTCACGCCATGCACCCCGAAGGCGTGCGCCGTGGCAGCCAGACCGGCGGGTTCGGCCTCGCCATTCCGGCGAACGCGCCCAGTAAGGAAGCGGCCTTCCTGATGATCCAGTGGCTGACCTGCAAGAAAGGTGACCTGGCAGTGGCCATGGAGGGCGGAAACCCCTCGCGCTTCTCGACCTACCGGAACGCGGAGTTGAACGAGAAGTCCCCCTACTCCGCCACCTTCGGCGAAGCGCTGCAGTTCGCCGATCCCGACTGGTGCCCGATCATCCCCGCCTCGGGGTCAATCAACGCCGACATCGGTACCACGATGAGCCAGGTCCTGACCGAGGGTCTCGACATCCAGGAAGCACTGCACGGCGTGGCCGAGCGCACCCGCGCGACCATGCAACAAGAGGGTTACTACGCCTGGCAGGAGTGACCTGCACCCGGTAACGACGTCCGGTCCCCGATCCGGGGGCTGGGCCCACGGCCTCCACGTCCGACGCAGATCACCCGTAGATCACCCGCGCATCCGACGTGAAATCCGTCCCAGTTCTGGACGCCCGAGATGATCGCCAACGCCAACCGCCTTACACCTTATCTTTTCCTTGCGCCTGCGGTTCTGATCCTTGCCGTCGCGCTGATGTATCCGGTCGGCTACATGATATGGGCCAGCTTCCTCGACTGGAATCCGAGCCAGCGGATCGGCGAGGCGGAGTTCGTCGGCCTTCGCAATTACATCAACCTTTTCAGCGAAGAAGCCTTTCTGGAAAGCATGGGCGTGACCCTGCGCTTTGCCGCCGTCGCCGTCTCTGTCGAGATGGTCCTGGGCGTCAGCTTGGCCCTGTTGCTGGACCGTCAGCTCAAGGGTATGACGATCCTTCGGACGGTGTTCATCCTGCCGATGATGATCGCCCCGATCATGGTCGGGTTGATGTGGCGCGACATGTACCATCCGACCGTCGGCATCCTGAATCGTACATTGAAATCAATCAGCTTGGACCCGGTCCCTTGGCTCTCCGACGGCGGCTGGGCCTTCACGTCTGTGGCTATCGCAGACGTCTGGCAACGGACGCCCTTCATAATCTTCCTGTCCTTAGCCGCGCTCCAGTCGCTTCCCTGCTCGGCCATGGAGGCCGCGCGCATCGACGGCGCTACGGGCTGGCAGATGATCGTCTACATCAAGCTGCCGCTAATGCTTCCAGCGCTGCTCGTGACCGCGCTCCTGCGCCTGATCGACGCCTTCAAGGTGCTGGAGGTCATCCTTGTAATGACCAACGGCGGACCGGGGCTATCAACTGAGATCTTTGCCTTGCGAATCTCCCGAACGGCCAGTGAATTCAAAGAGCTGGGCTACACCGCGGCGATGTCCAACCTCCTCTTGATTTTGCTGATGATCCTGACGCTCGCCATGTTCTTCTATGGCAAGGTCATGGACGCCCGAGCCGCCCGCATCCGCGCCGAATCCGAGGAGGCCCACTGATGGCCAAACCCACCACACTCGCGGCGAACCCCGCGTTCTATGCCTTGCTGGTCGCACTGACCGTGATGTCAGTGGGGCCGATTTTTCTGATGCTGGCGACCTCGTTCAAGCTGAACGTGGACATCATGTCCGACACCTCGGCCCTGCTGTTCTTCCCCACGATCCGAAACTACGAGACCGCGCTCTGCGACATGCTATGGTGCGAGGTCGAGCACGTTCGTCGCTGCGACCCGACCTTCGGGCGCGCATTGGTCAATTCGCTGATCGTGGCGACCGTTTCGACGGCGCTCACGCTCATCATCGGGTGCGTGGCGGCCTATGCGCTTGTGCGGTTCCGCCTCATGGGGCGCGATACGGTGTCCATGACCACGCTGATGATGCGCATGGTCCCGCCCGCGGTCCTGTTGGTGTCGGTGTTTCGGAATCTGGACGTTCCAGTACGGCATCGACGGCACACGCTTTGGCCTCATTCTCAATTACACGGCGATGAACCTGCCCTTCGTAATCTGGATATTGCAGTCGTTCATTGTGCGGGTGCCAATCCAGCTGGAGGAAGCCGCACGGATGGACGGGGCCAATCCGTTCCAGGCGTTCTTCATGGTGGTTCTTCCGCTCATCAAGCCCGGTCTTGCCGCGGCCGCCATTTTCACCTTCTGCGTGGCGGGGAACGAGTTCCTTCTGGGCAACGCGCTGGCCGACCGGAACAGCCGGACGGTGCCGGTGACCAAAGTGAACTCCCTCACCGAATATGATATCGATTGGGGGGCGATCATGGCGACAGGGATGTTGCTGGCGATCCCGCCGGTCATCTTCACCTTCGTCGCCTCGCGCCAGATCATCACCGGCATGACCGTTGGGGCCGTAAAGGGGTGAGATCCGATTTGGGAGTGGCTCCTCCAACCGATTGACAGCAGCCGGGTCCATGACCTGGGGGACGTCATCAAGCTGCATGGACGGATCATGATGCTGTCCTGGGGCGTGATAGCGCCGCTGGCCGTGCTGATCACGCGCTATATGAAAGTGATCCCGGGGCAGGACTACCCGGCCAATCTGGACAGTCAGGTCTGGTGGAACATTCACCGCTTCGGGCAGATCACCGCCGTACTCATCATGTTCGTAGGGGTCGCAATCATCTTGCAGTCCAAGGGCGCGGACTCCACCACCTGAACACTTTGGCTGCACCACTGGATGGGTTGGGCGTTAACCAGTTTCGGAGCGGTACAGGCGGCCTCCGGTTTTCTGGGCGGGACCAAGGGCGGGCCCACCGACCCCGTGGGTGAGCAGGGCGACCACTACGACGACCGTGCGCCGGATCGTGTTCGAAGCAGTACACAAAGGGCTTGGTTACGGAGTGCTCGCCTTGGGCGCAATCACGATACTGACAGGCATGTGGCAAGCGAACGGCCCGATCTGGATGTGCGTCGTGGTTTTGGGATGGTGGGCGTTGCTTTTGCTGATCGCCTGGTTCCTGCAACGGCTTGGACTTGCGATGGACAGCTACCGTGCGATTTGGGGGCCGTGCGCGCCGCGCCCGCGCCGCATCGACGAAGGCCACTCACCCGGAGAGTGACCAGCAAAAAAGGGCACCCTGACAGGGTGCCCGACGCTTGCTCAAATCCGTTCGGCTCAATTGCCTTGGAGTTGATAGTGATGCGCGGTTGTAACGTGATGATGAACGACGCCGGTATAGAAGCGCCCCAGCACCGACTGCGTCGCTTCGCGCCCCTCGATCCGCACCGGCGACTCGAGCGCCACCTGAACCGCGTCCATGTCAGGATACTCCGTGGCGAGGATCACCGGAAACTCGGGCGCGCCTTCGTCGCGGCTGTCGCCGAACGTGACGTGAACGGCGGTTGCGCCCGGCATCCGCTTCCACACGGGCACCAGTTCTTTCAGAACCGCGGCGCGGAACGCCTCGGTCTGGCCGTCGTGGACGGTACCCTGAAACAGGGCGTAGCGCGTGATCATTGGTCCAACTCCTCGGGGCCATTGAAGAATTCCATCAGCGCCGCCTGATCCTCGCCGCCCAGACCGGCGGCCGTCAGCAGGCGATGCACCTCCGCGCAGAGTGCAGTCATCGGCATCGGCGTATTGGTGCGCCGGGCCAGATCCTGTGCGCCGTTCAAATCCTTGACCATGTTGTCGATGCGGCCCGTGCGGCGGTAGTCTCGGGCGACATAGCGCGGCATGTATTCTTGCAGGATCGCGCTGTCGGCCCGACCGCCCTTCAGCGCCTGCGGAATCTTGGCCGCATCGACACCGGCGTCTTCGGCCAGCTTGGTGGCTTCGGCCACGGCAAGGAAATTCAGACCGCACAGCACCTGATTGATGAGCTTAGTCGTCTGCCCGGCCCCTGCCGGACCCATATGCGTGATGTTCGACGCGACATGCTGCAATGCCATGCGCGCGTCGGCCACGTCCTTCTCTGCGCCGCCCGCCATCAGCGTAAGCTCACCGACGAGGGCCTTGGGCGCGCCGCCCGACAAGGGGCTGTCGACCCAGCGCAGACCGGCTTCGACCGCTTTGGCGGCGAGGTCTTTCGTCGCCTCGGGATCGATAGACGACATGTCGATAATCAGGGTGCCGGGCCGGGCCCCCTCGGCAACGCCGCCTGCGCCGAAGACGGCGCTGTCCACGATATGCGGTCCGTTGAGCGAGATGATGACGACGTCCGATACCGCCGCGGCCTCGGCGGCACTGCCGGCGGCGGTTCCGCCCTTGTCGACGAGCGCCTGCACGACATCGGCATTCAGGTCGAATACGGCCAACCTCTGGCCGGTTTCCAGAAGGCGGGTGCCGATCGCGCCGCCCATGGCCCCTGCGCCGATCAAGGCGAGTCCCAGGCTCAACGGTCGATTACCGTGACCGCGTCGACTGTGGCCGCGATCAAAGCCTCGGGCGGCTGGTCGATGTCCAGGGTCACGGCGCGTTCGTCCGTCCCGGGCATCTCCAGCGTGGCAAGCTGGCTGTCGAGCAGTTTCGTCGGCATAAAATGCCCATCGCGTTTGCTCATCCGGTCGGACAACACCGCGTAGCTGCCGTGCAGATGCGCAAAAACGACGGGCAGCCCGGCGGCAGCGATGATCCTGTCACGATAGACGCGCTTGAGCGCGGAACAGGCGACGACACGGGGCGGTTCGCCTTGCCGCAGGCTCTCGCCGACGGCTTGCAACCATGGCCAGCGGTCCTCGTCGGTCAGAGGTGTTCCGGCGCTCATCTTCTCAATGTTGGCCTTCGGATGAAGATCGTCGCCGTCGATAAACGTTCCGCCCAGCGCCTGTGCAAGGCCCTTGCCGACGGTGCTCTTGCCGCAGCCCGATACGCCCATGACGACATAAAAGCCGGTCATAGCGATGCGGTGATCCCGCCGTCGACATAAACCACGGTGCCGTTCACAAAGCTGGACGCGGGCGACGACAGGAAGATGCAGGTCCCGACCAACTCCTCCACGTTGCCCCAGCGGCCTGCGGGCGTACGGTTCGACAGCCACTCAGTGAACTTCGGATCGTCGACCAACGCCTTGTTGAGCGGGGTGTCGAAATAGCCGGGTGCCAGCCCGTTGCATTGCAGGCCGTACTTGGCCCAATCGGTCGCCATGCCCTTGGTCAGGTTCGCCACGGCACCCTTTGTCGCTGTGTAAGGCGCAATGCCCGGGCGGGCGAGTGCCGTCTGGACCGAGCAGATGTTGACGATTTTTCCCGCCCCGCGCTTGATCATGTGGCGCGCGACCGCCTGGCCGACATGGAAGACCGAAGCGATGTTGGTTTGCAGCAAACGCTCGAACGCGTCCGCCGGGAAATCCTCCAACGGGGTGCGGTGCTGCATGCCTGCGTTGTTGACCAGGATGTTGATCGGACCGCTTTCCGCCTCGAACCCGTCGACCGCAGCACGGACGCCGTCGTGATCGGTGGCGTCGAAAACCAGCGCAGCGACATGCGCCCCTTCGGCACGAAGGGTCTTGGCGGCAGCCTCCAGCTTGGCTTCGTCGCGCCCGTTGAGCACAATCGAGGCCCCGGCCGCAGCCAACCCGCGGGCAAGCGCGAAGCCGATCCCCTGCGACGACCCGGTGATGAGCGCGCGCTTGCCGGTCAGATCGAAAAGAGAGAGGCTCATGGCAGGGTCCTTGGTCTCGACAGGGGAAGATGTGCCGTTTATGTTATCGTTAACAACCCGAGTCAACAGCGCCGCTTGTCGGAAGGACATCCCATGACAGAGCAGACCAAAGCCATCGTCATCCACGCCCCCCATGACTTGCGGATCGAAACACGGGACGTGACAGCCCCCACGCCCGGCCAGGTGCAGATCACCATGGCCGCAGGCGGCATCTGCGGTTCGGACCTGCATTATTATCACAACGGCGGCTTCGGCACGATCAAGCTGCGTGAGCCGATGGTGCTGGGCCACGAAGTCGCGGGGCACATCACCGCTTTGGGCGATGGGGTAACAGGGCTGGAGGTCGGGCAACTGGTCGCGGTGTCGCCATCGCGCCCCTGCAACAGCTGCAAATTCTGCCTGGAAGGGGCGCAGAACCAGTGCCTGAACATGCGCTTCTACGGATCAGCGATGCCCTTCCCGCATATACAGGGCGCGTTCAGACAAGTGCTCAACGTCGATCCGTCGCAATGCGCGATCGCCATTGGACTGACTGCCGGCGAGGCGGCGATGGCCGAACCGTTGGCCGTATGCCTTCACGCGACGCGACGGGCCGGGAACCTCGTGGGCAAGTCGGTTCTTGTGACGGGCTGCGGGCCGATCGGCATCCTGTCGATCATCTGTGCCCGCCGCGCGGGCGCGGATTTCATCGTGGCAACTGACCTGTCGGATTTCACGCTGGCGATGGCCAAGCGTGTGGGTGCGGACCTGACCATCAACATGGGGGCCGCGTCCGACGGGCTGGCGCAATTCACAGCCGACAAGGGGACGTTCGACGTTCTGTACGAATGTTCGGGCGCGGCCCCGGCGCTGACGGCGGGCATCCACGCAATGCGTCCGGGCGGCACGATCATGCAGTTGGGTCTGGGTGGAGACATGTCGCTGCCGATGCAGGCGATCACCGCGAAGGAGCTTTCGCTGAAGGGCTCGTTCCGGTTTCACGGGGAATTCCACACCGGCGTCAGCCTGATGCAGAAGGGCCTGATCGACGTGAAACCGTTGATCACGCACACGGTCGGCATCGACGATGCGGTGGCGGGGTTCGATCTTGCGGGCGACCGCAGTCAGACGATGAAGGCGCAGATCAGCTTCGCCTGAGCAACCGGCCTAAACCTCCGCCCCGATGGCGCGCAGCGCGGCCTCGGCGACGGCGATGTCCTGCTCTCCGGTACCCGATCCAACACCGATCCCGCCAAGCAGATGGCCGTCCAGCCGGATCGGCAGGCCACCGGGCAGCCCGGTGATGCCCCCGTCGGTGGCAGCGGCGATGGCGGGGCGCACCACCTCGGGTATGAGGACAGTCGCCCCGCCGGTGCTGGCCGCTGTCATGGCCTTGGCAAGGGCGGATTTGCGGCTGAGGAACTTGGCCCCGATCATCCGCACTTCGGCCAACACCTCACCGGCAGCATCGACGATCACAATGCACTGCGGCTGACCTATTTCCTCGGCCTTGGCGACGCCCGCGCGAAGCATTTCCATCGCACCGGTATGGGTCAGGATGCGTGTCGCGGCGGTATAGTGCATGGGAGGCCTTCCGGGTTTGACGCAGGAAAGTGTTATCGATACCAATCTCGCACCCCTCCCTGAGAAGGACAAGCGGCACATGTCAGATTTCGAAGTCATCGACCCCATCTTCGGGCACTATGTTCTGGGTAATGCGCCGGTCAAGCGGCTGGCCACAGGCTTCGACTGGGCCGAGGGGCCGGTGTGGTTCGGCGACGCGGGATGCCTGCTGTTCTCGGACATCCCGAACAACCGCATCCTGCGCTGGACGGAGGCGGATGGCATCTCGACCTATCGCGCGCCGGCGAACTACTCCAACGGGCATACGCGCGACCTTCAGGGGCGACTGGTCAGTTGCGAGCATGGCGCGCGGCGGGTGACGCGAACGGAATACGATGGGTCGATTACCGTGATCGCCGACGGGTTCGACGGCAAGCGATTGAATTCACCCAATGACGTGGTGGTGAAATCAGATGGGTCGATCTGGTTCAGCGACCCGCATTACGGGATAATGACCGATTACGAGGGGTTCCGAGGTGAGCAGGAAAACCCCTGCGTCGTTTACCGCGTGGACCCCGACAGCAGCGCGATGCACGTTGTGGTTTGGGACATGAATTGCCCCAACGGGCTGGCTTTCTCGGCGGATGAAAGCCTTTTGTATGTCGCCGACACCGGCAGAATGTTCAGCGACGACCCAAAGCAGATGCGGGTCTATCCCGTTCAGGGCGATAGCCTTGGAGAAGGGGCGCATTTCCACACCGTATCTCCGGGCGCGGCGGACGGATTTCGGTTGGACACCCATGGCAACATCTGGACCTCGGCCGGGGACGGTGTGCAATGCATTGCACCCGATGGGCGGCTGTTGGGAAAAATCCATGTGCCGGAGGTGGTGTCGAACGTCTGCTTCGGCGGGCGTGCGAAACACCAACTCTACATCACTGCAACGACCAGTCTCTACCGTATCACGCTGGCCGTCAGCGGCGTGCAGCGACCCTAGACAAAGGCCGGGACGACAGTGCCCGGTCGGGCGGCTTCGATCCGGGACAGGATGTCGGTGACCGGCAGCCCCGTGGCCGCGCGCAGTGCCGCCTTGTAGGGGGGCAGGTTCGTGCATTCGAGTAGGATATGGCGATGCGCGGGGCGACGATGCCGCGCGACCAGCGCCACAACCTCGGCCCCTGCCCTGTCGGTGTCGAGCTTGGTGAGATCACCGACAATCACCCGTCGTAAATGGCTGTCTGGCGGCAAGCCGACGATGCCCTGGGCAAAGACTGCGTGCCGGCCAAGATGGGCCGGCCCCAAAATGCTCGCATCGAACGTTATGATCAGGATCTGGTCAGGAGAATGAGTGAGCGACAGATCGTCGAGCGCACCCAGGGCCGACGCAATAACGGGTCGGCCCGTCCGGGCCGCAAGCCGGTCCTGAAATGGGGCGAGGAAGCCGCAGGAAGTCGCGATGACTTCGCCCTGTGCCAGTGCGATCGCGGCCTCGAACGGCGCGATATCGATGGCATCGGGATTGGACGTGACCACATGCGCAACCGTGGCTCGGGGGATGCGAAGTACCTGAACGGTGCCGGTATAGGTCGCCGCGCAGCCCACGTCGCCGGGCACGCGCGGGAAGCCCGTATCGAGTTGAAGCACCGTAAGCGCGGTCACCGCAGGTTGTCGGGCAGCCACGTCGCAAGCCCCGGAAACGCCACCAGCAGGACCACCATCAGCAACATCAGCCCCACCATCGGCAAGGCCACCTTGGAGATGTAGCCGATCTCGTGTCGGGTCATGCCTTGCAGCACGAAAAGGTTGAACCCGATGGGCGGCGTCACCTGCGCCATTTCCACCACGACAACGATGAAAATGCCGAACCAAATCGGGTCAATGCCCGCCGTGCGGATCATCGGCTCCACGATAGCCATGGTCAGGACAACCGACGAAATCCCGTCGAGAAACATGCCCAAGATGATATAGAAAATCGTCAACGCCGCGATCAGCGCGATGGGCGACAGGTTGATGCTGTCGATATAGGCCGCCAGCGCGCGTGGCAGGCCGGTAAAGCCCATCGACAGCGACAGGAACGCCGCCCCCATCAGGATCAGTGCGATCATGGCAGAGGTGCGAGTGGCCCCCATCAAACTCTCGAAGAAGGTGGAAGCCGAGAGCGAGCGCTGGAAGGCAGCCAGGGTCAGCGCACCCAGAACACCCACGGCCGCAGCCTCGGTCGCGGTGGCCCAGCCGAAGTACATCGACCCGATGACCGCGAAGACGAGACAGAGGACTGGAATCAGAAACCGGCTTTCGGCCAACATTTCGCGCAGGGAAATCGACGGCTCGGGCGGGGGTCGTTGACCCGGTTGCAGGAAATGCCAGCCGACGATGTAGGACATGAACAGCGCCGCCAAAACCAAGCCGGGTATGATGCCTGCCATGAAGAGCTTGATGATGCTTTCGTTGATCGACACGCCATAGACGATCAGCGTCAGGGACGGCGGGATCATCAGGCCCAGCGTGGCCGCCCCCGCAAGCGTGCCCACGATCATGTATTCCGGGTAGCCGCGCTTGCGCAGCTCCGGAATGGACATCTTGCCCACCGTCGTCAGCGTCGCCGCCGAGGAACCGGAAACGGCGGCGAAGATCGTGCAGCCCGCAATGTTGGTATGCAGCAACCCGCCTGGCAGGAAGCGCATCCAGGGGGCCAGGCCGCGGAACATGTCCTGACTCAGACGCGTGCGGTACAGAATTTCGCCCATCCAGATGAACAGAGGCAGCGCGGTCAGGGTCCAACTGCTGGACGAGGTCCAGATGGTTGTGATCATCGCGTCGCCCGCCGGCCGCGTCGTGAAGAGTTCCATCCCCACGTAGGCCACACCCATGAGCGCAAGGCCGATCCAGATGGAGGAGCCGAGCAGCGTGAAAAGGACAAAAAGGAAGACAATCGTCGCGTAGGCTTCGGTCATTCCACGGCCTCCGATACGATTGGGTTGGTGCCCGTGACCGCCATTCGGCAGAGCGTGTCCCAAAGGGCAATCGCCAGCAGGACCGTGCCCGCCGACATGGCCAGTTGCGGGATCCACAGCGGCGTATAGACCAAGCCATCGCCCGCCCCGGCCATCGCCGAACCCCATTCACCGGGCGCGCGGCTGGGCAGCGACAGCAGGGTGACGATCCATTCTGGGATCTGGTCCTGGCCCTGCGTCCGGTCGTTAAGCAGAGCCGAGAACCCATTGGCCTTGATGGCGTAGCGGGCGAAATAGGTGGCGATGACAGCGGCCCCGAAGACCGCAAACAGGTCGAGCCAGCGTTTCAGGAAGGCATTCGCATTCAGTATGATGGACACCCGGATATGCGCCCCCCGCGTCAGCGCATGGCAGAGCGCGAAGAACGACGTGCCCGCCATGGCGTAACCTGCGAATTCGGTGGTGCCCGGCAAGGTAACGCCGGTCCAGCGGGCGATCATCTGCGCCACGATCAAAAGCAGGATCATTACCATGAACACCGCCGAAAGGCATCCTGACGCCAGATAAAGCACGTCAAGCGCCCGCCAGATCGGTCGCAGACGCGGCTCCAGCCGGGGACCCGCGACGTAGCAAGCGGTGGCGATAAGGCTGGGCAGGATGAACAGCCAGACCCATAGCGGAAGGCCCAGCACGGGTGCCCAGTCGGTCATCGGAAATTCCTTGTGTCGGGAACGGCCGGCCCCGCGCCGGGGGCCGGCCGACGCTGCATCAGTTCGCGTTGTAGGCGTCGAGGATGGCCTGACCCGACTCGCCGGCTTCAGCCAGCCAGGTTGCGGTCATCTTGGCCCCGATGGCCTCCAGCTCGGCCAGGAACTCGGGGCTGGCGTCGGTGACGTCCATGCCGTTTTCGGCCAGGCCGTCGAAGTAGAAGTTCGTCAACTCTTCGGATCGGGCAATGCAGCTGGCCGCCGTCTCGTCTGCGGCGCGCTGCACGGCGGCCTGGGTGTCGGCATCCAGACCGTCCCACACCGTCTTGTTCACCATGACGTAGTTGTGCGGCATCCAGGCGTTCACCTTGTAGTAGTGGCTGAGGTATTCCCAAACCTTCTGGTCATAGCCAGTGGCACCGGAGGAAATGAACGCCTCCGCCACGCCGGTGGCCAGCGCCTGCGCCAGTTCCGCAGCCTCAACCTGCACCGGGACCATGCCAAGCTCTTCCGCGAAGGTGGCCGTCGCGGTGTTGTAGGAGCGGAACTTGATGCCCTGCGTGTCTGCGGAGCTGTTCACTTCCTTGTTGAAGTAGAAGCCCTGTCCCGGCCACGGGCAGGTGTAGAGGGTCACGAGCTGTTGCTCGGCCAACGCCTCGTCCACTGCACCCCTGGCGGCCTGCCACAACTTCTCGTTCGCCTCGTAGCTGGTGGCCACGAAGGGCAGGTTGTCCCAGCCCAGCAGCGGCGTCTCGTTGGCGTGGCTGGACATCAGACGCTCTCCAATAGGCACCTGTCCCGTCTGAATCGCGCGCTTGATATCGCCCCCTCCGAAGAGCGAGCCGCCCGGATGTACGGTGATATCGACCGCGCCGTCGGTGTATTCGCGCACCTTGTCGGCAAAGATCACCCCTTGTTCGGAGTGAAAGTTCGACGCGGCATAGGCCATCGGCATGTCCCACGACTGGGCGTGGCCGTCGGCAAGCGCGGTGGTGGCGGATAGCGCGGCGATGGTACCCGCGGCAGCAAGGGTCATTGTCTTGGTCATATCTGTCTCCCTGGATGTCACGCTTGGCGCGCGACGTGTTTTTGAGGATCGAACGGGGTCAGGTCGATGTTCGGCTGACGTCCCGTTATCAGGTCCGCGATGATGCGACCTGTTTTGGCCCCCCCTGTCAAGCCGACGTGCTGGTGCCCGAAGGCTGAATAGCTGCGCCCGCCCGCGCCGTTTGCTCCAATCAGCGGCAAACTGTCGGCTGGGGCCGGACGGTGGCCCATCCATTCGACGATGCCGTCGTGCTCGACCTGCGGCAGCAGGGCGCGGACCTGTCGGCGCAGCAGATCGAACGGGGCGCGACTGGGGCCAGAATCCAGCCCGCCGAATTCGACAACTCCAGCCGCGCGGATGCGCCCGTCCATCGGGGTCAGGACGAACTTGCCAGCGGCGACCATGACCGGATTCATGGGCATCGCCGAAGGATTGAGGAGTTCGATGTGATAGCCACGCTCGCTCTCGAACGGGACCTTCACGCCCAATTTATGGGCGATCCGCTTGGACCATGGGCCAAGGGCAAACACGATGCGGTCAGCGGTCAGCGCGCCTTCGGGGGTCTTGAGGGATGTGACCTCGCCGTCCGAAACCTCAACGTCAGTGATTTCGGTGATGTGCAGGGTGCCTCCTTCATCCACGAAGTGCTGCGCCAACGCCCTCACATAGGCACCGGGGTCCGAGATACGGCCATGGTCGCGGCAGCGCACGACAGTCCCGAACGCCTCCCCGAAAATCGGGTCTTCGGCGGCATAGGCCGCGCCGTCCATCACCTCGAATTTCACGCCGCTCTCGCGACGGATGCCCCAAGCATAGGCGTCGGCGTCGAAGGCTTGGCGCGAGGCATAACCAAAGCAGTAATCCTCCCGGCCGATAAATTTTTCAGCGGGCGTGCCAGCGGCGAGGGCAACATGTTGATCAACGCTATCGTGCAGCAGTGTGCCCATCGCGCGGGCGTAATGTCGTACGTGGGCGTCGGTCGCGTGCGACAGGTAGCGGGCCAGAAAGGGCAACAGTTTCGGCAGATACGCCCAGCGCAGAAAAAGCGGCGCATCGGGGCTCAGAAGCATTCCGGGTGCCTTTACGAGCAATCCCGGTGTTGTGACCGGCACGACCCCGCCGGCCGCCAGAACACCGGCGTTCCCGTGGCTGGTCCCCGTGCCCGGCCCGTTGCGGTCGACCAGCGTGACGCTGTGGCCCGCCCGTTGCAGCCAGATGGCGCAGGACACGCCCACGATGCCCGCACCCGCGACGATGATGTCCATAGCGCCTCCATGTTTTGCGGCGACGTTATGCGGGGCGGACGGGCGGGGGAAGGTGCTATTCGGCGGCGACAAGATGCCCGCCGCCCACAGACCGCAGGGTCAGGCGCGCGGGCGGGTCACCCACGGCGCGAACGGGGCTGGGCGGATCGCTTGCATGCGTGGTGCGCGGCGGCAGGACGCGGGCGGGATCGGGATGCGGGACTGCATCGATCAGGCGGCGGGTGTAGCTGTGCTGCGGGTCGCCGAAAACCTGCGCGCTGCTGCCGATCTCTACGATCTGACCGAGGAACATGACAGCGACGCGGTCGGCGATGTTTTCGACCACCGCCATGTCATGGGAGATGAAGAGATAGGACATGTCCATCTCAGCCTTCAGCTCCGCCAACAGGTTGAGCACACTGGCCTGAACCGACACGTCAAGGGCGCTGACGCTCTCATCGGCCAGGATCAGTTTGGGGTTCAGGGCCAGCGCGCGGGCGATGCAGATACGTTGCCGCTGTCCACCGGAAAATTCGTGCGGATACCGGCCGAGCGCATCACGGGTCAGGCCCACCCTGTCGAACAGCGCTTCGGCCCGCGCACGGCGGCTGTCGCGGTCGCCGACGCCGTGGATGACGAGCGGCTCCATCACCAGATCACCGACACGCATCCGCCCGTTCAGCGCCGCCATCGGATCCTGGAACACCATCTGCATCTGACGGCTGGCGGCGAACCTTGAGGCATGGGTGGTGCCCAATGGCTTGCCGTCGAACTCCACGATGCCGTTGTAGGCAACAAGACCCGTCAGCGCCCGGGCGATAGTGGATTTACCGCACCCGCTCTCGCCCACCAGCGCAAAGGTTTCGCCAGGCTGGATGTCGAAGGTCACACCCTCGACTGCGTGAACACGTGACTGCGTGCGCCCCAAAATTCCGCCCTTCAGGTCATAGGTAACTACAAGATCACGAACTGAAACCAACGGGGCCTTGGCCTCTTTGACCGGGGCATCTCGCCCCTGCCCCATGCGTGGGACGGCCGACAGGAGCGCTCGGGTGTAGGATTGTTTCGGCGCGGTGAAAAGCTCGGCCACCGGCGCGGCCTCGACCATCGCGCCGGCTTGCATCACCAGCACCCGGTCGGCCATTTCGGCGACCACGCCCATGTCGTGTGTAATCAGGATCAGGGCGGTGCCCATATCGCGGCTCAGGTCGCGCAGCAGGTCCAGCACCTCGCGCTGTACGGTCACGTCCAGCGCCGTCGTCGGCTCGTCCGCGATCAGGACATCGGGGCGCAGGGCGATTGCCATGGCAATGACGACGCGCTGGCGCATTCCGCCGGAAAGTTCGTGGGGGTACTGGCGCAGCCGGCGCTCGGGTTCGGTCAGGCGCACGGCGCGCAACGCCTCCAGCGCGCGATCGCGGGCTGCGGCGCGCGACAGGGATTCGTGGGCCCTCAGGGCTTCGATCAATTGGTCGCCGATGCGCATGACGGGGTTCAGGGCGGTCATCGGCTCCTGAAAGATCATGGCGATGCGGCTGCCGCGCAGGGCCTGTAACTTGTGCTCGGTCAACTGCGTCAGGTCGGCCCCGTCAAACGTGATCGACCCGCCCGACACATGTACGGCAGGCGGCGGCAATAGGCCCATGATGGCAAGCGATGTCAGAGACTTGCCGGACCCGCTTTCGCCCGCGATAGCCAGTGTTTCGCCACGACGCAGGTCAAACGTGAGGCCGGTGACGAGGCGTTTGACGCCCCCTTGCTGACGCACCGAAATATCGAGATCGCGCACCGAGAGCACGACCGGGGTTTCCCCCGCGACCGAAGCCGCGGGGGAAAGGGTCTCGAAGGCACTCATTCGAAGACGATCCGGGGGAAGTAGAACGAGACGACCCAGTTCGGGCTATCCACGATCTCGGATATTCGCAGGTCGCCGCAAGTCGACACCAGCATATAGGCATCTTCCGCGGAGAGCTTTTGCGTCGCGGACAGGTGATCGACCATCTGCGCCACGGCGTCGCGCGCCCCGCTCATCAGGTCGGGTCCGATGCCCGTCGTCACCTCGTAGCCCTTGGCGTCCAGGTGGCGCGTGACCGGACCCGGCGTCGTGAAACGGGGCATCTTGAGGTTTGCCCCCTTCACAAGGTCCAGCGTCACCGTGGCGTTCATCGGGCTTTCGATGGCCGTGCCGCAGACTTCGCCGTCGCCCTGCGCGGCGTGCGTGTCCCCGATGGAGAACAACGCCCCCGCCACTTCAACCGGAAGGTACAGCGTGGTGCCCGCCGCCAGATCGCGAATGTCGAGGTTGCCACCGACCCGCCGGGGCGGGACGATGGAGTGCAGGCCCGGCTCCGCCAACGCGCAGCCGATGGTGCCCGCAAAGGGCTTCAGCGGCACACGCCCCTGCTTGCCGAACAAGGCGGGTTCAAGCGTGTCCGGGTCATACTTCCAGATCGTTAGCGCCGGATCCTCGAACTGATCGGCGAGCAGGCCGAAGCCCGGAATATTCGCCGTCCAGCCGAAGCCCGAGGGGGTGAACCCCTCGATCTGGATCTTGAGCGCGTCCCCCGGTTCGGCCCCATCGACGTAGATGGGACCGGACACAGGATTGATCTTGCCGAAGTCGAGCGTGCGCACGTCCTCGACCGTGCTGTCGGGCGTCAACTGCCCGGCAGAACTGTCGTGGCACTTGAACTCGATCGTGGACCCCGGGGCGACCGTCTCGGCCGGGACAAACGAATTGTCCCAACCGAAATGGTGGCTTGCGCCGTGGATCGTGTAGTCAGGACATTTATTGCACATCGGTGACAAACACATAGTCGTAGTTGACGGGGATCGAGACCGGATCGACGTAGAGCGCATCCGCGCCGCCCATCCGCTCGGACTTCATGGTGTAGCGCTGCTCGTTGAACACCGGCACCCAGGGCGCGTCTTCCATGACGGCCATGTAGACGTCCGACCACATCTTCAACCGATCGTCGACCATCGCAGGGTCGGTCATGGAGTCGGCGGCGATGGCCATCGCGTCGATCTCCTCGTTGCAATACCACGACCAGTTCCAGCCACCGGGCACGGCCCCGTCACACCCCAGGATCGGACCATAGAAATTCGATGCATCGGGGAAGTCGGCGATCCAGGCCATTCCACCGGACCAGATCATCGGGGCCTGATCAGCTTCGCCGCCGGCGGCAATGACGCTGGCCTGGGCAAGCGACTGGATCGACGCGTCGATGCCGATCTGGCTCAGGTCCTGCTGGATGGCCTGGGCGATGCGCGGGTTGGGGTCGGTGTTCATCACGAACAGTTCCGTCTCGAACCCGTCGGGGAAGCCGGCTTCGGCCAGCATCGCCTTCGCGGCCTCGGGGTCGTAGGCGTAGCCTTCATAGCCTTCGGTGTAGCCGGGCATGGAGGGCGGCAATGGCTGTGTCGCGGGCACAGCGCGACCGTTGATGACCTGAGTGATCCGCTCCTTGTTGATGGCCATGTTGACTGCTTTGCGGACGTCGACGTTGTCGAAGGGCGGGACATTGACGTTCAGCGTGATGTAGCCGGTGTGCAGCTGACCGCCTTCGATCACGCGTTCGGCCTGCGCCGGGTCGTTCATGACCTCCATGAACTTAGCGGGCGGAATACCGTCGCCGGGCACATCGACTTCGCCGTTCTGAAGGCGAAGCAGGGCGACAATGGGCTCCTGCCCGACTTCGAACGTGACCGAGTCGAGATAAGGCAGCCCTTCGCGCCAGTAATCGGCATTCTTCTCGAACACGAGACGCTGACCGATGGTCCACTCGCCCAGCTTGAACGCGCCGGTCCCCATCGCCGTCTTGCCGAAGTCTGCGCCTGCGGCCTCCACGGCTTCCTTGGCGACGACGGAGGCGAAATTCAGGCCCATCACATGCAGGAAGGTCGCATCCGGACGCGATAGTGCGATCTCGATGGTGTAGGGATCGACGACCGTGACACCCGACAGGCCCTCGGCCTCGCCGGAAGAGACGGCGTCATAACCGGCGATGGACCCGAAGAAGCCCGCGCCGGGCGACTGGGTCTCGGGGTTGGTCACGCGGTCAAGGGAGTATTTCACGTCTTCGGCCGTCATTTCACGGCCGTTGTGGAACTTGACCCCTTCTCGCAGCTTGAACGTGAAGGTCATGCCGTCGTCCGAAATCTCGTAGCTTTCGGCCAGCCCCGGGCGCAGGTCGGTCGTGCCAGGTTCGTAGTCCATCAGGCCGTCATAGAGCGACTTGATCATCGACCAGTTTTGCCAGTCGTAACCGATGGCCGGATCAAGGGTCGCCACGTCGTCCTTGTAGGTGATCGTGATGTTGCCGCCGTACTGGGCGTCAGGGTCCATCGCGGAATGTCCGTCGGCAGCGGCCAGTTGCGGCAGCGCCAGCGCCGCGATCAGCGCGGTTGTGGTCAGCATATTTTTCATCTGTCTCTCTCCTGTTTGGACTTTGGTTGGTGGTTCTACCGGACCTTGATCCGGGGATCGGCCAGCAGCGACGCAATGTCGGCGACCAGATTTCCAAGGACGATTGCGCAGGCCGAAACCAGCGTGACGCCCATGATGATAGGAATGTCGACGCGTTGAATCGCCTGCCAGGCCAGCTGTCCGATGCCGGGCCAGCCGAAGACGGATTCAACGACAACGATGCCGCCCATGAAGATGCCCACGTCGATGCCGATCATCGCGATGATGGGCAGAATCGCGTTGGGCAAAGCATGGCGGAACAAAACGCGCACGCGGCCCAGGCCCTTGGCGCGGGCGGTGCGGATGAAATCCTGCCGCAACACGTCGATCATCGACGAGCGCATCATCCGGGAATACCAGCCCGAGCCGAGAATCCCGAGCGTGACCGCCGGAAGCACAAGGTGCGCGAAAGTGCCGTAGCCGCCAATCGGGAACCAGCGCAGCTGGACGGCGAATACATAGAGGAGCAGCAGGCCTACCACGAACTGCGGCGCGCTGACCCCGATGAAGGAGACGATCATCAGGCTGTTATCTGTCCCCGTGCCCCGGCGGAGGGCAGCGACGACGCCCATCGTAAGCCCAAGGATCAATTCGCAGACAATGGCCCCCGCCATGAGCAGCAGCGACGCGGGCAGACGCGAGGCAATGAGAGTACCGACTTCGGTCTTTTGTAGGTACGACCGCCCCAGGTCGCCCTGCAGGAGGTTACCTAGGTAGCGCGCGTATTGGACGACGAACGGCTGATCCAGGCCAAGCTGGGCGCGGATGTTCGCGACCGTCTCGGGCGTGGCCGAGCGCCCCGCGATCTGGCGCACGGGGTCGGCGGGAAACAGGTAGAGCAGCGCGAAAGTGATAAAGCTGACGCCCAGCAGGATCAGCGCGGACTGGATCAGGCGGCGTGCGATGAAGGCCAGCATCAGGCGTGCCCCCGCTGCGTCGGGTCCAGCACTTCGCGGAATGCGTCCCCCACCAGGTTGAACGCCAGCGCCAGCGTCACGATGGCCAGACCGGGAAAGAACACGAGCCAGGGGGCCGCCTGGAAATACGTCTGATTTTCGAAGATGATGTTGCCCCAGCTGGGCGTCGGCGGCTGCACCCCCACGCCCAGATAGGACAGCGTCGCCTCCAATAGCACGGTCGTCGAAATGCCCAGTGTGCCCCAGACAATGATCGTCGGCACAAGGTGCGGCAGGATGTGGCGGAACAGGATGCGGACGTGCCCCGCGCCCAGCGTCCGCTCGGCCGCGATAAACTCACGCTGCGACAGGCTGGCAGTTTCCGCGTAGAGGACACGCGCCGTCTGAACCCAGTTCACGGTCGCGATGACCATGACCACGATCCACAGCGACGGCTGGAAAATCGCCGCCAGGCAAATCGCCAGCAACAGCGCCGGGAAGGCCATCATCAGGTCGGTCATACGCATCAGGGCACCGCCGAGGATGCCGCCGAAGTAGCCCGCGGTGACCCCCACGAACGTCCCGATCAGCAGGGCGACCCCGTTGGCGAGCAGCCCGATGATGAGCGACGTCCGCGCACCATAAAGGATCCGGGTCAGCAGATCGCGACCCAGCAGATCGGTGCCCAGCGGGAAGTCTCCACCGGGGGCCATCGGCGCGCCGGTGATGGTCAGACCTTCGAATAGCTGCTCGTCCGGGTCGAACTGCGTCAGATAGGGCGCGAATATCGCCCCCAACAGGGTCGCCGCGATCAGAAACAGGCCGAGCAGGGCAAGCTTGCGCCGACGCAGGCGGGTCCAGACGCCTTCTTCGATGGGACCGTTAGCCGAGAGTGTGTCAATTGCAGTCACGCAGGCCTCCGGTCTTACGCGCGCTTTCCACCACCTGTACTGCGGCAGCTTCGATCGTGACCTGCCAGGCCATGGCCAGCTGCCGCAGCTGATCATAGGCGGCGTCCTCGCTGACGGCTTTGCGGGCCAAGATGTTCACCGCCTGGACAACGGTCTGGCGCGCCGAAAGGCGTTGCCGCAGAGAAGCGATTTCTGCGGCCAGGCTGCGACGCAACTCGAACGCCTGCCGCGCGACCAAGAGGGCCGCGAACACACCCTCGGCACCCAGTGGCTTCATCAGCAGCGCATCGGCCCCCATGCGCGACGCCCATTCCAGCCGCCCCGGAGCTTCGGATCCGACCAGTGCGACCATCGGCATCTGGGCTTCGCCCGGTTTCCAGGGAAATTGCGCGTCGTGGCCAAGGTCGGCGTCGTACAGGACGACATCGGCATGCACGGCGGACGCCGGGAGTTCGGGCCAGGCGATTTCAACCGTCAGGCCGATGGCGCGCAGTTGCCGCAGCAGCAGCGGCAAGCGATCGTGACCCGGATGCAGGACAACGGCGCGGGCACCGTCCAGCCCGGCAATATCCATCCGCGGAGTCATGCGCGCACCACCGACAGGCGCGGGCCGTCCAACTGCGGATGGCGGGCCGGGCGCGTCATGTAAGGATCCGGGCGGACATCGTGCCATTCGGCCAACACATCGAAGGCCCCACGCCGAACTTGCGCGATCTTCACGTCAAGCGTGCGGTGATGCGTGGCCGGGTCGATGCCGTAGCCGTTGCCATGGTTGGCGATAAACGCGTCGAAACCCTGTGCGTCTTGCCCGGCCTTCATATCGGACAGCATTGCGGCGAGCGTCAGCACGGAATTGTAGGCTGTCAATTCCAGCGAAGACCCACGGCCCGAGGCCTGCGCCGTATGGCAAAAGGACGGCCCGACCGAGATCAACCCCTCGGCCGCCTCGCCGAGCACCGGCAGTTCGGCCTCGGTCAAGTTGCATGACAGCAGCGGGCATGTCTCGGGCCGGAAGTGAGCGTTGCGCATTCCCAGCGCACGGTAGGCGCGGATGAAGGCGTAAGACGACGCGCCAACCAGGGAATTGAGGATGAACCGCGGGCGTGTCGCTTCGATCTCGGAGATCAGGCCGGCAACGTCCTCGTCGCCCAGCGGCAAGTAACGCTCCCCCAGTATCTGCCCGCCGGTGGCTTCGACCTGGTGGCGGGCGAAGCGGCACGTCTCCCAGCCCCAGATATAGTTGGACCCGGTCAGGAAGGCGGCATTTCCGAACTCCCGCTGCGCCCAAGCCAGGACCGGCAGGATGTTCTGGTTGGTGCAGGCGTGGGAATAAACGACGCGGGCCGAGGTTTCGAACCCTTCGTAGGGCACATTGTACCAAAGCGTCGCGCCCGCACGGTCGAGTGCAGGGATGACCTCCTTGCGCGACCAGGAGGTGACGCAACCGATGACATGCTGCGCGTCCGACTGAGCGAGGATCTCAGCACACAGCGGCGCGTAGCGTTGCACCTCCCCACCGGGATCACGTTCTATCGGGCGGAAGGTAATGGCGGAGTCCGGAGCGGCGTTCACCGTCTCGATCGCGTCCATCGTCCCCTGCCACAGCGCCTGGGACAAGGCCGCATAGGTTCCGCTGCGGGAGTAGAGAACGCCAAGATCGATCTGGTTTTTCATCCGGTCCTCGAAACGAAAAAAGCCCCGTTCAATCATCCCGCCGGGATGCTGAAACGGGGCCTGTTTGCCCTGTGACGCGAGTCACATGATCCCTTCACTAGGGATGAGGGCGATCAACCTGTCCACGATTCTAGTGCGGCTTCAGGGGTCAGAAATGCCTAAAAAGCAGAACTTGCATAAATATTGAGCGGAACTTCACAGGCGTTGCCCGGCTCATCACCGGTTTCGGCGGCCCATGGCCAAATCAGACAACCCTGAATCAGCCCCAATCGCCGCGCAGGATGCCGAATTTCTCGATCCGGGAACGCAGGGTCGTCGGCTTGATACCCAGCTTCTTGGCTGCGCCATCGGCTCCGGAAATTCGACCTCCCGTCTCATTCAGGCAGCGGACGATGTTGGATCGCATCATCTGGGTCAGGTCTGTCTCGGTCAGGATAACGTCGGCGGCGACCGGGTTCGGCGTAATGCCGTCGGGCAGTTCCACAACCAGTTTGCCCTGATCCGAAAGGATCGCACCGCGTTCGATCACGTTGGCTAATTCGCGCACGTTGCCGGGCCATGCATAGCCGGTCAGGCGGCGGATTGTGCCTTCGGTGACGATCGGAACGGGCTTACCCAGCCGCCGACAGGACAATTTCAACAGGTGCGCGGCCAAAGGTGCGATATCCTCGGGCCGCTCGCGCAGGGGCGGGCAATTGATGGTCAGGACGTTGAGATGGAAGTACAGATCCTCGCGAAAGCGCCCCTCGGCGACCTCCACCGCGAGAGACCGATTGGTAGAGGCGATGACGGCAATGTCCACACGACGCGGGCGGGTGTCGCCCAGCCGGGTGACGGTCCGGGTTTCGAGCGCGTCCAGCATCTGTGCCTGCTGCGCAAGCGGAAGTGCATCGACGGCATCCAGATGAAGGATGCCGCCATGTGCCAGCTCCAGCCGCCCCGGCTTGTCGCGCAATGCGCCGGCGAAGGCCCCGCGGATCTGGCCGAACAGCTCCGCTTCCATCGCGTCTGGCGCAATGGCGGAGCATTTCACCTCGATCAGCGGGCGGCGGCGGCGGTCGGATTCCTTGTGAAGGGCTGAGGCCACAAGAGATTTCCCACTACCAGACTCCCCGGTCAGCAGGACGGGCGTCGCAAGCCGGGCCGCCACCTCCAGCCGCGCGATGACACGGGCCGTAGCCGCAGAGGTGCCGACGATGTCGTGATGGGCGCGTTCGGACGCGATTTCCTCCTGGAGGTAGGCATTCTCCTGCTCAAGCCGGTCGCGCAGATCGGCGATCTCGGCCATGGCCCCCTGCAACTTCTTCTCCTGCTCCTTGCGGCTGGTGATGTCGCGGAAAATGACGACCGCCCCGGCCAGCACGCCGTGATCGTAGATCGGCGTAGAAGTATATTCGACGCGGATCGGCTGCCCGTCCTTGCGCCAGAAAACCTCGTCCTCGATACGGTGGACCTGCTCGAACCGGAACGTTTTGTAGATGGGGCAGTCGCTGACCGGGTAGTGGTCGCCGTTCAAGTGATGGTGGTGGATGATCGCGTGAATATCCCGGCCGATCAGGTCGTCACTGGTCCAGCCCAGCATATCCTGCGCCGCGCCATTGACGAAGGTCGTCTTTCCTTCGGCGTTGATACCGTAGATGCCTTCGCCGGCCGCATCGAGGATCAGCTGGTTGCCGCGCTCAAGGTCGGCGAAGAATGTTTTGGCCCGTTCCCACGCTAGTAGACCACCCCGCAAGAGATCGTCGGTTTCGGCCTGTCGGGCGTGATGGTTCATCTCGGTCAGGTCGACGAAGACGAGCATCAGGCTCAGCGGCTCGGTCGTCAGCGCGCGTCCCTTGATCTCGCAGGACGCCTGGCTGCCGTCCGGGCGGCACACGGAAAGGCTGCGCGTCCATGCCGTACCGCGGTACGCGACTTCTTCGGCAAAGACGGCAAGTTCCGACAAACCGGGTGCCACCAGTCGGGAAAACGGCGCGCCGGGCAGATCGGCCCTGTCGAAAAACACCGCCGCCAGCGCATTCGCGCTGGTGATGCGGTCCGTCTGTGCATCGACGATGACGGTCGGCAGGGGGGTGACGAGGGTGTGCGATTCGAGCTCGGATATCATGGCCTCGATCGTGTCAGGGTTGCGCGCCCGAAGCGAGATGAAAAACCGTAAGGTTACGAAATTTCGTAAGTATGGGTACCACCGAAATGGAAATTATTTACACCTTATCAATAATTTATCCCTTGCTCCCAATAACCCCAATCGGCGTTTCGCACTCCCCATTGCCACGGCATTATGGCTGCAGAGATTAATCGAAGGGATACAAGCGATGACGGTAAAAAGCCTGGGCAACCCCTACTCCTCCAACAGCGATCTGCGGCACGGAGCCGATTGCGGCTGCCACAGCTGCAAATCCACTACCGCCCCCGCCGCAATGAGCAGCGAAGACATGCTGGAGCGCGCCGTTGAAAGCGCCGTCGTCCGCTCCGTCTTCGGCGGCAGCGACATTCAGCGCCGGTCTTTCATGGGCATGTTGGGCGGGGGCACCGTTGCTGCCGCGCTCGCCTCGGTCTTCCCGTTGGAGCAGGCCAAAGCCGCGATCCTCGACAACTTGGGGCCACCGGAAAAGACCGACCTGAACATCGGCTTCGTTCCCATCACCTGTGCGACGCCGATCATCATGGCGCAGCCACTGGGCTTCTACGAGCGGTACGGCCTGAACGCGCAGGTCATCAAGACCGCCGGTTGGGCCGTGGCCCGCGACAAATCCCTTTCAGGTGAATACGACGCGTCGCACATGCTGACACCGATGCCGCTGGCCATGTCGCTGGGGGCCGGCTCGATTGCCGAGCCGTACATCATGCCCGCCGTCGAGAACATCAACGGTCAGGCGATCGTCCTGTCGAACGAGCATCTGGACAAGCGCGATCCCAAGCAGTGGAAGGGCTTCACTTTCGGCGTTCCGTTCGAATACTCGATGCACAACTTCCTGCTGCGCTACTATGTGGCGGAGTTCGGCCTGGACCCCGATGTCGACATCCAGATCCGCGTCGTGCCCCCGCCCGAGATGGTCGCCAACCTGCGTGCGGGCAACCTCGACGGTTACCTTTCGCCCGACCCGTTCAACCAGCGGGCAGTCTATGAAGGCATCGGCTTCATCCACCTGCTGACCAAAGACATCTGGGAGGGTCACCCCTGCTGCGCCTTCGCCGCGCCGCTGTCCTTCGCCACCGAGCTGCCCAACACCTATGGCGCGCTGCTCAAGTCGATCATCGACGCGACGCAATATGCGTCGAACCCGGACAACAGGGTCGAAATTTCCGAGGCTATCGCGCCGACGAATTACCTCAACCAGCCGGTGACGGTGATCCAGCAAGTGCTGACCGGCACCTATGCCGATGGATTGGGCGAGGTACAGCGCGTCCCCGACCGGATCGATTTCGATCCCTTCCCGTGGCATTCCATGGGCGTGTGGATCCTGACGCAGATGAAGCGGTGGGGCTATATCGAGGGTGATGTGGATTATCGCGGCGTGGCCGAGCAGGTCTACCTGGCCGCCGACGCCAAGAAAGTGATGACCGAACTGGGCTACGATGCGCCAGACGTCACGTACAAATCGCACACGATCATGGGCAAGACCTTCGACCCCGCCAAGCCCGAGGAATATGTCTCCAGCTTCCCCATCGGAAAGGGCTGATCCGGTGCTGGACAACCTCTCGATCAACATACGGGCAGCGATACTTTCGCTGCTCGTCCTCGCCGTCAGCCTGCTGGTCTGGGAGGTTTCGATCCCCGGCCAGAAGGCGGTGGGCGAGCTGACGGAATACGAACTTCTGACCGGCGGCGGACAGCCGAAGGCGGGCGTGCCGCCGCCCAGCGCGATAGCCGTCAAGGCTTGGGAAGAATTGTCGAACCCGTTCTACGATGCCGGCCCCAACGACAAGGGCATCGGGATCCAGATCGGCTACTCGATCTACCGCGTCCTTACCGGGTATTTCCTGGCTGCCGTGGTCGCGATACCGCTCGGCTTCCTGATCGGGATGTCGCCGGTGGCGTACAAGGCGTTCAACCCCTTCATCCAGGTCCTGCGCCCGATCTCGCCGCTGGCATGGATGCCGCTGGCCCTGTTCATCATTCAGGATTCCGAGGCCTCAGCCATATTCGTGATCTTCATATGTTCGATCTGGCCCATGCTGATCAACACGGCGTTCGGCGTCGCCGGGGTGCGGGAAGACTGGGTAAATGTGGCCCGGACACACGAGTTGGGCAACCTGAGGACTGCGTTCAGCGTGATCCTGCCCGCCGCCGCCCCCACAATCGTGACAGGCATGCGCATCTCCATCGGCATCGCCTGGCTGGTGATCGTCGCGGCCGAGATGCTCGTGGGTGGAACCGGGATCGGGTATTACGTCTGGAACGAGTGGAACAACCTGGACCTGACTTCCGTCATCTTCTCGATCCTCATGATCGGGGTCGTCGGCATGCTGCTGGACTTGGCTTTCAGCCGCCTGCAGCGCGCCGTGGCCTTCGCGGAATAGGAGCGAACAATGCCAACACCATTTCTGAGCATCGAAAACCTGACCCAGAAGTTTCCTGACGGGCAAGGCGGCGAACTCACCGTCTTCGAGAACGCCTCTTTCGGGGTCGAGAAAGGCGAGTTCGTCGTGATCCTGGGCCATTCAGGTTGCGGCAAATCGACGATCATGAACATCCTGGCCGGTCTGGCCGCCCCGACATCGGGCGTAGTCAAGATGGATGGATACGAAGTCTCGGGGCCGTCGCTGGACCGGGGCGTCGTGTTCCAGAACTACTCCCTCCTGCCTTGGCTGAGCGCGTTGAAGAACGTCACCTTCGGCGTTTCGGCCCGTCACAAGGACTGGACCAAGGCCGAGGTCGTCGAGGAATCTCGCAAGTATCTGGAAATGGTCGGGCTGGAGGGGGACACCATCCACCGCAAGCCCAGCCAGTTGTCAGGCGGGATGCGTCAGCGGGTCAGCATCGCGCGGGCCTTTGCCAACCACCCTAAGCTCCTCCTGCTGGACGAGCCGTTCGGCGCGCTGGACGCGCTGACCCGCGGCACGATCCAGGACGAACTGCTGAAGATATGGGGGCAGACCAACCAGACGGTCTTCATGATTACCCACGACATCGACGAGGCGATCCTGCTGGCGGACCGTATCCTGCTGATGAGCAATGGACCGCACGCCCGCGTCGCGGAAAGCGTGGAGATCACAATTCCCCGGCCACGCACCCGAACCGAGATCGTGGAGCATCCGAACTACTACGCGATCCGCAACCACCTGGTGCAGTTCCTAGGCAAGCGCTCCAAGGAAATGTCGGGCGTGCCGTCCGACGGAAGCGCGGCCCGCCCGGAAACGGTCCGCATCGATCTGACCAAAACCGAAGATGATGACCCGGCGATGCCCCATCTGCGCGCCGTCGCCCCCTGAAAGGAGAGAGACATGAAAGATACATACGAGATCACCCCGATGATGACCAAGGAAGACGCAACCGCGCTGATACTGATTGCGAAGAAGAAAAAGGGCATGACCTGGGAAGGCATCGCCGCCGCCATCGACATGTCGCCCGTCTGGACGCATTCAGCCTGCATGGGAATGAACGCGTTTCCAGCCGACAAGGCAGCCACGCTCGTCAAGACGCTCGACCTGCCGGCGGAAGCCGAAGGCGTCCTGACGGAATCCCCAACCAAGATCTGGACGCAGGCCGTGCCGACCGACCCCTGCATCTATCGTTTCTATGAAATCGTGGGGGTCTATGGCCCCACGCTGAAGGCACTGATCCAGGAAGAGTTCGGCGACGGCATCATGTCGGCCATCGACTTCGACATGAGCGTCACCCGCGTTTCCAATCCGAAAGGCGACCGCGTGAAGGTTGAGATGTCCGGCAAGTACCTGGGCTACAACGCCTGGTGATTTCTGTGCCGGGGCAGTCCCCCCTGCCCCGGCCCCACGAACAATTCCGCTTCAGGGCAATCGATGACACGTCCTCCCGTTCCGCCTTTTTCCTTCGACGATGCCGTGACCAAGGTTCGCATGGCCGAAGATGGTTGGAACGAACGCGACCCGACCAAAGTCGCGCTGGCCTACAGGCCCGACACGCACTGGCGAAACCGGTCTCAGTTTCTGAATGGTCGCGCGGAAGTCGAGGCTTTCCTGACCTAGAAATGGTCGACCGAAGACGACTATCGCCTGATCAAGGAAATCTGGGCCCATAGCGAGGACCGCATAGCGGTGCGGTTTGTGTATGAATACCACGATGCCGACGGCAACTGGTTCCGCGCCTATGGCAACGAGAACTGGCCGCTCGACCCGGACGGCTACATGGCGCAGCGCCACGCCTCGATCAACGATGTTTCGATTGCGGAGGACGACCGGCTGTTCCACTGGCCGCAGGGCCGCCGGCCGGACGATCATCCGGGCCTGAGCGAACTTGGGCTTTGACGCCTAGCTTAGGTCGATCCGCATCCCGTCGCGCCCGATATGCAGGGGTCCACTCCATGCATTGCGCACCGCCTTATTCCACTCCGCCTCCCCAAAGCCCGGCAGCCCGTCCGGTACAAAATGAGTCAGGGCAAGCGTGCCGACACCTGTGCGCGCCGCCAACGCTCCCACCTCTTCGGCTGCCGTGTGGGAACGAAGTATATGGTCCTTCAGTCGCGGATCGGAGTGCGACAGGCCCGCGATGACGGCATCTACGCCAGCGACCAGCATCGCCTCATGGACCAACAGATCGGCCCCGGTCACGAAGGCATCCCAGCCGTCGAACGGAGCGGTATCGCCCGACAGGACGACGGTCCTATCCCCGTCTGACAGCCTCAGCGCGAAACTGTCGGTAATGGGCGGGTGATGGTTGCGGATCGCCTCGATCACCAGATCGCCGTCGCGGTAAATTACGCCGGGCGCGATGACCTGTAACGCAGCCAGCGAGCTGAACGGCACCCGCCCCTCATCCGCGATACGCAGATCGATATCGAAGGCCATCGCGCGCTGGAAATGACCCCAATAGGCTGACAACCCCGCCGGACCGATCACCGGAATAGGGTTGGTCAGGCCGGCCGTCCAAGCCGTGTGCAGCAAGGGGCCAAGTTCAAGGTAGTGATCCGAATGCAGGTGCGTGACCACGATCAAGTCGATGTCGCGGAGCGCGACCCCCTGGTCACAGACAGCCCGCGCGGCCCCCAGACCGGCATCGACAAGGATCGTCCTGTCCCCAATCCGCAGCAGGGTGCAGGTCGGCATATGCGATCCGGGCCGGATTGCCGGACCGCCCTTCACCCCCAACAGGGCCACCCATCTGTCCGTCATGAAAGAGTCCTGTGCCCCGAATTCTGCTTTTCGATGAAGGGAACGCTAGAGCCATCAAGCAGAATTGTCCTGCGCAATTCGACCTTCCGCGTGGCAGCCGGGCGCGTGCTGACCCGTGTCATCCGCATTTTCTGGGTCGTGGTCAGGGCTGTCCAAGCACCAGCGCGATGACACAATCTCCGGCGGGATAAAGTCTCGTTCATGACGACCGGTGCATTGATTCGTCGTGACCGCACGGCTGAATTTCTTGCCGGATTCTTGACTGATAAGGCGTGGCGGGCCGGAACCGTCGGATGACTGATCGCAAGGTCAGCCAGACTCTATCGCTTGCATCAAAGGGCTTGATGGATGACTGCTGCAAACTCATTGCTGGGGGCGACTTTGAAATGATTATCTATGGCTTGAGCACCTGTCCGTTGTGTCAACGGGCCCGCAAGGACCTGCAAGCGGCGGGCAAAAAGGTGAGTTTTCGGGATGTCCGGTCCGACCCACTGAGCGAGGAAGAGCTGACGAGTCTGGTCGCTGAATTCGGTGATCGGCTGGTCGACCGAACGACGAACGATTATCGCGCGCTTAATGATTGGATTAAAAATTCTGAAGCCGAGGTGCAGATATCGTCAAAGCCCAAAGTGATGGCGCGCCCCGTCATTCGAGATGGGGACACATTCCACCTCGGGTGGGATGAAACGGTTCAGAACACACTGCTTGAACCGTAGGTGTGCAGTCTCGGCATTTGGTGGATCGGGTCGGGTATGAATCGATCCGGTTCTGATGTCCAGATTTTGCAAATGTATTCATAGGGCGTGAGACCGGCTCTGTTGCATAAATCCGGTGAGGGATTCATCTCGTGAATCCAGCATGGTAGCTGACGTGCATGAGCAGACCCACACCCTCGACCTACAAGACCACGAACTGGCCCGTCTAT
>NZ_FNPX01000036.1 GCF_900107415.1 Jannaschia faecimaris
ATGGAGCAGCTCGGTAGCTCGTCAGGCTCATAACCTGAAGGTCGTAGGTTCAAATCCTACTCCCGCAACCAAACTTCCACAGCAATACCAAAGACATACACGCCGCCTTCGGGCGGCTTTTTGCGTTGGTCTATTAGCTCTGGAAGCACTGTGGAAGCACGCGGCAAGCAATATCCAGCGTGGCACAGTCGCCACAGTCCACAAGCGCCGCCACAGTGCACAAGGGCCCTGGATCAAGCCGCAGTCCTCAGCAGGCCGCACCGGAAGATTATCAGTTTAGAGACCAGTCGCCGATACCATGTCTCATCGAACTTCTTGTCACTCCGGTTCCATTCCACCCCGATCATCTGAGCAAGCTCGCCGAAGTTTTTCTGCGCGCCCTTGCTAACGGTATCAGACCGCATGCGAAAACTCATCTCGACCTTCGCAAGATCGGTTTTTACGAAGTATTGCGGTTTCGGGTTTTCGAGATCAAAATGACGACGTTCAGCTTGGGATTTCTTGGCGCGTTCGACAAGGTACTGGCCCCTTGCGCGCTCGCAGAACCATTAAGTCTCGCGGTTTGTACCTTCGGCGGCCGGAGCCAAAACTCGTCTCGAGTATTCTTCCATCCTCATATGGAAAGGATAGTTTGAGAAGAAATCCGCCGCACTGACCTTGTTCTGACTGTTGGCGTATTTTGAGATAAATGGTACGACCTCTTCGTAAGCATTCGACGGAACAACTGTCAACTTCATCTGCACGTGGACCTGTTCGAGCGTTTCTGGCGAGATTTTCCGAGCCGCGTGGAGAGAAGCTGTGGTTTGACCACCATTTACTATCTGCAGGTTTGTCGCGGAAACGATCCTGAGGCCGTCTGATGTCTTCTCTACCTCGACACTGTCGGCCGTTGCCGACAGCCCGTTATTATAGCTAAAGAACATTTCTGGTTCATCCTTGAAGGTGTCCCGAATACCCCGGTTCACCGCGCCCCGCGCTTGAAGGAAGCTCCGAACGTTCGACTCCAAAAGCCGCGCTCCCCACTTGTCATAGATTTCGGCCAATTGATGGCCGCTGATCACAACGAGATAGCTATCGAGGTGTTCGCCGCGGCTCGAAGCAGCCAGTGCCGGGATGGTTGCGCCGAAATCTCCCCGAAAATTGACGATGATCTTTTCCCGAGCGTGTCAAGACGTCTCGTAGCGATGGAAGCGTGTGAGATCCCAGATGTTGTAGGTGACTGGAATGCCATCAATTTTACCCGCAAGTACCGCGTCTGTCCTGGCACTATAGGTCGCGTTTGTCATGAGAATGAGTTTGATCTTCGTGATAGACGTCCACGCAGATGTAATAATTGAGGCGGCACCTGCTTCAGCACTCCCTTCGATCAGGTCCGCACGGAAGGCTGCTCGACGCGCGGCAACGACAAAGTTGATTAGGTGGCCGAAGGCCTTCTTGGCTTCGCTTGCATTGATCTTAACCGCCGCATCTTCATCATGAAAATCGCTGACGATGACACTAAGTATACTCTCGGACTCACGCGGGTCTCCGCCAATCCCGTCGAGCCTCAAGGTCTTGCCCTGACTGCTGGCGAGAAACGTAACCCGGTCAGCGGTCGCTATTTCACCTTCTGCTTCCAAGAGGGCCGCCATCCGTTCGAAAAAAGCGTCCAACTGTGAAATACCACTTGCTGGTGCTTCAGCGGCGACTTCCTTAACCAATTAATTGTTGAATTCGACCAGTTCATTCAACTCGTTCTATCTCCCAATAAGCGTCGGAGTTCGGCGCGCCGTTCTTATTGCACACCGGAGGCAAGCAACTGTACGCAGCTTCCTGCATTTCCACGAGAATATCGTTGGCCTCGAGATTTGGAAGGTCAAGCGTCGCATCCTAAATCAACCAAGAAGTTGACCGCCTCAAGGCGTGCCGTTGACATCCTAAATTTGCGCTGGTCCAGCTTACGGTTAGGGTTTACCAGAGTGCAGTATCTTGTCCCACAGTCTGAATGCAGGCGGCGGCTGGAGAAACTGAACAAAACAGCGGGACGGACGCTGATGTCCTCCCTCGTTTGCGGACCTTGAGAGCGACATAGCCAGACATGAAACGCTGCTATTTTTGTGACATCACCAGAACAGGCGGATTTCGGACCGGGTCGCGTGAATGCGATGGAGACCGAAGTCGGAGTGCCTAGCGTCACTTTGAAAAAGAGCATCCATATCAGGAACTTATAACCTAAACACCAAAACGTTGCAGTCATGAGGTCCGGAGAATATTGGCACAGAGAGACCGCTTCTAGGCTTCGTCGCACAGAGGCCGGTGTTCAGCCCTGTCCGCATAACCCCCGAATACAACGAGAAAATCTGGCCGAAGACGGTTCGGGAGAATCGTTTCTCTAGGGCAAGTGGCGGAGGGGATGGGCCTGAAAGACAACCTTCTCTGCTCTCAACTCGTTTAAAATGAGATATCCATTGGAGCCCGCAAGCAAGGCGGGCTCCAGGGGGCCTTGCATCACGCGGCGCTGTTCCACGCCCCTGCGGCCGTTGCCTGCGCGCAGAACGCGGCGAAGTCGCGCGGCTCGCGCCCGAGGGCACGTTGCACGCCATCGCCAAGCCTAGCGTTTCTTCCGTCGAAGATCTGCCGGCAGACTTCGGTGAAGACATCCGCCAGAAGCGGACCATCGAGTTCGATAAGCGCGGCGTGGAACTGTTCGAAACTGATTGGCTGATAGGCCACGGTCCAACCTGTCGCTCGGCTCAGTTCCTCGGTTGCGTCATGGAAGCTCAAAAGATGCGGTCCGGTCACGTCGTATTCCTGGCGGGCATGGCGCGGATCCGTAAGCGCAGCGGCCACGACTTCGGCGACGTCATCAATGTCGACAAGAGGCTCGGCGACATCCCCTGCCGGCAGAGCCAGCATGCCCTCCGTCACCGTGTCGTAAAGGAAACCCTCGGAGAAATTCTGTGCGAACCAAGCGGCGCGAACCAGTGTATAGTCGAGGCCGGACCGCCGCACGATCTCCTCGCACGCTTCGGCCCGTGGCTCGCCCCGGCCTGCTAGCATAACCAGTCTCTCGACCCCGACCGCAGCAGCCATGTCGGTCAGCTTCTGGATCTTTGCGGGCACGTCGGGGAAGGCAAGGTCGGGGTAATAATTGATGTAGACCGCCGAGACACCCTCCAAGGCGCGGGTCCATGTGTCTGGTTCGTCCCAGTCGAACCGGGTTGGCGAACTCCGCGATGCGCGGCGGACCGCATGGCCCTCCGCTTCAAGGAGATCGGCGACACGGCGACCGGTCTTGCCGGTGGCGCCGATCACGAGGATGGGAAGAGAGTGCATGATGATAGTACCTATGTCTGTTGCACGTTGTACATCAGGTAGGCTGAGATGGCGGGTTAAAATATGATCGAAATTCCGCGATCATGTGCAGCTCGTCCAGATTGATAGACTGCTGGCAAATCCCGATTTAAAAGGGATTATGACTCTTGCCGCCTCCACTCTGACAGACGTATCCGATCCGCTTGGCGCAAGCCTGCATCTCCTGCGGCTGGAGGGTACGCTCTACAACCGCAGCGAACTCACGGCTCCGTGGAGCATCTCGATCCCTCGGCAAGACGATCTCCTGTCCTTTCTGGTCGTCACGCAGGGGCGTTGCTTTCTGGTGCTCGATGGTCAGGATCCTATCCGCGTTGACCAAGGCGACCTCGTGATCCTGCCGCACGGCACGCCGCATACTGTCTGCAGCGAGGTTGGTCTCCCCGTTGTTCCTCTGTTCGACATTTCTGTCGAGAAAATCTCAGAGCGGCTGGAGGTCCTGCGCCATGGGGGCGGGGGAGACATGACGCGGACAATGTATGGCTGCGTCCGCTTCGACCATGTCGCGGCACACTATCTCATCAAACACCTTCCACAGGTCATCCATATCGACAGCTGGGATGGCGATATGGGGTCGTGGCTTCAAAGCACGCTGCGCTTTGCTGCACGGGAAGCGGCCGAGTTGCGACCGGGCGGGGAGACCGTTATCACCCGTCTGTCGGACATCCTGGTCATTCAGGCCCTGCGGTTCTGGCTGGACAACGCGCCCGACGCGCGGCGGGGCTGGCTGGCCGCTCTTCGTGATCCGCAGATCGGACGGGCCCTCGCGATGATCCATGGAAATCCCGGTGCTGACTGGTCGATAAACGGTCTGGCAAACGCGGTGGGAATGTCGCGCTCTGCCTTCGCCGCGCGGTTTGCGGCGCAGGTGGGTGTGGCACCAATGGCCTATGCCCGACACTGGCGGCTGAGCATCGCCCGCAATCGCATCGCGCTCACCACCGACTCGCAAGCGATCATCGCACACGACCTCGGCTACCAATCCGAGGCAGCATTTTGCCGCGCATTCAGGCGGGAGTTCAATATTTCACCGGGCAGTCTGCGACGCGCTTCGGTAGGGCAGGACGGTTCGGAAGGGTAGCGATCGCCCTCTCGCGATTTCTCTCGGCAACTTCACCAACGCTGCTCGATTAGCGCGGTCCCTCGCTTTCCTGCATCGAGAATCCTGTCTGCAAGCTCCCGGTTTTTGGCCAGGCGGGCGAGTGTGATGGTGCCCAGAAGAAATGCCAAGGTCGCTACCCCCTTGTCCGTCGCTGCGCGTTCGTCGGCGGCCAGCAGTCGGGCCATGCGTTCGACGGCATCCGATGCTTCGGCCTCCGCTGCGCCGTCGAGACGGGCAATTTCGGCACCCAAAGCGGCAAGCGGGCACCCTTGACCACGATCCGCCACATGCTCGGCCGAAAGGTAGCGCGCGACGTAGCTGTCCAAGGCGGAAGCTTGGTCCGGACCAGAAGACGCTGACTCGACATCTGAAAGCACCTCCTCCACCGCATGGCTGAACGCCGCGGCGACCAAGGCCTCCTTGGAGGCAAAATGCCGGTAAAAGCCGCCATGGGTCAGCCCGGCGGCCTTCATGACGTCGGCAACGCTGGTGGTTTCTATCCCGCGCTCCCGGAAGAGCTGGGAGGCCGCCTTGAGGATGCGCTCGTGGCTCTTCTGCTTTTCGTCCGCTGACATTCTCGGCATCGGGCCGACCTCCGGGGCTTGACAGTTTGGATTTTGTATATCATCTAAAATTAAAGATGACAACCAACATCCAAAATGAGTGCCGCCCGATGTCCAGAAAGCCGAAGATCCTTGTCACCAGCGCCAGCGGAAAAACCGGTCTGCAAACTGCGTTGATGCTGCTGCATCGGGATTTTCCCGTCCGGGCGCTCGTTCGGCGGCGCGACCACCGGTCCGAGCGGTTGGAGCGTGCAGGCGCCGAGGTCATGGTCGCCAATCAATACGCGCTGCCTGATATGCGCTCGGCGATGCGCGGCGTGCAGAGGGCCTATCAATGCGCACCGACCGCGCCCAATGGCCTGCATTTCAACGCGGTTTTTACCGCTGCGGCCTTTGAGGCCAAGCTGGAACACGTGGTGACGCTCAGCCAGTGGCTGTCGAGCGCGAACCACCCGTCGCTGTTCACCCGCGAGGTCTACCTCAGCGATATTCTGATCGGGATGCGGGACGAGATGTCGGTGACCACCGTCAATCCCGGCTGGTTTGCCGACAACTACCTGATGGTTCTGGATATGGCGGCGCATCTGGGCGTCTTCACCATGCCGCTTGGCGATGGTCGCGTGAAGAAGAACGCGGCACCCTCGAACGAGGATATCGCGCGTGTGGTCGCGTCGGCGCTGATCGATCCCGACACGCATTCGGGCCAGACGTATCGCCCGACGGGACCGGAGCTTCTGTCTCCCGAGGAGATCGCGGCGGCGATGGGCCGCGCGCTGGGCCGCAAGGTCCGGTACATGGACATTTCCGAGCGCATGATGGTCAAAGCGCTCAAGGCGCACCCCCCCTCGAACTATTCCGTCGCCGCGGTCACGCAACTGGCGCTTTATGCCGAGGAATACCGCCGGGGCACCTTTGCCGTGGGCGCGCCGACCGATCATGTGGCGCGGATCGGCGGGCGCGACCCCGAACCTTTCGAGACGATCGTGCGCAGATACGTGCAGGAACGCCCTGCATTGCGCCGCAGTGCAGCCCGCACTCTGGGTGCCATGGGCGGGTTCGCCAAGATCCTCCTGACCCGGCCATTCGACCTGCAAGCTGCCGAGGAGGCACGCGATTATGTCCGGATCGCTAAGCCGGCCTACGCGCAGGACGACGCCGAATGGCTGGGCGGTCACAGCCTCCGCGATACCGCGCACCTGCTAGTCGTTTGATGCCCCGCGCTCACCGCACTTCCAACCAAGACAATGGAGACTTCCTCATGAACATTCAAAATGAGCTGATCGCCCGCAACGCCTGCTTCGCGGCCACGTTCGAGCGTGGCGACATGCCTATGCTGCCGCAGTTGCGCACCCTGATTGTGACCTGCATCGATGCGCGGGTCGATCCGGCCCATATCCTCGGCCTCGATCTGGGCGAGGCCATCGTGGCCCGCAACAACGGTGGCCGGGTGACGAGGGCCGTCATCGAAGAAATCCTGACCCTGACCGTCCTCGTCGGCGCAGCGACGGGCGGCCAGGAGTCGGCGTTCAATATCGTCCTGCTCCAGCACACCAATTGCGGCGCGCAGCGCCTGGCGGACCCGCAGCTGCAGGGCATGCTGCAGCAGAAATTCGGCATCGATGTCTCTGAATATGCGATCACCGATCAGGCTGCCGACCTCATGACGGATATCGGCCGTCTTGCTGATGCGCCGGGCATGCCCGGCGAGATGACGGTGTCGGCCATGGTATATGACGTGGCCACCGGAGCGGTGCAGGAGGTCGCGCCGGTCAAAAGCCTTGCCGAATACCGCGCGGCGAACGTCGACGCCGCTGTGCCCATGGCGGAATGACCCATGAGCTTCAGGCCCGATCCGGAACTCTTTCCGTTCACCTCGCGGTGGCTGACGCTCGCCGATGGCGCTCGGATCCACTATGTCGATGAAGGGTCTGGGCCGGTTCTGTTGCTATTACACGGGAACCCGGCCTGGTCGTTCTTGTATCGCAAAATCATCCCGCGGCTGAGCCGCCGCTTTCGCTGCATCGCGCCGGACCTTCCGGGCTTCGGCCTGTCCACGGCCCGGCCCGGGTACAGCTTTACCGCGCGTGAGCAGAGCGAGGCGATCGTTGCCTTCATCGACGCGCTCGATCTGCGCGGCGCAGGCGTGATGATGCAGGACTGGGGCGGGCCGATAGGGCTTGCTGCGACACTGGCGCGACCGGACCGGATCGACCGGCTGATCATCGGCAACACGTTCGCCGGGCCGTTCCGGCGGCGCGGGCCGCGCGTCTTCTCGGCCGTCATGGGGGGAGCCGCGGGGCGGCTCGCGGCATGGTCCTTCAACGGCGTGGTCCGGTGGTTCTTTACCGCCGGGGTCATGAACAAACTGACGCGGGCGGAGTGGGCCATGTATCTCGCCCCATTCCGCCAGCGCGACACCCGCCGCCCGACGGCGATCTTCCCGCAGCAACTGGTTGCGGCGGACCCGTTTCTGTCCCGGATCAAGGCCGCGCTGCCGGAGATCGCGGACAAACCCGCCCTGATCCTGTGGGGCGACAGCGATTTTGCCTTCAAGACGGCAGAGCGGGACCAGTTCCGTGCGGCATTCCCGAACCACAGGGACATCACTCTGCGCAATGCCGGCCACTTCATTCAGGAGGATGCACCCGGCCCGATCTGCGAAGCGATCGAAGCATGGTACGCCGACGATCTCGCAATTCTCCCCCCCAACACTGCCGTCACGCACGGCACTAACCCGGAAGAGACCAATGTTTGACGTTCTGGAAATTTTCGTGCGCGTTTTCGCCGTGGCCTTGCCCGTTTGGGTCATGGCCATCCTTGCCCTTGGTGCGGTGCGCGCCGGCCTCTCGGGTTTCCAGATGGCGCAGGCGGCAATCTGGACGGCGCTGATCGGTGGTGCGTGGTTCGCGGCCAGTGTGCCGCTGTCACAGATCGGGGCGTTCCGTGTCCCCAACAGCTTCGCCGAGCCGCCTCTGGTCATCGGTTTTCTCATCGGCGGCGCGGCCCTGGTATGGGCGCTCGCGCGGCTGACATCGACCGGGCGACAGATCACCGATGCCGCGCCGCTCAGCGCAATTGCATCCGTGCAGATTGCGCGGGTGATGGGCGGCCTGTTTCTCATCGGCTGGCTGATGGGGCGTGTGCCGCCGGAATTCGCCATTCCGGCGGGTCTGGGTGACATCTGGGCCGGTATCGCCGGGTATCAGGCGACCCGAGCCCTGGCCGCGGGAGCGCCCGATGCGCGCCGAAAACTGACGCGCGCCAACACCATAGGACTTGCGGACTTCGCGATTGCCGTCGTGCTTGGCGTCATGACATCGGAGGGGATGTTCCAAACACTGTCCAAGGATGCACCAAACATCATCAACGACTACCCGCTGGCGCTGTTCCCCGCCTATTTCGTTCCGATCTTCATGGGCTTCCATTTCATCGCGATCAGCCGCCTGCGGGCGGAGCGAAGGGAACGGGCGCAAGTGCTTTCGTTGGAGGGCCAGTGAAGTTGAAGGCGACATCGAAGCCCGGTCGGCCGCGCCTTGGTACCCGACCGGCATCGGGAGGCGCTCCAGCCCGATGCCGCCTCGACACCGGCCATGAGAGTTCAACCCGGGGCGAATGACGGCCCGTCCGCATCGAGTGCCTTCAGCCGCTCCGCGATCTCTCCCGATAGCCCTTTAATCGCCGTTCTGATCCGGGAATTGGCCTTTTGCTCAGCAAGACAGCTTATCGAAAGGTGTTGTCGCGCTTCCGCACGACGGTCCGACAGGTGAGCGTCCCCCTTTGAAGTGGTCCGCCCCTATAGTTAGGACAGCGGAGGACCCGAGATGGCGATTAAGAGACCCAAGCCCGAAGAGATTGTCGTGAAATTACGGCAGGTTGAAGTTCTGGAGGGGCAAGGCATGCCCCGGATTGACGCGATCCGTCAGATCAGCGTGACTGAACAAACCTATTATCGCTGGAGGAAGAAGTACGGTGGAATG
>NZ_FNPX01000008.1 GCF_900107415.1 Jannaschia faecimaris
GAACAGCACCTTCATCGTCAGGCATGTCTGGATGGCGGTATCGCTGTAGGTTTGCTGTCGGCCGCGTTTGCCGGTCGGCGCAGCATCCCAGATCACCTCTGGGTCAAACCAGATCGTCAGCGAGCCTCGGCGCTTGAGCGCTTCATCATAGGCCGGCCAGTTCCTGGTCTTGTAGGTTGGGGGCGTAGGTCTGCTCATGCACCCCAGCGACCATGCTGGATTCACGACATGAATCCCTCACCAGGTTTGTGCAACAGAGCCACGCGACGGTGAAGCGATACCATTACGACAGCCATGATCAGCTCCGAACGCACGTCGGCGACTTCAGCACGGCTTACAACTTCGCACGCCGATTGAAGACCCTCGGCGGCCTCACACCCTACGAATACATCTGCAAAATCTGGACTTCAGAGCCAGATCGATTCATCTTAAATCCGACCCACCAGATGCCGGGACTGAACACCTAGGCATTCCCTGTCCGTCGTCAGGGATCTTGGGCCAGTGGGCTGCCCGATCTAAGAGAGGGTCTGGCTTATCTTGTTGTTCGGATTGTGCGACGGCTTTGCGGTGAAGCAAGCGCCGGCTTTCGATGGTCTTTCGTTTGATCCTTTCTTGTTGTCTCAGGATATTTTCACCGCGCCCGCAGTAGACCGCGCCCGCAGTAGACATCGGCAGGTGTGAGGTTTTGCAGGCTCTCGTGATAGCGCCGGCGGTGGAAAGCTCGACGACGGACACGAGCGGCGAAAACGTAGTCAAACCTGTTCAAATATAGTGCATTCGGACAACGCGCCGTCGCTCTGATCGCCGTCCGGTTGATGTCTGGGAGGCGCACTCTATCGTCAATCGCCATGAAACAGACTGAAAAATCTACCTCAGGTGCGAACAAGCACACGTTACGCTTACTTCTTAACGGAACGACGCAAGACCCATTCTCGGTTCTTGGCCCCCACGACATGGATGGCGAGCGTCATGTCACCGCTCTGATGCCCGGAGCCAAGGAAGTGGCGGCGCAATTGAAAGTCGACGGGTCGGAGCGCGAATTGCATGCGATCGCACCCGACGAAGGATTGTTCTCGGGCCCTGTCCCTGGCGATGCGCTCTACAGGTTGCGCGCAAAATCGTCGGATGGCGAGACTTGGACGATCGAGGACCCTTATCGCTTCGGCGCTGTGCTGGGGGAACTGGACGAATACCTGCTGGGTGAAGGCAAGCACTACAATCTCTGGAACGTCTTAGGAGCGCACGTGATGACGCACGAGGGGATGGAGGGTACGCACTTTGCCGTCTGGGCCCCCAACGCAAGGCGCGTCTCGGTCGTGGGCACCTTCAATCTCTGGGATGGCCGAAGGCACCTGATGCGCAAGCTGGGGGCGATCGGTGTGTGGGAGATCTTCGTGCCCGGCGTCGGCGAAGGCACGGCCTACAAGTTTGAAATCGTCAATGCGCACGGACAACTTGAACCACTGAAGGCCGACCCCGTTGGGTTCGGGTCTCAACATCCGCCTGAAAACGCCTCTCTTGTGCGAGATATCAAAGGGTACGGCTGGTCAGACGCCGATTGGATGCAGTCGCGCGCAGAACACAACGCCCGCACCTCACCGATTTCCATCTACGAGGTTCACCTTGCGTCGTGGCGACGCAAGGCTGGGGACCGGGCGATATCATACAAGGAAGCGGCACAGGAGCTTGTCGATTATGCCGCCGACATGGGGTTTACGCATATCGAGCTGATGCCGATCAGCGAGTATCCCTTTGATGGGTCGTGGGGATATCAGCCCGTAGGCCTGTTCGCGCCAACTGTCCGCCATGGGCCACCGCATGAATTCAGGGATCTGATTGAGGCAGCTCACCAAAAAGGTCTGGGTGTCCTGTTGGACTGGGTTCCGGGGCACTTCCCGACCGACCCGCACGGTTTGGGTCAATTCGACGGGACGGCGGTTTATGAACACGGCGATCCGCGTGAGGGGTTCCACCAAGACTGGAACACGATGATCTTCAATTACGGTCGGGTGGAAGTGAAAAATTACCTGGTCTCGAACGCGCTCTACTGGCTTGAAGAATATCACGTCGATGGTCTGCGGGTCGATGCAGTCGCGTCGATGCTTTACCGCGATTACTCGCGCAAGGACGGCGAATGGGTTCCCAACAAGGACGGTGGCCGCGAGAACTACGAAGCCATCGCGATGATGCAGGAGATGAACACGGCCGCGTATGGCGCGCATCCCGGCATCATGACAGTCGCCGAAGAAAGCACGGCCTATCCGGGCGTTTCGGCACCGGTCGATCAAAACGGACTCGGCTTCGGGTTCAAATGGAACATGGGCTGGATGAACGATACCCTCGAATACATGAAGCAAGATCCGGTACATCGGCAATATCACCACAACCAGATGACGTTCGGGATGACCTACGCGTTCTCGGAGAACTTCATATTACCGATCAGCCACGATGAGGTTGTTCACGGCAAGGGATCAATGCTTGGCAAGATGCCCGGCAGTACGGACGAGAAATTTGCCAACCTGCGCGCCTATTATGGCTTCATGTGGGGGCAGCCCGGAAAAAAGCTTCTTTTCATGGGGCAAGAATTCGCGCAGTCGAGCGAATGGGATCACGACTCCCAGCTGGATTGGGCCGCAGTGGAAGATCCGCGTCACGGCGGAATCCAGCGGCTCGTGCGTGATCTCAATACGCTCTACCGCGGCGTCCCATCGCTGCATGCGCTGGATTTCGACCCTGATGGGTTCCAGTGGATCGAGGCGGACGACGCCGAACGCTCGGTCTTTGCATGGTTGCGCCGGGCCGGAGCGGACGCGCCCAATGTCGTCGTAGTCAGCAACATGACCCCGATCGAGCGGCCAAATTACCGGATCGGCTTGCCCTTCGCCGGCAAATGGCGCGAGGCGCTGAACACAGACGCCGATATCTATGGCGGCGGTGGTCGTGGCAACATGGGCTCGGTCGAGGCCGTCAAAACGCCAAGCCACGGACAGGCTGCAAGTGCCGATATCTATCTTCCGCCAATGTCGACAGTCTTCCTCGTCCAAGACCGTTGATCTCCGATTGGCTCCTTCCCCCGGACAGCACCGCAAACGTGCTGTCCGGCCAATAAAAAATGCAAGGCGATGACATGCCATTGAAAGACCTATTGAACTTCGACGAAACCACAGCGAGAGCGCAAGCCGAGGCCGCGCGAGCAGCCCATTCGTCGGCGGAAACAACTTTTGAAGCGGAGATGAAGATCGCGGAGGGTCTTGGGGGACAGGTCGATGGCGATACGGCGACCTTCGGGTTCTGGACGCCGGAACTGCTTGATGAGCGGGTGCCGCAGGGGGACATCTTTCTTGAGGTTTTGTCACCGGTCACGCCGCTGGATCTGACACGCGCGCATCAGGATATTTCGTTTGAACGGGCTTGGATCCCGGTGATCCGAGAGGGCGCGCATTGCTTCACCGCCGTCACCGGAATGGAGGCAGGAACGCGCGACAAGATGGGTGACTTCTACGCGCTCGCATGGCGGGATGCGAAGGACAAATGGCATCGAATACTGGACCCGCTGGCGATGTCGCTGCCCTTTGGCGCAATGGCACCGGCAGAGCTGTACGATGTTCAGGCCATGCAGGCCGCACGTACCGACCGCGCCTATTTCGAGGCGCTCAGAGGCAAGGCCCCGCACAAGTTTGGTCCCCCGGTCAACATCCTGCAAATCCATGTCCCCACTGCAACGGCGGGGGGCACGCTGGCCAGCCTGACGCGTCACTACCAGCGGATTTCAGACCGCGTTGCGCGTGATCTGCCGCTTGAACCGGCGGATCAGCTTTTCGTTGGCTACGATGCTGTGCAGCTTCTGCCGGTCGAACCGACGACAGTCTACGAGACCGGGCCTGATTTCTGGTGCGAAAGCGACGCCAACAACGAGTCTGTCAATGTCTCTATCCTCAGGCCGGATACGACAAATTGGGGCTACGATGTCGTGATTTCGGGGACATCGACCGTAAACCCGGTGCTGTTGGAAACCGGTCGACCCGATGAACTGGTGGACCTGGCTGCAGTCCTGCACAATTTTGCGTCCAAACCGAAGAAGTTGATTTTCGACGTGGTCTTCGGACACGCCGACAATCAGGGGCTGCGCGCCCTGAACAGCCATTTCTTCGCGGGTCCGAACATGTACGGGCAAAACCTCGACTACCAGAACCCGGCGGTTCGGGCGATCCTGCTGGAAATGCAGCGCCGCAAGGTGAACTTCGGGGCCGACGCTGTCCGTGTGGATGGCGCGCAGGACTTCAAATGGTGGGACAGCGCCAAACAGGAATTGCGCCACGACGACCAGTATCTGCAATCGATGGCGGACATCGTGCAGAACGTCGCTGATACGCAATACCGGCCCTGGTTCATCTTCGAAGACGGCCGGCCCTGGCCGGATGAAGACTGGGAGCTCAGCTCAACCTACCGCGCTGTCGTCGAGGCCCAGCGCGACGATGACGTGTTTCAATGGGGGCCGCTGACATTCGCGCATAATACGCCGTTTCTTTATACGTTCTGGCTGTCCAAGTTTTGGCGTATCCGCGAAATCGTGGACAATGGTGCCAATTGGATTTCGGGAACATCGAACCACGACACATTGCGACGCGGCACGCAGGTCAGCCCCAAGATGAACGTGAATACCCGTTTGGGACGAACCCGGATGGAGATCCTTGACAAAGCCTATGACAATCCGGCGGTGCACGTCCTGACGTACGTGGCATTGCCCGGCGTTCCGATGGATTTCCTTAACGCCATGGCGCGGGGGTCTTGGGGTTTCATCCGAAATCAGGACGATGAATACGGGGTCAAGGTCGTCGCCGAAGAAGCCATCAGCCTCAAATGGCAGGTCGACGAGTACAGCTACCTTGTCCCCGCGAATTTTCGCCGCCTGAAGGAATTGGGGTACGAAACACGCGAAGATCTGGTGCGCTTCATGGACTTTCTGCCCGCTCTCGTGGATGTCACCGAATACGATCTGGATGAGATCGTGCGTCTGCTGAGCATTGCGGAACCGCCGCTTGCCGGGCCGGAATTCACGGTCGCCAGCCTAAAGCGGATCGCGCAGGCATGGATGAATGATATGCATGAATACTGCAATATCGCGAATGCCCTATCGACGCTTGATCGGGCACAGGTAGACTTTTGCCTTGCCGCGCGGAACTTTCGGCATGCCCGCCCCTGGCTCCGCGACAATTATGGGCCGAAGGACCGGTTCGACTATATCCACCCCATCAATGGACGCACGGTCGTTACATCGTTGCGTCACGGCCCCGACGGCGAGCAGGTCTTTTCAGTAGCTCACCTTGAGGGCAAGCCGACCGAAGAAATGGAGCCGCTCTCTCTGCCGGTGCCCGGAATCGAGGGCACGGGCTGGAAGCTTGCCCTGCGCACCCCTTCGATTGGCGACGAGTATGTAGGCGGGCCCATTGTGCTCAAAGACTCGATGGCACTCGTCTATGTCCGCTCGGGCTGACCTGTCGGATCGACCACAGGGGCACAAGCGGTTTGACGCCAGTCGCTGACCTGCCAGACACCGGCGCGGATGATCGATGGTGGTTATGCCGTCGGTGCCACGCACCAACCCTTCGACCGCATGCCGTTTGCAGTGCGACGAGAGGCTGGCGTGGAAAGCGCCTTCAGATCAGACCCGCTGGAGATTGCAGGTCTTCTTCAAGCAGCTGAAAGCATCGCCTTCACCGGTGCGGGCACAAGTGGTCACATCTTGCTTGGAACGCCGGAGAGGTTCGGCGTGGCGGATGCAATTAATTCCAAGAGCAGATTTATTTTCCGCGGTGTCCCCGTGCAATTAGTCGTTGCGGGCGAGGCCAACCTTGTAATCGCATCCCTAGCCACGGTTCTGGCAACGCTGGCATAATTTCAGCCGCCGTATTCCCCGATGAATTAGAAAAACATATCGACATGTCGATTTTTCCAAACAGCTCGCCGCGGATAGTATCGTATCGTTCCTGATAGGAAGTGAATTGCGCACCGAACTCGCTGAGGAGGGAATTTCAAGGTTTAAATTGACATGTACGCTGACTGACAGACTGGCGAACCGGGTGCCCATTTACGTGTCTGCTCGGTACGCGCGGTGTTACTTGATCCAACATCTGATCTCGCCGTCGCAGCGACAGTCCGCAATGACGGGCCGCACCGCAGCACTGGGGAGTAACACCGGATGTCTCCTTTGAGCCAGAAGCGCCAGTTGCGCGGATCTTTCCAAAGGTATGGAAAGTTCCGCACAGCAGATAAGCATCTAGGCGACCCTGGTGTCCTTTGCAGAAAACGGCAGATTAGGCTCAGGACTCATAACCAGAAGATCACGGTTGCCGCCAGGGCAATGGCTGAGAGAAACACAGTCGGAAAGCCGTCCATCGTGCCGGAAGCAGCTCATGCGCCGCGCGCGTCAATGAACGGAAATTTGGGCGTACTCCGGTCATTCTCTGCACTTGGCCCGAAGGTCCGACATGGGCCGTTCGCCGCAGCCGACACCAAGGGCGGGAGGCGGACGCATTCTGCAACCAGCAGCTTCTTATGTCGCAGCGCTAAGGGCGTGGACAGCCTGGGACGATCGTCAACGATAAACTAAAACCTCAATATGCGACGCTGTATGAAATTAGTCCCGTCGCTCGGCAAGAGACGGGCCGCCGGACGAATGAAAGGGTGGAGAATTCACACCCCCCGTTTCGACGACGATTGCTGGCAGTGCTTCGGTTCCGGCGTATGCGAAACCTGCAGAAGTTCGCCTCCCTCAAAAACAAGTTCACTCAGGTCCGCAGTCTCACCAGACGAAGTATCTTCAAGCTAAACCACGACGCCGCTCTTTCCGAGTGGCGCGGCCTCTGCGCAGGATAATAGTCAGGTCTCTACCCTCTCCCGTAGACCGCCTCAAATTTATCTGAAAGCTCGACACAAACGCTGAAGGTAGACAAGCGCCGACGGGTGAGCGATCACCTCGCCAAGTTCGCGCATCATGGCGACACTGCAACAGACCAGTTCGTGCAAAAACTCAAACAGAACGCGTCTGATGCCGTCTTGATGGTGCCGGAGTCTGAAGGGCCGATGAACAGTACATTGTATTACAAAACTTGTGAATGTGATTCACGGATACGCCCCTCACGCCTGAATTGCATTTTACACCTGACTGGCGGGTTCAGTTATTGTAACCCATCTATCGGCTTGGCAACGCGAGATGGAAGTATCGCTCGAACAGCTAGTGACATCGATACATGTGTACATGTGAGATCGGAACGATCGACCGCCAATCAGAAAATGCGTCCGGTTACGTAGAAATCGATTCTTTCAAAGCAGCTGTATTGGCAAGCAACGGAGCAGCGCTTACGGCCTAAACCAACCCTGCTAAGGAGTCGCGACAAACACCATGCGGCGCATGGCTCCGGGTGATTATCCGCACCTCGAAGTCCCGCCTTCTTGACTTGGTGAGACCTGCATGAGACATAAGGAACCCTGCAAAACCGACGCCGCTGACTTGCTTGGCATGCGTCAGGGACCAGAGGCGTCCGTCACGCAGATCAAGGACCGGCATCCTTCGGCCTCGCCCGCACCCGTGTCGGCTTCGGCACGAGCCTTGCATATTTACTGATTGCTATTCCTAAAACAGCGCGTACACTAAAGCATTAGTTATGGTGCAAAGTCTACAAGACCCGTATTTCAAGTGAGTTAGTTATGTGTAAGCGAGTTTCTTCTGGCCTCACGTATGCCGTGTTGATGGCAGCAACGATGGCCCTTGGGGGTGAAGCCCAAGCGCAAAATTTCACAATAAGCGGCACTGTCAGTCAAGCAGAGACAATTGCGAACGGATCGGCTTTTGTTTCCAATGACTTTCCCACCGACCGATTTCAGATCACCATTGTCGATGCAGCGAACCTTTCATTAACGTTAAATTCGGCAAACTTTGCGTCACTGTTTCCAACTCGAGCTCATATCGGGATCAGGTCGGAGGCAGAAAGCACGGCAGGAACAATCTTCCCGGCTCTTCCCATTTACGGGGTGAGTTCGGATGCATCCGGGCTGCTTTGGCCGAAAACGCGAGACCTGTCTGGGCTTTTTGCAAATGGTAACTACGAGCTATTTTTCGCGTCGGACTATGAGTCTGTTGATGGGGGACCGTACAGCTTCACCGTGAACGGTGCTATCCTTGGATGGCCTCCAGCCGTTGCCGCGCAACTCTCGGCCCTGTCTCAAGGCAGCGCCAGTCTTTCGCGCGGTATTGTGATCATGGCTGGCGAAGTTGCGGCAACGAAGGCAAATGACGGCCTGTCCACCGGCACCTCCACAACGACCGCATCTTCGCGCGGGACGGACCCCACCGCCATAAACACATGGGTCAAGTTCACCGGCTTCGTCGTAAACGGTAACGACTTGCGCCAGACCGCGACCGGCTTTCAGTTGGGCGGCGACATGCATGTCATGTCGAACCTTGCCCTTGGTTTGTCCATTGGCCACAGCGAGGTCAATTCCAATGCAGGCGGTTTCGACCTGTCGGGCGACCTGACGTTCATACAGCCCTACTTAGCCTACGTGAACGGCCCCATGCGGGCGGAAGCTTCCCTGATCTACGGGCGCGGCGATTTCGAACAGGTCTCTCTGGGTGGCACGGGCACCGCGGACACGACGCTTGTCGCCGCAACACTATCAGGTGCCTATGACTACGTGCTGGCCGAAGGGCACACCCTGTCGCCGATGGCATCGCTTTCGTACGGCAAGGAAGAGAGCAAAGGCACCGGTGGCACGCTGGCCGGGGCGGGAACGGAGACGACTACCTTTGGGCGCGCGTCGATCGGCGCACGCTACACGAGGGCCTTTGACATCGGTACCGCCTTCGTGGGCGCGCATGCCGACTATGACTACAGCAACGGCGACGCCAATTTGATCGCCGGCTTCGATGACGATACCGGTCTGGCCGGTCGGGTCGAGCTTGGCGTCAACGCGGCGATCACCGACCGCCTGAACCTGCGGACCAACATGTCGGTCGGTGGCCTGGGCACGTCGACCAAGGACGTCGCCGCAGGCCTGACGCTCAGCATGAGCTTCTAGGACCCCAGCCTCAGGGCTGTATCTACCAAAGGACGCGCCTGTTCCGGGTACGTCCTTTTTTCATACCGGCACCTCGCCAGTTTGACGCCCGGCGATAACCTTTGTGACGATGTTGGGCGGCGCGGCGCACGATAAACTTAAAGATGGCTCTTTGATTGTCACGTTCCGCCCAACAAGGACGCTGTGCAAAGACCCGCGCCCTAAGCAGTCCGCGCCAACCGTGACATTGCCATCTCCGCCCCCGATTCAGCGGAGCTGCCCCAAGATGCACTCCCCTCGCAGGTCTCTCGATCAATCTATGCTAAGGACGCCGATTCGGTCTTCTTTGGGCACTATTGGCTGAGTGGTGAGCCGGAGCGGCAGTCACACAATACGCTCTGTCTCGACTATTTGGCTGGCCAGGACGGCCCACTGTTCGCATATCGCTTCTCCGAGCCTGCGGAGCCGATAAATTTCGCGACCCTCGTGATCGATTGATCGAAGGAACATCTGGGTACCTGTCAACGACCAGTACCTAATCTTATGCGGGACAAGAGGAACCTGATCCAGGTCGCCCGGTGTCAGAAGACGAAGGTCAGAGCCGAAAATACGTCAGCAACGGTGAATTCAGTACCGAATGCAATACCCGCGCGTTACGCCTGTCGTCGTCGGTCTCGTTCTTTATTTCCCGCTCGTCGTGGTCGCTGGGATCGATCTCATTGGGGTCGTAGCCGTCCTCGTCCTCGGCGATTCCGGTCACGTGGGTCGTCCCGGTCTCTTCGTCGTAGGCAAGCCCATATCTCGCCGGCCCCTCGGACTTGTATCGCCGGTATGCATTGATGTCCGCATAGTTGAATACCAGCGTGAAGGATACCACGACTAGGAAGCCTATCAATTGGGCTTCCATGGAGATGCTCCGTTGCGGGATAATTGTTCGGGGCGTGGGGGCCAGCGCCAGCGCGCATAGCTCTCCGTTGGGGCCGTCGATCTCACTGCGGTGATAGGCCTCAGGCTCTCCTGTTTGGCGAGATGCCCAAAGTGTCGCGCGACGCGACGCAGAGGTCGCGGGTACGAGCGCGTTGATGAAGCGCCTTATGCCGCGAGGCTCATATATGATCGGGGAAGGTGCCGGGAACTTTGCGCATCCTGGCCATCGAAGAAGAAGCGGGCATTCTTGCAACCATAGGTGTTGGTCAAAGAGAGGGCTCTTCCTTGCTGTTCGCTGCTGCATCCCCCGAGGTCGCCTGTGCCCAGTATGCGGTCTTTGCAAAGTCGGACTGGACGAGCGCTATAGATTGGCAGGGAGGGCGCGAACCTGATCCGCGCCCTTCAAGGTTTTCTGGATGTGCTCAGTAGCGTGATCGGCTGCAAAAGCCTGCATCATCGCAAAAGACACCGGCAAGCCCGCCGACAATGGCACCGCGGTCACCGTTTCCGTTGACGGCCTTCGCCGCACCATACCCGAGAGCTGCCCCGATAAGGCCGCGCTCCATATCACTGTCGATTGCGGCACCTGGCGCGCAGGCTGAGATTAGGGCGGTTGCTGCGATGAGAGGATAGATGAATTTCATTTTGGTCTCCTGAGGGGCCGACAGTCCGCCGGCGGCATTGCGGGAATCGGGGGATTGCGGAGAACCGTGCCCTCGCAGCTCTCGCCGATGCATGTGCTCATACTCCGCAGGCGTTCTGTTATCCGAACACCGGCACACTTTCTGAGTGTGCTATCGGATGACAACGCTTCGCGATCATTCGGCCCGCAGATGCAATTGGTCGACAAAGCGCAAATCTGGGTTCTTTTTCCCAAGCCAAGTCAGGCACTTGGCTTTTTCTGATCTTCAAGAAATTCAGTTCCCGACTGTTCCTGAGAAAATTCGTGCCTGACAAGTCTCCTGTAAGGGCCGGAAGCTGACCTCTTAGACGCAGGATCGAACGGCGGCTTCTTGTCCGCACAACGGTCACTGGTGATCATCGCAGCGAAGGGCAACCTGGAGCCCAGGGTGACGGATGCTGCTTCATGCATGAAGGTCAGCTTTGGCAGTTGGGTGCAGCAATCTGAAATAGAGGAACCTATGCGCCAGTTGGGCTTCCAGTTTGGCGCTAGGTGAGTTGCTGTTTGCCGGTCAGTTGTGCAGATTGACTTCTATGCCCGATCAGAGAAAAAATTTTTCGAGGAAGCTGCACCAGAACTTTGGTACACCTATGCTTACGAGTTGGCAGATATCGCCGATGCAGTTTTCAGAAATTCGAAAGGCCAGTTTGTCGCCTACATGCACGAAGATGCCGACGGATCAATAACCAAGGCGCGCCGCCCTTTCGTATCTCGCCCAGTACTTCTCTTGTATGGGCTAAGCCTTGAAAACCTTATTAAGGGGCTTCTCATATCTGAAAACCCAAAGCTGATGCAGGGCGGGAAACTGAGTAAATACCTTCAAGTACATAATCTCGTAAAACTATCCAGGCGTCTAAAATCCATCCAGTTGGATGGCAGCGAACTTCAAATTCTCGAATTGCTGTCTGACGTGGTTCCTTACCATGGCCGCTATCCAGTGCCACGCGGAGCAGAAAGTATGAAACCAGAACAGTACATCTCCGAGAGCATTTATGATGCTTGCAGGGCACTCTTCAAACGCTTGGAGATGCAGCTCTACAAACTGAATCATCAGGGCATTGATGCGCCGGAAGGGGTCCGCTTCGCAAATTTGCGGCTGACGCACCTAGACGGTGAAGCGGACTTTATCACCGAAGAGCTTGACATGGACTATGATGGCTTCCGAAGGGAGTTTGATAGTTAAGCGACGGTCAATGGCACAGAAATCATGCCCTATCGGCCAAGTGGTGCCAAAAGCGCACATTCGATCGATAAAGATGAACGCCCGCTCCGTCCGCACATCGGACCCCGGTGCTCAATAGTTTTATGGTCTGCTTCCGGCCCAGAGCCGACATTTATGATTCCATTCGGTGCGGCATCGCAGCTTTTCAAAAGCGGACCTTAGGCCCCATCTCAGCCAAACTCCCTGACGAAACCGATCGCCAACTTCTCATCGAGATCATGTTCGGGCGATTGAAAGACGGGAGACGCGTGGCGACCCGCTACGACAGGTGTCCGAAGGTCATCCTCTCGGCCGTCGCACTCGCCGCAATCGTGATCTTCAGGTTGCGAGTCCTGAGCCTACGCCGCGACGGCCTTGGCCTGCATGTCGCTCATGATATCGGCCACGATCTCGAATGACCTGAGCCGCGCCGCGTGATCGTGAATCATTCCAGTGACCAGAAGTTCATCGGGCTTGTAGGTCTCAATCAGATCGCGAAGCCGGCTCCTGACGGTCGTGGGGGATCCCGTTGCGGAACACGACAGAGCCACGTTGATCTGCGCCTGCGTCGCCGGTGATATCTCGTTGGACATGTCTTCCATGGGGCGCGGAAGCTTGCCGGGCGTCCCATTGTGCAGCCGCGCGAATGCCAGCACCTGGGACGTGCGCAGATAGGCGGCTTCCTCATCGGTTGGAGCGGCGCAGACTCCGGCGGCCATCATGAAGTACGGTCGTTCAAGCCATTGCGATGGCCTGAATGTCTCGCGATAAATGGCGGCCGCCTCGCCCAGCATCGCTGGAGCAAAATGCGAGGCAAATGCGTAGGGCAGTCCCAGATGCGCGGCAAGTTGCGCACCGTAAAGGCTCGATCCCAGGATCCAGACCGGGACATGTGTGCCGGTGCCCGGGATCGCGCGAACGGCAGCCTCTGCAGGGGCATCGTCGAAATACTCGAGAAGTTCGATGACGTCCCGGGGAAAAGTGTCCTCCTGCGTCATATGACGCCTGAGCGCCCGCGCGGTCGCCAGGTCGGTTCCCGGTGCGCGACCGAGCCCGAGGTCTATGCGCCCCGGAAACAGGGTCTCAAGCGTGCCAAACTGCTCTGCCACGACCAGCGGCGCGTGGTTGGGCAGCATGATACCTCCGGCACCGACCCGGATTGATTTCGTAGCAGATGCGACATGCCCGATGACGACGGCTGTCGCCGCGCTGGCGATACCCGGCATATTGTGATGTTCCGCCAGCCAGTAACGGTGATAGCCGAGACGTTCGGCCGTCTGGGCAAGTTCCACCGTGTGGGCCAACGCGTCGGCGGTGGTGTGCCCCTCGGGAACAGGCGACAGGTCGAGAAGAGAAAAATGCTGCATGTCAGTATCCTTTGACGAGTAGCTATGTACGAAAACCGCGCTGGCCAAGCGGCAAGACGCAATTCATGGCGTCTCCGGTTCAGAGAATACGGCCTTGGCCGGAGCCTTACGCAAAACTCACGACGAACACGCACCTGACCAGAAAATACACATCAAATAAAGACCGGCGCGCGGCGCGGGCGTTGTGTAATGGTAAGACCTCAGCCTTCCAAGCTGATGATGCGGGTTCGATTGCCGCCGCCCGCTCCATCCCTCGAATCTGGAATGTTTATAGTGCCGCGCTTGCACCCTTCGGGTCGCAGGCTTAGGTCGGACCGGCACAGGATGAGGGACTTATGGCCGAGATCGCGAACGAAGCCGAGCGGGCAAGATCCAAGAAGATCGGCAGCCTGCGATCGCTGACGCCGTTCTTCCGACCGCATATCGGCCTGGTCGCGTCGGCAATCGCCGCGCTGGTCCTGACTGCCTTCATATCCCTGGTGCTTCCGCTGGCCGTGCGCCGCGTCGTGGACGGCTTTCAGGCCGGGGACGCGCAGTTGCTCGACCAGTATTTCGGCGCGGCCCTTGTGATTGCCGGGCTGTTGGCGCTGGGAACGGGCCTGCGATATTACCTGGTCACGGGGTTGGGCGAGCGTGTCGTAGCCGACATCCGCAAATCGGTCTTCAGCCGCATGATTGGCATGTCGCCTAGCTTCTACGATTCAATCCTGACGGGTGAGGTTCTTTCGCGGATCACGACCGACACAACGCTTTTGCTGTCGGTGATCGGATCGTCTGTTTCGGTCGCGCTGCGGAACGTGCTGATCCTGATCGGTGGCATGGGCCTGATGATCTGGACAGCTCCCAAGCTATCAGGGTTGGTGTTGCTGATTGTTCCGGCTGTTATCATTCCGATTATCGTGCTCGGGCGCAGGCTGCGCAAGCTCAGCCGCGAAAACCAGGACTGGATTGCCGAGTCTTCCGGGCGGGCGTCCGAATGGTTGCTGAGCGCGCAGACGGTGCAGGCGTATACTTTCGAGGGGGAGGCCGCGGACCGCTTTAATTTGGTGACCGAGAAGAGCTTCCGTTCCGCCAAAACGCGCATTGCGGTGCGCGCGGTCATGACGATCATCGTCATCTCACTCGTGTTCGCGGGCATCGTCGGGGTTCTGTGGATCGGTGCGCGCGACGTGCGTGCCGATGTCATGACCATCGGGGAGCTGATCCAGTTCCTGATCTTCGCGATCATGGTTGCCGGGTCTGTTGCCGCCCTGTCGGAAATCTGGGGCGAGTTGCAGCGGGCGGCGGGCGCGACGGAGCGCTTGGTCGAGTTGTTGCAGATCGAGGACGATGTGACCGATCCGGCGCAGGCCGTTCCTGCCCCGAAGGTAGAGACGGTGACCTTCGAGAACGTCACGTTTCACTATCCCACGCGGCCCGAGATCAAGGCCTTGGACAATGTCACCCTGACCGTCGCACCGGGCGAGACCGTCGCCTTGGTCGGGCCCTCGGGCGCTGGAAAGTCTACGGTGATCCAGCTGTTGCAGCGGTTCTACGACCCCGATGCCGGGCGTATTCTCTTGGGCGAGACGGACCTGCGGAACATGACGCGCGCGGACTTCCGGGCGCACATGGCGCTGGTGCCGCAGGACCCGGTGATCTTTGCCGCCTCCGCTCGCGATAACATCCGTTTCGGCAATCCCGATGCCTCCGACGAGGCGGTGGAGGTCGCGGCGCGCGCCGCCGCTGCGCATGATTTCCTGGTCGAACTGCCGCAGGGCTACGACACCTATGTCGGCGAGCGAGGCGTGATGCTTTCAGGCGGTCAGAAACAGCGTATCGCCATCGCCCGCGCTATCCTGCGCGACGCTCCGGTGCTTTTGCTGGACGAGGCAACCAGCGCGCTTGACGCTGAATCTGAACGCCTGGTGCAGGATGCCGTGGCGCGCCTTGCCCGCGATCGGACCACGATCATCGTCGCGCACCGACTGGCGACGGTGAAGCAGGCGGACAGGATTATCGTGATGGAACGGGGACGCATCGCCGCCCAGGGCACCCATGAGGAGCTGGTGACGCAGGGCGGACTTTATGCCCGGTTGGCGAGGCTGCAATTCACTGACGGGATGGCCGCCGAATAGTGCGCACGCATTCGTGACGTCGGCGCAGATGACGGCCTCGGTTCGGGCAGCTATAGCTGACCTATGGCAGACCCAGTTCTTCGAATCGGCCTTACCGGAACCGCACTGGCGGCGCTCTGTTGTCTGACGCCTGTCCTTCCGCTCGTGCTCGGGGCGATAGGGGCCGGATCGCTGGTAGCGTCGTTGTACCGCGACGCCGTGCTGCTGCCGATACTGGGCATCTTCATGCTAACGACGGGGTACGCTCTATGGCGACGCAAGAAACGATCCTGACCTCGCGCCTGACTTGCCCAAAGTGTGGGTATTCTTCAGATGAAACGATGCCGACGAACGCCTGCGCCTTTTTCCATGAATGCCCGGGGTGTAGCACTGTGTTGCGTCCACTTCCCGGGGATTGCTGCGTGTTCTGTTCTTACGGAACGGTCCCTTGTCCGCCAATTCAGGCCGGGAACGGGTGCTGCGGCTAATCGGGCAGCACCATTTTAAGGCTCAAATATATCAAAATATGGTTCGGTCGTAGCGTCCTTCTTGCGCTGGAAGGTTGCAGTCGGCATCTTGCCCGCCAAGAACCGCGGAGGGAGCCGCGGCGGACCGGGAGGGGATAAACATGGCACCATTCGCCAACAAGCAGGATATTCTGGACATCGAGGCCGCTGAGCCGTGGGAGGCCGCCCAGCCTGCGCGAACCGTCTACGAATTGCTGAGCCAGACGGCGGATCGGTTTCCTGACCGGCCCGCGATAAGCTACCAGTTGTTTTCAGGGCCGACCGACCCGGCCGAGACGCTGACATGGCGGCAATTCCACGGGCAGGTAACGCAGGCCGCCAACTTGTTCCATAGCTTGGGCGTTACCGAGACGGATACCGTCGCGTATATCCTGCCGAATTGCACCGAAGCCGCGACCACGCTTCTGGGCGCGACCGTTGCGGGCATCGCGAACCCGATCAATCCGCTCTTGGAAGCTGAGCAGATCGCGGCCATCCTGCGCGAAACGGATGCCAAGGTCGTCGTCACGCTACGCGCCTTCCCCAAGACTGACTTAGCCCAGAAGGTGGCCGAAGCGGTCAAGCTGGCCCCCCATGTCACAACGGTGCTCGAGGTTGATCTGCACCGCTATCTGACCGGCCTGAAAAAGTTGATCGTACCATTGATGCGCCCCAAGGTCACGGTGATGCACAAAGCGCGGGTTCTGAGCTTCACCAAGGAAGTGGCCAAGCACCCCAAGGATACGCTCACCTTTGCCGATAGCGCGCGTGACCGCGTCGCTGCCTATTTCCACACCGGCGGCACCACCGGCCTGCCCAAGGTCGCGCAGCATCGGTACTCTGGGATGATCTACAACGGCTGGATCGGCCACCGCCTGCTGTTCACCGAGCAGGACGTGGTCATGTGCCCGCTGCCACTGTTCCATGTGTTCGCCTGTCACGTGATCCTGATGGCTATGGTCGCCTCGGGCGCGCATGTCGTCTTCCCGACACCGCAGGGTTACCGGGGCGAAGGCGTGTTCGACAACATTTGGAAACTGATCGAACGCTGGAAGGTCACCTTCCTGATTACAGTCCCGACCGCCATGTCCGCAATGTTGCAGAGGCCGGTGAACGCGGACATTTCGACCATCAGGACTGCATTCTGCGGTTCGTCGCCGCTGCCACTGGAATTGTTCAGACGGTTCGAGGAGACGACAAATGTCAAGGTTGTCGAGGGGTATGGCCTGACCGAGGCGACCTGCCTTGTGTCGTGCAATCCCGTCGATGGGGTCAAGAAGATCGGCTCAGTCGGTATTCCTTTTATGCATACAGACGTGAAGATCCTAATTGATCGGGGCAAAGGCCCCGAGGAGTGCGCGACTGACACGGTGGGCGAAATCTGCCTCTCTTCGCCCGGCGTCTGGGCGGGCCACACCTATACCGAGGCCGACAAGAACGCCGAGTTGTTTCACTTCGATACGTATCTGCGAACGGGCGATTTGGGTCGGCTGGATGAAGATGGCTACCTTTGGGTCACCGGGCGTGCGAAGGACCTGATCATTCGCGGTGGGCATAATATCGACCCCGCCGAGATCGAGGAGGCACTGGCCGGGCATCCGGAAGTCGGCATGGCGGGTGCCATCGGTCAGCCCGACGCCTTCGCCGGGGAACTGCCTTGCGCCTATGTGGAATTGGTCGCTGGAGCCACGGTTACATCCGAACAACTGATCGCCTACTGCAAAGAGCACGTGCACGAGCGCGCGGCACATCCCAAGTACATCGAAATCCTGCCCGAGCTTCCGAAAACGGCCGTCGGCAAGATTTTCAAGCCGGATCTGCGCAAGAGTGCCATTACCCGGATATACAATGCTGCCCTGTCAGATGCACATGTAAACGCGCGGGTTGCCTCGGTCGTTGAAGACAAGAAGCTTGGTCTGGTCGCCAAATTGGAAAAGACCGGCGAGGTGGAGGAGCGGGACGTGGTCGCCGTGATTGGCAACTATACGCGGCCCTGGGACTGGGTGGAGTAATCGGCACGGGTCCGTCGCCGGATCGGCAGGGAGCCCTCAATACAAAAGACGCCCGCTCGCGCAGGCGTCCAAGGGTTGCGCTCGATCAGTCGAGCGCAACAAGTTCCGATGCCGATGATCGACCGTCACGGCCTTCGCGCATTTCAAATTGGATCTTCTGATTGTCCCGTAGTCCCGTCAGTCCCGCACGCTCGACGGCAGAAATATGGACAAAAATGTCCTTTCCGCCGTCATCCGGTGCAATAAAGCCGAAGCCTTTGGTGGTATTGAACCATTTCACGGTGCCAGTGGCCATGACCGTGTCTCCTCAGTGTCGTCCCGCCCGCAACATCGCGGCGGCTTGGTGAACGACGATATCGGGGCGTTTTGCAGCCCCTGCTTCGTCGACTGCCTTCGATCTGAACGACATGGAGTTGCGTCCGTCAAGGGTGTCGCGCAATATATGAAAACCGGCGAAGGAGGGGTGCCATGATCGTTGTGACTGGCCTAAAGACTTGTGATAATTGCAAAAAAGCGGTCAAGGCTTTGGCGGCTCAGGGTGTTTCGGTCCGTCTGCGCGATCTCCGGGATGAGCCGGTTACCGCCGGTGAGATCAATTCTTGGTATGCCCAATTTGGCGGCAGCCTGCTCAATACGCGGTCAACGACATGGCGCAATCTGTCCGAAGCGGAGCGCGCCGATGACCCACTCGCGCTGATGGCGACGCATCCGGCGCTGATCAAACGGCCCGTGGTTGAGACGCCGAACGATCGGTACCTGGGGTGGACCACCGCAACCCGCGGGGCGCTTGGTCTTTCCGATTGAAGATCAGGAGTTGGGCAGGCGTAAACTCACGCTGCGACCACTGCGCTGATAGACCAACTGACTGTCACCGATGGCCGTCACGCGTCCCCGATCTAGCCGGTCACCGACTTCGACCTTCACGTAGCGACCGTTCGACAGCCGCACGAGGGCACGGCGGGCGTTGGGGCGACCGTAGACACCGACAAGGTTGATCTCACGCAGGCGGATTGCGTTTCGTTGTGTAGCCGCGCGGGCAACGCTCCCGCCGGCGGAGCGTATGGTTTGCCCGCTGCGTTGGGCGGTTGGCACGGTTTCCTCGCTCGCGACACTTGCAGTGCTTGCTGCCGCTGGCGCGGCGCTGGTCTGCGCGCGACGACTGGTAACGATGCGTGCGGCCTCCCGCTCGACCGATCGGGGGCGGGAACGCGGTCGATCCGACTGCGAGATCGCAAGTCGGGAGGAGGAAGTGACTTGGCCGGCAGTCGTGCTTTCCGTGGTGGCCTGACTGGCAAGCGAGGCGACAGCGGCGGCGGCGGCGGCTTCAACAACGGCGGCACGCTCTTGGGCGGCCGCGGCGAGAACAGCGGCACGGGCCGCCTCTTCTGCCTCGCGCGCGGCCGCGTCCGTTATGCTGTCGGGGCGCTGCAGGGGGCGCGTGCGTGTCAGCTCTTCACGCGTGAAACCACTGGCCATCGGCGGCGGGGTTTCGGCTTCGGTGGTGGCCTCCGCCTCCTGCGGGATAGCATCTCCGGGGCGCTGGGCTGGCCGCGTGCGGCGCAGCTCGGCGCGGGCGGCATCGTCTTCTGGCGTTGGCACCGTTTCGACGTCTGCCGGTGTGGTGTCGTCAGCACGCCGTGTGGGCATGACGTCCGGGCGCCCGGCGATAACGGTGTATCCGCCGGGGGCGACCGTGCCTTCTTCCGTGGGGGGTACCAATGGCTCAACAGTGGCGTCAGGCTCCGAAGCGGGCTCCTCGGCGGACGATGATGCCTCAGCCTCGGGGCTCGGCTCGACCACTGGTTCGGACGTGGTTTCGGTCTCGTCTGTGGACGGCGTGGCTGGGGGGGCCGCGACCGGAGTTTCGTCCTGCTCAGTGGCAGGTGGCAGCGGGCTGGGTTCGCCTAATGGTCGTTCCGCTTCGACGGAAGCGATCACGGTGTCGTCGGTTTCCTGCGCCAGAAGACCTTCGGTCAGCGCGGGAGTTCCTTCAAAGTTCCCCTCAATTTCCACCGTTTCTGGCACTTCCGGAGCACTTGCCGCATTGGTCTGTGCGGTTTGGCCGTCATCGGGATTGGGCGGGATCGGGGTCGGTTCGATCACGTCGTCGACGGTTGTTCGTTCGGGTTCCGTCCGCTCCGACGTGTCTTGCGCCGGGACCCTCGGGGTGGTGATCGGCAGGGGCGGGCGGGCAAGATCGGAGCCGGCGGTTCGGTCGCCCGAATCTTCGGTAGACGGCAGAAGGTCGGCCACGTCCTGATCCGCTGGCAGGTCGGCCGGCGGAATCGTCGCACGCGGGAACTGCGCGACCGTTTCTTCGGATGCCGGTGCCAAGGCAGCGCTCGCAGGGCCATCCTTCGTTGGCGCGCCCTTCATCATCACTGACCAGACCGCGATAACGCCCATCAGCGCCAAAAGAGACAAAGTCAGGTACACGCCAAGCCTCGCGGTACCGCTGCGACGGGGCTGAACGGCCTTTTCACGTGCCAATCCAGGCAGGCTGAGTGCCACGGCGTCGATATCTTCCAGAGCCTTGCCGGTCTGAGGTGCGGCGGGCGCGTCAGGGCGGGTGCCGGAGGCGGCCACCGTTGGTTTTGTGGGTTTCGTATCGGCGGGCGGATCCGCCAGTTCTGGCGCTTCTGCCACACTGGCTGGTTCGGGTGCCTTGGCGGCTTCTGGCGGTGCTCGGTCCGCCAGCGTTGCGGAGCTTGCTTTGGTTGCCGTTGGCGTGGCGGTCTTTGGCTGCTCAGGTGTAATCGGTGCGGCCAGACGCGGCGCGATCCGCGTAAGGGACGGCTCTGCTGGCTTGGAGCCGAGCGGCGGCTGGCCCCGTCGCCGGGTGCTAAAGGCGGGCATTGCCGGTTCGGGTCTGGTCTCGGTTGGGGGCGCTGTTTCGGGCTCGGGCTCGCTTACTGGCGGCGGCGAGGCCAACGCTTCAGCGACTGCGAGTGCATCCTCAAAGGTCTCTGGTGTCGATGCCTCGGGGGCGGCGTCAACCGGTGTCGGCGTGACGGGTGTCGGGGCTGCTGGCTCTGCTTTGACCTCGGGCAGCGCGTCAACCGGCACCGATTTCTCAGTTGTCTCGGTCGAAGGTGTGGCGACAGGGGCTTCCGCCACGGAAGGGTCCTCGACCGGCTCCGGTGTTTCTTCCTGGGCCATTTCGGGCGGGGCGGGCGCGGGGATCACTTCGAACTCGTCCTCAAGATCCAGCAAGAGGTTGGCACCCTCCAGGAATTCCGCCGCGATACCTGTTTGCCCGAAATGGGGTCTGCCCGGATAGGTCATGTCACCCGTATCACCCATGATCACGACGGGTCGGAATCCAAATCCGGCGGCGAATTCCTCGGCCTCCATCAGGGTTTCAAGGGCTACGACGGCCACTTGCAGACGGTCGCCCTTTTGCACGTAATCAAAGGCCAGATCCTCAACCTCGTAGGGCGTGCGCCCGCGCAGCAGGGATCGGATCGTCACCTTCGGGTCCCGGTCGTCGCGTTCAAGTGATGTGAACAGCAACTGGCTTTCGGGAATAATCAGGATCGAGGTGAAATCTTCGCCCACGCGGGCGGCACAACGGGCGCGCAGCCGTGTCAGCCCCTCAGCCATATCGGGTGCGTCCAGCCGCACCACGCCTTCACGCCACCAGACGCCACCGTCTGCGCGGGACAGTACGGCGATTCCGTCGAGCGAGAGGTCGAGTGCGATCTGTGGTGTCATGCGATTGCCTGCCAGCGTGTGGTCACTGTTTGGTCGGGACCATTTACCCGACTGTAAGTTACAGGGTAGCGCATGAAAAGGCGGGTGCGCCTGTCGGCGACCCATCGCCGAGGGGCATCAGGCTTCGGGCCTCTTGGATATGCCTCAAAATCGGAACGTACAAAAACTCCCTGGGAAAACAATGTCCGGTCACAAAGCCTGCCGTGCCGCCCCGTTCGAGATGGTGGGACTGTTGCTGGATGCGGAGCCCGGCACGGTCGCTTGCGAGGGCATGCGGGGATAGAGCGGTGCACCCGTCGGACGAGATCGGGGTGCCAGTGGCTGCGGATGCGCATTGAGGTGCGCGACAGATCGGAAGAATTCCGATCTACAACCGGCCAGCAAAAGGGGGCCGCAACGGCCCCCCTTTTTTAGTTAGCCCACGCTTACGATACCTTTTCCAAGGCCTGATCAAGATCAGCGATCAGGTCGTCGGCGTCTTCGATCCCGATCGAAATCCGTACGACGTCGGGGCTGGCTCCCGCCGCTGCCTGCTGTTCGGGCGAAAGCTGACGGTGCGTGGTTGATGCAGAGTGGATGACCAAGCTCCGCGCGTCGCCCAGGTTGGCGACATGGCTGAAGATCTCAAGGCTGTCGACAAACTTGACGCAGGCGTCGTAGCCGCCCTTGAGCGCGATCGTGAAAAGGCCGCCCGCCCCCTTGGGACAGACTTTCTTGGCCAGCGCGTTGTAGGGCGATGAGGCCAGACCCGCGTAGGTGACGTGATCGACCGCCGGATGCTTTTCCAGCCAGCCAGCAACGGTTTCCGCGTTCTGGACGTGACGTTCCATGCGCAGCGACAGCGTCTCGATACCGCAGAGGGTGTAATGCGCAGCCTGCGGGTTCATTGTCATGCCCAAGTCGCGCAGACCGACAGCGATACTGTGGAAGGTGAAGGCCAGGTTGCCGAACGTCTCGTGAAACTTGAGGCCATGATACGCGGGCTCGGCCTGTGACAGGGATGGGAATTTGTCCGATGCGGACCAGTCGAAGCGACCCGAATCCACCACGCAGCCGCCGGTGACGGTGCCGTTGCCGGTCAGGTACTTAGTGGTCGAATGCACGACCAGCGTGGCCCCGTGCTCGATCGGGCGCACGAGGTATGGCGTTGCCGTCGTGTTGTCGATGATCAGCGGGATACCCGCCGCGTCGGCGATGTCGGCCACGGCGCGCACATCCATGATCCAGCCGCCCGGATTGGCGATGGCTTCGCCGAAGATGGCACGGGTTTCGTCGTTGATGGCGGCCTTCACGGCGTCCAGATCGTCGAAATCCACGAAGGTACAGGACCAGCCGAAGCGTTTGATCGTCTGGCTGAACTGGGTGATCGTGCCGCCATAGAGCCGCGAGGATGCAACGATGTTGCAGCCCGGCTGCATCAGCGGGAACAGCGCCATGATCTGCGCTGCATGGCCCGAGGAACAGCAGACCGCGCCCGCGCCGCCCTCCAGCGTGGCGATGCGCTCTTGCAGAACGGCCACGGTTGGATTGGTCAGGCGGCTGTAGATATACCCGACCTCTTGCAGATTGAAGAGTGCGGCGGCGTGCTCGGCGTCGCGGAACACATAGGCGGTGGTCTGGTAGATCGGCGTCTGCCGCGCGCCCGTCGCCGGGTCGGGGCGGGCACCCGCGTGAATTTGCAGGGTGTCGAAGCCGTACTGGCGCGTCTCGGTCATGGGTCTCTCCCTCGGAATTTGCCGTAGATTAACCGCGGCGTGGGGCGGGGGCCAGCGCGAACGACAGATGCGGCATTCACCGTCCCGTGGTGCAGGCCGGGCATTGCCATGAATCCGTCTTGAAACGCGGTGGGCGACATGCGCCCGTCGCCTGCCGACCGCCCGGCGCGACCTTGACCACGCCGTCCTGCGGTGTAGGAGAGGGGAAACGACCCGCGGAGGACGAAACATGGCCGGATTTTTCAAGCGCCTTGTCGGTTGGTGGGACGGGCAGAGTTTTGGCACCGCCCTCTGGACTCGCCGGTTCGGCACCAAGGTCGGGGAAGACGAGGCGGGCAACGTCTATTACCGCAACGACGATGACAGTCGGCGTTGGGTGCACTTCCCAGGCGACAACGACGCCAGCCGGGTCACACCGGAGTGGTACGGATGGCTGCACAAGATGTACCCCAAGCCCCCGACCGAAGACCCGATCGTTCATCAGAAATGGGAAAAGCCTCACCAGCCAAACTTGACGGGTTCGGAGGGCGCGTTCTTTCGCAAAGGATCGCTGCGACGAGCCGATGTGAAGCCTGCTTCAGACTACGAGGCCTGGAGCCCCGAGTGATCCGGATTGCCTTTGCGCTGACGCTGCTGGCCGCCGGGATGGCGGACGCGCAGGTTCAGTTGAACACCGGCGCGGCTGCTCGAACTGGGCAAGGTACCGGGGCCGTACTCCGGACCCTCGACAAGGTCTCGGGCGAAGTCATCGACGTTGAGATGTCGGTCGGACAAACCATGGCCTACGGATCGCTGCAAGTGACGCTGCATGAATGCCGCTACCCCGCAAACAATCCCGAAGGCGATGCCTTTGGTCTGATGCAGGTCGTCGACACGCGCGAAGTGCAGGAACTGTTCGCCGGTTGGATGGTCGCCTCGTCGCCCGCGCTCAATGCGCTGGAGCATCGACGTTATGACGTCTGGGTCCTGAGCTGCCTGACAGATGTCGACTGAGGCATCGGGCCGTCCAGCCGCGCTTGTCGACCGAGGGCATGTGTCAACTGCCTATGGTACTGAGCCCGCGGGATTTCCACCGCCCCCAGCGACGCGAGGTGATCGGTCAGAAACTGGGTGTCGAACAGGGTGAAACCCTGCTGGCGCAGCAGCGTCACCATGTAGGCCAGCGCGATTTTCGACGCGTCGCGCGCGTGCGAAAACATCGATTCTCCGAAGAATGCCGACCCTAGGGTCACGCCGTAGACGCCGCCAACCAAGCGTTGGCCATGGTCGGCCCATATCTCCAGCGAATGCGCGAATGCAGATTTATGTAATTCGCGGTAAAGCGCGGCGATTTCCTGATTGATCCATGTTTCTTCCCGGTCGGCGCACCCCGCCAAAACGCCTTCGAAGTCTTCGTTCAACGTCACGACGAAGCGTTCCTGCGCGATGGTTTTGGACAGGCTGCGTGACATGCGAAACCCGTCGAGCGGCAGGACACCGCGCGTCTTGGGGTCGACCCAGAAGATTTCCGGATCGCTCCGCCCTTCGGCCATCGGGAAGACACCGGAGGCGTAGGCCATCAGCAGGGTCTCGGGTGTGATTGGTGGTGTATCGCGGGGCATGGCCGCTAAGATAGAGTGCCGGAGGCGACGTTGGAAGACCGAGGTGAACCTTCAGGTTGCCGTCGTTTTCGGAAGGGTTGCCGCGATCAAGGTCGGCACGGGCGTGGTTTGTATGGGGCCAATCTGTCCGGGGCCGGTTCGTACCGGGGTGGTCGGCCGGGTCTGGCCGCGCCCACCACCGGGATTGTCGCAGGATTTGGCCACGTAGACGGCCTCGGCTGCGGCCAGCCTGACATTCCCTGACTTCGCCACAAGCTGTGACGCCTCGGTTCCGATGACCTTTGCGAGTGCCCCTGCGGGTCCACCGATCAGCGCGCCGATGGCCCCGGCAACGAGACCTGTGCCGGGGGAGCCGCTTTTTTCGGCCTGCGCGCGCAGGGCCGCGCGCGACGCATTGAGGCCCCGGCAATCGATGGTCGCGAACCGATCCGCGTAGGCATCGAAATTGCGCGCGTCACGGTCCGAGGAGAAGAGCGCATCCCCTGGGGGCAGGCCCATGGACGCAGCCTCCACACCGGGTGTCGGCGTGTCACCGCAAGCGGCCAGTCCCACAGCCAAACCCAAGGCCAGAGTCAATCGGAGCGGCAGGTCAGCCAAGATTGGTTTCAAGCCAGTGTTCCAGCCAATGGATCGTATAGTTCCCCGCCAACACGTCCGGATCCTCGACCAATGCCGCGTGCAGCGGGATCGTTGTGTCGATGCCGTCCACAATCAACTCCCCGAGGGAGCGGCGCAGACGCGCCAACGCCTCGTCCCGATCGCGGCCATGCACAATTAGCTTGCCGATCAGGCTGTCGTAGTAGGGAGGGATGCGGTAGCCGTCGTAAAGGGCGCTGTCCATGCGCACGCCAAGGCCGCCGGGCGCATGATACTGCGTGATCCGGCCCGGCGATGGTGTGAAACTGGGCAGCTTCTCCGCGTTGATCCGCACCTCGATCGCGTGACCGTTGATCTTCAACTCATCCTGCTGCAACGACATCGGAAGGCCCGCGGCCACCCGGATCTGTTCGCGCACGAGGTCGACGCCGAAAATGGCCTCGGTCACCGGGTGTTCCACCTGCAGGCGAGTGTTCATCTCGATGAAGTAGAATTCGCCGTTTTCGTACAAAAACTCTACCGTGCCCGCTCCGGCATAGTTGATGCGGGCCACGGCCTCGGCGCAGGTCTTGCCGATTTCGGCGCGCATCTCGGGCGTGATGCAGGGGCCGGGGGCCTCCTCGAAGACCTTCTGATGGCGTCGCTGCAGCGAGCAGTCGCGCTCGCCCAGATGGACTGCACGGCCCTTGCCGTCACCGAAGACCTGCACCTCGATATGGCGTGGCGTGGTCAGATATTTCTCGATGTATACTTCATCGTTGCCGAAGGCCGCCTTGGATTCCTGCCGTGCGGTGTGAAAGGCGCTTTCCATGTCGGCGGCCGTCTTGGCCAGCTTCATACCGCGTCCACCGCCGCCGGCCGTTGCCTTGACGATGACCGGGTATCCGATCTCCTCGCCGATGCGCTGCGCGTCGGCCAAGGTTGGCACGCCGCCCTCGGATCCGGGTACGCAGGGCACGCCCAATTTCAGCATCGTGTCCTTGGCAGTGATCTTGTCGCCCATGATGCGGATATGTTCCGCTGTGGGCCCGATGAACGTGATGCCGTGGTCTTCCAAAGCCTGCACGAAGTTCGCGTTTTCCGAAAGGAAGCCATAGCCGGGGTGGATCGCTTCAGCCCCCGTGATCTCGCAGGCAGAGATGATGGCCGGCACCGACAGGTAGGACAGTGCGCCCGACGCCGGGCCGATACAGATCGACTCGTCAGCCATGCGGACGTGCATCGCGTCGGCATCGGCGGTGGAATGGACGGCGACTGTGGCCACGCCCATCTCGCGGGCGGCACGAACAACACGCAGGGCAATCTCGCCCCGGTTTGCGATCAGGATCTTCTTGAACATGGGCTTAACCCAAGATCACAAGGGGGGCACCGAATTCGACAGCGGCACCATCCTCGACCAGGATACGCTTGACCGTTCCGGCGCGGGGGCTGGGGATCTGGTTCATGGTCTTCATCGCTTCCACGATCATGATCGTCTGGCCTTCGGATACGGTGTCGCCGACCTGCACGAACGGTGCGGACCCCGGTTCGGATGACATGTAGGCCGTGCCGACCATGGGGGAGGTCACGGCACCTGGATCCTGAGCCGGGTCTTCCTGGGGTGCTGCGCTGGCGGCGGCGGGGGCTGGTGCGGCCGCAGGTGCCGCCGGAGCCGCATGATATACGGGAGCGGGTGCCGCGGTCATTTGCCGGGCGACGCGCACGTTCAGCGCGTCGTCTTCACCGTATTCACGGCTCACTTCCAGCTCGCTTAGGTCGTTTTCGCGCAGAAGCTCGGCCAGGGCCTTGATAAAGGCGACATCGCTCTCGTGGGTTTTGGTCATTACCGTCTCCGAAGCCTGTTTCCCTTGCCCTTACCCCGGACGCGACCCGAGGGGAAGTATTTGCACGTTCTCCTTCAAAAGGGACCGTGACTGTGGACCGGGACGGTTTGGCATCGCCAGCCGCTGGCCGGGTGGCGACTGGTGGCGGATCGGGCTGACCGTTCGCCGAATTCATAGGCAAGAACGAGGTGGCAATGGGGTGGGGATATCCGCAGTCGATGATCATGCACCCGGAATGCCGTCGCGCTGGTAGGGATGGTCGATTCGCCAGTTGACGCGACACGTCCGGACGGCATTGGGAGGCCGATGTTCGGCGTCGTGCAAATCAAATTCGCCCCGCCGCGTGCCCTTGTCCGGGCCGCGGCGGGACGTCGGGGAACTACCGGTTCATCCGGTTTTCGATCAGGTCGTCGACCACGGATGGGTCCGCCAAGGTCGATGTATCGCCAAGCGCGCCGAAATCGTCTTCGGCGATCTTGCGCAGGATGCGGCGCATGATCTTGCCGGAGCGCGTCTTGGGCAGGCCGGGGGCCCATTGGATCAGGTCGGGCTTGGCGATCGGGCCAATCTCGGAGCGAACCCAGTCCGAAAGCTCCTTGCGCAATTCGTCCGAGGGCTCCTCCCCGCCCATCAGCGTGACATAGGCATAGATCCCTTGGCCCTTGACGGTGTGGGGGTAGCCGACGACTGCCGCCTCGGCGACCTTCTGGTGGGCCACGAGTGCCGACTCGACCTCCGCCGTGCCCATCCGGTGGCCCGATACGTTGATCACGTCGTCCACACGCCCGGTGATCCAGTAATAGCCGTCCGCATCGCGCCGGCAGCCGTCGCCGGTGAAGTAGTAGTTCTTGTAATCGCTGAAGTATGTTTTTTCGAACCGCTCGTGATCGCCCCAGACGGTGCGCATCTGGCCGGGCCAGCTGTCCTTGATGCACAGCACGCCCTCGGCCGCCGTCTCGTGAATTTCCTCGCCCGTGGTCGGCTCCAGGATGACAGGTTGTATGCCGAAGAACGGCAACGTGGCCGATCCGGGTTTGGTCGGGATCGCGCCGGGCAGGGGAGTCAGAAGGTGGCCGCCGGTTTCCGTCTGCCACCAGGTGTCAACGATGGGGCATTTTCCCTTGCCCACGACATCGTTGTACCAGTTCCACGCCTCGGGATTGATCGGCTCACCGACGGTGCCGAGAATGCGCAGGGAGCTGAGGTCATAGGGCTCCACGAAGCTGTTGCCCTGGCCCATGAGCGCGCGCAGGGCGGTCGGCGCGGTGTAGAACTGCGCCACCTTGTGCTTTTCGCAGACGGCCCAGAAACGGCCCGCATCCGGGTAGGTGGGCACACCTTCGAACATCACCGTGGTCGCCCCGTTCGCCAGTGGGCCATAGACGATATAGCTGTGGCCTGTGACCCAGCCAACATCGGCGGTACACCAGAAGACTTCGCCGTCCTTGTAGTCGAAGGTGTATTCATGCGTCATCGACGCATAGACGAGGTAGCCGCCCGTCGTATGCACCACGCCTTTCGGCATTCCGGTGGAGCCGGATGTATACAGAATGAACAGAGGGTCTTCGGCGTTCATTTCCTCGGGCGGGCAATCGTTCGAGACATCGGCCTCGGCTTCGTGAAGCCAGACATCGCCGGTGGGGCGAATGGCGACCTGCTGACCCGTCCGCTTGACGATCAGGCATTGCACGTTGTCGTCGCAATGCAGCAGGGCCTGGTTCACGTTGTCCTTCAAATTGGTCACCCGACCGCCGCGGGGGGCACCGTCCGCAGTGATGACGACCTTCGCATCGGAGCCGTTGATCCGTGCCGACAGCGCATCGGCTGAGAAGCCGGCAAAGACGATCGAGTGGATCGCGCCGATCCGGGCGCAGGCCAGCATCGCATAGGCCGCCTGCGGGATCATGGGCATGTAGAGGACGACGCGGTCGCCCTTGCCCACGCCCATGCCCTTGAGGACGTTCGCGAATTTACAAACGTGTGCATGCAGCTGCTGGTAGGTTATGTGCTGCGCCTCGTCGTCGGGGCTGTCGGGTTCCCAGATGATCGCGGTCTGGGTCCCCCGCTCCTTAAGATGGCGGTCGATGCAGTTGGCGGCGATGTTCAGGGTGCCGTCCTCAAACCATTTTATCGAAACGTTGCCGGGCGCGAAGGAGGTGTTCTTTACGCGAGTGTAGGGCTTGATCCAGTCGATGCGCTTGCCGTGCTCGGCCCAGAAGGACTCTGGGTCCGCGACGCTGGCTTCGTACATCGCGTCATAGGTGGCGCGGTCGGCGTGCGCATTGGCCGCCATCTCGGCGGACGGCGGGAACATTTGATCGTCGGGCATGGATCCTCCTTGGCCCCTTTGCGGGCCTGGCCGTGTCGGGGGGCGGGGGCCCCCGGCGTATTCAAGTCAAATTGCGAGGTATTCCGAGCGCAGGGCTTCGTCGTTCAGGACTTCGGCCGCGGTGCCGTCGAACACGACGCCGCCGGTATCCAGGATCACGGCCCGGTCCGAAAGCTCCAGCGCGCGGACGGCGTTCTGCTCCACCAGGATGGTCGTCATCCCGAGCTTGCGAATCTCGATCAGGGTCTTCTCGATCTCGTCCACGATCACGGGGGCCAAGCCTTCGTAAGGCTCGTCTAGCAACAAGAGTTTGACATCGCGCGCAAGGGCGCGGGCGATGGCGAGCATTTGCTGCTCACCGCCGGAAAGCGTCACGCCCTCTTGCTTGCGGCGTTCTCCGAGACGGGGGAACAACTCGTACAGACGTTCCAGCGACCAGCCGATCGGCGGGGCGATCTGTGCCAGTTTCAGGTTCTCCTCGACCGTCAGGCCGGCAATAATGCGGCGGTCCTCGGGCACCAGGCCCAGACCGGCCTGAGATGCCTCGTGGGCGGCCATCTTGTGCAACGGCTGGTGGTCCAGCCATATCTCCCCGTGCCGAAGTTCGGGCGACCCCACGCGCGCGCAGGTCCGTAAAGTCGACGTTTTTCCGGCACCGTTACGGCCCAGCAGGGCGAGAATCTCACCTTCGTGGACATTAAAGCTGACGCCCTGCACGATATAGCTCTCGCCGTAGTAGGCGTGGATGTCGTGCACGCTGAAATAGGCGGGGCTGCTGGCTGCCTTGTTGTCGTCGCGGGTGAAATCGGTTTTCACGTTCATCGGTAAGTCTCCTCAGTGCCCGCTGGATTCACCCAAGTACGCTTCGCGTACCTTGGGGTGGCCCTTGATGTTCTCGGGCGTGTCCTCGACCAGTGGGGTGCCCTGCGCCAGAACCGTGATGCGTTCGGCCAACGAGAAGACGACGTGCATGTCATGCTCGATGATGGCGATTGTGATCGGGCGGCTCTCCTTGATCTGCTTGAGCAGATCGATGGTGTTGTTCGTGTCCGCCCGCGCCATTCCGGCCGTCGGCTCGTCCAGCAGCAGCAGGCGCGGCTCCTGCGCCAGGCACATGCCGATTTCCAGCCGCCGCTTGTCGCCGCGCGACATGGATGCCGCGTGCATGTTCCGCTTATCGGCCATCTTCATATCCTCAAGCATATGCTCCGCCCGGTCCACGATTTCACCGTCGCGCAGGAGCTGGCCGTAGGCGTGCAGCGCGAAGGAGCCGTCGCGTTTGGCCAAGCAGGGGATCATCATGTTTTCCATGACGGTCAGGTCGCCGAAGATTTCCGGCGTCTGGAACACGCGCGAGATGCCCATCTGGTTGATCTCGTGCGGTTTGCGCCCGAGGACCGACTGACCTTCGAAGGTGACCGACCCCGTATCCGGGATGAGCTTGCCCACCAGGCAGTTCAGAAGGGTCGACTTGCCAGCTCCGTTCGGCCCGATGATCGCGTGAACCGTCTGCTCGGCGACCGACAAGTTGACGTCGTCCAAGGCCTGCAAGCCGCCGAAGCGTTTGCCGACGTTCTTGACTTCGAGAATACCCATCATCGATTACTCCGAGGCGTTGCGTTGGTCGCCGGCGGTCTTTTCGGCGTCAGCGGATTTTCGGTCACGGCGGAAGACCGTGGCGAGTTTCTGTCCGCCCTGCACCAGCCCGCCCGGCAGGAAGATGACCACGGCCATGAACATCAGGCCCAGCGTCAGGTGCCAACCCTTGCCTACGAAGGGATAGATAATGGCGACCACGAAATCCTCCATCCCGTCGGGCAGGAAGGCGAACCAGCTGTGCAGCGTGGCTTCGTTGATCTTCGAGAAGATATTTTCGAAGTACTTGATGAAGCCTGCGCCAAGCACCGGCCCGATCAGGGTTCCGGCACCGCCCAGGATCGTCATCAGAACGACTTCGCCGGACGCTGTCCACTGCATCCGCTCCGCCCCGGCAAGCGGGTCCATCGCGGACAGCAGGCCACCGGCAAGACCGGCGTACATGCCTGAGATCACGAAGGCGGCAAGGGTGTAGGGTTTGGGGTTCAGGCCGGTGTAGTTCAGCCGCTGCTGGTTCGATTTCACCGCGCGCAGCATCATCCCGAAGGGCGAGCGGAACAAACGGATCGACAGATAGAAGCAGCCGATCATGATGACTGCGGACAGATAGTAGCCCATGTTGAACTGGAACGACCATCCGCCGATGTTCAACACCTCGGTGGCACGCATTGCGACGCCAAAAAGGTGCGGCGCATCCACCGTCGTGGCGGAATTGTGGAAGATCTGCGGATCGTTGGTATAGACCTGAAGGCCAGATTCCCCATTCGTCAGGTTGAACTTGGGGTTTGACAACACCGAATAGGCCAGCGCGAAAGACATCTGCGCGAAGGCCAGCGTCAGGATCGAAAAATAGATTCCCGACCGCCGCAGCGAGATGAAGCCGATCAGGAGGGCGAAGAGCCCCGAAACCACGATGCTCAGACCGATACCGGGCAGCACGTTGTACCCCAGCAGCTTGAACATCCACACGCAGGAATAGGATCCTATGCCCAGAAAGGCGGCGTGGCCGAAGCTGAGGTAACCCGTCAGCCCGAACAGGATGTTGAAGCCGATGGCAAAGATCCCGAAGATTACGAACCGCTGCATCAGGTCAGGGTAGCCCGCGTTGAACTGCGCCATTGCGCTGTCGCTGGGGAAGGGGTTGAGCAGGAAAGGGGCCAAGATCGTCAAGGCGATGACGATGGTAAACAGACCGAAGTCCTTTTTCGTAAGGCCAAGGATACTTCCGTTCGCGCGGGGGGTGACCCTCGGCGCGTCGGAAGTCGCGGGGATGTTCTGTGTCTGGTCGGTCATGGTTCAGTCCTCCATCACGCCTTTGCGCCCCATCAGACCGCGCGGACGGGTCAGAAGGACGATCATGGCGACGAGGTAGATGATGATCTGGTTAATGCCGGGCAGCAGCGCAATGACCTGCGTCATGGACGCAAAGCTCTCGAGGATGCCCAGAAGGAAGCCTGCCAACACGGCACCGGGCAGGGAGCCCATGCCGCCGACGACGACCACCACGAAGCTGAGGACGAGGAAATCCATTCCCATGTGGTAGTTCGGGGGGTTGATCGGCGTGTACATCACCCCCGCCAGTCCCGCGACTGCCGCTGCAATGCCGAACATTATGGTGAACCGCTTGTCGATGTTGATGCCAAGCAGGCCAACGGTTTCGCGGTCGGCCATACCGGCACGCACGACCATTCCGAACGTCGTGAATTGAAGGAAGGCGAAGATGCCCGTGATGATGACGGCCGCAAAGCCGAAGTAGGTCAGCCGCCACAGCGGATAGATAACTATGTTCGGGTCCATCCCGAGCAGCGCGCCGAAATCGAACGAGCCGCGGAAGTAGTCGGGCGCTGGCGTCGGGATCGGGTTCGCGCCGAAGAAGTACTTGACGATTTCCTGGATCACGATGGCAAGGCCGAAGGTCACGAGGATCTGATCGGCGTGGGGACGTTTGTAGAAGTGCTTGATCAAGCCGCGTTCCATTATGAAACCGATGGCGATCATCACGGGAATTGCGAAGAGAATGGCGAGCGGGACAGACCAGTCGATAATCGTGGAGCCCATCTCGGGCCCGAACCAGCTTTCAACGTAAGGGGTCTGAACTTTGAGCGGGTTGCCCAGAAAATCCGTTCGCGTCGCGTCAATGGAAGTGGTCGAGAGGTTGAGTATGCGTTGCAATGTCACAGCGCAGAAGGCCCCGAGCATGAACAGCGCACCATGGGCGAAGTTCACGACGCCAAGTGTTCCGAAGATCAGGGTCAGGCCAAGCGCGATCAGCGCATAGGCCGACCCCTTGTCCAGACCGTTCAGTATCTGAATGAGAATTCCGTCCATGTTCCCCAACACTCCAGAGAAGTCGCCCCGATACCGGAAGAAGTCCGCGAGGGGTCGTCGTTGGGCCGCCGCTCGGGGCGCCCCAACTGATTTTCATTTGTGACCGGGGCTCAGGCGCCCGGGTTGCACTCGCCCAAGTCGCCACCAGCGAAGTCGGGGTGATCCACGGCGTACTCGACTTTTGCACGCGGCGTGATTTCCACGATCTCCAGAAGGTCAAACTCGGAGGTCGGGTTCTCTTTACCCTTCACGACCAGCACGTCCTTGAAGCACTGGTGATCTTCGGCGCGGTACAGTGTCGGACCGTTGCCCAGGCCGTCGAACTCATAACCCTCCAGGGCCTCGACAACTGCGCAGGGGTTGAACGAACCGGCGCGGGTAACCGCATCCGCATAGAGCAAGGCCTGCACGTAGCAGGTGTGCGCAGCCTGGCTCGGTGGGAACCCGTACTTTTCACCGAAGGACCTGACGAACGCCTGGGAGGCGTCGTCGGTCAGCGACCAGTGCCAGTTCGTGGAGCCGAAGATGCCTTTGGCGGCTTCGCCGGCACCACGGGCCATCAGGCGCGAGTAGAGCGGAACCACGATGGTGAAGTCCTTGCCGTTGACCTGAGCGTCGCGCAGGCCGAACTCGACCGCCTGAGTCAGCGAGTTGACCATGTCCCCGCCGTAGTGGTTCAGGATCAACGTATCCGCACCCGACTGCAGGACCGGCGTAATGTAGGCCGAGAAGTCACCTGCGCCCACGGGCGTCTTGACCGTCTGGACCGTCTCCCAGCCCATGGCCTCGGTGTAGGTCCTCATGGAACCTTCCTGGCTCCAACCCCAAGTGTAGTCGGCGGTCAGGTGATAGGCCTTGCGGTCGGTGCCGTAGTTTGCCTCAAGGATAGGGGCCAGCGCGGCACCCGACATTTCTGTATTGAAGAAGTGACGGAAACCGTTGGCCTTCTTGTCCTTGCCCGTGGTGTCGTTGGAGTGCGTCAGGCCGGCCATGAAGATAACGCCGGCTTCTTGGCACAGTCCTTGGACACCGATGGCCACGCCCGAGGACGAACCGCCGGTGATCATGATGGCCTTGTCCTTCTCGATCAGCGATCGAGCTGAAGAGCGGGCAGTGTCGGTGTTGGTATTCGTGTCGCCGGTGACGTACTCGACCTTCTTGCCAAGGATGCCAGTACCATCCAGCACTTTTGACGAGAACGTCTGCATCATGCCGCCGTCGCCGCCACCGTTCAGGTGCTCGACTGCCAGCTCATAGGCGCGCAGTTCATCCGCGCCCTCGTCCGCATAGGCACCGGTTTGGGGTACGTTGAAGCCCAGCGTGACAGAGCTGCCTTGCGGCGCATTGGTGAAGCCGGAGTGCGCGTCGGCCCAGACGGCACCGGTGAAGATGGTCGGAGCGGCAAGGCCGGCACCTGCGGCGAAGCCGGTCTTCATCACGCCGCGGCGGGTGAAGTTCGATTTGGTCATTGAGACCCTCCCTGTTTGCGAAATTCCGCACGTCCCCCTCCAGAGTGTGCGGATACGACCCGTCTTCGTTGACGGGTTGACGGCATCATGGCTGACGTTGGGTGAAGTCATCAACAAGACATCGAAGTTGCTGGATTTTTCTGTAAAAAAAATGACAGACTGAACGAGAATCTTGTAAATCAATTGTCACGCAAGCGCGAAGCGCCACACTGCAAGCGCAGCAAATGAACAGAGTCAGGGGGTTGTGTGCCAAGGTCCTTTCCAACGGGGCGACGCATTCGGGAGCGGCGTCTAATGCTCGGGCTGAAACAGGCCGGGGTTGCGGCGACGGTCGGCATATCTCCGTCGTATCTGAACCTCATCGAGCACAACCGACGGGCCATCGGCGGCGCACTTCTGACGCGGCTGGCCGATGCACTGGGCACCGATCGGGCCGCGCTTGCCGAAGATGGCGACGCCGCGCTGATCGAAGGCGTCCGGAACGCGGGTGCCGTGGGCAAGATCGACGCGGAGGCGCTGTCCGAGGCTGCGACCCTGACGCAACGCCACCCTGCCTGGGCCCGGTTGATCGTGGCGCAGGCCGAGGCCTTGGCGGCGCAGGCCCGCACGGTTGAGGCCTTGTCGGACCGACTGTCGCATGACCCCACCCTCGCCGACGCGATGCACGAGATGCTTTCGACTGTATCGGTCGTGCGCTCTACCGCCTCGATCCTGGCCCAGACGCCCGAGATCGACGCGAACTGGCTGCGCCGGTTCCTCGCCAACCTCGACAGTGATAGCCGCCGTCTGGCGGACGGCGTCGAGGCCGTGATGGCGCTGTTCGACGGACGCGCGACGCAGGGCGGGGAACGGCTCCTTCCGTCGGAAATCGTATCGCGTTTTTTGGATGATGCGGGACACCGGTTCGCCGCGCTGGAGGAGCAGGGCGCGACAGCCGTTGCGTCACTGGTGGCACCCATCGCCGACCCGGCAGCGCGCGCGTTGGCGGCAGACGTCTTGCGCGGGGATGCAGAGGACGCCGCCCGTCTGCCCCGCGCGCTGGTCGAGGCAGCCGAGCAGCCCGATGACCTGATCGCGGCGGCGGGGGGCGATCTGGCGTTGGTTCTGCGCCGTCTGGGCGTGGTCGATCCGGGAAGGGGCTTGGTGGTCTGCGACGCGTCAGGCGCACTTCTGCGGCGCAAGCCGGTGGCGGGATTCGCCTTGCCGGTGATGGGGGCGGGTTGCCCGCTCTGGCCGCTCTACGCGACCTTCGCGCAGCCCGGACACCCTATGACCACGGTGATCGAGACACCGGACGGTGCGGGGTGGCGCGTTCATGCGGTGGCCGAGGCGGTGACCCCGCCGGGATTTGGGCAGGCCCCCGTTCTACAGGCGACAATGTTGCTGACGCGGTCGCGCAGCGCCGGGGCAGGTCTGCCGGTGGGGCCGGGCTGTCGGGTTTGTCCCCGTGCCGATTGCGCCGCCCGGCGGGAACCTTCAGTGCTTTCGGGCGGTGTAATGCTGGACTCGGGCTCCGTCTCGGAGGACACTTCGACCGTGGAATTGACCGGAGGGGAGGCCGGGCATGACTGAAATGCCTGATGGAGCGGCGGCCCCCGGCCGCGTCCTGCTGATCGAGGATGAACCGAACATCGCGACCGCCATCTCGTTCTTGCTGGGGCGGGCTGGCTGGCGCGTATCGACCCATTCCGACGGATCTACGGCTCTGGAGGCCGTCGCGCGACATACTCCCGACGTGGTCGTGCTTGACGTGATGCTGCCGGGCCGTTCCGGGTTTGACGTTCTGGGTGGCATCCGCGACGGCGTCGGCACCGTGTCGGCCGACCTGCCGGTCTTGATGTTGACGGCCAAGGGCCAGACCAAGGACCGGGAGCGTGCAGCCGCCTTGGGCGTGACGCGGTTCATGACCAAGCCGTTTTCCAATCAGGAGCTAGTGGCGGCGGTTGCCGACTTGGCGCGCGGCGTGCGATGAGCGTGCTGCCGACCCCGGCCCCTTCGGCCAGCGCGGCACAGCGGCGTGCCCTACGCCGCGCCCGGATCGGCGACGCGATCCGCCTGCTGCCGTTGCTGGGCGTTCTGCTGTTTGTATTGCCGGACCTCGCTCTGTCCGGCGGCCCGGCGGCGGCGGGCGCGACGGCCCCGTGGCTGATCTACCTTTTCGCGGCCTGGTTCCTGCTGGTGGGGCTGGCTGCCTGGCTTGGGTATCTGCACACCCACGCCGAGGAGACGCCCGCCGGCCCGCGGGATGGATGACGGCATGGTCCTTTCGCTGAACCTGCTCATCGTGCTGTCGCTGGTCTATGTGGCGTTCTTGTTCCTGGTGGCCTTCGCGGGTGAACGACAGGCGGCACGGGGCCGCAGCCTTTTGCGAGGGCCGGCGATTTATACGCTCTCGCTGTCAATTTACTGTACTGCTTGGACGTTCTACGGCGCGGTCGGCTACGCGGCACGCTCCGGGTTGGAGTTCATGGCGATCTATCTTGGCCCGACGCTCGTGTTCATCGGCTGGTGGTGGTTCCTGCGCAAGCTGGTGCGGATCGGACGGGCCGAACGGATCACGTCGATCGCGGACATGATTTCCTCCCGGTATGGCAAGTCGAACCTGATCGCGGTGTTGGTGACGCTGCTGGCGGTTGTGGGCACCACGCCCTACATCGCGCTGCAACTGCAATCGGTCACGCTGTCGTTCGGGGTTTTTGCCGCCCCCGGAACCGAAGCGTCCGAACTGACGGGCCTGGCGTTCTGGGTCGCGGTGGGCCTTGCGATCTTTACGATCATCTTCGGTACCCGCAAACTCGACACCGGGGAGCGGCACGACGGCATCGTCAGCGCCATCGCGGTCGAGGCGGTGGTCAAGCTGGTCGCGCTTCTCTCGGTCGGCATCTTTGTTGTCTGGGGCCTGAATGGGGGGCTTACTCCCACGCGGGAGGTGATCGCGACCTCCTCTCTGGCCGACTGGACGGCGGTTCCGGGCCGCTGGGCTGGGTTAATCTTCGTGTCCGCGGCGGCGGTCATCTGTCTGCCGCGCATGTTTCAGGTGCTGGTGGTCGAAAACTCGGACGAGCGGCACCTGGTTACCGCCTCTTGGGCGTTCCCTACGTATCTTCTCGCGATGTGCATCTTCGTTGTTCCAATCGCGGCCACCGGCCTCGCGCGGATGCCGCTTGGTGCGAACCCCGACCTGTTCGTACTGACGCTACCGTTGGCTGAAGGGCAGGGCGGTCTGGCGCTGCTGGCTTTTCTGGGTGGGTTTTCCTCGGCGACGTCGATGGTCATCGTCGCGGCCGTGGCGCTGGCGACCATGCTGTCGAACCACGTGGTGATGCCGCTCTGGCTTGCGGTTAACGAACGGGGCGAGGGGCGCGCATCGATCTCGGGTGACGTGCGCAGCGTCGTGCTGCGGGCGCGACGGGCGTCGATCCTGATCGTGCTGGCGATGGGGTATCTCTACTTCCGCGTCACCGGGGGAACGGCGGCGCTGGCTTCGATCGGTCTGATCAGTTTCGTCGGCATGGCGCAGGTCCTGCCCGCGTTGGCGTTCGGTCTTTTCTGGTCGGGCGCGACGCGACTGGGCGCGGCAGCGGGAATCGTCACCGGCTTCGTATTCTGGGTCTGGACCATGCTGCTGCCGGTGCTGGCCAGCGATGCCTTCCTTGCCGCAGGGCCCTTCGGCATCGCCGCCCTGCGGCCCGAAGCCCTGTTCGGGTTGTCGGGGGATCCGCTGGTGACGGCGGTTCTGGTGTCGCTGGGGGCCAACACGCTGGTGTTCTGCCTGGGCTCGCTTCTGTCACGACCGACACCCATGGAGCAGTTGCAGGCCCCGCGCTTCGTTCAGGTTTTTGACCGCGCTACCCCCCGGCGCGGACGGCGCAGCGACGGTGCGCGCGCGGACGAACTTTTGGTCATGGCGCAGCGCATTCTGGGCGGGCGCGAGGCTCAGGCGCTGTTCGCCGCAGAGGCCGCGACGCAAGGCCGTCCCGGCGACCTGCCTGAAGCGACGCCTGACCTGCTGGAACGGCTGGAGCGCAGACTGGCCGGTTCGGTGGGTGCCGCGACGGCCCACGCGATGGTCACCGGCATCACCGGAGACGCGGCCGTCTCGGTGCAGGACCTGTTGGCCGTGGCCGACGAGACGGCGCAGATCATGGACTACTCCGCCCGACTGGAGGCGCAGTCGGTCGAACTGACCCGAACGGCGGGCGAATTGCGCGCGGCGAATGAGAAGCTGACCACGCTGGGCCATCAGAAGGACGCGTTTCTCAGCCAGGTCAGCCACGAGTTGCGAACGCCGATGACCTCGATCCGGGCGTTTTCCGAAATCCTGCGGTCCGACGACCTGTCGGACGAGGAGCGGGGGCATTACGCGGGCATCATTCTGGACGAAAGTCAGCGACTGACCCGTCTGCTCGACGATCTGCTGGACCTGAGCGTGCTGGAATCAGGCCAGGTCGTGCTGCACCCCGCCCCGATCAACCTGCGCGACGTGATCGACCGCGCGGTGACGGCCTCGGGCCAGACTGGCCTGCGGGTCACGCGCGACACCGAGGCGGAAGACACCGTACAGGAGACGGACGGCGACCGACTTGCACAGGTCTTTATCAACCTGATCACGAATGCGGCCAAGTACTGCGACGCCGATGACCCGGCCCTGCAAATTGCCGTAAGCACCGGTCGCGGCTCCCTGATTGTCGATTTCATCGATAATGGAACGGGAATCGCTGCGGGTGACAGGGGTCTGATCTTCGAGAAATTCGCGCGCCTGACCGACCATGCCGCTGCCGGCAGCGCGGGGCTCGGCCTGGCGATCTGCCGGGAGGTGATGCAACGCTTGGGCGGCGATATCCTGTACTTGCCCGGTCAGGGCGGAGCCGCGTTCCGGGTGCGTTTGCCGCGCCCCGATCCGGTTGCCCGAGCGGCTGAATAAATATCGGCGATCGTGCTTGGCAAGGCTTTGTTAACCCGAATGTATCAGACAGGGCCTAAGTTTTTGGTCCAATGGATTCCATGCCTCCCGATTCGTCTCTCTCTCTACTCCGGCGCATGGCCGGGGGCCGTGCAGAAGGTGCCGCGCAGGTCGTCGATGCGCGGCCAGCCCCGATGCTCGAGCGGGCGCTGGCGACCGCAGCGCTTCGTGTTGGCGACGGCATTGCGGGGCTGGGGCTCGGCACGACCGCGTGGCAGTCACGTCGACTGGAATCCACGCGGGCGTTCGAGGATCTGGACCCCAACGCCCTCTGCCTGATGATCGATCCGCCAGACATGACCGCCAAGGAGATGGCCGGCCACTCCACCGACGTTTTGGCCGCGTTGACCGGCCTGATCGTACTTTCGCCACCCATGACCGACGCCCTGGTCGAGGTGCAGACGATTGGTCGCGTTGATGGTGCCGCGCGCCCGTCACGCCGCCCCACGCGCATTGATGCTGCCCTGGTGCAGCCCTTCGCCCGCAGTCTTCTGGACCAGACACAGCGCCTCGCGTCGCCCGACAGCTCCGAACCGAAGATCGGGGCGCTGCGCACAGGCAGCTTCGTTGCCGGGCCGGAGTCGCTGACGCTGATCCTGACGGCGCATCATTTCCTGCGGCTTGATCTTGATCTGGAACTTGGGGACGGCGTACGCGGTGCGACGGTTTCGATCATGTTGCCGATGGATGACCTGGCCTTGCCGCAGGTCGGCGAATCTATTGATCCGGAAGCGGCGTGGAAGGCCGCGATGCGAGAGGTGGCAATGGATGCGCCCGTCTTGTTGCAGGCGGTATTGCCGCCGCTGCGCCTGCCGCTGTCGCAATTGTTGTCGCTCAAGGTTGGGGACATCGTTCCGCTTCCGTCTCATGCCCTGACCGAGGTGGCGTTGCACGGAGGGTCCTCTGGCATCACGCAACCCGGGCGCGCGTCGATCCCGCGTGGCACGTCGATGGTGGCTCGTCTCGGCCAACTCAATGGTATTCGGGCCGTCAAGATAGCTGCGCTTCCCGGCGAGGCGGTCAGCCTGATGCCTCGGGATGACCCTGCTGCGGGCGATTTCGGTGGGATGTCGGCTCAATTGGCGATGGAGGCCTCTGCGATGGCCGCGCGGCCTTCTTCCTCTATCGAAACATCGTCCATGGATGGCTCGACCGACTCTTCGAACACCCTGTCCGAGGCGTCGGAGGCGACAGATCCGCCCGACCTTCCCGATTTGCCGGATCTCCCCGACCTACCGGATCTGCCACCCCTGAATTGACGGGCTAAATTTCGTCCGGCGTGCGAAATCCGGCCACCTGACTGCGTAAGGTAGGCATTGTAAACCAGCCTATGGCAGCGATCGGTTTAATGGCACCTATGCTGGACCGAACCCACAATAACATGGCTCGGCGTGTCAAGCTTGGAAACATGGAAGTGCTCTATGTCGTCCGCCTGTATACAGAACATGCGCCATCCTATGGTTTTGCAATTCATGGCTGCGGCGCGCTTGTGGGGCCTAGGTCGTTCGGGACCTGCATCGCCAGGCTGGCACGTCGTCTCGCCAGAAACGGTCAGGCCCGTGCCCCAATCGCGTTCAGCCCGCATCGCGAGCGGCTGTCATGGCCAAGACGGGCCAATCCGTTGGGCGGGCTGATGGGGGCGTTCGACGCCCGCCTTCTTGTCCGCGTCGTATTTGCAAACCTTCGCTCAGGATCCAGGAGACGCAATAAAGACCTTCGTCACGCCCTTGCCTGGAATCTATGGCCGCGCGACCGGCTGATCTGCCGAAAGCGGGCTGCGGGACCCCGAGGCTTTCGACTGCAATGATCTGAGCGTCGGGCTATCGGCGCGCCGGAGGCCCATGTCATTCGTCATGAATTCGCGACAAAACGGGATGCTGATTGCGACCTTGGCCTTTCCGGCAGGTGATGCGGGTGACACTCGATCATCGTGTTGCGCAGGGCGCATGGGGGAATTGCCGCAGCCGCATTGGTAATTTGCGGCGGTGCAGCATACCTCTTGTTCAACCAGAAGTGGCAGGGATCGCCCCGCCACGTTGAAACGGAGATGATACGATGAATGACTATACACTTGACATGATCGCAATTGAAACACGGGCCCGTTCACTGCGCGCGGCCTATGTGCGCGAAGCACTCACCAACCTGATGGCACGCCTGCGCGGCACGCGTGCGACTGGAAACGCCCACGCCTGATCTGCTGATCCCAGCGGTCGGTTCTTCCGATGTGAAGGCCCCTCCGCGGGGCCTTTCGGATGTCTGGGGGAGGGAGTAGGGAAAGCCATGACCGATGACTCACCCACCCGCCCCGTCCTGCGTCTGAAACCCAAGGCGGACGCCCGTCGAACCCGGCACGGGCATCCGTGGGTCTTTGTCGACGATGTAGTGGCAGACCGCCGCAGTCGCGCAATCGCGCCCGGCACGATTGCCGTGCTGGAGGATGCGGAGCGCGCGCCGCTTGCAACCGTCGCCGTCAACATGGACAGCCGCATCGCGGCGCGCGTCCTGTCGCGCGACCCAGGGGCGGAGATCGACGCAGCTTTCGTTGCCGCCCGGCTTCGTACCGCCTTGGCGCATCGTGAACGGATGTTCGATGCGCCGTTCTATCGACTGGTCCATGCCGAGGCGGACGGGATGCCCGGCGTCGTGATCGACCGTTTCGGTGATGCCGCCGTCGTGCAACCGAACGCCGCCTGGGCCGACGTCTTGGCCGATGATATCGCCACCGCGCTTGTAGAACTGGGTCTGACCCATGTGCTGCTGAATGCCTCCGGCCGGGCGCGGTCGATGGAGGGGCTGTCGGACGAGACACGCTGGCTGCGCGGTGGGGTCGAGGGCGCGATACCGGTTCCGATGAATGGTGCGACCTATATGGCGGATCTGACCGGCGGACAAAAGACCGGCATTTTCTATGATCAGCGGCCAAACCACGCCTTTGTCGCGCGCTTGGCGGAAGGGGCGAAGGTTCTTGACCTGTTCAGCCACGTCGGCGGGTTCGGTCTTGCCGCGCTTGCCGGTGGCGCGATCTCCGCGTTGGCCGTCGACGGCAGTGCCCCCGCGCTGGCGCTGGCCGAGGAAGGTGCTGCGAAAATGGCGCGCACCGCCGATTTTGCGACCCGGAAGGGCGATGCGTTCGACGTGATGACCGCCTTGGGTGAAGCAGCGGAGACATTCGACATCGTGGTCGCCGACCCGCCCGCCTTCGCCCCGGCGAAGCCCGCGCTCACCGCCGGCCTGCGCGCTTACGAGCGGGTCGCCCGGCTGGCCGCACCGTTGGTTTCGCCGGGTGGTTATCTGACGTTGTGCTCGTGCTCCCATGCGGCCGAGTTGTCCAAGTTCCGCGCGTCCTGCATTCGCGGCATCGGGCGGGCAGGGCGCGAGGCGCAACTGATCCACACCGGATTCGCCGGGGCCGACCATCCGGTGCATCCGCAGCTTGCCGAAAGCGGATATCTCAAGGCGCTGACGTTTCGGTTGCTGGATTGAAGGCGTTTCTGGACGCCTGTGTTCTCTATCCCACCGTTTTGCGGGAAATCCTGATCGGTTGCGCGCGGGCGGAGCTTTACCGCCCGCTCTGGTCGCCGCGTGTTTTGGAGGAATGGGCCCGCGCGACGCGCAAGATCCCGGACGGCGAACTCTTTGCACGCGGCGAGATCGCGGCGCTGCGGGCGGCATTCCCGGCGTCAGAGGTGCGCCCGGGCGAGGGGACAATGGCGCGGATGTACCTGCCCGATACGAACGACGTGCACGTGCTGGCCGCCGCCTCCGATGCGGCCGCGGACCGGCTAGTGACGCTGAACATCAAGGATTTCCCACGTCGCGATGTCTTGGCCGAGGGGATCGAATTGCAGAACCCGGATGCCTTCCTGATGGATCTGTGGCTGGGCGATGACGCAACGGTTGCGGAGGTCGTCGAAGGCGTGCGCGCAACGGCGGAGCGGATCTCGGGTACGGCGCAGCCCCTGCGCCCCCTGATGAAACGCGCGCGGCTGCCGCGTCTTGGCAAGGCCCTCTCCCAAGACGCATAACCGTTGCGGGCAAACCCTAGCGAGCCGGGTTCAGAACAGTCACGCCCACGGCCCCCGCGCGCGCCAACTCCGGATCGAGCGTCATCGGGATGTATTCACCGCGCCGCCACAACTCCCCAAGATCGTCGTAGTGTTTTGACAGCGGGTGCCCCGACTGGCCGGTGGACGTGATGAAGACGCTGCTTTCCGGATCGGCAAAGTCATATACTCCGCGATAGGTGGCCGCGTGAACGTTCAGGAAGGGGGCCGGCAATGCGCCCCCCGTGCGTCCACGTTGCAGCGTGTGATCGCCGCCCGAGGTCGACTGGCGGATGTTCACCACCAGGCCCAGGATCGGAATATCGCCCAGTACGGTGTGGTCGGAGCGCGCCTGATGGGCGTCGCCCCAACGCCAGGTCTCGACCCGCGCGCCATAGGTGTCTTCAAGGAACTGCAATGCATCGTCCAGCGATTGGCGGGCGATGTCGGTGCAGGTTTCCGGTTGGGTCGACTGTATCACGTCGCACCAGGCCGAGGCCCCCCCGATGTCGCGGAAAACCCGCTCTACGAACAGCGGCTCCATTCTGGGATATTCGGCGGCGAGCGGGCCGAGGTCATCACGGATCAGCCGTTGCTGCAAAGAGCGCATCCACGCGGCGTAGATCAACGGCTCTGGCAGGTGTTCCGACATCTCGCCGTTCCATGCCGCCAGCAGTTCCAGCGCAACCTGGCGACGGCGTTCCGGCGTGCCCGCGGGGGCAGCATCGCCGGTAAACCATAAATCACGCCCGATCAGGGGCAAAAGGCTGCGCGCGGCGGTCGAGACGGTGTCCAGTTGAGCTTCGATCAGGCTTTCGCGGGTGTGGACGCTGCGTGCCTGCATCAGACGTTCCATTCGCTGGACCCGCTGGCTGTCTCCCCACCAGTGGCTAATGTGATCGGGGAAAAACGCATCGGTTGTCTTGTTGTTGGTATTGCCCAGCAGGCCCCCGTCGGGATCGGCCCAAACGGGATTGCTGTCGGCAGGCTTCAGCCCGCCCCAATGGTTGACTGCAATCCAACCTGGAACCGGGATCCGGCCTTCGGATTGCTGCAGCTCATTACGATCGGGCTGGCGACCCATGATGGTTATCGCAATACGGTCACCGTCCGTCAGCATCAGGTTCTGGGCGGGGGCCACGAAATGCCGGGCAGCGGCAAGTCCCGCTTCGACATCGCCGGCGCGCATCAGTTCCAGGCCCGTGCGCATGGAGGTGTCGTCCTCGGCCAGCGCAGTCCAGGCGAGCGCGGCCACATGCCCTTGGGGCGTGACAGTGCCGAGATCGAACTGCCGGCCGGTCAGAACGGGTCCGTTTACGGTGCGCCGCAGGGTGAGGGTGATCGGCTCTGCGTCCTTGATCGTCACGATCGTGCGTTCCGTTTCGAAGTCGGCCCAGCCGTCGGGGGTGCGATATTGGGTGCTGTCCTCGGGGTTGAGCTGCTCGATCATGACGTCCTGATCGTCCATGTAGGCTGACGTTAAACCCCAGCCCAGGCGCGCCGTCCGCCCAAGAAGTATGATCGGCATGCCGGGGATCGTACCGCCGATGGCACCGCCCGTCGTCAGTTCCAGCCGTGCCAGATACCACAGCGTCGGTGCCGTAAGGCCCAGGTGAGGATCGTTGGCTAGCAACGCGCCGCCGGCCGCCGCGCGGTCGGGTGCCACGGCAAAGGCATTCGACGCCCCGGCCAGATCACGCGGCGGGACGGGCCATAGGAAAGGGTCGCGCTTGTCGGCGTCGGCGAATTGCCTGGACCGGAGCGATGGGAACAGATCGCCCGCCAAAACCACTTTGCCGTCGCCAGGCAAATCCGGGTGCAGGTCGCGAAGCCGTGCCTCCTCCAGCACGAGGGAGGCGCGGGCGCGCAGAACTTCCTCCTCGACATGGCCCGAGAGCTGCAACGCCATCAGCTTGACGATGGCCAGGCTGTCCGCAGGTTGCCAAGGGGCGACCTGAGGCGAAAACAGGAAGAATTCGGGCGCGCCTCGGCCCGAAGCCTCGGCGTTGATGACCTTGATCCGGGCGTTCACCCCCCGCGCGTAAGCCTCCAACATGGCAAGGCTTTCGGAGTCGAGCGCATCGACCGAGCGGACGGCGGCGCGGTATAAACCCAGACGAAGCAGCAATTCGTCCGTGCGCACGGTCCGTTGGCCGAAGATCTCCGACAATTTGCCCTGCGCGGTGCGCCGCAGCAGCGTCATTTGCCACAGTCGGTCCTGTGCATGGGCATAGCCGAGGCCGAAAAATACGTCCGCGTCCGTTTCCCCGAAAATATGGGGTACGTTGTGGGTGTTGCGTACGATTTCCACCGGGGCGGACAGGCCTGCGACGGTCTCGGTCGCATCATAGTCGGGCAGACTGCGCCCGGCCAGCCAATACACGGCCAACACCGAGAGACCCGCCAGAAGCAGGGCCGCGGTCACGATACGGAATGTCCAGCGGAACAAACGCTCCATGCTACCCTTTCCTGAACCCATCGAGCGGGCTTGTGTTGACCCTTGTCGTCTGGGCCGATCTAACCCCCGGAGCGAATGGATGCAAAGGGAGGTCGGCATGGCGAACGTGGCGTTTTTGGGAATGGGCGTGATGGGTGCCCCGATGGCAGGACATCTGGCGGCAGCGGGTCATGCGGTGACCGTCTTCAACCGCACAGCGGCCAAGGCCGAATCCTGGGTCGCAGATCACAAAGGCAAAGCCGCGACAACCCCGCGCGAGGCGGCCCTGGGCTGCGAGATCGTGATGGCCTGCGTAGGCAACGACGACGACCTGCGCGGGGTCTGTCTCGGCGACGATGGGGCGTTCGCGGGAATGACCGAGGGGTCGCTCTTCATCGACCACACGACCGTCTCCGCCGAGGTGACGCGCGAATTGGCCGCCGCCGCCGTCGAAAAGGGCATCGCATGGGTTGATGCCCCCGTGTCGGGCGGTCAGGCGGGGGCCGAGAATGGACAGTTGGTGATCATGTGCGGCGGCGCGCAGGAGGATTACGACCGAGCGGAGCCGGTGATGGCCGCGTTCGCCAAGCTGAGTCAGCGCATGGGCGATGTGGGTGCGGGGCAGCTTACGAAGATGGTCAACCAGATCTGCATCGCGGGGCTGATGCAGGGACTTTCGGAGGCGATGAACTTCGCACAGAAGGCCGGTCTGGACGGCGAAGCGGTGGTCGATGTGATCCAGGGCGGGGCGGCCGGAAGCTGGCAAATGGTTAATAGACACAAGACGATGCTGGCCGGTGAATATGAACACGGGTTCGCCGTCGACTGGATGCGCAAGGACTTGGCGATCTGTCTTGCTGAAGCTGAGAACGTGGGCGCGTCGCTGCCGGGAACGGCGCTGATCGACCAGTACTACAAGGACGTGCAGGCCATGGGGGGCGGGCGCTGGGACACGTCGTCGCTTATGGCGCGGTTGAAGAAACTCAGCGACTGATCGACGTCGGAGGCGCGGGTGACCCACGGGTGATCCGCGTCGGACGTGCCGCGCGTTAGCCGTTTGCCAAATGCTCACGCTCAGCTTGCCCTTTCGATGACACCGAAAGGGGCGAACATGGCGACGAAATCAGCGCAGAAACAAACCTCGGAAATGTTCGCGATGATGATGTGGTTCCAATGGGACATGGCACGCGACGTGACGCGCGCCGGAGGATTGGCGACAGGTCTGGCAAAACCGCAGCCAGAAAAAACGCAAGGTGATCCTGTATGTCGAGGAGGACGCCGACAAGCTCTTCCGCTCGATGGGGGCGGGAATGGGGCCTTCGCTGCACTGAATACGATCGGCTGCGCCACACAGGAAGTGGAGTTTGAATCGTTCCGCGGACAAGCCTAAATCCGCAAATCGGTCATTAAGCCTCCTGGTTATGACGCACGCGAATTAAATGTCAGGCGACCGCAGGCCAAGACAGGCGGGATCATCGTGACTCAGGGCAGGGCTAGAAGGAGCGCGAGGATCCCGGCCCCCATGACGCTGTAGACTGGCAAGGCCCAGATCAGCGACAAATTTCCTGTCAGCACCAAAATTAGAGTGATGCAGAACGATAGAGGAGCCGCCACAATCGCGGCAGCCATTCCACTACGCTTGGATCGGCGTGGAATAGGCGTTGCCCGCCGGGGTTTGGCGGAAACTTTTTGTTTTGCCAGCAACGTGTTCATCACAACTCCGGATAGAATATGGATAAGCGCAGTTTATCCAGCGGAATTCGCTTTAGCATTTAAACGTGTGGCAAATTTGCTTGGAAATAGGCTGAGGCCAGTTCAGTTGGTCGGCCAACGGGTCTAGCGATAACCACACTAGCATTAACAAAGAAGACTGCGAAATCTCTCAGCAAAGTAGGACTACGGCAATAGACCGGATCCATCGGATCATGTACCGCCAAATGCAACCACCGGTGTGCCTGTCACCCTTGTGTGATCCAGGCACACAGTCAAAACCCAACAAGCCGACATTCAGGCCAAGCCCGGCGAGTGGCAGCAACGAACCCTATGGGGCCGGACTGAACGGCGAAGCGGTGGTCGATGTGATACAGGGCGGGGTGGCCGGAAGCTGGCAAATGGTCAATAGGCACAAGACGAAGCTGGCTGGTGAATTTGAACACGGGTTCGCCGTCGACTGGATGCGCAAGGACTTGGCGATCTGCCTCGCTGAAGCTGAGAACGTGGGCGCGTCGCTGATGGCGCGGTGTGGAAACGTGGCGAGTGATCGACGTCGGATGCACGGGTGACCCACGGGTGATCCGCGTCGGACGTGCCGCGCATTAACCGTTTGCCAAGTGCTCACGCTCAGCTTGCCCTTTCGATGACACCAAAAGGGGCGACCATGGCGACGAAATCAGCGCAGAAACAAACCTCGGAAATGATCGCGATGATGATGCGGTTCCAATGGGACATGGCACACGCCGCGACGCGCGCCGAGCGGGTGCCGGAGGATTGGCGACAGGTCTGGCAAAACCGCAGCCAGAAAAAACGCAAGGTGAGCCTGTATGTCGACGAGGACGTCTACAAGCTCTTCCGCTCGATGGGGGCGGGAATGGGGCCGCGCATGAATACGGTCCTGAGCGCCTTCGTGCGCGCCCGGCTGGCGGGCCTGCTGGAAGGCGAGGACCTGGTCGTCGAGGCGCGCGAGGCTTGGATGGGTAAGCCGAAGCCCACGGTAGGGGAGATCATGGCGCGGTTAGAGTGAGGCGTGCATCAAGGCGGTAAGCAGACGTTTGCTGCGGTCTGTATCAAGGTCTGCCTTGCTGACGAAGCCAAGCTTGATCGCGGCAGTGCGAAGGTCGATTCCGGCCCAATCCTGCCATTGCATGGCACTGGATGGGCCCAGTTCCTTGATCGCTTGCGCTTTGGACTTCGTTTCCTCCAGCGATGATGGCTTGCAGTTTCAGGCGGCTTTCGCCGCCTTCAACTGTTCCAGAATGCTGGCATAGGTCGCTGCGCCCTGTGCTCCTGTGACAAGATGCTGACGCTCGAAAATCACGGCGGGCACGCCTTGCACACCCCGGTCGGTCCAGAATCGTTCCTTTTCCCGCACAACCTCGGCGCGCTCGCCACTGTCCAGCATGGAGGAGGCGGCACTTTGATCGAGTCCGATCTCTCCTGCCACCTCGGCCAGCACCCCGATGTCCGACACATCGCGGCGATCGGTGAAGAATGCCGCAAAAAGCGCCATCTTGGCCTCATGCCCGCGGCCCTGATCCTCGGCCCAGTCGATCATCTGGTGCGCGCGGAAGGTGTTATACATCCGCATGTCGTCCGCGTAGTTGAAGGTGAACCCGAGTGCTGCCCCCATTTCGGTCAGCCGGGCACGGGCCTCGATGGAGCCTTCTGGCGTGGTGCCATACTTCGCCGCGAGGTGCGCGCGCAGGTTCTCGCCGTCCTCGGCCATGCCGGGGTTCAACTCAAATGGATGCCAATGCACCTCGATGTCGATGCCAGTGTCCCGGGCGGCGCTGGCAAGCTGGTGGTAGCCAATCGCGCACCAGGGGCAGACCACGTCCGAGACGATATCGACGTGAATGGGGTTGGTCATGGAGTCACTCCTTGTAGTTGGCGGCGTGGGCGGCAGTGGTCCCGCCGATCCCGAAGGCCCGAGGCCAGGGTTTGACTCGGCCGCAGCTTGACCTTTATTTGCGAAATCAAGAAAGCATAAGCAACCAGTATACTTTTAGTAACCTGGGTCATCGGAGGCTCTGACAGGATGGACGCAAGGGTCGAAGAAGATGCGAAGGGCCGCAGACAGGTTCATGGTGCCTGCGTCGAGCCCTGCGCCATCGAACGCGGCATGCGGATCATTGGCGGTAAATGGACCGGCTCAATCCTGTGGCACCTAAAGGATGGGCCGGTGCGCTTCAATGATCTTGCACGCATGATCGGTGGCGCATCCAAGAAGATGATCACCGAACGTTTGCGTCAGTTGGAGGCGCAGGGTCTCGTGTCGCGGAAGGTCATGGATACCGCGCCCGTGTCCGTCCACTACGAGATTACCGAATTGGGCCGAACCGCCCTCGGATTTCTTGATGAACTCAGAAATTGGAGCGAAACCCTGCCCTCGGGCATGAACGCGAATGACTGACGGCACCTGGGGCATGTCTCAATTCGGCTCGAAGCTGGCCTTCGACGCGTCGTGACCAAAAGACCGCTGAGGGTCGTTCAGCGCTTGAAAAAAGGGCGCCCTGTCGGACGCCCTTTCCCTTCGTATTAAACGGTTTCTCAGTTCAGCGCGGCGTCCGTGATCACTGATGTCCAGGCACCCTCGGGGGCCGCCGAGATCACCGGGTCGGAGCCGCCGGCCAGCAGGGTGTTCACCGTGCGCTGGTAGTCGGCCTCGTCCAGCGAACCGTCGGAACCGGCGGTCAGCTTGGCGATTTCTTCCATCATGCGCAGTTGCGCGGCCTCGGTCTGGGCACCGGTCTCATCGTTTTCGATGATGATCTCGGCGGCCTCGGCGGGGTTGGCCTCGGCGTATTTCCAGCCCTCCATCGAAGCGCGGACGAAGCGGGTCATCTTGTCGACGAAGGCCGGGTCTTCGAGGTTTTCCTCCAGCACCCAGATGCCATCTTCCAGTGTGGCGACGCCCATATCCTCGTACTTGAAGGTCACGAGTTCATCTGGGGAGACGCCCGCGTCCAGCACCTGACCGTATTCGTTGTAGGTCATGGTGGAGATGCAGTCGGCCTGGCGTTGCAGCAGGGGATCGACGTTGAAGCCCTGCTTGAGGACGGTCACGCCATCCTCGCCACCGTCGGTCGAGATGCCTTCCTGCGACATCCACGACAAGAAAGGGTATTCGTTTCCGAAGAACCAGACACCGATGGTCTTGCCCTTGAAATCCTGCGGGCCGGTGATGCCGGTGTCCTTCCAGCAGGTCAGCATAAGGCCCGAGGTCTTGAAGGGTTGGGCGATGTTGACGACCGGCAGGCCCTTCTCGCGCGCCGAGAGGGCCGAGGGCATCCAGTTGAGCATCGCGTCGGCACCGCCACCGGCCAGAACCTGTGGGGGCGCGATGTCGGGGCCGCCGGGCAGGATGGTCACATCGAGGCCTTCCTCCTCGTAGAAGCCCTTGTCCTTGGCGACGTAGTAGCCGGCGAACTGGGCCTGCGTGACCCACTGCAATTGCAGGGTCACGGTATTGGCGTGGCCATCGGCCATCGCAGGGGCGGCAAGGGCCGTGAGGGCCGTGGCTGCTATTAGGTGCTTCATGTCTCTCTCCGTTGGTTGGGCCGGTCGGCCCGTTAATGCGGGGCGGGTTCAGGCCCGTCCTCGCTGTGATGGGTGCCAGAAGGTCAGCCGTTTTTCGAGCAGGGCAATCGCCCCGTACCACAGGCTGCCGGTGATGGCTGCAACGACGATAGCGGCCCAAACAACGGGCAGGTTCAAGCGTCCGACCTCGGTCGAGATACGAAAGCCGATACCATAGGTCGGGCTGCCGAAGAATTCGGCGACGATCGCGCCGATCAGCGCAAGGGTCGTCGCGATCTTCAGGCCGTTGAAGATGAAGGGGAGGGCGGCCACTGCCTTGAGGTAGCGCAGCTCCTGCCTGGGGGCGGCACCGTATGTGCGCATGAGGTCGCGCTGCATGGCTGTCGTGTCGGCCAGCCCCGCGACGGTGTTCACAAGGACCGGGAAGAAAACCATGACGACGACGACCGCAGCCTTACTCTCCCATCCGAAGCCGAACCACATTACCAGGATGGGCGCGGTGCCAACGATGGGCAGCGCGGCGACGAAATTGCCGACGGGCAGCAGACCCCGGCGCAGGAAGTCCGAGCGCGCGACCAGCAGGGCGGTCGCAATGCCAGCCGCACAGCCCATAAGCCAGCCGCCAAACGCGCCCTTGAAGACAGTCTGGATCCAGTCGCCACGCAGGGTTTCCGCATTCTGCGTGAGGGCTACGGCAATGGATGTGGGCGCGGGCAGGATGACGGCCGGGATATCGAAGAGGCGCGTGGCCATTTCCCAAAGGATCAGGAGGGTCAAACCGAACAGGAGCGGGGCAGCCCAACTGCCGATCGCGCTGCGGGCGACGCGAACGTTTGCCGCCCAGAGCGCGGCCCAGACGCCGAGGAGCGCAAGGCCGCTCATGACAGGCCCATCCGCTTGAGCGTCAGACGTTCCGCCAGGGCGATCAGCGCCACGAGGCCTGCTGCGACGATGGCCGCGCCGAAAAGCGCGGACCAGATCTGCACTGTCTGGCCATAGTAGCTGCCCGCAAGCAGCCGCGCGCCGAGGCCGGAGACGGCACCCGTCGGAAACTCGCCCACGATGGCACCGACAAGGGCGGCGGCGACGGCGATCTTGAGGGACGCAAAGAGGTAGGGGAGGGACGTGGGCAGGCGCAGCGTAAAGAGGGTGCGCATCGCCGAAGCGTTCCACGTGCGCATCAGGTCGAGGTCCGAAGAAGAGGGCGCGCGCAGGCCTTTGACCATGCCGACCGTCACCGGAAAGAACGACAGATACGCAGAGATGATCGCCTTTGGCAGCACGCCTTGAATACCGATGGAATTGAGCACCACGATAATCATCGGGGCGATGGCAAGGATCGGGATGGTCTGGGAGGCAATGGCCCATGGCATGACGCTGAGGTCCATCAGGCGCGAATGCACGATCCCGACGGCCAGCGCGATACCCGCAAGCGAGCCGATCACGAAACCCAGCAACGTTGGGGCCAGCGTAATGCCCGCGTGGCGCACGAGGCTTTGCTTGGAGGTGATTTTCTTGCCGACCGTGCTGTCCCACAGCTCCGCGATGACCTGATGCGGGGAAGGCAGGCGGGGCCGGTCCTGGGCAAAGGCGCGGGCAATGGCTTCCTCCGGGGTGGCGAGGGTCAGGGCGAGGCCCGACATGTCGCGCCGCTCCTGCGCGGTGGCGGGAGAGACTGCGATGCCTTCCCGCTCGGCCAGCATCAGGCTGTTTTGTGCGTTCATCGGTATGCAGGCCAGATACCACAGGCCGATCAGCGCCGCGATCACCACCAGAACGGGGCCGAACCGATGCGGCAGCGCGCGGACGACGCGCCCCACGCGACCAGACCGTCCGATACCCGCGCCGGGGGCGGAAAGAGGCGTGTCCGTCATCGTCGCCACTCCATCAGGATTTCGGGGATGCCGTCGTCGCCCGGCAGATCACGAGCGACGACGCGGAACCCTTCGCGGGCGTAGAAGCGATGCGCCGCGGCGTTGGCCGTATGGCTGCGCAGTTGCAGCCGATCGCGTCTCTGCTTGACGTGGGTCAGCAAGACGCGACCCACGCCGTTGCCGGGAGCGGCGGCATAGAGCCCGACGATGTGATCGTCTTCCGTCTTCATCGACAGGTAGCCCTGCACCGGGTCGCCAGCGACCCAAGCCTCCCGCTGTGGGAACCCGTCGCGCAAGATCGCCTCCAGACGGTCGTAACCGGGACTGGCAGGCATCCAGTCGGTCGCGGCGAACCAGTCATCAACGATGCGCGCGCAGACGGGCGCATCTTCGGCGGTGGCGCGGCGCAAGTTCATTCATCATCCTTCCGGCTGCGCCGCCACAGGCGCATCACCGATGTCGCGATAACAAGGTAGCCGACGAGGTTCAGTGCGCTTCGCGAAGGCATCGCGTCGAACCGTTCCGCCACCAGGAACCAGACCACAATGGCGATCACGGCCAGATCGGCTGCGGTTTCGGCCAAATCGCGGTTCATGACACCTCCATCCCTTCGCGCAGACCCTCGCGAACGCGGTGGGCGATTTCCAGAAATTCGGGGCTGTCGCGAATGTCGAGCGGGCGGTCACGCGGCAGGGGGCTGTCGATGATGTCGGTGATCCGGCCCGGACGCGGGGACATGACGACGATCTTGGTGCTCAGATACACCGCCTCGGGGATGGAGTGGGTGACGAAGAGCGTGGTCTTGTTGGTGCGCTTCCACAGGGCCAGAAGTTCCTCGTTCAACCGGTCGCGGACGATTTCATCCAGTGCACCAAACGGTTCATCCATCAGCAGGATCGGCGCGTCGAAGGCCAGCGCGCGGGCGATGGAGGCGCGTTGCTGCATGCCCCCCGACAGTTGCCAAGGGTATTTGTTGGCGAACTTGTCCAACTCCACCAGTTCGAGGACGTCTTCCATACGCTTGGTGCGGTCGGCGCGGGAGTAGCCCATGATCTCCAGCGGCAGGGTGATATTCTTCCCGATGGTGCGCCACGGGTACAGGCCGGCGGCCTGGAACACGTACCCGTAAGCCCGCGCTTTGCGGGCCTCGTCTGGCGTCATGCCGTTGACGGTCAACGTACCGCCCGTCGGCGTTTCGAGCGCCGCGACGCAACGCAGGAACGTGGTCTTGCCGCAGCCCGAGGGGCCGATGAAGGAGACGAACTCGCCTTCAGAGACGTCGAGGGAGACGTCCTTGAGCGCGTGGACTGGGCCGTCACCGGTCTGGAAGGTGAGGTCGAGAGATCGGGCGGAGATTGTCGTCATTGGTGATCCTCATAACCTGTCCCAGTGTTTGCGAGGCTATTGGCAAGCTCTGCGCCAAAGCTCGATAGAAGCGTGTCGATCGCGGTTATTCCAATAGAAAGGCTCTGCTTTCTGTCCTCAAATCGAAGGTTATGATCTCGGAACTGGACGCGCCCATGTACTACTGAATTTCGGAGTAGGCGTGTGGTTTGTGCGAGACCTAACTGACGGCAAACCTCGATTCCATCATCAAGCGTTTTTGACGAACCTGAAGACCACTCATTCCAAGCGTTAGACACCTTCGGGTCGGATAATGCCTTCTCTAAGGCAATTTCTCGCGGAAGGGCGACAAGGTGATACAAGAGCGAAAGAAGTCGTGTCTGCCTTGAGACACCGTTGCCGAGGGCACCGTTCGGGAGGGCATAGCGTGCCTCGACCGTTCTGACGGCCGTTTCGAGAGCACCCGAATTTGCAGCTAGCATCAAAATCTGATGTTCGATGAATGCCAAGCGGGGTGCGTCATGCATTGCACGCGACTGCAAATCAAACCCCCGCTGGAATGTTCATCGGGTTGCGCTCGATCTTGCGCGGCGTGTTCAGGGCTTTCCACTTGGTCAAAGCCTGCGACGCAGACGCGAACGGTTTGCGCCGCACGAATTTCCCGCGGCCCGGCTGCGGCTGCGAGTTCTGGCCGTGGGCCCAGATGACGTCGCCGCGCGACAGGGTGTAGCGAGGGGCGGCGGAGAGTTCCATGCCGTCGAAGACGTTGTAGTCGATGATCGACTTCTGTGTGGCGACCGAAACGGTGCGGTGGATCGACGGATCCCAGACTACCAGGTCAGCGTCGCCGCCCACGGTGATGCCCCCCTTCATCGGGTAGATGTTGAGGATCTTGGCGATGTTGGTGGAGGTTGCAGCGACGAATTCCTCGGGCGTCAGGCGGCCGGTGTCGACGCCCTTGGTCCAGAGCATTGACATCCGCTCCTCCAGCCCGCCGGTGCCATTGGGGATACGGGTGAAGTCGCCCACGCCCATGCGCTTCTGTTCGTCGTTGAAGGCGGCGTGATCGGTGGCGACGACCTGAAGCGATCCCGACGCAAGACCCGCCCACAGGCTGTCCTGATGCGACTTGTCGCGGAACGGCGGGGACATGACGCGGCGGGCGGCGTATTGCCAATCCTTGTTGAAATACTCGCTCTCATCCAGCGTCAGATGCTGGATCAACGGCTCGCCATAGACGCGCATCCCTTTCTGGCGGGCGCGGCGGATGGCCTCGTGCGCCTGCTCGCAGGAGACGTGAACGATGTAGAGCGGCGTGCCGGCGGCATCGGCGATCATGATGGCACGGTTCGCGGCCTCGCCCTCGACTTCCGGCGGACGGGAGTAGGCGTGGCCCTCGGGGCCGGTGATGCCCTGAGCCATGTATTTCTGCTGCAACTCCTGCACGATGTCGCCGTTCTCGGCGTGGACCAGCGGCAGGGCACCCAGTTCGGCGCAGCGGCGGAAGGAGGCGAACATCTCGTCGTCCTCCACCATCAGGGCACCCTTGTAGGCCATGAAATGCTTGAAGGTGTTGATACCGCGTTCTTTCACGACCTCTTCCATCTCTTCGAAGATGGTCTCGTTCCAGCCGGTGATCGCCATGTGATAGGAAATGTCGGTGCAGATCTGGTCCTTGGACTTCTTGTCCCAGGAATCGATGGCGTTGAGGAGCGAGCCGTCCTCGCCCGGCAGGCAGAAATCGACCAGCATCGTGGTGCCACCGGCGGCGGCGGCGAAGGTGCCGCTCTCGAAGGTTTCGGTCGCAGTGGTGCCCATGAAGGGCATCTCCAAGTGGGTGTGCGGGTCGATGCCGCCGGGGATGACGTAGGCGTCCGTGGCGTCGATCACCTCGTCGCCGTTCAGGTTCTCGCCGATCTGGGCGATCGTCTCCCCTTCGATCAGAACGTCTGCTTTCCACTGACGGTCGGCGGTGACGATCGTGCCGTTCTTGATGACCTTGGACATGTGAGGGCTCCTTACAGACGGGTGGTGGCCAGCTTCGCGCCGAAGCCGATGAAGACGATCCCGGTGACCCCCTTGATCCAGCGTTGTACCGGACCGGATCGGGCGAGGCCGAGAACCCGGCCCAGGGCGAGGATCATGAGGGAAAACCAGGCGAGATTGATAAGTGAGTGTACCACCACCAATGACATCGCGGAGCCCGCGCTGCCTCCGGCGGGAATGAACTGCGGGAACGCGGCGAGGTAGAAGATCGCGACTTTGGGGTTGAGCGCGTTGGTCAGAAACCCTTCCCTAAAGGCGCGCCAAAGGGTGCGGCGGCGCGCGGCCGGCGTGACGGATGCCTGTGCCGCGTCGCCCCGGATGGCAGTTCGGACGGCCTTGAGCCCGACCCAGGCGAGATAGGCTGCGCCCGCGATCTTGACCACCGTGAACGCCTGCGCCGACTGCGTGAGGATGACCGAAACCCCAAGGATCGCGAGTGCGCCGTGCAGGTAGAAGGCCGCGACGAATCCCGCGACATTGGCGAACCCGACCGCGCGCCCCGAGGTTGGCACGGTCCGGGCGATCAGCACGCCGTTGGGGCCGGGAGAGATCACCAGAAGCGTGGCGATCAGCGCGAAGGCGAGCAGCGCTTCGAAAGTCATGGTTGCTTCCTCACAGGCAGTACTGCGTGCCGCGCGGGATCAGAACGGGGTAGACTTGGCCCAGATATTCGTAGCCGTAGCAATTGTCGGCAACCCGTACGTCCTGCGCCGTCACACCCCGCGGCAGAAGGCGGGAGACGGCGAAAGGAATGGGCGCGTCGGTCGTGGCATAGGTCTGCGGATCGGGCACCGGGGCCTGCGCGGTGGGCAGCGCGCATCCCGCCAGCGCCACGAGGGGCAACAAGATTGCGGTCTTTGGAAGGGTAGGCATGATCCGGCTTCTCTGTTTCATAAATACTTCGGGGGTGTGGGGGCTTGCCCCCAGGGCGCGATATAGGTTCAGGAGGTCACCTCGGCCGTCTCGACCACGGCATGCAGCAGCACATCGGCCCCTGCCTTGGCCCAATCCTTGGTGATTTCCTCGGCCTCGTTATGGCTCAGCCCATCGACGCAGGGGCACATGATCATGGCTGTGGGGCAAACGCGATTAATCCAGCACGCATCGTGGCCCGCGCCCGAAATGATGTCCATGTGGCTGTAGCCCAGCCGTTCGGCAGCGGTGCGCACGGCCCTGACACAGGTCTCATCGAAGGTCACGGGGTCGAAGCCGCCGACTTTCTCCAGTTCGACTTCCATGCCCATGTCGGCGCAGATCTTCCTGGCGGCGGCTTGCAGTTGCGCCTCCATGTCCTGAATGACCGACAGGTCAGGGGAGCGGAAATCGATGGTGAAGACCGCCTTGCCGGGGATCACGTTGCGCGAATTCGGGTATACGTCGATGTGGCCCGCGGCCCCGACGGCGTGGGGCGCGTGGCTTAGTGCGATTTCCTCGACCTTTTCCAGGATGCGCGCCATCGCCAGCCCGGCGTTCTTGCGCATTGGCATGGGGGTGGAGCCTGTGTGGCTGTCTTTGCCGTGGACGGTGATCTGCGTCCAGGACAGGCCCTGACCGTGAGTGACGACGCCGATATCGCGGCCCTCGGCCTCCAGAATGGGCCCCTGTTCGATGTGCAGCTCGAAGAAGGCATGCATCTTGTCGCGGCGGTCGCCGACCTCCTCGGTGCCGCGCCAACCTATGCGGTCAAGCTCGTCGCCGAAACGCTTGCCCTCGGCGTCCGTCTTGTTCTCCGCCCACTCCTGCGTGTGCAGTCCGGCGAAAACGCCCGAAGCCAGCATGGCTGGTGCGAACCGCGTGCCCTCTTCGTTCGTCCAGTTGGTAACAACGATGGGATGCTTGGTCTTGATGCCCAGGTCGTTGAGCGTGCGGATCAGTTCCAACCCGCCCAGTACCCCCAGCACCCCGTCGTATTTGCCGCCCGTCGGTTGCGTGTCGAGGTGGCTGCCGACGTAGACGGGCAGGGCCTCCGGGTCGGTGCCCGGTCGCGTCGCGAACATGTTGCCGATCTTGTCGACGCCCATGGTACAGCCTGCATCCTCGCACCATTTCTGGAACAGGGCGCGGCCTTCGCCGTCGGCATCGGTCAGGGTCTGGCGATTGTTGCCACCCGCGACGCCTGGGCCGATTTTGGCCATCTCCATCAGGCTGTCCCACAGCCGGTCCGGATTGACCTTCAGGTTCTGTCCCGCGCTGGCTGTCATGCATTCCCCCGAAAATATTTGACCGTCTGGTAAAATGGACGCTACCAGAGGAACGATCCCAGTCAACAGTGACGCGACTCCGGGGGTCACGCAACGGCGGTTGCCGAAAAATCAGGCGGGGTTTCGCCCTGCCGCCCGAGGAACGCGCATGACCGACGATTCGACCCGCATCCAGAAGAACCGCCGGGCGCAAATCCTGGAGGCGGGGTTGGAGGTTTTCTCGGTCGAGGGGTTTCGCGGGGCCACGTTGGACGGCATCGCGCAGGATGCCGGTCTGTCTAAGCCGAACCTGCTCTATTATTTCCCGTCCAAGGAAGCAGTTTACGTGGAGTTGCTTGCCGGGTTGCTGGACACCTGGCTGGACCCGCTGCGCGCGCTGGATCCGTCGGGCGATCCACTTGCCGAACTGCTGGCCTATGTCCGTCGCAAGCTACACCTCGCGCGGGATTATCCGCGTGAAAGCCGGCTTTTCGCGGGCGAAATCCTTCGCGGTGCGCCGCATATGGAGGGGCACCTGTCGGGCGACTTGCGCCGGCTCGTGGATGAGCACGCGGTTATTCTCGCGGATTGGATGGATGCGGGCCACATCGCCCGCGCCGATCCGCACCACTTGATCTTCTCTATATGGGCTTTGACGCAGCACTACGCTGATTTCGACGTCCAGGTGCGGGCAGTTCTGGGCGAGGGGCGCGACCCGTGGGCCGAGGCAGAGCGCGAGGTCGAGGGGCACTTTCGCCGGGTGCTGAGGGTTTGAACGCTGGAGCGCGGCGGTCTGCTGTGCGGACCATGCGTCAGTTCGTAAAGCGCATTCTTTCAGCGGCGAGCCTCTTTCGGACTTCGCCGACCTGTTTTGCTATCTGGCCGATATGGCGCCCATCAGTGCCGCAGCACCCCCCCCAGACATTTATGTGAGGAAACCGTTTTGCAAGGCGTGCCATCTGTCCGCCAAGTTCATCGGGATCACCATCTTCAAGATGACCAAGCTTGCAAAGGTCAAGCGTTTCCATCGCGACTGCGTTCGGCATGAATCCACCTAACCGCCTAGACCAATCGCCATCTGTTAATCCCGGCTCGAACTCCGTAGGATGTGTGCAGTTTATCATGTAGTATTCTGGAGCATTGTCGGTCGCGACATCAATACGTGCGATCGCTTCCTCCAACGTCTCTCCTCCATTCAGTTTTCCGCCCTTTGCGACGAAGAACGAGATTACAACCGGCATATCGGCAGCTTTCGCCGCACGGACAAGGCCGGTCGCCTCTTCAACGCTTGAGAACGTCAAAGCAGTCACAAGATCAGCGCCCGCTTTCTTAAATGTCAGGATCTGCTCGGAATGGTAGTCCTCAGCTTCAGCCGCATCTGGTGTGCGACCAATCTTGTAGGCATCACCCCGTGGTCCGATGACGCCGCCGACGAGCATCGGCGTTTCTGGGCTATCATATTCTCGGGCGAAGGCTTTGTAGAACTCGATTCCACGAATGTTGATCTCTTCGAGACCTTCTCGGGAAAATCCAATCAACTCTCCCCAGTCCCGGCTGGCACGGTAGTGAAGGCCCTCATTGATGACGCCAAAATCATTCTCGACCGCCGCCTCCACGAGTTTGCGGTGATAGTCGGTAAGGCAGGCGACGCCGCGCTTGTCGTCAATCAGTTCAAATGCGCAGAAGTGTCGCAACTCGAACCCGTCTACATATTGGAGCCAAGTCTCGAAACCGCCCCCACAAACCATGTTGCGTCCATTCAGTTGCGGTAGCTTTTCATTTCCTGCCATCGGAGCCCCCCATCAACAAGGCACCGAAACATTATAGCAGAAAAGAGCGACGCAGTCTCGATACCTCGACAAATGGGAATGATCGGCAGCAGCTGCTCAGGGCTCGGCGCGGACATCTTGGGCCTTATGCTCAGTCCACTTTCCCTAATCTACTCTGCCGCCACCGCCCCCGGATTGTTCGGGTGTGTCGTCCAGTCGGCGGGGGTTTTTTGTACCACCTTGCCGGTGCGCGGGTCGGTCGTGCCGGCCGCCAATGGCACCATCGAAATGCAATTCTCCACCGGGCAGACCTCCACGCACAGGTTGCAGGCCACGCATTCCGCGTCGATCACGCTGAACGTGCGGTCTGGGGACATGGCGATGGCCTGGTGCGACGTGTCTTCGCAGGCGGCATAGCAGCGGCCGCAGCTGATGCAGGCGTCCTGGTCGATCTTGGCCTTGGCCACGTAGTTGAGGTTCAGGTATTGCCAGTCGGTCGTGTTCGGAACGGCGGCCCCCATGAAATCGTCGATTGAGGTGTGGCCCTTTTCGTCCATCCAGCGAGACAGGCCCGCGATCATCTCCTGCACGACCTTGAAGCCATAGGTCATGGCCGCCGTGCAGACCTGCACGTTGCCGCAGCCCAGTGTGATGTACTCGGCTGCGTCGCGCCATGTTGTTACGCCACCGATGCCCGAAATCGGCATCCCGGCCGTGGCGGGCGCACGCGCGATTTCCGACACCATCGACAGGGCAATGGGTTTCACCGCCGGGCCGCAATAGCCGCCGTGCGTGCCCTTGCCGTCGATGCTGGGGTGAGGCGACATCGTGTCCAGGTCGACCGAGACGATGGAGTTGATCGTGTTGATCAGGCTGACCGCATCCGCACCGCCGCGCCGCGCCGCCTCGGCCGGTTTGCGAACGTCGGTGATGTTGGGCGTCAGTTTTACGATGACGGGCTTGGAATAGTATTGCTTGCACCAACGGGTGACCATTTCGATGTATTCCGGCACCTGGCCCACGGCGGCCCCCATGCCCCGCTCGGACATGCCGTGCGGGCAGCCGAAGTTCAGCTCGATCCCGTCGGCACCGGTCGCCTCGACCTTGGGCAGGATGGCCTTCCAGGCCTCCTCCTCGCAGGGGACCATGATCGACACGATCAGCGCGCGGTCGGGGTAATCCTTCTTGACCCGTGTGATCTCGTCGAGGTTGGTTTGCAGGTCACGGTCGGTGATCAGTTCGATGTTGTTCAGGCCCAGCACGCGCCGGTCGGCCCCGTGGATCACGCCGTAGCGCGGGCCGTTGACGTTCACAACGGGAGGTCCCTCGGAGCCCAACGTCTTCCAGACAACACCGCCCCATCCGGCCTCGAAGGCGCGGCGGACATTGTATTCCTTGTCCGTCGGCGGCGCGGAGGCCAGCCAGAACGGATTGGGGGATTTGATGCCGAGGAAGTCGGTGGTCAGGTCTGCCATGTGTCTCTCCGTAGGGGGCCTCAGCCCTTTCTGAACGTGATTTCAACGGGTTGGATGTCTCCGGCCTCGACTGAGCGAGCCATGTTCGCGGCCTTGTCGCCCGCCGTGTCGCCCATCAGCATCGGCAGGCCGAGGCGGGGCGGCCCATGTTCGGCGATCTGCGCCTGCATTCGGGCAAAAAAGGCCTTGGCCACCTCGCCGCGGTCGGTACGCGTCTCCAGCCGGAACCCGGCGGCCCGGGCGGCGTCGAGATAGGCCTCGGGCGTGTCGAGGAACGAGTGATCGGGTGTCGCCGCCCAGGGCAGCGGGAAGTCGGGATGCTCGCCGAAGCGCATCACGTCGTATATGGCGAGTATCCCGCCGGCGTGCAGTATCCGCGCGGCCTCGGAAAAGAAGCGGGGTTTATCCGGCAGGTTCATGCCCACGTGCAGAAGGGTGACCACATCAAAGCTGTCGGTTTCGAACGGCATGTCGAGCGCGCTGCCCTGGACAAAGGTGATGTCCGGCCCGGTCAGCGCCGTCAGTCGTTGTGCCGTCTCGACGAACTCCGGTGTCAGGTCGAGCCCCGTGACTTGCGCCCCGTAACGTTCCGCGATGTGCCGCGCCGCGCCGCCGATGCCCGAGCCGACGTCGAGAAGGCGCGTCCGAGGCCCGAGGTCCAGCGGCTCCAGCAGCGCCTCGGTCGCGCTGAGTCCGCCGATGTGAAACTCGTCGATGGGCTTCAGGTGATCGGCGGTGATTTGCGCCTGGGGTATGCCCTCTGCGGCCAAGGCGGCCAGAATCCGGTCGTAAAGCCCGGCTTTGCCGTAGTGTTCGGAGATGCTCCGGTCAGTTTCACTCATATTTTCGGTCCCCACGTTTTCGAGTGAGGGATTTTATCACAAATGCCGCGTTTCGTCGCGCTGCGGGTGGGGCGGGCCGCTCCGACTTCGGTAATATGCAAGAGCTGGCCCATTCGGTCAGGCGTCCGTCACGGCATCTTCCGGGACGGCCTTGGCGGCCTCCAGCCGCGCCTCGGCTTTGTCCCGTGTGGCGGAGTCGAAGTCGTCGGCATGGCGCAGGATAACGGCCTCGCCGGTCAGGTCCTGCAATCCGCGTGCAATCAGAGTGTCGAAGGCTGAATACTCGGCCGTCGCCGTCGGAAAGTCGCTGAGCGCGTTGACCGCGCCCGATTTCGTCAGCTTCATGCGCGTTCGGGTCAGGCGTTTGGCCTTGCCCAGTTCCTCACGCACCAGTTGCTCATAGGCGAATATCGTCTGAAGCGCGTCGTATTCGATCGTGCCCGGCTCTCCTTCGGTCTGGATCAGGGCAAGGCGTCGGAAGGCCGCATCGCGCACGGGCATGACGCCCATCCGGTCGGCGTTGGCCATCAGATTACGAAGCTTTTCAAGGTCTTCCATCCCATCCACGCGGGCCAGAGCGGCGTCATTGCGGGCTGCCAACTCCTTCTCGGTCAGGGCGGCGGGTTTGGGGGCGGGGGGGGATTTAGTTTTTTTCATTGGGCAACTTGGGTCAGCGTCGCGTGAATGTCCATTGCGGCATCTCGCCCCTCGGCCACGGCGGTCACCGTCAGATCTTCCCCGCCGCTGGCACAATCACCCCCGGCCCAGACGCCGCTCAGCGATGTCCGGCCGGATCCGTCCACCGCGATTTTGCCGCGCTCCAGCGAAAGCCCTTCCACGGCTTCCATTTTCTGCCCGATGGCGCGGAACAACTGGTCCGCCTTAAGAGTCAGGCTCTCTCCGGTCGGTTTCATGTCGGCATCGACATATGCCAGCTCCACCTCTTGCAGCTGCGCGTCGCCGCGCAGGGCCACAGGCACCACACCGAACATCAGGCGCACGCCGTGGGTTGCGGCCAGGTCCTGCTCATAGCGGCTGGCGGGCATCCGATCCTGTCCCCGGCGATAGGCGATGGTGACGGTCTCGGCCCCCAGCAGCTTGGACTGCACGGCGGCGTCCACGGCGGTCATGCCGCCGCCGATCACGACGACGTGGCGTCCCACGGGCAGGGTGGTCAGGTCGGGCGATTGGCGCAGGGCGGCGATGAAATCGACCGCGTTCTGGGTGCCGGTCAGGTCTTCGCCCTCCAGGCCCAAGGCCCCGACGCCGCCCAGACCGATCGCAAGGAAAACTGCGTCGTGCTCGGCGCGCAGCGTGTCAAGGTTCAGGCCCTGGCCCAAGGCCTTACCCGTCTCGACGGTGATGCCGCCGATCTTGAGCAGCCAGTCCACCTCGGCCTGCGCATAATCGCCCACGGTCTTGTAGGCCGCGATGCCATACTCATTAAGCCCGCCCGCCTTGGGCCGCGCGTCGAACAGGGTGACGGCATGTCCATGCATTGCCAACCGGTGCGCCGCAGAGAGACCGGCGGGGCCAGCGCCCACGACAGCAACCGATTTTCCGGTATCAGGGGCGCGGGTGAACGGATGCTCTCCCTCGGCCATCATGGCGTCGGTAGCGAACCGTTGCAGACGGCCGATCTCGACCGGTTTGCCCTCGGACACCTCACGCACGCAGACCTGTTCGCACAGCGTCTCGGTCGGACAGACGCGGGCGCACATACCGCCCAGGATATTCTGGTCGAAGATGGTCTTGGCGGCGGCGTCCTCCATCCCCGTGGCGATCTGGCGGATGAACAGCGGGATGTCGATGTCGGTGGGACAGGCCGTCACGCAGGGCGCGTCATGGCAGAAGTAGCACCGGTCGGCGGCGATCATCGCCTCGTGTCCGGTCAGCGGCGCGTGCAGATCGTCGAAATTGCGGGCCAGATCCTCGGCCCCCAGCCGTCCGGCACGAATGCCGTCGAGGCGCAGTGCTTCCGTCATGGGTCTCTCCGGTTGAACTTTGTTGTGGACAGAGTGCCATGAAGTGAAATTTTATCAACTGGTAAAAAATTGGCAGGAGAAGAAAATGCCCAATGCGTACTGGGTGGCCCATGTCACCGTTACCGATCCCGACCCCTACGCACTCTATGCCAAGGGCGCGACGGAGGTATTTTCCAAGTGGAATGCGAAGGTTCTGGCCCGTGGCGGCACGGTGGTCGGGCTGGAAGGCGAAAGCTGCCCGCGCAACGTGATCATCGAGTTCGAGAGTCTGGAGGCCGCGCAGGCATGTTACGATTCGCCCGAATATCAGGCGGCGCGCAAACATCGCGTCGGCGCGGGCGAGGCGCAGATCATGCTGTTGGAGGGGGTGGAGGATTAGTCGCGCACCATTACCGGCACCGAACGCGCAGCGGCGCTTTGCCCCGGTACGCGAAAGAATATCCAGCTTGAGGCGGAGTTGCGCGTCTCCTAGAAGCGCACATGGCCCAAAGCGATGAACCCACCCTTATACGCCTGGCCCGTGAAAACGGTGCCCAGGTTCAACCTGAACCGATCGACCTTGGCGTGCGTGTGCGTGACTTGCGCAAGGCGCGCGGCTGGACCTTGGAACAGGCGGCCCAGCAGGCCGGGCTGGCCAGATCGACCCTGTCCAAGATCGAGAACGGTCAGATGTCGCCCACCTTCGAAGCGCTCAAGAAGCTGGCTATCGGTTTGGAGATCTCCGTTCCCCAGCTTTTCACCCCACCTTCCAAGGCGCAGGTTATGGGCCGTCGCGATATCACGGTCGCGGGCGAGGGGCAGACCCATGTGACCACGACGTACGAGCATGAATTGCTGGCATCATCGCTAACCAAAAAATCGATGCTGCCGTATCGCGCCCGCGTCCGGGCCCGATCCTTCGATGAATTCGACGGTTGGGTGCGCCACGACGGGGAGGAATTCCTCCTCGTCCTGACGGGCACCATCCGCTTGTTCCTTGAATTCTACGAACCGGTCGACATGAAGCGCGGGGACAGCGCCTATTACGACGCCTCCATGGGTCACAACGTCGTCTCAACCTCGCCCGAGGACGCGACGATCCTCTGGGTTACCAGTCTGGCGTGATCAGCGCGTCGCCATAGGTGCGCTTCAGGTCGATACTCTCAACCACCAAATTCGGAAAACTGGCCACAACATCGCGGAAAGCGTGTTGCCGGGCGTGGGCCTCGGCCTGCCTTACGGGGCGGTGCATCGACAGCCGCGCCAGGTTGCGACGATAGGATTCGGCATAAAGCCAATACTGGTTCGGCGTCAGGGCGGCAGCCCCGTCGCGCCCGCTGAACACGATCCGTACCCGCGCGTCGCCGGGGTCGGTGGTGTTGGGCGCATCGAACCACGCGTAGGAGGCATCGTAGTTGCCAGAGATGTCCAAATGCGCCTGAGCGGTCGATCCGATCATAAGGGCAAGGGCGGCGGCACTTGCGAACAGCGCGCCCTTCATGTGGACCGCCCCATCGGCGTCTCGGCCGTCCGGTCGTCGCCGAACCGTTTATCGTCTGACATGGCGTCTTCTCCTTCTGGGATGTAATCGCCGCTGTCTGCCAGCGACGCGTTGTCGTGCACCGGTGCGGAATAGGCGTCAGCCGGTAGGGGACCGGCGAGAAATTCGTGCAACGTCATTTGGGCCTCGTCCACGTCAATGCCTTGATTTTTGGCAATTCGCTTGGCCAGTTCGGCGGTGGAGCCGTCGGCGGCCTCAAGATCAGCGTCCGTCAACTCGGGGTAGTTCGACAGGAGCGGGTCGCGGAACGGGATCCAGTTCTCGGTGAATTCTTTGCGGCTCATGTTGTTTCCTTTCCTTTCGAAGGAAACGCCGACCGGCGGGGCAGGGTTCCGGTGCCACCAGCTTAAACCGGTGGGTCCGGTTCTGTCACTTACGCAAAAGGATTAGGCGAACATCGCTTCCAAATCGACGGAGGACTCGTTCCCGATCCGGTCGAAGTCCCGATCAAGAAAAGCATCCGCCGCGCGGTGCCCGGCGGTGCGCAGTTGCGCCATCACGATCGGATTGGCGACCGTCTTGGTAGCGACCGAAAGCTGCCGCATCAGCGGATCGTCGGCGACCATGTGGACCAGCACATCCTTCATGGCATCCGAAGGAATCTTGCCCGAACGGGTCAGCCGCTGAACGAATTCGATCGCGCGCAATTCGCGCAAGAGCGAACTGTTGAAGCTGATCTCGTTGATGCGGTTCTGGATGTCGCGCGCCGTGACCGGCAGTTCGGGCCGTTCCAGAGGATTGATGTTCACGACCAGAATGTCGCGCGGCAAATGCGGCTCGAACAGCGGAAACAGCGCGGGGTTCCCAGTATAGCCACCGTCCCAGAAAAACTCGCCCTCGATTTCGACGGCGGGGAAGAGCGTGGGCAGGCAGGCGGAGGCCAAGATGGAGTCGACGCCGATCGTCTCTCCGGTGAAGATCTTGATCTTGCCGGTGCGCACGTTGGTCGCGCAGATGCAGAATTGCGGCCCCTTGTCGGAGCAGATGGTCTCGAAATCCATTCCGTCCACGATCTTGCGCAGCGCCTGTTCCGAAAGACTGCCGGTCAGATACGGCGACACCGTGCGGCCCAGGCCGTCCGACATTTGGTAGAGGGGCGACATCTCGATCGCCTGGCTGATCGCCATGGGCGAGAACGCGTCCAGCCAGGGTGCCAGCCGCTCATCCGTTTCCGCGCCGATGTCCGTCCACAGGTTTTCCAGCGTCTCGCGCGCCAGTTCACGGCTGCCGTGGGCCAGTCCGCGTTTCACAGCCGCCCCATTCAGCGCCCCGGCCGAGGTGCCCGAGATGGCCGCGATTTCCAGCCGCTCGTCCGTGAGAATGCGATCCAGGACACCCCAGGTGAACGCCCCGTGCGCGCCGCCACCCTGAAGCGCCAGGTTGATCCGCTTTGGCGTCACCCACGCTCTCCCGAAATTTTTCGCAGCGTTTGCAGGTCGCAGGTCGTGGCGTGGCCCATCGCGCGCTTGATACCGGGTAGCAGCGCCGCGCCGTTCATCGCGAATGACAATTCGATCAGCCCGCGCTGGCCATAGAAGTGCATGACTTCCTCACGCGCCTCGGGGTCGTCGGTCCGGTCGCGGGTGACGGCGTCTGAAAGACGGATGATCGCGGGCATGGGCGCGGGCAGGGACTGATCGGCAGCCAGGATCGCATCGATGGTCGCGGGCTTCAGGCCAGCGCGGCGGGCCAAGGAGATTTCCGCTTCTACGCAACTGCCGCAATCGGCGGCCAACGCCCCGCGCAGTCGGGCGGCGGCATGAGCATCGGCGGGCAGATGAGTGACCGGATCGAGAAAGCCAAAAATCCGTTTGTAGCGGCGCAGAAGCCCCAGATCGGCATCGGCAATCCGCCGGACATAGAGCAGCGAAACACCCAGTCGTTCCTCGGCCCGCTCGATCAGCACAATCGCAATGCGCTGGGCCAGCGATGGTTTGCGAGCCGCGGCCGGGCGGTCAGCCATCGGTCCACTTCTTCAGTAGGTCCGATACCAGAACGCCGTCGATAGTCATCCCTTCCAGATTGGCATCGCAGATCGCGAAGCCCGAGAGATTGGCGTGATCGAGAGTGGCCCCCGACAGGTTCACGTCGTGAAACCGCGTCGCGGCCAGATTGACGTTCGAGAAGGTCATTCCTTCGGCGTTCACGTCGTTCAGGCGCGCGCCCATCAGGTGGCTGTCCTCGATCTGCGCCTCCTTCAGGCTGACGCGCGTAAAGGTGGAACCGTCCAGAACCCGGTTTTCGATTGAAAGTGGTGTCTGTTTCACATTGCTGTCCATCCGCCATCGACGCTGATCGTCGTGCCGGTAATTTGAGAGGCGTGGTCCGAACACAGGAACAGCGCGGTGCCGCCCAGTTGATCGATGGTGGCGAATTCCTTGGAAGGTTGACGATCCAGCAGGACTTCCTTGATCGCCGTCTCCCGGTCCATGTCGTACTTCTTCATCGTGTCGGGGATCTGCGATTCGATCAGCGGGGTCAGCACGTAGCCGGGACAGATGGCGTTGGCGGTTATCGGTTCCTGCGCGGTTTCAAGCGCCACGACCTTGGTCATGCCGACGATCCCGTGCTTGGCGGCGACATAGGCCGATTTGTACGGCGAGGCCCGCAGCCCGTGCGCGGACGCGATGTTGATCACCCGGCCCCAGCCCGCCTTGCGCATCATCGGCAGCGCGGCAGCCGTCGTATGAAACGCCGAGGACATGTTGATCGCGATGATCGCGTCCCACTTGTCGGCCGGAAACTCGTCGATTCCGGCGACATGCTGGATGCCCGCGTTGTTGACCAGGATGTCGCAGGCCCCGGCCTTCTCGATCAGGGCGCGGGCGTCGTCCCCCTTGGACATGTCCGCCTGAATGTAGCGCACGTCGACCCCGTGCGCGGCGGCCAGTTCCTCCGCAAGGGCGTGGTCTGCCTTGTTGTCGGTGAAAGAGTTCAGCACGACGTTCAGGCCGGCCCCGGCAAAGCTGCGCGCGATACCGAGACCGATGCCCGAGTTTGATCCCGTGATGACGGCGGTTTTTCCCTGAAGCGACATGGCGTTTTCCTTGAAGTCCTGTTTATGGGGACTGGACCATAAATGCTGCGTCTGCGAAAGGCGGGGACAGTGCACAACCGGGTGATCCCGCCTCCCCGTCCTGTTGAGATTTCCCGACGCATGGCAGCCTGCGAGCGAGTCTGCAAACCACAAAAAAAAACGCCGGCACAAGGCCGGCGCTAAGTCATTGAGGCAGGTTTCATACAGGCAAGAAACCTATCGAGCAGTGATGCCTTTATAGACGTTCACGTCACCGAGTCCAAGGGAAAGTTTAAGCAGCGCTCGTTAGATGTTTCGATTAAACACCAAATTGAACAGGGCGTTACCGGGGGGAAGACAATGATCGGGCAGTGTTTCCAGCGAATCAGCATCGACGTTTTCGCACGACTCGCGGTTGTGGCTGTCGTTGTCGCTCCCGTGACAGCCTTGGCGGATGGGCATGGAATCGCCCTGTACGGCGACCCTGCGCTGCCTGCCGATTACAAGCATTTGCCGCAGGTCAATCCGGCAGCGCCCAAGGGCGGCACGTTTGCGGATGGACAGGTCGGCAGTTTCGACAGCCTCAACCCCCACATCCAGCAAGGCAACACGCCTTGGCAATTGCGCTTCCTTGCCTACGAAAGCCTTATGGGCAGGGCTTGGGACGAACCTTTCACGCTTTACGGTCTTTTGGCTGAGCGGGTCGAGGTGAATGATGCGCAGACCGAAATCACCTTCAGCCTGCACCCCGATGCGGCCTTCTCGGACGGCACGACGGTCACCGTCGAGGACGTCATCTGGTCGTGGAATATCCTGGGGCAGGAGGGGGCGAATGGTCGCTATCGCAGCGCCTTCGCCAAGGTCGTCTCGGTGGAGGCTGTCGGCGGCCGTCAGGTCAGATTCCGGATTGCCGATCCGGACCGCGAATTGCTGATGTCAATTGGGCTGCGTCCTATCATGAAATCGGCTCAATACGCGGACGATCCCTCGGCATTTTTTCGCTCAGGCGTGGGCAATATTCCGATCACGACGGCCCCATATGTCATCACCGAGGTCGATCCCGGTCGTTCCGTCGAGCTGAGTCGCGACCCTGACTACTGGGGGGCGAATCTGCCGTTCAGGCAGGGCACCAACAACATCCAGACGCTGCGGATGGAGTTTTTCGGGGATGCCACCGCGCATTTCGAGGCCTTCAAGGCGGGCGAGTTGTCGACGATGCGCGAAACCAACGCCGCGCGCTGGGCACGGGATTATGACTTCCCCGCCGTCCAGTCCGGCGAGGTCGTACTATCGGAGGTGCCGCACCAGCGCCCCTCGGGCATGACTGGCTTGGTCATGAACACCCGCCGGCCGCTGTTCGACGACTGGCGCGTGCGCGAAGCGATGATCCAGGCGTTCAACTTTGATTATGTGAACGGCGTCATAAACGCGGGTGTGCAGCCGCGCATCACCAGCTACTTCTCCAACTCCCCGCTCGGGATGGAGCCGGGGGCTGCCAGCGGGCACGTGGCGGACTTGCTGGCCCCCATCTCCGATGACCTGTTACCCGACACGATCCAAGGTTACACGCTGCCGTCCACCGATGGCAGGGCCGGCAACCGTCGCGGCTTGCGGATCGCCAGCCGCTTGCTGGAAGAAGCCGGGTATTCCGTCGAAAATGGCGTGCTGACAGGTACCGATGGGCCCGTATCCTTCGAAATTATGGTGCCGCAAGGGTCTTCCGAGGTGGCGTCCATCGTCGATATCTACGTCGAGGCGCTCAAGCGGCTGGGCATCGACGTGCGTGTCGCCTCCATTGACGGGGCGCAGTTCACCGACCGGCGCAATGCCTACGACTTTGACATGATCTGGTACTCTTGGGGCCTGTCGCTCAGCCCTGGCAACGAGCAACTGGCCTACTGGGGGCCTGACGGAGTCGACACCCCCGGCAGCCGCAACCTGATGGGGGCTGACGATCCGGCCATCGCCGCCATGATCGACGCAATGCTGAGCGCCGGGTCGCAAGAGGAATATGTCGCTACCGTGCGCGCGCTGGACCGGGTGCTGACCGCCGGCCGCTACGTCGTTCCGATCTGGCACAACCCGATAAGTTGGATCGCCCATGACGCCGACCTGAAGTATCCCGTTGATCGCCTGCCGATCTATGGCGACTGGATCGGGTTTCAGCCGGATATCTGGTGGATAGAGGAGTGATCGGGTGCGGGAGTCCTGTCTCCGCCTCAGGTCCAATGTGGCATTTGCCCGCCGGGCAGCGCCGCCCGGGCCAGCATCAACTGCTCGTATGGCATTGATTGTGTGTCGCAGACGCCTCGTACCCAGTCGTCGTCCATCATCACGAAATCCAGAACGCCGGCCAGGAAATCCGGATCGCCGGCGGCCCCTCGAATCGTGTCGCGATCCACGCCCGTCGCGCTTTGGAACGTATCGAGCAACTCCGCCTCGATCAGCCACTCCAGCGCGCCGAGCGCGATCACCTCTGCGTTGTCTTGCCTCATGTCGACTTTCTTTCCTGGCGAGTCCGATTGGAAATCTTTTGTTAACTTTAATGCTCTTTAAACACCTTTGACCAAGCTCTGAATCCTTGCGAGAATATTGAGATGACCGGCCGGATCCTTATTGTCGATGACGTAGCCACGAACCGTATCGTGATGAAGGTCAAACTTGCGGCCGCTTGCTACGACGTCGTACCCGCAGCAAGCGGGGCCGAAGCGCTGGAAATCGCCGCATCGGGCGGTATCGACATCATCATCATGGATATGATGATGCCGGGGCTCAGCGGGGCCGAAACCTGTCGGCGTCTGCGCGGCAATCCGGCCACAGCCACCATCCCCGTCATCCTCGTGACCGCCTCCGAAGACACGGAGGCCCGCATGGACGGTCTGTCGGCGGGGGCTGACGATTTCCTGTCAAAACCTGTTGATGAACTGGCCCTGCTGGCGCGTGTCCGATCTCTCCTGCGGTCGCGCGGGGAGGAGCGGGATTTCCAAGCCCGCGGTGGCGATGTGATCGAGTTGGCCTGTGCCTCCATGCCCGGCCTGGCCGAGGCGCGCGCAGGTTTTGCTGCCAAACCAATCGAACTAGCCCATGGGCGGATCGCCCTTATCGGTGGGTCGACAGCGACCTGGCTACCAGTGCAGCGGGATCGTTTGCGCCCCCTTTTTCGGGAAGCCGTGTCGATCATGAACCGCGACGCCGCGCTGGCCGTCACCGATGGAAGCGCGCCCGATCTGTTCCTGATCGACGCCGACCTTTCGGCCCACAACGAGGGTTTGCGCCTGATGTCGGAGTTGCGGTCGCGCTCGGCAACGCGCCACGCGGCGTTCATTGTCTTGCTGCCCAAGGGCGATAGCGAACGGGCCGCGACCGCCTTGGACCTCGGGGCGGCGGACGTCAGCTACCACCCATTCGCGGTGGATGAGATATCGATGCGGATCCGCACCCAACTGGCGCGGAAGCGCCGCGCCGACCGGATGCGCAGCACGCTGGAATCAGGCCTGAAAATGGCCATGTACGATTCGCTGACGGGTCTTCACAATCGGCATTACGGTCTGCACCAATTGGAGTTGGTCGCCACCCGCTGTCGCGCGCAGGGGATCAAGGCGGGGCTGATCCTGATGGACGTTGATCATTTCAAGAAGGTCAACGACACCTACGGCCATCCTGTTGGCGACGCCGTCCTGGCCCGCGTGGCCCAGACCCTTCAGGCCAGTCTACGAGCCGAGGACCTGGTCGCGCGTATCGGCGGGGAGGAGTTCATGGCGATCCTGCCCGATACCGACCTACGCAACGTTCAGGTCGTGGCCGAGCGCCTGCGCGCCGCCATCGAGGAGATGGGCGTGCCGTTACAGTGCGGTGGCATGCTGACGGTCACGCTGTCGCTGGGTGCTGGCATGTTGGACGAAAGGGACACTGCCGGGTGCGAGGCGCTGTCGCGTATCGACCGCGCGCTCTACTCCGCCAAGGACGGCGGTCGCAACTGCGTGCGCTTGGTCGGAGCCTGACCTCAGCGGCGTTCGCGCCGCGTCTCCATCACCCGTTCGGCAAGCACCGCACGCTCCGCTGGTGTCAGCCCGGCGATGATCTCAGACATCACCGCGATGCCACGCCCCGCCAGATCCGCCTGAAGGTCGCGCTGGGCGCGCATTGCGCCCTCGAAGGCCGCGGGGTCGAAGGGATCGGCCATCAGGGTTTCGGCAATCGCAACGCGTGCGGCCCCCATGCGCTCCCGTCCCCCGGCCAGTCGGCCACTCTCGCGCAGGGTACGGAAAAGGGCCCGGCGATCGGCGCGGTCCAACCCCTGGGCGAGCGCGGCGATCTCGGGCGGGCCACCACCATGACGACCCGGACTCGCCCGGTGCCGGTCGGGCCCGACAATGGCGATGGCTCCGATCACCGCTGCGACGATTGCCACGTTCAGCGCCAGCGACGCAATCAGCGCCCACTTGATCCAGGGCCGGGAGGTCCGGTCTTGGGTCATCCAGTTTCTCCTTCGATCCAGGTCGCTCCGAATACGTCATCCAGCAGCAGGGCATCAATCTCCGTCGTCGCGGCCCCCGGCACATAGATCAGCACCAGGTCCGCCTGCGTAATGCCGAGCCAAAGGCCCAGCACCGCGGCGGTTGGCAGGCCGACGAACCCGCCAAGCCAGCCAAGCAGGCGGCCAGGGCGCGGGGCCGGGGCTGCCTGTCGCGCGGCGTCGTCCAGAATTCGTGCCCGCAGCGCATCGCGAAGGGGCGCGGTGTCTTCGCGTGCCGTCTGAAGCAGCATTTCCAGATCATCGTTTTTCATCGCGCCCTCCATCAGTTTTGCGCATCACGTCCACAAGGCGTCGCTTGCCCCGCGCCGTCAGGCTTTCCACCGCTTCGACGCCGCAGTCCATCATGGCCGCGATATCAGGGTTCGAGTAGCCCTCGATATGTCTCAGCACCACGGCTTCACGCTGCCTATCTGGCAAGCTGGCCAGCGCCCGGTCCAGCGCCGATAGGTCTTCGTCGCGCATCATCCGCGTCTCCACCCCCGGTGACCCATCCTCCGGGTCCCAACCGTCGGGCATTCCCTGTGTGCGCGACGCCCGCCTGCGGGCGTCGATCGCAAGGTTCGCCGCGACCCGGCCCAGCCAGCTCGACATTTGCGCAGAGCCCTGCGCGTCCCAGTCGCCCGCCCGCTTCCAGAGGCGAAGAAACGCTTCCTGCACGATGTCTTCTGCCAACGCGCGGTCGCCCGCTGTCATCCGTCGCGCAAAGGCCATCAGACGCGGACCCAGCCGGTCGAGTAACGCCGCCGCTGCCGCGTTGTCGCCCCGGCCCGCGCGGGCCAGCAGATCGGCCTCGGTCTGGCAATCGTCGGTCATGCGCATCTTTCGCAGGTGCGACCGGGCGGCGCAAACCGCCCGGCATGGTTTCTCAATCGCGGCCGCGGCGCTGCCCCATGCTGTCCCATTCGGTCGCGTCCAGGGAACCATTGCCGTCTGCGTCCGCACGGTTGAAGGCCCATCCGCCGATTCCGCGTCCGGCTCCGCCGTGGTGACCACCGCGTTCGGCCCGTTCGTCGTGATCGCCCATGCGACCTCCATGATGTCCCCGGTCATCATCATCGTCGCCCCGGTGAAAACGTTCCCCTCGCCGTTCCATGCGGGCGTCCATTTCGTCGCGGCTGATCTGGCCATCGCCATCCGCGTCCATCCGCTCGATCATGCGGGCGCTGCGTGCTTCGAAATTGGCCTGGCTGGCCTGGGTCAACTCCGCGGCTGTAAGGAAACCGTCGCCGTCGGTATCGGCATCGTCGAACCGCGCGGCGCGCCGGGTTTCGCCAAGGGCGCGCATCTCGTCTTGGGTGATTTCGCCGTTTCCGTCCGCATCGACCTCCTCGAAGGCGGGGCGTGGCCCGCCGTACCCGTGGGCCTGCGCGATCGTGCCCAGCGATAGACCCGAGAGGAGTGCGAGGCTCAGGAAAGTGATCTTCTTCATGGTGGTCTCCGATTCTGCGACGCGGGCGTTCTTGCCCGGCGTTCCCTTCTCACACGCAGCGCCCCGACCGTTCCGTCGCGGCAATCGGAAAAAAAAGGGCGACATCCCGACGCAGCGACAGCGCGCGGTCTTTGCGCCGCGTGCGGCAGGGCGTAGGAGCAGAGCGAAAGGACACACCATGACAGACGTCGCCTCCCAGACCGAGACTTTTCCTGAAACCCAGACCGAGGGGGCAGAGCGCCCGATGGTGCCCGCGATGCTGCGGGGCTGGAGGCGTCGCTGCCCTAACTGCGGGTCCGGTCCGATGCTCAAGGGGTATCTGAAGGTGCGCGATGCCTGCCCAGTCTGCGATCAGGCGCTTCACCATCACCGCGCCGATGATGGACCGCCGTATCTGACGCTGCTGATCGTGGGGCACATCATCGGACCCGCGATGCTTTGGTTCTTCGTCGCTTATGAACCCGACCCGTACACCTTCATGGCGATCTTCATGGTGGCCGCGACGGCCCTTTCCCTGTGGTTCCTGCCACGGCTCAAGGGCATGCTGGTGGCGATCCAATGGGCGGCCCGGATGGGCGGCTTTGGTCAGGATGAGCCACCGTCGGACATCAGCAAGTGACCGACCGTCCGATCCGGGATGCCGCGACGATCATCCTGTTGCGCGACACGAACAGCGGGCCAAGCGTTCTGATGGGGCAGCGTGGGGCCGGGGCGGCCTTCATGCCCAACAAGTACGTCTTTCCGGGTGGCGCGGTCGATGCGGGCGACGCCGATGTGCCGCTGGCCGCCCCACTGTCCAACACAACGCGCGCCGCCCTTGCCGCCAATTCCACGACAAAGCCCGAGACTCTGGCAGCCGCTGCCCTGCGCGAACTGGCCGAAGAAACGGGTCAGATCATCGCCGCGTCGGGTACCGGTTGCCCTTGGCCCGGTTTCGAGGGTCTTTGCCCGGATCCATCGCAACTGCGCTTCATTTTTCGCGCGATCACGCCCCCGGGACGTCCGCGGCGGTTTGATGCGCGGTTCTTCCTGGCCCCGGCCACAGCCCTGCTGACCGATCCGGATGATTTCTCGCGGGCCGAAGATGAGCTTGGGCACTTGCATTGGGTCCCCTTGGCCGAGGCGCGGGCTTTGGACATGCCTTTCATCACCGAAGTCGTGCTGGCCGAAACGGCGGCTGTCGCGGCGGGCACCGACGCACCGGGCACGCCGTTCTTCGACAACTCCGGCGAGACCTCGGTTTTCCACCGGCTTTGAGACTGGCCGTTTCGCATCAAGAGCATGCACATTTCGCCAGAGGTACTTTGCGTTACGCTTGCAGCAGAATCAGCCCGACGACGCTGCAACTGACAAGTGCCATCGCCCAGAGTTCACGGCGCGAGAATCGTTCGCCCAGAACCAGCCAGGAAATCATCAACGACAGGATGAGTTCCACCTGTCCCACCGCGTTCACATAGGCCGCCGTCTGAAGCGTGTAGGCCGTGAACCAGCAGATCGACCCCGCCATCGACGTCAGCCCGACCAGCATCGTTGCGCGCCAACGGGTAAAGACGGCAACAAGCCCCGTGCGGTCCCGCCAGAGCAACCACGCGCCCAACATCAGCGCCTGCGCCAGCGTCACCAGCATCAGCGTGACCGCCGCGCGCAGGATCGGCTGCTCGCTTTCCACCACAAGCGATGCGCCGCGATAGCCCACCGCCGAGACCGAGAAGAACGCCCCGGACGCCAGACCCAGCAGCGATCCGCGGTTCAGCACCTGCCAGCCGCCGTCCACCGGGACCGACAGGACCACGACGCCCAGAAACCCTATGGCCATCGCCAGTAGGTCCAGCACCGTGACTGTCTCACCCAGCACGATGAAACCTGTGGCCACGGTCATCAGGACGGTTACCTTGGAAAAGGCGATACCTACAGCGAAATTGCGATAGGCGAACAAGGCCACGACGCACATCGTCGCCAGGATCTGGCTGATTCCCCCGGCAAGAGCGTAGGGCCAGAAGCCAACACCCACGTGGGGCAGGGCGGTGTCAGTCCCCAACGTCCAGATTGCCAACCCCGCGGCGATTACCACGGGGGCATAGACGAACCGGGCAAACGTTGACGCAGCAGGCGTCAGACCTGAAACCGCCAGACGCTTCTGCAAAAGGAATCGCAGGGCCTGCACCGAGGCGGCGAAAAGTGTGGCAACAATCCAGAGAGACATTGTGGCATGTGGCACAGCGTTTGGCACGGGCACCAGAGTAAAACGGACCACATTTCGCAACATCCACGCCCTTGCTGCGGAATTGTCTCGACTTGCGCGACCAAGTCGGGCCATCTTGCCACAATGTGGACCCAAATCCGCTCTAACTAGGTCTTATTCTTGCTGGAGTTTCGCCCTAATGACGCTTGCCGACCTACCGGCTTCCATCCTCGCCCGCCTGCGTTTCAGCGCTCGCAATTCAGAAATGGACCACGACTCACCGCCACGCAAGTTCGCAGCCGTGTCGCGGGTTGAGACGGTGTGCATGGTGTTCGGGTTGGGCGGTATGTTGCTGGCATTGGGTGTGACTGTCGCGCAGGCGACGCTGCCTCCGGTACTGGAAACCGAGGGGGCGCTGCGTCGCGCCGTTGTTCAGTCCGGGTTCGACGCCTCGATTTGTCCCGACGGCTGGGCCGCCGACCATGCGGCCATGCTGCCGTTGACCGAGGCGGAGGTCACAGCTTGGTATCTTACGGAAGCAACACGCCTTTCCGACGCTGAGGTGATCGCTTCGGTCGGGATCTACGTCACACAGATCAAGGATTTTCGGCAGATCGAGGGACCGGCACTTACGCGCAACCAGATCCTGCTCTGCATCGCCGAAAGCCGCCGTCTGGTCACGCCGCTGCACGACCGCATCCCCCCGGAATTGCGCGCCGTCGTCAGCGCGATCTGACACGCCTTAGCGGACCGAGCGAAACCTTTGGCGGTCGTCCGTCTGCGCGATCAACCGTTGCCTTTACGGCGCTTTCCATAAAGGCAAGTTTCAGGTGGCTTCGGGAGGGCGCAAATCTCTCTGGCCGTCGAAGATAGTTTAAGGCTAAACAAACTGGCAGCCCCCGCCAGAGGATCCGCAATGACCGACCAGAACGCCGACGACCCGCAGGCCGCCCAACGCGCCGCCGCGCTGCATTATCACCAGTACCCGAAACCCGGAAAGCTTGAGATCCGCGCGACCAAGCCCTTGGCCAACGGCCGGGATCTGGCCCGCGCATATTCGCCCGGTGTTGCCGATGCCTCTACCGCGATCTACGAAAACCCTGAAACGGCGCGCGATTATACCGCGCGCGGCAACCTGGTCGCCGTTGTGACGAACGGCACGGCGGTTCTGGGGCTGGGCAACATTGGCGCGCTGGCCTCAAAACCGGTGATGGAAGGCAAGGCTGTCCTGTTCAAGAAGTTCGCCCAGATCGATTGTTTCGATATCGAGCTCAATGAATCCGACCCTGAAAAGCTGGCGGACATCGTCTGCGCGCTCGAACCCACGTTCGGGGCCATCAACCTGGAAGACATCAAGGCCCCCGATTGTTTCATCGTTGAGAAACTTTGCCGCGAGCGGATGAACATCCCCGTTTTCCATGACGATCAGCACGGCACGGCCATCGTCGTCGGGGCCGCGGCCCTGAACGCGATCAAGCTCACGAACCGCAAGTGGGAAGACATCAAGGTCGTCTCCACGGGCGGCGGGGCGGCTGGGATTGCCTGTCTGAACATGCTGCTGACGCTGGGCGTAAAGCGTGAGAACGTTTTCCTGTGCGATCTTGCCGGCCTGGTGCACGAAGGCCGGACCGAGGACATGACCGAGCAGAAGGCCGCCTTCGCGCAACCGGGCGGGCCGCGTGGGCTTAACGATGTGATCGACGATGCGGACCTGTTCCTGGGCCTGTCCGGTCCGGGCGTCCTCAAGCCCGAGATGGTGGCACGGATGGCCGCGAAGCCGATTATTTTCGCGCTGGCCAACCCGAACCCGGAAATCGCTTACGACATGGCCAAGAAAACGGCCCCTGACGCGATCATCGCGACCGGGCGCAGCGACCATCCGAACCAGGTCAACAACGTGCTGTGCTTTCCGTTTATCTTCCGTGGTGCGCTCGACGTCGGCGCGACGGAGATCAACGAGGCCATGAAGGTCGGCTGCGTCGAAGGCATCGCCGCGCTGGCCCGCGCCACCACCAGCGCGGAGGCCGCGGCCGCCTATGCCGGAGAGCAGTTGACCTTCGGCCCTGACTACCTGATTCCCAAGCCCTTCGACCCGCGACTGATGGGCGTCGTTGCAAGCGCCGTGGCCAAGGCCGCGATGGAATCCGGCGTCGCTATGCGGCCGATCGACGACATGAAGCTGTACAAGGCCAATCTCGACGCCTCTGTCTTCAAGTCGTCGATGATCATGCGCCCGGTCTTCGCCGCCGCGGCCCAGGCACAGCGGCGCATCGTATTCGCCGAGGGCGAGGATGAACGCGTGCTGCGCGCCGCGCAGGCGATGACCGAGGAAACCACCGACATTCCGATCCTTATCGGGCGCCCTGATGTCATCTCGACCCGGATTGAGCGTGCGGGCCTGACCCTGCGCACCGGTCGCGACCTCGAGATCGTGAACCCTGAAAGCGACCCGCGGTATCGCGACTATTGGGAAACCTATCACGAATTGATGGCGCGCAAGGGGGTCGCACCCGACCTGGCCCGCGCAGTCATGCGTACCAATACGACCGCGATCGGCGCGGTCATGGTGCAGCGTGGAGAGGCCGATTCCCTGATCTGCGGCACCTTCGGTCAGTTCCTGTGGCATCTGCGCTATGTCACCGACGTGCTTGGGCAGGGAGAGTTGCACCCCGTGGGTGCCATGTCTCTGATGATCCTGGAGGATGGCCCGCTCTTTATCGCGGACACTCACGTCCACGCGCAGCCCACGCCCGAGCAGATTGCCGAAACCGTCATCGCCGCCGCACGCCACGTCCGGCGGTTCGGTGTCGAGCCGCGGATTGCGCTTTGCTCCTCGTCGCAGTTCGGCAACCTCGATTCCACTTCTGGTCAGACCATGCGCGGGGCGATCACGGCGCTCGATGCGATGATGCTGGATTTCCAGTACGAGGGTGAAATGAACGTCGACGCGGCGCTGGATCCAGATTTGCGCGCGCGCTTTTTGGCTGACGGACGGCTGGACGGCGCGGCCAACGTCCTCGTCTTCGCGTCCACCGATGCCGCCGGGGCGACGCGCAACATCCTCAAGATGCGCGGTGGCGGACTTGAGGTCGGCCCGATCCTTATGGGCATGGGCAACAAGGCCCATATTGTCACGCCCTCAATTACGGCGCGCGGGTTGCTGAACATCAGCGCCCTGGCCGGAACGCCGGTTACGCATTACGGGTAATTGCGAAACCGATCGCCGCCATCGGTACGGTACAAGTACGGTCACTTTTCAACACGGCTGCGCGAGACATGGCGTTGCGGGCTGTCCAGGGCATGTCTTGAAATGCTCTGATGGATGAATGGGAAACCTTTTCCATAGCCTGTCAGACCAGACCTACCGATTGGCGCTGGGCCAGCGGATTGAAGTCGCGATAGGTCAGGCGTTTAACGTGCTGCGGTGGGCCATAGTGGTGGGTTTCGCTCGGTTCCTGACAATGCAGGCCGGATCGATCTGGTTCAATGCAATCTACTGGGCCACCAGTGCGATGCTGTTCGGCTACCTTGCGTCGCTGTTTCTTTTGCGCCCGGAGGTGCCGCTGTTTCGCAGCGTTGATCGGCTCTGGAAACGGCGTCTTCAAACGGTGGCCAACCTCGTGCTGTGCATGGTCGCTTTCATGTTGGTGTTCCAAGGGATAAATGCCCTTGTCGATGGTATCGCGGTCTATCGCTTCTCGCGTTGACCGGCTTTCATGTTTGGCCAGGCCGTCTGAAACACAGCCCGTGGGGGCGAACAGGCGACACCGGTCGCGGGGCGCATGGATGCCGCGTTACCGTTCGATGCACGGGGCCGTGCCGCCCGTTCGAATGGCCGCGGGTCAACTGTCGGACAGGGTCCGATGCCGCCGCCGCGACAGCACCTCGATCGCCTCGGCCAGATGTTTGTCCCTGATGCTGGCATCCCCGGCCTTGGTGCGGATCTGGTGCGCCTCAAACAGGACATCGGTATGGGTCGCTCCCAGCGGCGGCTCGAACCGGTAGGACGCAAGCTCGATCAGCAGGCCCAGCGGGTCCTTGAAATAGATGGAGTTCATGAAGCCCCTGTCCTTTTCACCGGAGTGCTCGATCCCCTTGGCGTCCAGGCGGTCGGCCAATTGGCTATACATCGATTGGCTGACCGCGAAGGCGATGTGATGCACGCAGCCCGCGTTGGTCGGCGTGCGCGCAGGATCCACGGCGCGCGACTCGTTGGTGAAGATCGTGATCAGCCGTCCGTCGCCGGGATCGAAATACAGGTGCCCCTCGTCCGGGTTGTCGAGGTTCGGCTGCTCGAATACGAACGGCATGCCCAGGACCCCCTCCCAGAAGTCGATCGAGGTCTGACGGTCGGCCCCCATGATCGTAATGTGATGAACGCCCTGCGATTGAAGCTTCGTCATCGAATTTGTCCTCCCTGCGTGGTTGTCCGGACCGGGGCCGGATGTCGTTCCGGCTGATTTTTTGGATCAGCATGCGAAGGTACGTCTCCGTGCCGCCGGCATCGCGATTGAACATGACATGTTCCGGTCAGCAGGGAAACGCGCGTAAATGCACAGACACTCCGGGGGGACGGAACGTCCGACGCGGATCACCCGTTCTTCACCCCAAGCTCAGCGCAGGCCGCGGTTCCGCAATTCCGCCCGCGATACCGTGCGCAGATGCACGGCATCCGGCCCGTCAACCAGGCGCAAGGTCCTAAGATGCGCATAAATGCGAGCCAGATCAGTATCCTGGCTGACGCCCGCACCACCGTGCAACTGGATCGCGTCATCGCATATCTGCAAGGCCACGCGCGGGGCCATGATCTTGACTTGGGAGATCAACGGAGCTGCTGCCTTCATGTCACCCTGATCCATGACCCAAGCGGCCTTCAGACACATCAGCCGGGCTGCCTCGATGCCGATGCGGGCCTCCGCGATGCGGTCGGGGTTTCCGCCCAGACTGTTGATATCACTTCCGAAGGCTTGCCGCGCGGCCCCGCGTTCCACCATCAGAGTCAGGCATTTCTCGGCCAGTCCCACAGCACGCATGCAGTGGTGGATACGCCCCGGCCCAAGGCGGCCCTGTGCGATCTCGAATCCGCGTCCTTCGCCCAGCAGCATCGCGTCCAGTGGTACACGGACGTCGGTGTATCGGATGTGCATGTGTCCATGCGGGGCCTCGTCGTCGCCGAAGACCTGCATTCCGCGCAGGGTCTCAACCCCCGGTGTGTCGGTCGGCACCACGACCATGGAATGTTGGGCGTGGCGTGGCCCATCGTCGGCGGTTCGGCACATGACTATATGGACCTTGCACCTTGGATCCCCCGCCCCGGTCGACCACCACTTTTCGCCGTTCAGAACCCATTGGTTCCCGTCCCGGCGGCAGTGCAGGCTGATGTTCGTGGCATCCGACGAAGCGACGTCCGGTTCGGTCATGAGATAGGCGGATCGGATTTCCCCGGCCATTAACGGCTCCAGCCATCGCGCCTTCATGTCCTCGGTGCCATAGCGGGCGAAGACTTCCATGTTGCCGGTGTCGGGCGCGTTGCAGTTGAAAACCTCGGGGGCCAGCCATGACTGACCCATCTCCTCGGCGATCCACGCGTAGTCGACGGTCGTTATCCCCGGCCCGCTGGGCAGATGCGTCTTCCAAAGGTTCCACAGTCCCCGGTCGCGGGCCAAATTTTTCAGGCTGTCCAGGATTTCTGTCTGACGGGGTGTGTGCTCCCAACGATTTCCGGTACCTCCGGTTTCGGCGTGAAATTCGGCGTCCAGTGGCGCAATATGCTCGCGCACCATCCCTGCCACCGCATCGCGCAAGGCGCGGCCCCGTTCTGTCAGTCCAAGATCCATGGCATCCTCCTGCCGACCACTCTTGTCAGCGCGGCGGCGACGCGCAACCCTGCGCGAATGGATGGATTGCCCCCCGAGCTTGCCGATTGGTTGACCGCGCACTTGCCGGGTGCTCCCAAGATCACCGGCGCGCACCGTTTCGGCACGGGGCAGTCGAACCCGACATGGGCGCTGGAGACTGATCAGGGGGCGTTGGTCCTGCGCGCGAAACCGCCCGGCAAGCTGCTGCCGAAGGCGCACATGGTGGACCGGGAGTTCCGGGTCATGGCGGCGCTGGCCGAAACCGGTGTGCCGGTACCGCGGATGATACTGCTAGCCGACGAAGACACCCCTTTGGGACGTGATTTTTATGTCATGGAGCATCTTGCAGGCCGTGTATTCTGGGACCCGGCGTTGCCCGACATCGCGGATCGTGCCGCTATCTACGACGCAATGAACGACGTGTTGGCGACCCTTGCGGCAGTCGATCCGATGGCCATCGGGCTGGAGACTTTCGGACGGCCCGAGGGGTATTTTGAGCGGCAGACCGCGCTCTGGACCCGGCAATACCTGGCCAGCGTCGCCACGCCCGACCCTGGGATGGTCGAGATCGGGGCCTGGCTCGCGGCGCAGGACGTCGCGCCCGCGCCCCCCGCCTTGGTGCATGGGGATTTTCGATTGGATAATATGATGTTCCATCCGACCGAGCCGCGGGTGATCGGGCTACTGGACTGGGAGTTGTCGACGTTGGGCCACCCCTTGGCCGACGTGGCGTATCAATGCATGCAGTGGCATCTGCCGCATGACGGGCCGCTGCGGGGCTTGGGCGGAATCGACCGTGCGGCGGCATGCCTTCCGTCGGAGGAGGACTACGTCGCGCGTTGGTCCGCGGGCTGTGGCGTTGCGGTTACGGATTGGTCGGCATGGATGGTGCTTTCGGCCTATCGCCTCGGGGCAATTCTGGCCGGTGTCGGTGCGCGGGCGGCGGCGGGAAATGCGTCGAACCCGAAACAGGGGCGGGCCTATGGCGCGCTGGTGCCGGAACTGATCGCGCTCGGACTGCAGCTGCGGGAGTGAACGGCCCTTCCACACAAAAAAGGGGGCCTTCTGGCCCCCTTTTCGTTGGTCTGCTGGTCGCGATCAGCTCGCGGGCAGCAGAACCGCGTCGATGACATGAATGACACCGTTTGACGCTTCGATGTCGGCCGTTACGACGTTCGCGCCATTGACCGTGACGCCACCTTCGGTCCCGATCGTCAGCGTACCTTCGTTCACAGCGGTCGCTTCCATGCCGTCGGACAGATCGCCCGACATGACGGCACCGGCGACGACGTGATAAGTCAGGATGTCGACCAGCTGATCTTTATTCTCGGGCATCAGCAGGGTTTCAACCGTGCCTTCGGGCAGCGCGGCAAAGGCCTCGTCGGTGGGTGCGAACACGGTGAGCGGGCCTTCGCCCTTCAGCGTTTCGACCAAACCGGCGGCTTCGGCGGCGGCCAACAGGGTCGTAAAGCTGCCAGCATCGGCAGCGGTATCAACGATGTCCTTGCTGTGACCATCGGCGAAAGCGGTGCCGGCCAGAGCGGTGGTGGTCGCAAGGGCGATGAAGGTTCTGCGGAACATGAAGTCTCTCCTCAAGAATTTACCCGGCTTAGTTAGCCGGTGCATTTTAATTAGGCGGAAGAGACTGGACCGAAAGTGACAATTGGGCGCGCTTCATACGGACTTTTGGCTCTTGACGAACTTCATGGTCGGCTTAAGCGCGGGAGTTTTTTTGTATCCACTCAAATCAATGTGTTAGGCGATTATTTGCCGATCATCGACCGGGTGTGTCGAATAGCGTTCAACCCAGTAGAACGCCAATGACAACGCACATCAGGCCCAAGGCGGAAACCGCCAAAGCACCTAGGTTCAGCGCGACGAGTTTGCGCAAGCGGGTCTCCATCTCGACACCCTCAAGGCCCGAGGCGCGCGCACGGGCGGCCACGATTATGCAGATTATCAGGCCGGTCAGGCCCACGGCGGTCAGTGCCGCACCGACCCAGATCAAAGCTGCCATGTCGCGTCCCTCCGGATTGCATCGCGTCGTCCCCGGCGGTAGCGAAGGACGGGCAAGCCGACAAGAGGAGCAGGGAAAAATGGCAGATCTTAAAGTCGTCGATGACGGCCCCGCAGACACCTACCGCGTGACCGCTGACGAACTGCGGCAGTTCATCGAACGCGTGGAACGTCTGGAGCAGGAAAAGAAAGACATCGCTGAGCAGGTGAAGGAGGTCATGGCCGAGGCCAAGGGGCGCGGCTACGACACCAAGGTGATGCGCAAGATTATCGCGCTGCGCAAACGCGAAGCCGACGACGTCGCCGAGGAAGAGGCGATCATGGACATGTACAAGGAAGCGCTTGGCATGAGCTGACGCCAGTTGCCCTGATCCCCCACGGGGTCAGGGCACGATGAACGTCAGATCGTCCATCGACCTGAGGCGGGCGACGTCCCTTTCATACAGATCGGACAGGCCTGCTATCATCTCCTCTGACCAACCAGGCAGGGCGATATCGGGCGCAACCGCAGCCTCGTCCGCGTATTTGCCGAGGAATGCGGTGACGACCTTGCGCCAGGTTGACTGATCGGGCGTCGGATTGTCGCGAATGTAGTTTTCAAATCGACGAAACCCTGCGGGCGTCATGATCTGACGCAGGATCGCATCCTCGCCTTTCATTTTTGCATCGATACCCGCCACGCCGTGCAGCACGTCCGGCCAGATCAGCGGCAGATCTTCATTGCACCAGATCGTCAGCGGGACATCCGGACATGCCGCGCGGATCTGGGTGATCGGTTCGGACCAGGTGATCTGCGAAAGGTCGTGGCCCGACAGAAATGCGTTAAAATCGGTGGCGGAGGAGGCTTCGAACAATGCCGGTACGAACGTCGCCGGGTTGCGCATGGCGAGATGGAAGCTGACATCTTGCCCAAGAAAGATATCGCGCAACATCTGCGTCCGCTTGGCGGCGTCCGAGTAGATCGAGCGCCCGCTGAGGACCTTGGCATAGACACCGAGGAAGCCCTCGTAGCTGAGGATGAGGCGATCGGCCTCCGTTTCTTCGAGCAGTTCCTGCATCAGTGGATTGCCCATTCCGGGCACCAGGTTTCCGCCGCCTTGGAGGGCCTTGCGAATGGCCGGTCGGGCCTTGCCAGCGGCGGGGATAGCGACCGAATGCTGCAATAAAAGGGCACCGTTTTCGGACAGTGTCTTGAGGATAAGGTCTTCGTCGGTGCAGTGTGCACCCAGATGAATAGCGATCTGCACCAGCCCGGCCCCTCGGTTCTTTTGACGCAACTTAGCCGTGGCCCGCTGGACAGGCAAACGCCAATGCCGTAGCGCCAGGGCCATGTCCGACGGAAATACTCAGACACCGGCACTCTGGCACCCCGACCTCTGGTCGTTGGGTGCGGTGTTGATTGCGACGCTGGTGATGGTGCCGATTGTTGCGGTGATCTGGATGGCGTTTTTTCCAACCGAAAACATTTGGCCCCACCTGCTTTCGACAGTGCTGCCGCGGTACCTTGGAAATACGCTCATTCTGATGGGCGGGGTGGGCGTGTTCGCCGCCATTGTGGGTACGGGGACGGCCTGGCTGGTTTCGATGCACGATTTTCCAGGGCGTAAAGTCCTATCTTGGATGTTGCTTATGCCGCTGGCGATTCCGGCCTATGTCGGGGCCTATGCGCTGGTCGATTTCCTCGAATACGCGGGGCCGGTTCAGGTGGCTCTGCGCGCAAGCTTCGGATGGCAGAGCGCCGCTGATTATGCCTTCCCTGACATCCGCTCCATGCCCTTCGCGATCCTTGTGATCGGCCTTTCACTCTATCCTTATGTTTACCTGCTGGCGCGCGCCGCCTTTGCCGAACAGTCGGGGGCTGGTTACGAGGTCGCCCGCGCCTTGGGGGCCGGACCGTTTCGCCGTTTCGCCTCCGTCGGCTTGCCTCTCGCTCGTCCGGCCATTGCGGCGGGCGTGGCCGTGGTGATGATGGAGAGCGTCAACGATTTCGGTGTCGTCGATTTCTTCGGGGTGCAAACGCTTACGACGGGAATTTTCTCCGTCTGGCTCTCGGGTGGCAACGCAGGGGGCGCGGCTCAGATCGCGTGCGTGATCCTGCTGGTTATTGCATCGCTTGTTTTACTGGAGCGGCGCTCCCGCGCACGGCGGCGATTCTGGCAGGCGGCGCGATCACAGCGCCCCGTGAGCCGCAGCGTGGTCTCCTCCGGGGCAGGTTGGGCCATGGCCTTGGCCTGTGCGGTGCCGATCTTGCTGGGCTTCGTCTTTCCCGTCGGCGTGATGGGCTGGCATGCGATCTTTGCCTCCGGGGGATGGGTTGCGCCGGGATTGTTCGGTGCGCTCGTCAATACCGTGACGGTTGCCGGGATCGCGGCGGTGGTGACCGTGGCTCTCGCACTTTTCATGACCTATGGCGTGCGCATGACGGGTCGGGCGTTGCCGCGCCTGTTGTTGCCAGTGACGACGATCGGGTACGCGGCCCCCGGCGCTGTGCTGGGTCTTGGTGTTCTGATCCCGCTTGCGGCGCTCGACAATCGGGTGGCGGACATGGTGGTCGGGGTCACGGGATGGGATCCGGGGTTGATCCTGACAGGTTCCATGTCTGCGCTTGTCTTCGCATACGTCGTGCGGTTTTTCGCGATCGGGCAGGGGGCGGCAGACGCTGCGTTGACCCGGATTCCGCCGTCGCTGCCCATGGCGGCGCGATCCTTGGGGCAGGGGCCGAGCGCGGTTCTGCGTCGCATTCACCTTCCCCTGATGCGAGGGTCCGTGGCGATGGCCTTGTTGCTCGTCTTCGTTGATGCGGTGAAGGAGCTTCCTGCGACATTGCTTCTTCGTCCTTTTGGCTTTGACACGCTGGCGACCCGGGTCCACGATCAGGCCTCGCTGGAGCGTCTCTCCCAAGCCGCGCCTGCAGCACTCGTAATTACGGCCGTCGGACTTCTCGCAGTCCTCTTGCTCGCCCGGGCAGACGTCGCTAGATGATGCCCCAGTGCCCCTATAGCTCAGCTGGTAGAGCAACTGATTTGTAATCAGTAGGTCCGCGGTTCGAGTCCGTGTGGGGGCACCATTTAAAAACAACGGGTTAGTGGTTGATCTGATGATCCTTCTAACGCGTCTCTGCAACAAATCTGCAACATTCTGGTATTCTGCAACGGGCGACCCGAAGATCGCCCGCGCATGGGATTCTAGACGTTGATCGGGAAGGACCAGAACCGTTCGCCGGTTTCTGCGCATTTCGCGAGGCGGATTTCTGTCGTGTCAGCGAGGCAGATGATCACCGAAGTCAGGTCGAGGGTTTCCTCGAGGTCACTCAGCGCAGCCTTGATTGTCTGCATGTCCATTAGTCTTACTCCTATGTTGACCGAGCGCGCCATGCGCTGCGGTTCGCCGCAAAGACCTTATCGGGAATGAATGCTGCTTCATCATGGGCCAGGATGCCGTCTTTGATGCCGTAACCACGCGCAGACTCCCCGTCCTGACCGGCTGGGACGCAGACGACGGACGAGTGATTGTACAGATGCAGTTCCGTCAACGTGCGCCGCTTGGTCGCGATGGGCAGACCTATCGTTTCCCACACGCGGGCGATCTTGACGAAAAGTAGTTGGGACTGATGAAGATAATCCCGCTCGACATCCGCTGGTCATCAAAGCGCTGCACTCCATGGCTCTTCGGACAGTGCGGACGAAGCCGTGCCATCTGAGCGTTGCTCAGCCAGTACAAGTCGCTCATGTCGTGCCCCGAAATTCGGGAGCTTGAACCAAGCATTGTCGGGAGTCGCAACCAAATCAATGGATCTTGAGCCGAATATGCCCCACGGTGGGAAGCGTGGGGCCTGGATATACATCTCTAGCAGTCAAGTTTTTACGCTGAAATGAAACGAGAAGCCGACAGCAAGCTCAACTGCAAATCTGGATGGACTTCCGTCTGTTGGCAATCTCGCTAGGTGTTAGCGGCTTGTCTTACCTAGTGTGAGCAATGCGATGGCAGGTTGGGCAAAGGCAGATTAGGTCTTCCGTACTTGTCACGGTAACATCATGCAGATTGCCCAGCGGACTAAGGTGGTGGACCTCAATCAGGTATTTATCCCGTTCCCACTGCAGCCTAAATCCGCAGGTCTGACATGTGTAGTCGTCAATAACCTTTCGTTGTTCGACAAGCTTAGGGTCCCTGCTACGCCTGAGGTAATGCTGCTCTTGAAGGATGCCCTCAATCCCGGCTGCATATGCCGGGGAGCGCATGTCTACAGGATAAGCCTCTTTGCGGTAGTCTGGTAGTAAGCCCCATACGCCTTTTCCGTGCCCATTTACCGAATAAAACACCGCCCGTCCTCTGTAGTTTTTTGAGCTTTCGGCGTTGTCTTCTACTGTTCTTCGTATTGTGGCTGGAGACTGCTTAGTCCAACTTGCACCCGCTTTTTGGCGCTTTTCCTGCGCGAGTGGGTAAACTTTTTCATATGGCGCTTCTCCACCCAACTCGTTGTAGACTTCTATCAGGTCGAACAACCATGACCCCGGTTCGATATTTGCCATAGTGGGTAAGTCTCCGATTTAGCCCGGTCCGATTTCCGACTGTAGGTCATAGCGCACATCATGCTATGGACTTTTGAAGTTCTTTGAGACACAAAATAGGCGCATTTCGGGACACACAGCGCAAATGCTGGTCTGATTATCCTTTGAAAAACAGTGCCTTCTGGGTCGCTCAGAAGTCATGAATGGCCCGTGTGGGGGCACCATAAAGGTCACTTGAAGGCTCTGTTTTTCAAGGATATCAGGCACTTCGCATCCATCTCGAGACACAACTTGGGACACATATGGGACACTTGCGATGGTGGTGATGATGAAGCTCAAATACGTTGACGATCTACCGGGGGGCCGTAAGCGATTCCGGCGTCGGTTCTCGAAAGCTGTTGCTGGGGTCTTGGGCGAAGAAGTCTTTCAGGTTCCCATGAAGGCGCGAGAGGGTGCTGCGCTGGCCACGGAGCAGGAAGCCCTCCTAACCGAATACGAAAAGATCGAGGCGAAGGCCAAGCGCAGGGCGGCGGGGCAAGGCGCGCTCTCTCCCCTTGAGCATTGGCGTGACGCCGTTGCCGAGGTCGCTGCCATGAAAGACGCCATAGTTGGCGACCTGAGTGAAGATGATCGGCAAGCGGTCTTGGGGGATGACCTCCAGCGCCGGGGTGCCGACCCGGTCTTGATCAGGGCCTTGATGACCCCCGGCGCAGAGGAGCCTACGGTGACCCTGCAGGATGCGAAAGAGATGTATCGGAAGCGTCGAGTCGATGGGTCTAGGGGCCGCTACAAGGCGAACCAGCTTGATCGCGTATGCGGGCGCGTGGAGGCGGCGCTCGGCTCTCTCCGTACATTGCCGCTGGTGGACCTGAAAAGGGCGCACGGGCGGAAGCTGGAGGGTGCCTACCGAAAGGCACGCAAGAAGGATGGTACACCCCTCGCTTCCTCCTCCGTTGGGGGCGACCAGTTCAGCCTCGCGGCCACCTAGGGGGGCACCTTGGGCTCGGAGCGGACGTTAGCTGCGCTCGGCACCAAAGTCCGGTCTGGGCCGAAAGCGCCGATTGGGCAGATTCGAGTGAAGGTCTGGAAAGTCCCGCTGAGCCGACCTGACTGACGGTCAGTCGCAAGCGGCCCATAGCGGAACTTTAAGCGGTCTTCCGATTTCGCATTGCGGCTTTCGGAGTGCGGCCGATCATAGATAGCGCAGTATTCTCGGCGATTGAATGATCAAGCCGCGGCCAATGCAGCCGTTCCGGTCGTTGGCGTGGGCACCTGCACAACGGTTGAAGATTCCAAGCAACGAGCAGCTGCCGACCTTAAGCTCCCAACATTCAACGCATCGCCCGATCTCTGGGCGTGACATTTGCCAAAAATGAACCGTTCGTGAGGCATGTCATCTGCCTTCGTTCAATTCAGGCGTTGAACCAGCGGGTACGGCGCGTCTCGTCGAAGCCGTTCTTGAAAGTCTTCCCCGCGACAGATGGCGGATGAAACACGGCCTCGAGTTTTGGGCCCGTCAGAAAATCAAGTTCGGCATAGCTCACGCGGCCATCGCCAAATTCGACGATACAGGTGCCCTGACCCGTATTGCGCTGCACGTCGCCGCCTGCGAGCTTTGCAAGGATGGAACTCGACACGGATTGGGCGGCGCTTTCTGCAAATGTGCCCGATTTGGGCAACCCGGTCGCCGCCATGTCACCGATTGCGTAGACGTCGGCGAACCGTGTCTCCAACGTCGGAAGGTCGATGGTAACCCAACCGTCTTCGGTCAATCCGCTATCGATCACCACCTGCGGCGGCTGATGTTTGGGCACGCCCAGGAACAGCCCGAAGGGCAGTTCGGTCCCATCGTCCAGCACCGCCAGCCCTGGTTCCAGCCTCACGACTGTTTTCTGCCGCAAAAGGCGGATCCCGTATTCCTCGAACGTATTCACTAACTCGTTGGCCATCTCTGCGGAGGCGGGCATAGGGCTGGACAGGGGCGAAACGAAGGTGATGTCGCAGGCGTCCCGAATACCGCGTTCGGTAAGGTAGTGATGCAGGGTAAGAGCGCATTCGCTGGGGCCTGGGGGGCATTTGTAGGGAAACCCGCAGATTCCGACGATAACCGGTCCGCCCGAAAAATCGGGCATGATATCGCGCAGCCGGTCCGCTCCGGCGTCGGAATAGAACTCGTTGCCATGCTCGGAAAGGCCGGGCGTCGCGGCCATGTCGTAATCCGCTCCCAGCGCGATCACCAGGAAGTCGGCCTCGTAGGTGCCGCGATTGGTGGTCACGCGCTTTGCCTCTGCGTCTATGGCGGTGATCGTCTCCTTGACGAGACGTATGCCAGGCTTGGCGAAGGAGGCATAAGGCAGGCGAACGGCGTCCAGCGTCGTCTTGCCGAACATCACATCAATCCTGGAATATCCAAAGACGAAGCTGTCCCTTTGGTCGATGATGATTACGTCGGCATCGTCGCCTAGAGACCGGGACAGAAGAGTCGCAAGCTCCATGCCGCCGAAACCGGCCCCGAGAATAAGAACGCGAGATTTCATGATTGACCCTTTTTGGCGTGACCGCCCTCAGAGTTATCCGAAAATGCGCCCGGTCACTGGGAGTAGGTCTGGTTAAGTCTCGGAGTGCGTTCTTACGGAAAAACGCACACGCTCAACAGGCAAGGTTTCATCCGCTTTGTCAATCAAGGGACAACTCCGTGTCGAGCGCCCAAAGCATGTTAAATACCAAGGGCAGGACGGCGCAGATGGTTGGAGCAGTTCCTGCCACGCTGGGTCGGCTCACGCCACGATGCCTCTATGCTTTGCAGCCGTCGATCCCGCATCTGACGCGGTCGGCTCTACACCGATGTCTTCAGCGGCATGGCATCTCCCGTTTGCCTGATATCGAGGGGACAAACCAAAGCGCCAGCAGTTCAAACGCTACCCGATCGGATTCTTCCACATCCACTGCCCGGCAGTGCATGTTTACATGCACGAGAGGGGACATCGCCGAGGTTCAGACCGCCGAGGGTAAGCTCCATCTCTTTGTCGGCATGGACCGCGCCAGCAAGTTCGCCGTGACCCAGCTCGTCGAGAAGGCAGACAGGAAGACGGCGTGGGAGTTCCTTCAGCACATGCTCGAAGCGGTACCTTACCAAATTCACACCATTCTCACAGACAACGGCATCCAGTTCGCCGAGCAGCCCCGGAACCGGAACAAAACCTATTCTCGGCCAATGCGCATTGATATGATCTGCGATGCCAACGGGATCGAGCATCGGCTGACGAAACCGAACCATCCGCGGCCCAACGGCCAAGTCGAGCGAATGTACCGAACGATCAAGGAGGCGACCGTCAAACGCTACCACTACGACAGCCATGATCAGCTGCGCACACACCTCGCCGACTTCCTGGCAGCTTACAACTTCGCCCGAACTCTCAAGACGCTCAACGGTCTCACGCCCTACGAATACATCTGCAAAATCTGGACATCAGAGTTGAGCCACGGCCAAAAACCAATTGTCAATTGCGCTGACCGGAGACGTGGTCGTGCCACTTCCAGTTGGCTACCTGAGTGGACGTATTGCCGGTGGCACGGCAACTACCATCAAGCCTCGTTTCATTCCAGCTTTTCCAACGTCACCGCAAAGGTACCCTCGACTTCAACAGCGTCCGAAAGGTCGATGTCGCGCCCGAAATTCTCCGAAGTGCCCAACATTCCTTGAACCCTACCGATAAGGCTGAGCTGGGATCCATCGAAGACGTAGCTTTCTAGAGTCACGGACAACGCGCCGTCCTCTTCGTCTTCACCACCAAAGAGCCGGAGCGTCGTCTCGCCGTTCTCATAGCGTGACAGCCCCATCTCCTTGCGGCTGGTGTTCCCGCCAGGGGCGTCGAAGCTCAGCGTGACCACCAGCGGATCCTCACCATCGTTGTTGAAAGCGCGGGCGTAGATGTTGATCGACGGCCAGTTTTCACTACCGCTCCAATCGCTCTGTCGGTCCCAGAGCGGAACGACCTGCTCCTCGCCTGCGAGGTTAAGGGTCAATTCCCCCACGTTTTGCGCATGGCCTGGCGCAGCAAAGCCGACGAGCGTAGTGAGAAGTGCGGCAGTTTTCAAAAGCATGAAATGTCCTCGCGTTGAACTTATGGCTTCAGCGTAGGAAAGATGTATGCGGTAGCGCAAGATGCGAGACTCTGGGCTACGAAGCCTCATTGTTGTAGACTACTATCCGAAGGCCGAGCGCGCATTGAGCGCGCCATGGCGAATAACGACATGGGTACCGAGGGGACATTTCCCGCATCCATCCACGGCGGCCCCTAGCGTCTGCGGCAGCGATGGTAGGCCTCAAAGCTCAACTTGGCCGATGCTGTACCTTGGACGATGGCCATTTTGGGCGCAGAGCGGACCTCCGCTGCGCGGCTTACGAACGTCAGCTATGCGGACAAAGCAGACATTGGTCGATTCCCATATGCGGATAAAGTTCATTCGTACACATTGAACCTCGGGGCAAATAATGAGACGCGCTTTCCTTGACAGCTTTCCGATTATCTTAGGGGAAGGGTCTATGTACGAGCGCCTTCGAAGTGGTGGGAGCGAAGGATTTGACCCCGCCATCGCCTATGCTGGAATGCTGTACGACGAGACAGGACGGGAAGTGCTCGCAGCTACACACCGCGAGTATCTCGATATTGGTCAGCGATATGGGCAGCCTATGGTGGCAGCTACGCCCACGTGGCACGCAAGTGCATCCCGCATCGCAAGATCAGCTCACGCCGGAAGAGCGATAAACGCCGATGGCAGTGATTTCATGAAGGCGCTTCGAGCAAGCTATGGGCCTAACGCTGCGCCGATTTTGATCGCGGGCGTGACCGGGCCGTTCGGGGATGGGTACAAGCCGGAGGAAGCTCCGGATACTATAGCCGCCATCAATCTACATACACCGCAGATTGCCGCGCTCGCCGAGGCGGGCACCGATTTTTCAAGGTACAGACGCTACCGAGTGTTGCTGAAGCACGCGGCATTGCCAAAGTACTCGGATCGACTGGCTTACCATACGTTCTGAGTTTCGTAATTCGCCGAGACGGTTGCGTCCTGGACGGCACGCCACTCGATCTAGCCATCAACGCAATAGACGAAGAAACTCAAAGTTCACCTTCAAGCTACGCCGTCAATTGCGTGCACACGTCGGTTTTCTCCGCAGCCTATTCATCAATCCATGCTCGCAGCGCAACCGCTGCCGAGCGAATTCTTGGCATAGATGCCAACACATCCGCGAAGACCCCTGAAGAACTCGACGGGCTATCAGAAATTGACACCGAAGCACCTGATGATTTTGGCAGAAACGTTTCGGCACTGAACGAGAGTTTCGGAATTGCCTATCTAGGCGGATGCTGTGGCTCCTCAACCGAACACATCGCTGCGCTAGCCGCTCAGTGCGTTGCGAGGGGGGATGTCTAGGATTGGTTTTCTACTCTTACATACTTGGCCGATGAACATGGCAACTTTGGGCTCTTTGCCATCATTCAACGCGTCGTCACCCCACGGCGGCTTCAGACCGCCAAACGTCCCGTCTCCGATCCATCCGTTTGAAAAGAGTGAAGCTTCGGCGTTACAGGAACGGCGACAGTCGTCCGCCATCTCAAACCAGACATCGCTCGATCCGATCCATATCGACCGCTCCGAGCCCAAAGCGGTCGGACCAAATAGCGTTCTTTGCAGTTGCCGTTATACGTCAGAAGACCGATCGGTTAAAATATGCTACCCTTCAATCAGTTCAGTGCATTGTATCCTATTCCAAAAAAGAAACTTCCCTTGAGGCAGACTTAAAAAAGTTAATCCAGCGGTAAAACATCCGTCAGCAGGCGACGTAACCCAAGGGAGGAAGAAGTCATGTCTTCACCAAAATACATGATGATAACCGTGGCAAAATGTGCGCCACAGCAATATGGCCAAGCGATCGAACACCTGGAAAGTCTGGCCAACGACCTAAAGACTGGGGCGGGGGCGGTGACAACCCGGCATGGTATTGTGGCGACAGGTGAGCATACGGGTCAGCTCATTCTGTTTCAAACGTATGAAGAAATGAATGGTATTGACCGGGCGTTTGGCGTTTACGAAAAGTCAGAAGCTTATAAGGGCCTTGTGCACGATATTGCTATCTCGGTCACGCTTCGAAACATCCTTCGCATTGAAGACGTGGGGCTTAAAAACCCGTCCAGCGATGTTCCAGCCTATGGCGTTGCCACGCGCGTAAAGTCGGCAGGGCTCGAATTGGACAGATTACGCGCAGCCGTACCTCACTTCGAGAAAAATGGAGCTATGATATTTCGGTACTGCACTATTCTGACAGGACCCACAGCGGGGCATAGACTTCTAGTCGTGGGCTACCCGTCGATGGACGCGGTAGAAAAGACATATGATGCGCTAAGAGGCAGCGCAGAATACAATGAAATTCTGGAGACCCATGAGATTGAATGGCGTAATATAATTCGCATAACCGGCTAAGAAGTCGGCATCAACTGCAGCGAATGGCCAGACTAGTGTCTGGCCATTTAAATTTCAGTGAACGGCGGTTTCGTCCCGCAAGTCGGTCATTGGCCCCTCGGACCTCGCTACAGTCGCGACCAATATCCGCTTTTCTCGCTGCGGTGCAGCTGGTGGCTTTGGTCAGTTACATTGCTGCATCTGCGAGTGTCAGCACCGAAGCATGTCTGCTTCGGGCTCCAAGGAGACGCTCGCTGCGCGAAGCGCCAATGCCCGCTTCAGACTGACTTCTTCGACCAATATCGATAAGGCGTCAGAACGCACTGATGATAGAATCTACAAAAGATCATCAGCTCCGATAGCCCTCTGAAATCCCGCTATAATTCTTACACCAAGTCCTGTGCCCATCCAAAACTGATGGCCTTACGCCGGTCTCAATAGATTTCATCATGAGATTAAGATGGCACTTTCCAAACAAGCGAAGACGCTGAACAAGAACCAGATAAGTGCTGTCCTTAACTATTTGAGAGGCCGAAGAAACCAGCTTCGCAATCAAGTGATCTTCCTGCTGTCGGTCAAAGTGGGGCTGCTCAGCGCCTTGACCTCAACCGAACTGCTGGAATTCTGCGAATACACAGATGAAGAAGAGGAACGGCATTGATAGCGCTCTGCGCTTGTCTCGGTGATGTTAACACGTTGGGCGGGAAGTGGACATTCCCTGCGCGGGTTTTGAACGTCGAACTAGCGGACCAATGACCTTCGCAATCCGGAGCCTTTGAGGCAGCGGAGAGGGGTTTCATTCTGCAGCGCCGCATGTCGAAGCGGACGTCGGACTCCGCTGCGGTGTCTTTGGCCAACCAACGGGAATTTAACCGCTTGCGAAAGGAGTGCTGAGCTTTCGCCCGCTATACCCGATGCACGATGCGAGGACATGCCAGCCAGCATGGATACTACGACCGGAGGCGTAACGGTGCCATATCAATGCGATAGTCTTCACCAACCCGAAACACGGTCCCATTGGGAACCTGATACCAGTCGTCCCCATGCGTGATCGGTTCAGATGCGACTTCTGCCGCAAGATAAGAGCGCTTCGGGTCATGATGCACATGCGGCTGACCGCAGATGGGACAGCTGTAAGTGTGATCGCGCACCAGATAGAAAAGCGACCTGTTCAGGCATGATCCGATCATATGCTCTCCGTTTGTCAGGATGATATTCAGCCCGACACGCGCGTCTGGATCAACTTCTGCCGACCACATTATGATCTGTTCAAGGCCGGCTCTTGCCGTCTCAAATAGACCGCGTTCAGGATGCTGCAGGAACAGCCCCATGAGGTATCGGAAGATGTGTTCGCTATCCGTTGTCCCTTCAATCTCGGATCGGTGCAGCGGATCAAAATGGTCCAGCATCTTTTCACGGACCTCGTCGAAATTTGGGATCGTCCCATTATGGGCAAAAATCCAGCGACCGTGATGGAACGGGTGGGTGTTTTCGATGCTAGTCCCGCCCACCGTGGCACGCCGAACATGGGCCACGACGGTCCGCGCATAGACTCGCGCTGCCTTTCGGCTGAAATGCTCGCCATGAAAGGCAGCCCAGACCTGTTTTTCAATCATCGGAGTTCCGTTGGGATATTCCGCGACCCCCCAACCGTGGCCATGCGCAAACCCCTGCATGTCACGCTTGCTCTGTTGCATCAGCGCGTTTTGCGATTTCACCAGGCTGCATTCGACCCTGGTCGGTTCATTGGCGTGCATAGCATAGAGACGGCACATGAATGGATTCTCCTCTTTGGGTCACAGAATAGGCAATTAATCTTGGCCTGCCTGACCGAGATCAAATCTCGTAGAGATATTTCACCCAAAAAGGATCTATGACGGATCGTAACCCACCTACGGATCGCGGGGATCAACGCCTTGTTGCAGACCTGCTTGATGACGAACCGGCACTGCTGTCATCACTGAATTTTGGACCGTATGTTGCTCAAGGGCGCGCTGATGGGCCATCCTTGCTGATCGGGGACCAGTCCGAAATTGCACTGTTTGTATCGGCACAGGCATCGCGGCTTGATTATCGCATGGCTTTGTTGGCAAAGTCCGGCGACAGCGTATTGGTCCGCAGGCGGGTCCGCTGTTTCGAGGACTATCTTGCAGAAGTTCTGGGGCAAGAAGACGTTACATACCTGCATGGATCCGCTGATGACGCCCGCCCGGTTGCGCAACAGGTACGCACATCCGGGAAGATTCTGGAAATGCTGGCCTACTCGGTACAAAGGTCGAGCGGCTTGATATTGAAACCCTACCTGACGACGGGCCACAGTTGGCGCTTGGCTCAAAGTCTGGGAGAGGCAACCAAATGCTGTATCCATGTCTGGGGGCCCTCACCAAGACTGGCGCAGCGGGTCAATAACAAGCTTTGGTTCGGACAGCTTGCCCGCAGCATTCTAGGCAATCAAGCAACGCCCCCCACGCAGGCGGCATACGGCCCGGCGGCGGCGGCAGGGTTGGTGAGCCGGATGAGCAGGACGTGCAGTCAGATCGTGGTCAAAGTGCCTGATAGCGCAGGCTCAGCAGGAAACCTTCGCCTCGACACAGCTACGGTTCGGGGCAAAAGCCTTGATGACCTGAGAAACTTCCTGCTGCGTCGTATTCGAACTTTCGGTTGGCAAGACACATACCCGATCCTGGTGGGTGTATGGGACGAGGATGTCACGTGCAGCCCTTCTGCACAGATCTGGGTGCCGCGTGTTCAAGATGGCCCACCTGTTGTCGAGGGCATCTTTGAACAACACGTCCGTGACAGCGCGGCCACCTTTGTAGGCGCATCGCCGTCGACCTTGCCACAAGTATTGCAGGACCATTTGAGCGCTGAGGCGTTACGCATTGCGGGCATCTTGCAGCGACTTGGATATTTCGGAAGGTGCAGCTTTGACGCGGTGATATTCCGCGCCGCTGACGGGATCGGCAAGATCCACTGGATCGAATGTAACGGACGTTGGAGCGGAGTCTCTATCCCGATGACAGCAGCAGCTATTCTTTCGGGGACGCGGCCTGGCCCAGCCATCTCGATTGTTCAGGAACTGCACCCTGGCCGTCAGATGCAAACTAAAGCCCTTTTGCAGCGGCTTGGTGACCTGTTGTTTCGGTTCGGGCATAACAAAACAGGTGTGGTTGTGATGTCCCCGCCTGAACACGACGATGGTACACAGATAAATCTGCTTTCGATGTCTCAGACGCAGGCTGATTGCGATGGAATTCTGCATGAAGCAATGCAACGGATTCTGGACTAAGAGTTGGTCGAGGTAAGCCGCTTGGCATTTCACCGCGAACGGCAGGTTCGAGCCATAGCTGCCGTTCATGCCTGATGCGGCAATCAGTTTCTTTGAGCCAAAATTACTTGGCAAGAGGCTCTTAAGGACACCCCAAGAAAATGCCGTGGAGTTCTTCAGCGCCGTGAATCGTTCTAGCCCTGATCTTGCCGCCGAATGTTTCTTGGATTATTTTCACGGTTTCACGGTTTCACGGTTTCACGGTTTCACGGTTTCACGGTTTCACGGTAGGAAGTCTTTCTTCTGGGCGGAAGGTCACAGAGCTGACGCGCTGCGATCTCGGTAGCTCAGTGCCTCCCTGTATTATTCAAGACGTTAATTTTCGTGTTGTCGCATGATGTACCTTATGAACGGCGCAGAATGATCGCCGTTGGTTCAAGCCATAAAGAATCGAGTCTAATGACTGCAACGCTGTATTGAACGCCACCGGTACGTCCCGGCTCTGGTTAAGATCGTGCACACTGACGGCTGTGCCTGCGTTGCTACAATCTGAACGTCGCAAGCCGCTTTAGTCCAGTACCTCGCGTAATGTGCGCGCCAATTCCTGCAAACCGTAAGGCTTGCGCAGTGTCCGGTAGCCACCCTTTCTGGTCTTCCCGTTTGGCTCAACCCCCTTTGAATAACCGGTAGCCAACAGGATTTTTACGGCAGGCCTCAAAGCCACCGCCTTTTCAGCCACATCATAGCCTGTCATTCCGCCCGGCATGACGACGTCGGACAGTACCAGATCGATATCTTCGCGCTGCTCCAATATCTTCATTGCTTGCGGGCCGTCCGAAGCGAAAACAACCTTGTATTGCAATTCCTCAAGGCGTGTCACAGTCAAGCGTCGGACTTTCGGATCGTCCTCGACCACTAGAATAGTTTCGGTCCCCGTTTCTGAGACTTTTTCGGATGTTAAAGCTTTTCTGGTCCCCACTCTTTCCACAGCAACGGGCAGGAATAGATTGATTGTGGCTCCCTGTCCGGCCTCACTGTAAATTGCTACGTGCCCCCCAGACTGTTTCGCAAAGCCATATACCATACTAAGCCCCAAGCCCGATCCAGCCCTCGGTCCCTTTGTGGTGAAAAACGGTTCGAACGCCCGCGATTGCGTCTCGGGAGTCATACCGACGCCCGTGTCAGTAACGGATAGACAAACATAGTCCCCCGGCATGACATCGATCTGAGTGGCCGCAAAGTCGGCATCCAGCGCAACATTCCGGGTCTCCAGTGTAAGAGTTCCGCCATTCGGCATTGCATCGCGCGCATTGATCGCCAGATTCAGGATCGCGCTTTCGATCTGGCCCGGGTCTGCAAGCGTTGCTTGAAGATCGTCAGCAAGCCGAGTTTCAATGTTGATCTGCTCATTTAGAGTACGCTCGAGGAGCGGAAGCATCGTTCTTACCAAGTCGTTCAAAGCGACGCTTTCCGGTGCAAGGGACTGGCTTTTCGAGAAGGATAACAATTGACTGGTGAGCGCTGCACCCAGACTTGACGCCTCCAGCGCCTCATCGATAAGCTCACGCAACTGGACGTCGTCGGTTCGCATTTCGAGTAATTCAAGATTTCCAATGACAACTGTTAGCAAGTTGTTAAAGTCATGTGCCAAGCCACCCGTCAATTGACCGACTGCCTCCATTTTCTGGGCGCGCTGCAATTCAGCCTGCCTTTTCTTATCCACCGTCAGATCATGAATGATCCCTAGAAAATGGCGCGCGCCGTCGATCTCCAATTCAGACACCGTCAGCCGGATCGGAACTCGGGAACCATCCTTGCGTCCCGCATCCATCTCGCGTCCGATTCCAATGATCTTCTTTTCGCCGGTCTTGATGTAATGCTCCAGGTAGCCGTCGTGCCTGCTGCGATCGGGTTCAGGCATCAGCATCTTGACGTTCTGACCAAGAACCTCATTAGCCTTGAATCCGAAAATACCCTCTGCGCCTGAGCTGAAAGTGCCAACAATTCCGTGCTCATCAATTGTCAGAATCGCCTCAGGCGCGGCATCAAGGATGGCGCGGAGCCGTGTTTCCCGATCCTGAATGGCTCGCTGCGCCTTCTTCTCGTCAGTTACATCTTCCACCACCAGCAGAATACACTCTTGGCCTTTCGGCCGCCCTTCGATCCGTCTGGCACTCAGGAGCATGTCTCTCCGTCCGAGACCAAAGGTATCCAGCTGCAGATCAAAGGCCTCCACCACAGCTTTCTCAGGCAAAATGGTTTCCAGAAATTCGCGTAGCCGAGGGACGTCCCATTGCCGGTTCTGGATCGAGAACAGGTCTCTTCCGATAATACCCGCCCCTTCCGTCGGGAACATTCGATCGAACGACCGACTAGCCGAGAGGATTGTGAATGTATCGTCAAGCACCAGCATTGGTTCACGCATGGTGCTGATAATGCTCTCGGCAAATTCCCGGGCATTTGCGGTCTCACGCTGCAAGGTCTTGAGGTCCGATACATCTACAAATGTCACCACGACACCATCAATCTTGCCTCTTTGCGTACGGTAGGGAAGAATGCGGCGAACGAACCAACGTCCATCTACGCTTTCAACTTCACGTTCGGCTGGAACAAGGGTTTCAAGGACTAATTCAGCGTCCTTGAGAAGGTCCGGATCCTTGACCTTGCCAGTGATGTCGCTGAATGGACGCTCGACATCTTTGCTGATCAGGTTGAACAACTCGCGTGTCGCTGGCGTAAACCGCATGATCTTGAATCCAGTATCGAGAAATAACGTTGCAATACCTGAGCTTGACAGCAAGTTATTGAGATCATCCGACATCCGACGTTCTTCGTCGATCTTCTGCTGAAGCTGGGTGTTAAGCGTTGTCAGTTCTTCATTCAGTGATTGCAGTTCTTCCTTGGATGTCTCCAACTCTTCGTTCGTCGACTGAAACTCCTCGTTCATCGACATGGCCTCTTCATTAACGGCCTTCAGTTCCTCCGTGGTCTGCTCATAATCACTGATAGTGTTGCGCAAATCAGTCCGCGTCGTTTCAAGCTCCTGTTCCAGCTGGCGATTTATTTCGGCGTTCGATTCTTCCGCTGCGGACACAACCGGAGTCGTGGGTTGGTCAGCGAAGGTGGCCAGGAACAACCTGGCTTCGTCCAAGGTCACCGGATGAACTTGAATCTCCACTCCGACTCTTTCGCCGTTGCGCGTGATCGTGGCCCTTTCCCTTACCCCTGTATCTTTCGTCCGCGCCGCCCGAATGGCGGTGCTCAGTCGCGCGCGGAGTCCCTCCCGGGCCATGGCGAGGAGATCACGGCTTGTTTCGCCTGACGGCACCCTGAGATAGTCATCCGTGGGCCCCTCGAAATAAAGGGCCTCTGACTGGTCATTCACAAGAACGGCTGCGGGGGCATAATGTTCGACGAGAAGACTTTGGCTCAACTGCGCCAGCTTGTTGCCAGTCGCTTGAAACGGCCTGCGTGTCGGAGCGGTCGCTGCATTGGTGAAAGGACGTTGCACAAGGGGGAAATCAAACGAGCGATTACGTGCGTGGTCCACGCGTTTGTAGATGCGGTATTTTTTCGACAATGGCTGAAAGTGCGCGCTATTGGTGCCAGTTGTCTCGGACATGCCGAGAAAAAGAATGCCGCCATCATTTAGGGCAAAATGAAACATCTGGATGACGCGTTCCTGCGCATCGGGCGTCAAATAAATCATCAGATTGCGACACGAAATCAGGTCAAGTTTAGAGAAAGGCGCGTCTGATAGAATGTTCTGGTTGGCGAAGACAACCGCATCACGCAATTCCGGTACCACGCGATAGCTATGATCTTCCTTTGTGAAAAACCGTTTCAATCTAATGGCGGAAACATCTTCGGAAATGGAATCCGGATAGACCCCATTTCGGGCTATCGTTAACCCACGTTCATCGACGTCGGATGCAAAGATCTGCAACCTTACGTCTTTTCGAAGATTTGTAATTTTCTCAATAAACAGAATTGCCAGTGAATAGGCTTCCTCGCCGGTGGCACACCCCGGAATCCATATCCGTACGGGCTGCCCAGGATCATGGGACTTGACCAGTCCTTCGATTACGGTCTTGTCGAGATACTCAAAAGCATCAGCATCCCTGAAAAACGATGATACGCTGATGAGGAGATCAGCACAGAGGCTTTTTGCCTCATCTTCCGAGTCCTGCAAGAGCGCGAGGTAGTCACCCGAATTCTCCATGTGCCGCAATGCCATCCGCCGTTCAATCCGACGTAGTAATGTGCCATCCTTGTAAAGATCGAAATTTACTGGTGAATGGGCCCGTAGGACAGCGATGATCTGATCCAATGAGCTCTTGGCATCCTCACCCAATACCTTTTTCGCTTGGGCATTTTGAATGAAAGGATGCCGGACATAACTGACGATAATGTCAGGCATCTTCGGAATCTCAACAACATAATCGACCGCCCCGGTCGCAATCGCGCTGCGGGGCATCCCGTCATGCGGTGCCTCGGCAGGCTCCTGCACCAGAACAATGCCGCCTTGTTCCTTAATCTCCCGGATGGCCGCTGAACCGTCACTGCCCGTGCCCGACAGGATCACTGCGATGGCGTATTGCCCCGAATCCTGGGCCAAGGACCGCAAGAAGAAATCAATCGGCATGCGCGTGCCGCGGCGGTCTCTTGGTTCAGACAGATGCAATACACCGGCCTTGACCTCTATGTATTTTTTCGGCGGGATGACATAGATATGATCGGGTTGCACGCGGATCTGGTCCTCGGCGAGTACAACGGGCATATCTGTGTGCTTGGCCAATAGATCGGCCATGAGACTCTTGTGATCCGGATCGACATGATGGACCAAAACGAATGCTGCGCCAGTATCGGAAGGGGCTGCGTCAAGAAAGGCACTATATGCTTGAAGACCTCCGGCAGAGGCACCCAAGCCTACGATAGGAACAATCAAATCAGCCTTTGCGGTTGCTTTCGCCTTGGCGACTGTTGCAGGGGCGGGCTTGGATTTACCACTTGCGGCAGGTTTTGCTGTTCTTCTCGCCATGCCACCTCAAATCCCGGCCAAAAAGGCTCTTTTCATGGTTTTGATGTGAGACGATCATGTCTTTCTTCGCCTCCCTTGCGCCAAGAAAACCGCCTTCATCCAGATTAGTAAAGGAAAACGTGTGCGTACCGCTGTGGTGCGGCAGAGCTTTGTGCGCTCTGACCGAACCTATGGTGCGCGTCGTGTCTGGCATGATGTGTTGGCGGAAGGCTTTGAATGTGGTCTTCACGGCATTGAGCGACTGATGCGCATGAACGCCCTCAGGGCTCGACCCAGATGTCGCCAACTTCCCAAGGATCAAGGCGAGCGATCCATCATTGCTCCAAATGTGCTTGAGCGAGAGTTTGAAGCAGATGGGCCAAATCAGAAATGGGTTGCCGACTTCACCTACATCTGGACTGCGGAAGGTTGGCTTTATGTCGCCGTGGTGATCGATCTGTTCTCACGTCGCGTGGTGGGATGGTCGATGAAGGACGCCATGACGGCGCAAATGGTCACAGACGCCCTAATGACGGCCATCTGGCGCAGAGGCCGACCCAACCAACTACTGCATCACTCAGACCAGGGCAGCCAATACACCAGCGAACCGTTCCAGCGTCTTATGACAGACAACGGCGTCACTTGTTCGATGAGCCGGTCAGGCAATGTCTGGAACAACGCTGCGATGGAAAGCTTCTTCTCGTCCCTCAAGATCGAACCGGTAAAGCACAAGGTCTACTGCACCCGTGATCAAGCCCATGCTGAGGTCTTCGACTACATCGAGCGGTTCTACAACCCGACACGTCGCCACTCGACCAACGGATACCTAAGCCCTATGCAGTACGAGGTGAGAGCGATGAAAGCTTAAGTTGCCGTCCACCAAACCGGCAGCAGCTCATTCCGTATATTGAGCGCCTGATGCGGGCGAGTATGATGCTTCCAGCGCGGTTTGGGCTGTTTATAAATGCGACGCCTGCCACGACTGCGATCTCGGCCACAGGCGTTGTTGCGGAGGCCAAACGTCGATCTTGTTTGCCGCCCCTAACGCTCTCAGGCGCGTCTAATCCAAGGGTTTGACGCCGTTGGGCATCCGATGAACACGCGGTTTGGTTGACGTGCCCTATCCGCGCGTGTTCACATTTGGGGTGTGTCACGGTTTAAAACTTTTCAACGCACTGATATTGCTGGAGTTGGAAGAATGTCGACGAACAAACTCGGGCAAAGTTCGACACGGCAACTCCCGGAATTCCTGACGAGTGATGCGCTTGCAGACCTGAACGCAGGTGCGCACAACGCGCCATTCGACGTTCTTGGCCCCCACAAAAGTGGAAATCGACGTTGGATCACGGCTTTTCAGCCAGGCGCAGTTGAAGTCGCCGCGACGGTCGCGGGCAAGCAGACACCGCTGTCCCGGATTGATGGTGATGTCTTTTCAGGCCCCGTTTCCGGCAAAGCATACACGCTGACGATGCGCTATGCGGACGGATCGGTTCACACGATTCAGGACCCGTTTGCTTTCTCCCCCGTGCTCACGGATTTCGATCGATATCTGGTCGGGGAGGGGACCCATAAGGAGCTTTGGCGAGTTTTGGGGGCCCATGTGGTCCGGCACCAAGGCGTTGAGGGCGTCCATTTTGCGGTCTGGGCCCCCAATGCTCGTCGGGTCAGCGTCGTCGGTGATTTTAACCATTGGGACGGACGCCGGAACCCGATGCGGCCTGCGGGTGATACCGGCGTCTGGGAGGTGTTCCTGCCTGAGGTCGGCGAGGGGGCCTTGTACAAGTACGAGATCCTGGGGGCTGACGGCAGCTTCGCACTGAAAGCGGATCCGGTCGGGTTCGGATCGCAGCATCCGCCCGAAAAAGCCTCGATCGTGCGCGATATCAAGGGCTACGGCTGGAAAGATCAGGGCTGGATGAAGACCCGTGCGGCCCGTTCGGATCGTGCCAGCGCGATTTCGATCTATGAGGTGCATTTGGGGTCGTGGCGGCGGCGGTACGATGACGGAGGGCGACCGCTCAGTTATAAAGAGCTCGCACGGGACCTCGTTTCATATGTCAGATTCATGGGGTTCACCCACATCGAACTTCTTCCCGTATCGGAATTTCCCTTCGATGGATCCTGGGGGTACCAGCCTGTCGGCCTGTATGCGCCGACAATCCGCTTCGGCCCGCCACATGAATTCCGTGACTTCGTCGAGGCCGCCCATGCCGCCGATATCGGTGTTCTTCTGGACTGGGTGCCCGGACATTTCCCGACGGATGATCACGGCCTTGCCCATTTCGACGGCACGTCGCTGTATGAACACGCGGATCCGCGCGAAGGATTCCATCAGGATTGGAACACGCTGATCTATAATTACGGTCGGCGTGAAGTGAAGAATTACCTGGTGGCCAATGCCCTATACTGGATGGAAGAATATCATCTGGACGGATTGCGCGTCGATGCGGTGGCCTCGATGCTTTACCGGGATTATTCGCGAAATGACGGTGAATGGGTGCCCAACAAGGACGGTGGGCGCGAGAATTACGAGGCTATCGCCTTCCTGCAGGAGATGAACGTTGCTGTTTATGGTGCCGACCCCAGTGTGATGACGGTGGCCGAGGAAAGCACCTCCTTCCCGGCCGTTTCGCAGCCTGTGCATACCGGCGGCCTTGGGTTTGGATACAAATGGAACATGGGGTGGATGAACGACACGCTACGATACATGGAAAAGGATCCGATCTACCGCCAGCATGATCATCACCTGATGACCTTTCCGATCGACTGGGCCTTCACGGAGAATTTCATCCTTCCAATCAGCCACGATGAAGTCGTTCACGGCAAGGGCTCAATGATCGGGAAGATGCCCGGGACCGAATGGGAGAAGTTCGCAAACCTGCGTGCCTACTATGCATTCATGTGGATGCAGCCGGGCAAGAAGCTTCTGTTCATGGGGTGCGAATTTGCCCAACCTGAGGAATGGAACCATAACGCCGAACTGAACTGGACGGTCGCCGATCTGCCCGCCCACAAAGGGGTGCAACACCTGGTTCGCGACCTGAACGCGCTCTACCGCGATACTCCGGCGCTACACGTGAACGATTGCCGCCCCGAAGGCTTTGCCTGGTTGAAGAACGATGCTGCGCAGTCAACCATGGGGTTCGCACGTTTCGGCGTTGCGAATGACGTACCTATTGTCGTGATGTGCAACTTTACGCCGGTTGAACGGTTGGATTTCCGTGTCGGCGTCCCCGAGCCGGGATATTGGGAGGAAGTCCTAAATACCGACGCCGCAATTTACGGCGGCGGGAACCGCGGTAATCTGGGCGGAACAGACACAGCCGGGGTGGCGGCTGACGGTCACGCGCAGTCGATCGCGCTGACCTTGCCGCCGCTGGCGGTGGTGGTCCTGCGGCTGCGACGCGAAGCCGGGAAATGACACGAGGGAGGACTGAGAATGCCGACGAAACGTTTAACACAGCGATCCATGGTTTTTGTGCTTGCCGGGGGGCGAGGCAGTCGCCTCAAGGAGCTGACGGATCGACGTGTGAAACCTGCCGTCCCTTTTGGCGGCAAGGGGCGCATTATCGACTTTGCCCTGTCAAACGCGCTGAATTCCGGCATCCGGAAGATGGCCATCGCAACACAATACAAGGCGCACAGTCTGATCCGGCATCTGCAACGCGGCTGGAACTTCTTCGGAGCGGAGCGGAACGAATTTCTCGATGTTCTCCCGGCCTCTCAGCGGGGTGGGACGGAAAGCTGGTACAAAGGTACGGCTGATGCCGTGACGCAGAACATCGATATCGTCGATAGCTACGATGTTGACTACGTGGTCATTCTTGCCGGCGATCACATCTACAAAATGGATTACGAGATCATGCTCCGTCAGCATGTCGACTCCGGTGCCGACGTCACGGTCGGATGCCTGACCGTCCCGCGCATGGAGGCGACGGCCTTCGGGGTGATGGCGACGGACAAGGACGGTCGGATCACCAGCTTTCTTGAAAAACCCGCGGACCCGCCGGGTATCCCCGGCGATCCGGACAAGGCACTGGCGTCGATGGGCATCTATGTGTTCGACTGGAAATTCTTGCGGGATCTTCTTCTCAGGGACGCGGAAGATCCGAACTCCTCCAACGATTTCGGAAGCGATCTGATCCCCGATATCGTGAAGAACGGAAAGGCCATCGCCCACCGGTTTGACGACAGCTGCGTTCGTGAACCGGGGGCTCCGGCCTACTGGAAGGACGTCGGGACTGTCGATGCCTTCTGGCAGGCGCATATCGATCTGACGAACTTCACGCCCGAACTCGACTTATGGGACCGCTCCTGGCCGATCTGGACGTACAACGAAAGCGTCCCGCCCGCGAAGTTCATCCACGATGAACGGGACCGGCGGGGCATGGCGATATCCTCGATGGTGTCCGGAGGTTGCATCGTCTCGGGAACCGAAGTCCGCAATTCGGTTCTTTTCACCAACGTGCACACCAATTCCTATGCCGTTCTGGATCATGCCGTCTTGTTGCCGAACGTGACTGTCAACCGGTCCGCGCGTCTGCGACAGGTTGTCATTGATGGCGGTGTCACGATCCCCGACGGTCTTGTCGTCGGGGAAGATCCGACCGAGGACGCGAAGTGGTTCCGCGTCACCGACCGGGGAACGACGCTCATCACGCAAGTCATGCTGGACAGAAGGGCTGCCGATTCATGACAAGAATCCTCTTCGTCGTATCGGAGTGTGCCCCCCTGATCAAAACCGGGGGATTGGCCGATGTGGCCGGCGCATTGCCGGGCGCATTGGCCGCTTACGGCGACGAGGTCCGCGTCCTGCTGCCCGGTTACAGGGCGGTCATGGCAAAGCTCGGCAAGACCAAGGTGCTGGAGACCTTCGACGACCTGTTCGGCGGACCTGCCCGGCTTCGCGGGGGGCGTGTCGCGGGGCTCGACCTGCTGGTGATCGATGCGCCGCACCTGTACGACCGCGACGGGGGCATCTACGTCGATGCGACGGAACGTGATTGGCCCGACAATCCGGAACGGTTCGCGGCGCTGTCCCATGTTGCTGCGCAGGTCGCGAAAGCGGGGGTGGGCGGATGGGCCCCGGACATCGTTCACGGCCATGACTGGCAAGCAGGTCTGACACCCGAATACATGCACGCAACGGGAACCGATGTGCCCTTTGTTTTCACCGTCCACAACATCGCGTTCCACGGGAACGCGCCCGCCGCCCGGATGGATTCTCTGCGATTGAACCGGGCACGATTTGACGCGGATCATTTTGAATTCTGGGGGCAGATATCTGCCTTGAAATCGGCCCTGACGGGGGCCGCCAGGATCACGACCGTATCGCAAACCTATGCGGAGGAGTTGTTGACGCCCGAGTTCGGCATGGGGATGGATGGCGTCCTGCGGCACCGCCAGGCAGACTTGGTTGGCATCGTGAACGGGATCGACCTTGATGTCTGGAACCCGGCGACTGACCCGAACATCAAGCCCTACAAGGGCGTGGCCGGAAAGGCCCTGAACAAACGGGCCCTGCAAAAGACCTTTGGGCTTGGGCAGGTAGAGGGCCCTCTTTGCGTGCTCGTATCTCGCCTGACGGAACAGAAAGGCATCGATCTGTTGCTGGAGGCTTTGCCAACACTTTTGGATCGTGGGGGGCAATTGGCCCTGCTTGGATCTGGCGATCCCAGGTTGGAGGTCGCCTTGCACGAAGCGGCGTCAACCCACGCGAATATCGCGGTCAAAATCGGCTATGATGAAGCTCTCTCGCATCAGATGATGGCCGGCGGCGATGCGATTCTGGTCCCATCACGGTTCGAGCCATGTGGCCTGACGCAGCTTTACGGCCTTCGCTATGGCACCTTGCCCCTTGTGGCGCTGACGGGTGGGCTGGCGGACACGGTGATCAACGCGTCCCCCGCCGCGTTGGCGCGAAACGCGGCTACCGGGTTGCAGTTTTTCCCGGTCACGACACCTGCGCTTTCCAACGCATTCGCGCGCCTTTGCAGTCTCTACGCCCAGCCGAAAGTCTGGAAGACGATGCAGGCGAATGCAATGAAGCAGCCCGTCGGATGGGAAGTGTCAGCTGCGGCTTACCATGATATCTATTTGTCCTTGTCAGAGGCGCGACCTTGAGCGTTGAACCGTTTCCAATCCGTCCGGGTCATCCATCGCCGCTCGGCGCGACGGTTGATGAAGAGGGCGTAAATTTCGCTGTGTTCTCGCAACACGCGACGAAGGTCTTGTTGTGTCTGTTCGACGAGGAGGGAAACGAAAATCAGATCATCCCCTTGCCCGAGCGTGAAGGGCACGTCTGGTATGGCTATTTTCCGGGTATGCACCCCGGGCAGCAATATGGCTTTCGAATGGACGGTCCTTACAAGCCTGAGGAAGGCCACCGCTTCAACCCCTACAAGTTGCTGATCGATCCCTATGCCAAGCGTCTGACCGGGCATCCCAAGTGGCACGACGCCCTGTTCGGCTACAAGACCGGGCATAAGGACAAGGACCTCAGCTTCGACAAGACGGACAGCGCGCCGTACATGCCGCGCAGCGTTGTCGTCGATCCTGCATTCAACTGGGGTGAGACGCCCCGGCCACATCATTCCCTTGAAAATTCAATTATTTACGAGGCCCACGTGAAGGGCCTGACTGCAGGCCGCAAGGATATCCCGAACGCGGGCAGCTATCTCGCAATGGCCTCCGACCCCATTCTGGAACATCTGAACAACCTCGGTGTTACGGCGGTCGAACTTCTGCCGGTGCAGGCGTTTCTCAACGAGAAATTCCTGCTCGACCGCGGGCTGACCAACTACTGGGGGTACATGACCTACGGGTTCTTCGCCCCCGATCCGCGCTATATGCAAGGCAGTGACATCGCCGAATTTCAGCAAATGGTTCAGCGGTTCCACTCGGCAGGGATCGAGGTGATCCTCGATGTTGTCTACAATCACACGGCGGAAGGCAGCGAACTGGGGCCGACCCTGATGTTCAGGGGCCTTGATAATGCGAGCTACTACCGGCTCGCCGATGATCGGCGTTACTACATCGACGATGCAGGGTGCGGGAATACGCTGGATTTCGAGAATCCGTTCGTGATCCGTCTTGTCATGGACAGCCTGCGCCACTGGGTCGAGGTCATGCACGTGGACGGGTTTCGGTTCGACCTGTGTTCCGCACTTGGTCGCACGCGCCACGGGTTCGAGAGGGACGGGCCGTTCTTCCGTGCCATCGGCCAGGACCCTGTTCTGAACCGGGTGAAGCTGATTGCGGAGCCTTGGGACATCGGTCCGGGCGGCTATCAGTTGGGAGCCTATCCGGCCCCGTTTGCCGAGTGGAATGACAAGTTCCGCGACAACACGCGCGAATTTTGGCGCGGTGACCGAGGGAAGGTCGCCGATATCGCGGCCCGCCTTACCGGGTCTGCCCAGTTCTTTGACCACGACGGTCGTGCCGCTACCTCGTCGCTAAACTTTCTGACGGCGCACGACGGGTTCACGCTGCAAGATGCGGTAAGCTATTCTGTCAAGCAAAACGAGGCCAACGGCGAGGACAGCCGCGACGGTCATTCCAACAATTACTCCGACAATATGGGCGTCGAAGGGCCGACCGATGACCCTGCGATCATTGCCGCCCGTGTTCGCCGTAAGCGAAATCTGATGGCGACGCTGATGTTATCGCAGGGAACACCGATGATCTTGGCTGGCGACGAGTTGAGCAATTCCCAAGGTGGCAACAACAACGCTTACTGTCAGGACAACGAGATCGGTTGGGTTAACTGGCCAAACGAGGACGACCCGTTTTTCACCTTTTGTCAGCAAGCGATCGCGTTCCGTAACATGCATCCGCTGCTGCGCCAAAAGCGTTTCCTGCACTCGCGCCGAAGACTCATTGACGGCGAGCCTGACCTGTTCTGGCGGCGCGCCAACGGGGCAGCGATGCGTCAGGTCGACTGGGACGACCCGGATCTGGACATCATCGTTGCCGAGATGCGCATGGCGTCGGGATCACCCGAATACGTGCAACGCGAAGGCGCATTGCTGGTTGTCTTGAACCGTGGGGAGGCCACCGAGATCGAACCACCGGCCCTTCCCGAGGGCGAAGCATGGGTGCGCCGGTTCGATACCAGTCAGGATGATGCCATAAAGGTGACGCAGGGTATGCAGGTGGCAGCGGAGGCTGTCGTCGTATTCTCGCATGAGACGGGACAGGAGCGCGGCGTCTGACGAATGCCGCAAAAGAGTAGACGAAGGGGAGGGCAGGCCATGCCGATGCAGACAGTTCGAACGAACGCGATTGATGGGCAAAAACCCGGCACCAGCGGATTGCGCAAGAAGACCGCTGTTTTCAAGCGACCGCACTACCTTGAGAATTTCGTCCAGTCCATTTTTGACGGGATCGATGGCGTGCAGGGGAAGACGCTCGTTGTTGGCGGCGATGGCCGGTATTTCAATGACTGTGCGATCCAGGTGATCCTGCGCATGGCGTCGGCCAACGGCGCGGCGAAATGCATCGTCGGACAAGGGGGAATTCTGTCGACCCCGGCTGTTTCTAACCTCATTCGGCAGCGTCGGGCGGACGGCGGACTTATCCTGTCGGCGAGCCATAATCCGGGCGGTCCAAATGCTGACTTTGGCCTGAAATATAACGGGCCGAACGGCGGTCCGGCGACAGAGACCGTTACGGATCGGATCTATGCGCGGACTCAGGAAATCAGGAGCTATAAGATCACCGCCGGAACCGAAATCGACCTGAACCAATTGGGGGTGACCAAAATCGACCGGATGAAGGTCGAGATCGTCGACCCCGTGAGCGACTACATGGCGCTCATGGAAACGATCTTTGATTTCGACAAGATTCGCGAGCTGTTCGCCGGCGGCTTCACCATGCGTTTCGATGCCATGCACGCGGTTACCGGCCCGTATGCCCACGCAATTCTGGAAGGCGCACTGGGCGCGACCAACGGGACTGTCGTCAACGGCACGCCCAGCCCCGATTTCGGGGGCGGCCACCCCGATCCCAATCCGATCTGGGCCAAGGCCCTGATGGACAAGATGTATGGCGGGGATGCCCCGGACTTCGGGGCCGCGTCAGACGGTGACGGGGATCGGAACATGATCGTCGGGCGTGGCATGTACGTGACCCCTTCGGACAGCCTCGCGGTTTTGACGGCAAATGCGCATCTGGCCCCCCGTTACAAGGATGGGTTGGCCGGGGTTGCGCGGTCCATGCCGACGTCGCGTGCGGTGGACCGCGTGGCCGACAGCCTTGGCATCGCCTGCTTCGAGACGCCGACCGGCTGGAAATTCTTCGGCAATCTGCTGGACGCGGGCAAGGTCACGCTCTGCGGTGAGGAAAGCGCCGGGACGGGGTCCGACCACGTTCGCGAAAAGGATGGCCTCTGGGCGGTCCTGCTTTGGCTGAACATCTTGGCCGAGACGGGTCAGCCGGTTGCGAAGGTGATGTCCGACTTCTGGGCGAAGTACGGACGTTGCTACTACTCGCGCCTCGATTACGAGGCCGTCGACAGCGACAAGGCAAGCGCAATGATCGAGGCGTTGCGCGTCAGGCTGCCGTTGCTGGCCGGGACACAGGCGGGCGGCCTGACCGTCGAGGCGGCGGATGAATTCGCCTACGACGACCCGGTCGATGGGTCCCGCTCCTCTGGGCAAGGCATCCGCATCACCTTCGCGGGTGGTGGCCGGGCCGTGTTCCGTCTTTCAGGAACCGGGACGGAGGGTGCCACCATCCGCATCTATCTTGAACAACTTGAAACCAAGGCGGACAAACTTGACATGAAACCGGAATACGCCTTGGCAGACGTGCGCAGCGCAGCGATGCTGCTTTCGGACTTGACCGCCAGCACGGGTCGGGTTGATCCAGATGTGGTTACCTGACATCAAGCGAACTTATGTTGAGGACCGGCGATAATCGGATCGCCTGACGACAGGCGCGGATGTCACCATGAAGTGTGCGTATGACAAACCGACCCTGCGCGGGGCGGGCACGGGTGGCCTTGGCGCGACTGGGGATTTCCATGAATTCGATGATTGATCTGTCCGCAGAAGCGCTGCGCGTCCGAGTCACACAGCATCTGACCTACACGCTGGGCAAAGATAAACCCCACGCGAGCCTTCACGACTGGCGCATGGCGGTCAGCTACAGCGTCCGTGATCTGATCATCGAGCCGTGGTTCGCCGCCACCCGAAAAACCTACGAGGCGCAGGGCAAGCGGGTCTACTACCTGTCGATGGAGTTCTTGATCGGGCGCATCCTTGCGGATGCCATGATGAACCTTGGCTTGCTTGAGGCGGTGAAAGACGTTCTTGACAGCGAGGGCGTCAGCATCGCGGATGTCGTCGAAGACGAACCCGATGCCGCGTTGGGGAATGGCGGACTTGGCCGTTTGGCGGCATGTTTTCTTGAAAGCATGTCGACCCTGCAATGCCCCGCCTACGGCTACGGTATCCGGTATGAACATGGCCTGTTTCGTCAGAAGTTCGAAAATGGCCGTCAGGTAGAACTTCCAGAAGATTGGCTGAACCAGCCACACCCCTGGGAATTCGAGCGTCCGGAAGCGCGCTACACGATCCGTTTCAAGGGGCATGTCGGCATTGTTGACGGGCGACCCGTCTGGCACCCCTCCGAGACTGTCTTTGCCCGCGCCTACGACATGCCCGTTGTCGGCTGGCAGGGAAAATGGGCGAACACGCTGCGTCTTTGGGGCGCGCATCCGACCGAGCTTTTCGATCTTGAACGGTTCAACTCGGGCGATCATACGGCGGCTGCGGAACCCGAGGCATTGGCCCGAACGCTGTCGCGGGTGCTTTATCCCGAGGACACGACCGACAGCGGAAAGGAGTTGCGGCTCAAGCAGGAATACTTCCTGACCTCGGCTGCGTTGCAGGACATTCTGCGCCGATTCCTGAGCGAATATGACGATCTTGCCCTGCTGCCTGAAAAGATCGCGATCCAGATGAACGATACGCATCCCGCGCTTGCCGGGCCGGAACTGATGCGCCTGCTGATCGACGATCACGGCCTGGATTGGGATCTGGCGAAACGCATTGCCGCAGGGTGTCTGAACTATACCAACCACACCCTTCTCCCCGAGGCGTTGGAGAAATGGTCAACGTGGCTGATGGGGCGGGTTTTGCCGCGCCATATGCAGATTATCGAGCGCATAGATCAGGAGCATCAATCAGTCACCCAATGTACCGCCGATCTTGGAATCGTCAGGCACGATCAGGTGGAGATGGGCACCTTGGCCTTCGTCATGGCATCGCATGTGAACGGCGTTTCGGCGCTGCACACGCAACTGATGAAGGAAACGGTATTCGCCGGTCTCAACCGGCTTTACCCGGCGCGGATCGTGAACCAGACCAATGGCGTCACACCCCGGCGTTGGCTTCGACTGTCGAACCCGGCTTTGTCCTCGGTTTTGACGCAGACCATCGGGCCGGGCTGGGAGGACGACCTTGGACGTCTTGCCGACCTTGGCAAACACGAAACGGATCGCGATCTTCGGGACCGTATCGGTGTGGCGAAGCGCCAGAACAAGGTCGCGTTGTCCAATTGGGCGTCGGATCAGCTTGGAATTTCGCTGGATCCGGACGCGATGTTCGATGTGCAGATCAAGCGAATGCATGAATACAAACGGCAGTTGCTGAACGTGTTTGAAACGATCGCGCGCTGGTCTGCGATCCGCGCCAACCCGCAGGGAGACTGGACGCCGAGGGTCAAGATTTTCGGTGGCAAGGCCGCGCCGGGGTATTTCGTTGCCAAGGAGATCGTGCACTTCATCAATGACGTCGCAAATACGATCAACAACGATCCCGTGACGGGCGACCTCCTCAAGGTAGTCTATCCCGCGAACTACAACGTCTCGATGGCGCAACGCCTGATCCCGGCGGCCGATCTGTCGGAACAGATCTCCACCGCGGGCAAGGAAGCCTCAGGGACCGGCAACATGAAGTTCACCATGAACGGCGCGTTGACCATCGGGACACTGGACGGTGCGAACGTTGAAATTCGAGAACACGTGGGCGCAGAGAATTTCTTTCTGTTCGGGATGACGGCGTCCGAGGTTCAGGACCGATACCAGGTGGACGCTCATGCGCGTCAGGCCATTCTTTCGAGTCAGCCGCTACAGGATATCCTACAAATGGTGGTCGAAGGTCGGTTCAGCCCCGGTGATGCCGACCGCTACAACGGCCTCGTCAATTCAACGTGGAACCACGATCCGTTTCTCGTGGCGTCCGACTTTGACAGCTATCTTGCGTGTCAGGCCGAAGTGGACCGCGCCTATGCCGATCCCGATCACTGGAACAGATTGGCCCTGCGTAACATCGCGGGCTCCGGGTTCTTCTCCTCCGATCGCACGATCAGGGGCTACATGGCCGATATCTGGGGCGCTGAAAGCCTGCCCTAAACTGCGGTAATCTTGATCTTCGAAGCGTGCGACAAGTAAGCGAAACCGTTGCCGTCAAGCGTCAGTGTGCCGTCGTCAAGCGTGGCCTCGTTGGAGAACATGGTGGTTGCCTCGCCCGTTACCTTTAGGGTGTGCGGCTCTGGCGAGAGGTTGAACACGCAGGTCAACGTTTCCTCCGGGGCGCTGCGCGTGAAGGCCAGTATCGGCTCGGGCAGCGTCAGGAACGTCGTTGATCCTTGGGTCAGGGCAGGGCTTGCCTTGCGGCGGGCGATGGCGGCCTTGTAGTAGGCGAGGATGCCGTCCTCGGTCTGGCTGTCCACGGCCTTTGCCGCCTGTGGTGCCTTGACCGGCAGCCACGGCTTGCCCGTTGAGAACCCGGCGTTGGGTTCGTCCTTTTCCCAGACCATCGGCGTACGGCACCCGTCGCGTCCCTTGACGGCGGGCCAGAACCGGAGCGCGGGCGGGTCGGTCAGTTCTTCGTAGGTCAATTCGGTGTCGGTCTGACCCAGTTCCTCGCCTTGGTAAATTCCGATCGTCCCCTCGAACGACATTAACATCGCGCAGGCAAGGCGCGCCATCGTGTCTTCGGAAACCGAATGCTCGGCCCAGCGGCTGACGTGTCGGGGGACGTCATGGTTGCTGAACGACCAATAGGGGTGGCCGTCAGGTGCACCGCGCTGAAACCCTTGAATGCAATTCTGAAAATGCTCCACATTGAAATCGGGTCCCAACATCGCAAAGCTGTACGCCATGTGGAGCCGGGACATCCCGGCGGTATACTCGCCCATGATCTCGATGGAGCGGTGCCCCATCTCGCCGACCTCGCCGACCATCATAATGTCCTCGTACTGGTCGGTCAGGGCGCGCATCCGCTCCAGAAAGCCCAGATTTTCTGGCCTGGTTTTGTTGTATAGGTTGTGCTGCATCCCATACAGATCGGTCGCCATGACCTGCGGTCGTGTCTGTGCCGGCGGATTAGAACGTAGCTCCTTGTCGTGAAAATAGTAGTTCACCGTATCCAGACGGAAGCCGTCCAGCCCGCGGTCCAGCCAGAACTTGCAGGTGTCCAAGATTGCGTCCACGACGTCCGGATTGTGGAAGTTCAGGTCCGGCTGCGAGGCGAGGAAGTGGTGCAGATAATACTGTCCGCGCTGGGGGTCGAATTCCCAAGCGGGTCCTCCGAAGTGACTGTGCCAGTTTGTCGGCGGGGAGCCATCGGGCAGGGGGTCGGCCCAGACGTACCAATCTGCCTTGTCGTTATCACGGCTGAGGCGCGATTGCTTGAACCACTCGTGCTTGTTCGAGGTATGCGAAAGCACCTGATCGACGATGACCTTCAGACCCCGCGCATGCGCCCCTTTGATCAGCGCATCGAAATCAGCAAGGTTTCCGAACAAGGGATCAATGGCTAGATAATCAGAAACGTCATAACCCATGTCCGCTTGTGGGGACTGGAAGATCGGCGACAGCCAAATGCAATCCGCGCCAATCTCTGCGATGTGGTCCAAGCGTCGCGTGATCCCTCTCAGGTCGCCAACGCCGTCGCCGTCATCATCCTGGAATGACCGAGGGTAGACCTGATAGATTACGGCACTTCGCCACCATTCCCGCATGCGCCAACTCCTTATCTCCGACAGATGTATCAGTCAGCGTCATGATTGAAAGGCTGCCGTGGGATGAAAATATGCCGCAGGGCCAGGGAAGACCGGTATCCGAAGCGTGGGCATCGCCACACCAGTCCGGACGCGGCGCGCCTCGGAGGAGATCGGACCGGTGCTGCGCGGCGCATCCTCATGAAGGGCTTCGACGTGGCGCGCCACATTCGTGTTAGGGCCGGAGGGTCCAAGATCTCGTGGTCTCGTCATATGCGGCTTGGTGAAATGGGACCTTTGCTGCCTACTGCGCGACGGCTTGCAATGGTTCCTCGTGCATCATACGGTCTGAATATCGGAATACTGTTCTGCATAGTGGAATTTCTAGGGAGGAGATTCGATGAAACCCCATAAAATCAAGCGTATCGCGCTGTCCGCCGCGGCAATTTGCTTGGCTGCCGCAACTGCCGTGTCGGCAGAAACGAAGTTGATTCTGGGCGAAGCGGGCCCAAACCGGGGCGCGCGTGCTGCAGCACTTCAACACTTCGTCGATGAAGTGACTGCCCGTACCGACGGGGAAGTCGTCATCGATGTTCAATGGGGCGGTGCGCTGTTCAAGGCGAACGCGGCCGTCGGGTCCATCGCGGACGGCGTTGCCGATCTTGGAACCATCATCAGCGTCTATTTCCCGCAAGAGATGGTGGGCTATGGCATTGCCGATCTTCCGGTCGTCAACGCCGACGCGTGGGTTGGAATGCGCGCCACCGACGACCTCATGCGGTCTTCGGACACGATCCAGGCGAACCTGGCCAATCAGAACCTCGTCTACCTTGGCACCTTCACGACATCGGCCGTGAACATCGGCTGCAAGGATGTCGCGATCCGGACCGTGGATGACATCAACGGACTCAAGATTCGTGGCGTCGGTGCCTATGGTGATACGTTCCGTGACTTCGGGGCCAACATGGTGCCGATGTCGATCTATGATGCCTATCAGGGGCTCGACACAGGTCTTCTGGATTGCTCGCAGGGTTACAGCTACGCCGTTGGTGCCCTCAAGCAGGAGGAAGTTATGACCTCCTACACGCTGTTGAACTGGGGTCAGGTGGGCGCATTGGGCGTGTTCATGAACAAGGACGTCTATGATGGCCTTGACCCGGCGATCCAGGCGGCGATGGCCGACGCGGGCGTCGCGATGGCCGACAAGCTGGGCGAACTGATCACCGCCGACAACGCGGCTGCCGTCGAGAAAATGCTCATGGCTGGCGTCGAAGTCATCGAATTGAGCACGGCCGAGCGTGACAAGCTGGTGGTGCAGGGCGCGCAATATGTCGATGCCTGGGTCGAACGTGCGTCCGGGGTCGGCATCGACGGTTCTGCCCTGCTGGCAGAGTACGAAACGCTGCTGGCGAAATACGCCGAGGAGCGGGACACCCAAGGCTACCCCTGGACCCGCTGATCGTTTGGTTGCCGGCCCCCGCCCACCAGGAGCGGGGGGCGGGGCCACACCGATTTCAAGGACATCCCATGCTCAATCGCATCGAACGGTTCCTTCTGGATATGGCGGCCTTTGCCGTGGCCGGTCTATGCCTGCTGATTACAGGTAGCGTGGTTTTGCGCGCCACACTCAATTCCGGCATTCCAGACACAATCGTCATGGTGGCCGAGCTGATGGTTGCCGCCATCGTCCTGCCGCTGGCCGCTGCAACGACGGCGCGGGCGCACATCGTGGTGGAATTCGTGTCCAAGATGCTCACCCCCCGCACGCAGGACTGGCTGATCGTCTTTGGCAGCCTTTTTGGTGTGCTTTCCTTGATGCCGCTGCTCTATGCCGGTTGGAACGAGGTGATGAAGAACATCGCGTCCGGCTCTTTTTACTTCGGTGAACTCAGCCTGCCGAAATGGCCGGGTCGGGCGATTTTCTTGGTGGGGCTGTCCTTTTGCTGGCTGCGTCTGCTGCTGATGGTGGTGGCTGACATCCGCACAATCCGCGCGGGCAGCCACATAGAGGTCGAGGGCGGCAAGACCACCGACCTGATGTCGGAGAAAACCTGATGGACGGCACGCTCGTCGGCCTGCTCGCCTTCGGCAGCGTCATCGGCCTGTTGGCAATTCGTGTGCCGATCGCCTTCGCGCTGGCGGGTGTTGCGGCAGTTGGCAGCTTCGTGATGTTTGCCTTCCGCACGGGGGACTTCACGCCCCTGCGGGCGATCCGCCCGACCACGTCGATGGTGTTCTCAAATTCTTTCGACCTTATCCATTCATATGACCTGTCGATGATTCCGCTGTTTGTCGCACTGGGCCACATCGCCTACCGCGCCGATATCACGACCAAGATCTATCACGCCGCCCGCGTCTGGTTGGCGCGGGTGCCGGGCGGGGTGGCTATGGCCAGCGTGGTCGGTTGCGGCGGGTTCTCGGCGATCACCGGGTCGTCCATTGCCTGTGCATCGACCATGGGCCGCATCTGCTCGCCCGAAATGTTGCGCATGGGCTACGACAAGCGGCTGGCCACGGCCTCGGTCGCGGCGGGGGGAACATTGGGGTCGCTGATCCCGCCGTCGGTCCTGTTCATAATTTATGGCATATTTACCGAGACATCGATCTCCGCTTTGTTCCTCGCGGGCATCTTGCCGGGGATCATATCGCTGCTGGGATTCATCTTGGTGATCTACCTCTGGGTCTGGCGCGATCCGTCGTCCGCACCAGCCTTCCAAGGCACGATCACGGTGCGTGACAAGTTGCACGCGGCCGTTGATGCCTGGCCTGCCGTCGCCCTCTTCGTGATCATCGTGGGCGGTATCTACGGCGGTATTTTCACCGCGACCGAAGCCGCCGCGATCTGTGTCTCCGCCGCCGTTCTGATCGGTTTCCTGCAACGTAAGCTTACTCTGACGGCCCTGTGGGAGAGCTTGCGTGAAACCTGCATCCAGACGGCGAGCATCTTCCTGATCGCTGCCGCCGCCAAAATATTCGTGGCTTTTGTCGCACTGACCGGCGTGGCCCCGGCGATCGTGGGCGCGGTGACGGACGCGCAGTTGTCGCCCGTCGTCCTGCTTATCGCGATCGCGGCGATCTACCTGTTGCTGGGCATGTTCCTCGACCCGATCGGCATCATGGTGCTGACCCTGCCGCTGATGATTCCGCTGGTGGAGGGCTACGGCTTCGACCTGATCTGGTTCGGCGTTGTCGTCATCAAGCTGCTGGAGATCGGGCTCATCACCCCGCCCGTGGGCCTCAACGTATTCGTCATCGCCAACGTCGTGGGGCGAGAAGTACCAATTGATCGCATCTTCTCGGGTATCCTGCGGTTCCTCACCATCGACGTACTGGTCCTGATCCTAATAATGTCTTTTCCAATACTGTCGCTCCTCATTCCGGGGAGCATGTGATGGGTGAGCCGACTGAGGCCACGACGACTGACCGGCGTTTCGCCACCACGCTTGCGCGGGGGCTCAGCGTGCTGCGTGCCTTCCGCCCATCGGACGACGGTCTGACCAACGCCGAGATTTCGGAGCGCACGGACTTGCCCAAGTCCACGGTTTCGCGTCTGACGTTCACGTTGCAGTCGCTCGGCTACCTGACCCATGCGCGACACCACGACCGGTATAGGCCCGGTCCCGCGCTGCTTGTGCTGGGCAACATGGCATCCGCCTCGATCAGCTTCGTCGATATGGCCGGGCCCCTGATGCAGCGTCTGGCCGATGAGACCGGCACGCTGGTGCTCCTGCTGGTGCGCGACGGGGCCAAGATGCTGATCGTGAAGACCTGGCGACCCCGCACCGTCGCCTCGCTCTGGCTTGAGGTGGGACACCGCCTGCCGTTCATCGGCTCGTCTTCGGGGCAAACCCTGCTGGCGGCGCTTTCGCCGGAACAGTTTGGCCAGGCCCTGCGGGATGCAGATGGCGACCGTGGCCTGACGCCGAAGCGGGCCGAGGAAATCCGTCGCGAGATGGCTGGTCAGCTGATGAGGCGGGGCTTCGCAATCGCAGACCCCGAACACTACTTCGCCAGCCAGATCCATGCCGTCGCCACGCCGTTCCAGCCGAGGGATCTGGCCGAGCCGGTGGTCTTCACCTGCGGGGCCATGCCTGAAATGCTGTCAGTCGAGCGCATGGAGGCCGAGGTCGGGCCGGCCCTGCGTACAACCGTTTCCGAGTTGGAGCGCATTTTGGGGCAGATCCCCGGCGGCCCCCGCGGCGATCTTTGAGGAGAGTTTAATGAGTCCCGTTACATATTCCGTCCAGAAAGACATCGCCGTCATCGCCATAGATAACCCACCGGTTAACGCGCTGTCACACGCCGTCCGGCAGGGGCTGGCCCGGGCGATCAAGACTTTCGCCGGCGACGAGTCTGCGCGCATCGCGGTCGTGATGGGGGCGGGGCGTCTGTTCATCGGTGGCGCGGACATCTCCGAATTTGGCAAGCCGCTCAAGCACCCGACACTCCCGTCCGTCATCAACGCAATCGAGGCCTGCACAAAGCCCGTCATCGCCGCAATCCATGGCACCGCGCTGGGCGGCGGTCTGGAGGTGGCGCTGGGTTGCCATTACCGGCTCGCGATGATGGGCACAAAGCTGGGTCTTCCGGAAACCACGCTTGGCATTCTGCCGGGAGCGGGCGGCACGCAGCGCATGCCGCGGCTGGTCGGGCTGGAGTCGGCGGCCGAGATGATCGTCGGCGGCAAACCGATAAGTGCCGAGGACGCGCAGGCCATCGGTCTGGTCGACGGGCTGGGGCCGGACAACGATGTACGGAGCGCCGCACTGGCCTACGCTGGCAAGCTGCTGGCCAAGGGGGCGATCGCGCGCCCAACCCGCGCCATGCCCCCTCCGGACGGCGACCTGACCGAGATGCGCGCCAAAGTGGCCGCGAAATTTCGTGGCCAGGTTGCCCAAGTGACCGCGCTGGACGCCATGACGCGGGGCATGGCGCTGCCCTTCGACGAGGGACTGGCCGAGGAGCGTCGCCTGTTCCAGACCCTGATGGAAACGCCGCAGCGGGCAGGTCTGATCCATGCCTTTTTCTCTGAACGTACGGTTGCCAAGCTGCCGGAAATCGCGGGCGTCAAGCCCCGCACAATCAACCGTATCGCCGTCATCGGCGGCGGTACGATGGGGTCGGGCATTGCGACCGCCGCCCTGCTTGCAGGTCTAACCGTGACATTGGTGGAGCGTGACGACGCAGCCGCCGACAAGGCCCGTGCGACGATCGCCGGCAACCTCGAAGCAGCGGTAAAGCGCGGCAAACTGACGACTGCCCGCCGCGACGCCGCGTTGAAAACCCTCGCCACCGTCACCGATTACGCCGCCCTGTCAGAGGCCGACCTCGTAGTCGAGGCCGTATTCGAGAGCATGGACGTCAAACGGGAGGTCTTTGCCAAGCTTGATGCCGTCATGAAGCCCGGCGCGGTTTTGGCAACCAACACGTCCTATCTGGACGTGAACGAGATTGCAGCCGCCACCGGTCGACCAAGCGATGTGATCGGCCTGCACTTCTTCTCACCCGCGCATATAATGAAACTTCTGGAGGTCGTCGTTGCCGATGGCACCGCACCCGATGTGACAGCGACCGCTTTCGCGCTGGCCAAGCGTCTGGGCAAGACGCCAGTACGCGCGGGCGTCTGCGACGGCTTCATTGGCAACCGGATCCTGTCGCATTATCGCACCGCCGCCGACCACATGGTCCTTGATGGGGCCAGCCCCTACGACGTGGACCGCGCATTGGTCGATTTCGGGTTTGCCATGGGACCGTATCAGGTCAGTGATCTGGCGGGTCTCGACATTGGGTTCGCCACGCGCCAGCGCAAGGCGGGCGACGCCCACACCCGCGACCGCGTGCCGACCTTTGCCGATGCCCTTTATCATGCCGGGCGGTTGGGCCAGAAAACGGGCGCGGGTTACTACGACTATTCGGAAGACCGGAAGGGCAGGCCCGATCCGGCGGTCGAGGCCATCGTGGCCGAGGCCCGCACCGGTGAAACCCGTGCCTTCGGGGCCAATGAAATCGTCTGCCGGTACATGGCCGCCATGATCAACGAGGCGGCCCGCGTAGTGGAGGAAGGCATCGCCCTGCGCCCGCTGGATGTCGATGTCGTGTTCCTGCACGGCTATGGCTTTCCGCGTTATCGCGGCGGGCCGATGCACTGGGCCGATGCTCAGGGTCTCGACGGAATCCTCGTCGCCATCACCGAATTCGCGAAGACCGACGATCATTTCTGGCAGCCCGCGCCCCTCCTTTCGCGTCTGGTGGCCGAGGGTCGCCGCTTCGCCGATCTGAACCAGACCCGGAAGGACTGACCATGCCTGATCCCGTCATCGTCTCGCTCGCCCGTACGCCTATCGGCAAGGCCGGGCGCGGTGCATTCAACCAGACCCACGGGGCCGTCATGGGGGGGCATGTCGCCGCCGAGGCGGTCAAGCGCGCCGGCATCGAACCTGACCTGATTGAAGACAGCATATGGGGCTGCGGCTATCCGGAATACGTGACCGGAGGAAATATCGCGCGTCAGATCGTGCTGCGCGGTGGGCTACCCGACAACGTTGCAGGCACGACCGTCAACCGCTTCTGCGCCAGCGGGTTGCAGGCCATTGCCATGGGCGGCCACATGATCGCGCAAGAGGGGGCAACGGCCATCCTGGTCGGCGGGGTCGAGAGTATCTCGATGGTGCAGCCGCCCGCGCGCCATTCGCGTGAAACCTGGCTGGAGGCGAACCGCCCCGACCTCTACCTGCCGATGATCGAGACGGCGGATATCGTGGCGAAACGTTATAACATAACGCGCGCCGCGCAGGACGCGCTTGGCCTGGAAAGTCAGCAGCGCACGGCCGCTGCACAGGACGCCGGGCGCTTCGACGCTGAGATCGTTCCGATCACCGTCACCAAGGCCGTCAAAGACAAGGAAACCGGCGAGGTCTCGGAGGAGGAGATCACGCTGACGATGGACGAATGCAACCGACCGTCCACCGATCTGGCCGGTCTAGAAAAACTGCAACCCGTTCGCGGGGAAGGCCAGTTCATCACCGCCGGCAATGCCTCGCAGCTCTCGGACGGGGCCTCGGCCATGGTCATGATGGACGCGGCGGAGGCGGTGCGTCAGGGCTTGACGCCGCTGGGGGCATTCCGGGGCTTTGCCGTGGCGGGTTGCCATCCCGACGAGATGGGTATCGGCCCGGTCTTTGCCGTGCCGCGCCTGCTGGAACGCCATGGCCTCAAGATTGAGGATATCGACCTTTGGGAGCTGAACGAGGCCTTCGCCTCCCAAGCACTCTACTGCCGCGATACGCTGGGGATCGACCCGTCGATTTGCAACGTCGACGGCGGCTCCATCGCCGTGGGGCACCCTTTCGGTATGACGGGCGCGCGAATGACGTCGCACCTGATGGTCGAAGGCCATCGGCGGGGTGCGAAGCTGGGTGTCGTGACCATGTGCATCGGCGGCGGCCAAGGGGCCGCAGGCCTTTTTGAGATTTTCTGAGGAGACCTGCAATGAACCTCGACTATACCGACGACCAGAAAGCGTTCCGCGACGAAGTCCGGGCCTTTCTGGATGCAAACCTGCCGGAGCGTCTGACTGAAAAGGGGCGCGGCACCCGCGCGCTGACCAAGGCCGATCACGAGGAATGGCACGCGATCCTGAACGAAAAGGGCTGGCTTGCGGGCAACTGGCCCAAGGACTTCGGCGGGGCCGGGTTCGACGCCGTGCAGCGCCACATTCTTGAGATGGAAATGACCCGCGCCGGTGCGCCCCGCATCGTGCCCTTCGGCGTAGCCATGCTGGGACCGGTGTTGCAGAAATTCGGATCGAAGGCGCAGCAGGACCACTACCTTCCACGCATCCTGAACGGGGACGATTGGTGGTGCCAGGGCTATTCCGAGCCGGGGGCGGGGTCGGATCTGGCAAGCTTGCGGTGCGAAGCGGTGCGTGACGGGGACCACTACGTCGTCAACGGTCAGAAGACATGGACCACGTTGGGCCAGTACGCGAACATGATCTTTTGCTTGGTCCGGACTTCCAAGGAAGGGAAGCCGCAGGAGGGCATCAGCTTCCTGCTGATCGACATGGACACACCCGGCATCGAAGTCCGCCCGATCGTCCTGATCGACGGCAGCGCGGAGGTGAACGAGGTCTGGTTCTCGGACGTGCACGTGCCGGTGGAAAACCTGGTGGGCGAGGAGAACAAGGGCTGGACCTATGCCAAGTACCTGCTGACCCATGAGCGGACGAACATCGCCGGCGTAGGTTTTGCCAGCGCCGGTCTGGACAGCCTCAAGCGTATTGCGCGCGCTGAAACCGACGGCGACCGCAAGCTGATCGAGAACCCGCATTTCGCCGCCCGCGTCGCCCGTATCGAGATCGACCTGATGGCGATGGCGACAACCAACCTGCGCGTCGTATCCGCCGCCGCCGCGGGGCAGGCACCGGGCGCGGAATCGTCGATGCTCAAGGTCAAAGGCACAATCATTCGGCAGGAGATCAACGCCCTGACCCGCACCGCCGTCGGCCCCTATGCCATGCCATTCCAGTCGGAGGCGGTGGAGGGCGCGAACGAGGCTCCTATCGGACCAGACTATGCCGCCAAGGCCACCGGAGCCTATCTGAACAATCGCAAGCTCTCGATCTATGGCGGATCGAACGAAGTGCAGCGGACGATCATCGCCAAGACCATGTTGGAGCTGTGACATGAATTTCGACCTCTCGGATGAAGGCCGTATGTTGCAGGACGGCCTGCGCCGTTTCCTGACTGATACCTATACCCCCGCAACCCGCCGGGCGGCGATGGGCGCGACCGCTGGCTTTGACGCGGAGATCTGGTCCGGGTTGGCCGAGATGGGCGTTATCGGCGCGCTGTTCCCTGAAGATCAGGGCGGCTTTGGTGGCACGGGCTTCGATCTCGCACTCATGTTCGAAGAGCTGGGCCGCGTTGGGGCCATTGACCCGCTGATTGATACGGGGGTTCTGGGGGGCGGGCTTCTGGCCGCCGCCGGGCGCGATGATCTGCTGGAGGAGGTCATCGGTGGCACATTGCAGCTTGCGCTGGCCCATACCGAGCCGGGCAGCCGTTACGACCTTGCCCGCGTTGCCACAACGGCAACCAAGGACGGTGACGGTTGGACCCTGTCGGGCCGCAAGGCCGTCGTGGTCAACGCGCCCGGCGCGGATCGCATCATCATTTCGGCGCGCACCGATGGCACCACGGGCGACCCGGATGGGATCAGCCTTTTCATCGTCCCGGCGGAGGCGCTGAACCTTCTGCCCTATCCGCTCGTGGGCGGTGGGATGGCGTCCGAGATTGCGTTGGACGGCATCAAGTTTCCCGCCGACGCGCTGTTGGGCGATGCGGGTCATGCGTATCCGATGCTGGCAGCGGCGCAGGCGCGTGCGACCCTGGCCATCTGCGCCGAGGCGTTGGGTTTGATGGAGGCGATCCGGCGTCTGACGACGGACTATCTGAGGACACGCAAGCAGTTCGGGCAGCCCATCGGCAAGTTCCAGGTGCTGCAGCACCGCATGGCCGATGTCCTGATCGAGATCGAGCAGGCTCGGTCGGCGGTCATCAATCTGGCGGGAAACATCGACACGCCCGACCGCGACCTGCACCTGCACGCAACCAAGAACCTGATCGGCACCGTCGCCAAGCTGGTGGTCGAGGAATCGATCCAGATGCACGGCGGCATCGGCGTGACTGAGGAATACGACCTCGGCCACCTCGCCAAGCGTCTGACGATGGTTGACCATCGTTTCGGCGATGCGCTTTGGCATCTGGAGCGCTTCATCACGCTGCGCGCCGCATGAGCGGTCTGCCGGCAGATGGCCCCGGTCTCATCCGGGGAGAGACGGGCACGCAGCGCCTGCTGGGCTACGTCTTGGATGTGCGGGGCGGCCATGGCGGCTCCGCTCGGTGCCACATGGCGATCACCGCCGATCATACCAATCGCCACGGCGTGCTGCACGGGGGTATCACGACCTCCATCCTGGACAATGCGATGGGGGCAACGGCCAGCCTGACAGCGGACGAGACTGGAAAATCTCCGTTCCTGACGATCTCAATGACGGTGAACTTCCTGTCCCCCGGATTTCCGGGTCAGACGATTGTCGCGACCGGCCGCAAGACGGGCGGAGGGCGGTCGACCGTCTTCATTGATGGGGTGCTGGAGGCTGAAGACGGCACGTTGATCGCCACTGCGACGGGCGTGTTCCGCAAGGTGCCGTCGCATCGCCTGAAGGAGGGCGCATGACTCTTGCCCGTCTGGACGATCTCGGCGACCGCCTGATCGTGACCGCGATGAACGGGGCCCGGCGCAATGCGCTGACTCCCGAATACTACGAAACGCTGCACCGTGCGTTGATGCTGGCGGAAGAACCACGCATCACGTCAATCATCCTACACGGTGAAGGGAATTACTTCTGTGCGGGCGGCGACCTGACACAGATCGCGACGCGCCGGGATCTGCCGCGCGACCAGCGTCTTGCCCGCGTCGAGGCATTGCACGACCTGATCCGGGGCGTGATGGCCTGTCCGGTGCCAGTAGTCGCTGCGGTTGAAGGGGGGGCTGCGGGGGCGGGTGCGTCCCTTGCCTTTGCCTGCGACATGATCGTGGCCGACCGCGCCGCAACCTTCTCGGCGGCCTACGTCAAGGCGGGGCTGACGCCAGATGGCGGGCTGACGGCGAACCTGGCCCGGCTGGTGCCCCGCGCGATGTTGATGCGCATGGCTCTGCTGGGTGAGAAAGTTGACGCGACGCGCCTGTTCGATCTGGGCGTGGTTTCGCAACTTGAAGATGCGGATGCCGTCTTGCCCGCGGCCCTCGTGTTGGCCGACCAACTGTCGGCTGGGCCAACCGAAGCGCAAGCGCGGATCAAGGCACTGGTCACCGCTGCCTATGACAGCGACGTCGCCAGCCAGTTGGACCGCGAATGCGACGGGATCGCCGACAGTGTGGCCGCGCCGGAAGCCGCGGAAGGGATCGGAGCCTTTCTTGAAAAACGCCGACCGAACTTTGCCAAGCTGCGGAGTACGGCATGACCGATCCCGTTTTCGATACGGCCGTCACACGAACCTATGGCACCCGCCTGCCCATCGTGGCTGGTGGGCTCATGTGGCTGTCGGATGCCGATTATGTCGCGGCCTGTGCCCGCGCGGGTATCATCGGGTTCCTCACTGCGGCCAGCTTCAAGGAGCCGGGCGCACTTGAGGCCGAGATCGCCCGCGCCCGCGCGACCTGTGGCGACCGGCCTTTCGGCGTCAACGTTTCCATGCTGCCCAAGCTGGTAGAAGGCGAGACGATTGCCGAGACCTTCCGTATCATCGCGGGCGAAGGCGTGCGGTTCGTCGAGACATCGGGCCGAAACCCCGAGGCATTTCTGCCCATGCTCCACGACGCGGGTATCCATGTCCTGCACAAGGTGCCTTCGGTCCGATTTGCCCGTAAGGCGCAGGCGGTGGGCGTGGACATGGTCTCGATCGTCGGGGCGGAATGCGGCGGGCATCCCGGCATGGACATGGTGGGCACCGTCGTGAACCAGGCCTTGGCCGAGCGCGACCTGACCATTCCCTTCCTGATCGGTGGCGGCATCGGAACCGGCAGCCAGATGATCGGCGCGCTGGCCTGCGGTGCGTCGGGCGTCGTGATGGGGACGCGCCTGTTGGTGGCGGAGGAGTTGAACGCCCACCGCGACTACAAGGACGCGTTGGTCCGGGCGACCGAGAGGGACACCCAACTGTCCATGGGGTCGGTGCGCAACACAATCCGTACATTGGCGAATGAGACATCGCGGCAGGTCGCGCAGATGGAGAGGAGCGATCCGGACGTCGGGATCGAAGCCCTGATGCCGCTGGTCTCCGGCGCGATCGGTCGCAAGGCCTATGAGACGGGGGACGTGTCGCGCGGTATGCTGTCGGCGGGCCAATCACTGGGTCTGACGGATGCTGTTGCCCCAATGGCCGATATTGTGGCGAGGATCGAGGCAGAAGCGATGGCCGCCCTATCCCGTCTGCGACCGCAACACCGCGGGGAGGCGGTCAGCGAATGACAAGAATCCACCATCTGATCGAACGCGCCGCGGACAGAACGCCCGACGCCTTTGCCGTGCGAGACGTTGATGGGCGCGCGGTCACCTACGCCGCCCATCAGCGCGCAATCGAAACGGCGGCGGACCTTCTCGTCGGCGCGGGGTTCCTGCCAGGGGACCGTCTGCTGGTCGTGGCTGAAAATTGCCATGCCACCTCTGTTTTGATTTTTGCCGCCAGCCGCGCGGGCGGGGTGGCGGTGCCGGTCAACGCGCGGATGACCGACGCGGAGATGACCCGTATCGTCGAGCACGCCACCCCACGGCTGATCGCCTGCACCACCGACATCTCACCGGAGGCGACGCGGCATGCGGGGGCTGTGGGGGCCACGCCGCACGCGACCGAATTCGGCACCATCGCCCTGACGCCCGCGCGCCCGGGCTTGGGGGAGGGGGCGACGCTCGAAACCGCCGTCATCCTCTATACCACCGGGACGACGGGTGCGCCGAAGGGGGTGATGCTAACCCATGGCAATCTGATATTCGCTGGCAAGACTTCCGCCGAGTTGCGCGATATCGAAGCGCACGACCTGATCTACGGCGCGCTTCCGATGACGCATGTCTTTGGTTTGGCGTCGATGCTGATGGCGGCCAGCACCAGAGGGGCCGCTATCCAGTTCGAAGCGCGGTTCCGACCGGATCGTCTTTACGAGGCGCTGAAGGCTGGGGCGACCGTCTTTCCCGGCGTGCCGCAGATGCACGCCTTGCTGATGAGCTACGTGGCCGAGAACGGTCTCGACGGGCTGCGCGACGTGCCGCTGCACTACGTCAGCTCGGGTGGCGCACCGCTCGACATGGCGTGGAAGCGCAAGGCCGAGGCGTTCTACGGGCTGGCCTTGCAGAACGGCTACGGCATGACCGAGACGACCGCCGGAATTTGTGCCACGAAAAACCCATTCGGCACCCCCGACGTGAGCTGCGGCCCGCCGCTGCCGGGGGTCGAGATCATGCTCGACACTGCCATCGGCGACAGTGCCGATGCGACCGTGGGCGAAGTACTGACCCGTGGCCCGCATGTGATGGCGGGCTACTACCGCAACCCGGAGGCCACGGCAGAGGTGCTTGGCCCTGACGGCTGGCTGCGCACGGGCGATCTCGGTCGTATCGACGGGGACGGGTTTCTGCATATCGTCGGGCGCGCCAAGGAACTGATCATTCGGGGCGGCTTCAACGTTTACCCGCCCGAGGTGGAGGCGGCCTTCAACGACCACCCGCAGGTCGTGCAATGCGCGGTGATCGGGCGCATGCTGCCGGGTGGAGACGAGGAGGTGCTGGCCTTCGTGCAATGCGCCGATCCGGACACGCTCGACCTTGATGCACTGCGCGCCTTTGCCGCCGCGCGGCTGACGGCGTACAAACGTCCCGCGCGGATCATCGCCGCGGCCACGCTGCCGGCGGCCCCGTCGGGCAAGATACTGAAACACACGCTCGCGTCGGTCTTCGCCGACCGCCTGACCTGAGGAGAGAGACATGCCCAAAGACACCCACGCCACGGGCCACGGGCCTGACCTTGCGCGATTTGACTGGGCGGATGCGTTCCGTCTGGAGGATCAGCTTTCGGAGGAGGAGCGGATGCTGCGG
>NZ_FNPX01000010.1 GCF_900107415.1 Jannaschia faecimaris
AGGGGGAAATTGTAACAATTCCCTCCTTCTCCGTTTCGGAAACACTCTGGGGGTGCGTGGGCAAAGACCCCGTCAGGGCGCGATTCAGGAATCGGGCTCGATCAAACCCAGGCCGCGCAGGTAGATGCCGATGCCGGATTCCAGCAGGTCCTCGGGTGGGAACGGCGTGTTGCCGCCGGGATTGCCCCGCGCGAACAGCTCCACCACGCCATGTGACATTGCCCAGATATGCGAGGCAAACATCGTTGCCGGGGGCCGCCGGTCGGCCGGAATGTGTTGCGACAGGTCTTCGGCGGCCTTCTCCAGAATCCCGCGGGAGCGTCCGACCGCGCGGCTAAGTTCGGGGGTCGCGTGGCGCGACAGGCCGGATTCGAACATCGCCATGTAGTGGCCGGGATACTTGCGCGCAAACGCCAGGTAGGCGCGGCCCGTTGCTCCGAACGCAGCCAAGGCGGAGGGCTGTCCGTCGCGATAGGCGAATTCCATCAGGTCACCGAAGATCGCGTGACCCTGAAGGGCGCATTCGATGATGAGCTGTTCACGCCCTTCGAAGTGACGATACACGGCGGCGGGGGTCACCCCAGCCTGCTTCGCGGCCTCGGACAGGGTGAAACCCGTCGGTCCCTTCTCGGTGATGAGCGAGAGGGTAGCATCGACAAGCGCCTGCCTCAGGTTCCCATGATGGTAGCCGCGCTTAGGCACCGGCCAACCACAACTCGGGGCCGCCGGCGATCTTGGCGTCGATCTTCAGTACGGCATCATCGCGACCGGCATAATCCACCTGCGCCAGAACGCTGCGGATGGCGTTGAGGCGGGCGCGTCGCTTGTCGTCCGAGCGGACAACGGTCCAGGGGGCAAACCCCGTATGGCTGCGCGCAAAGGTTTCGGAAATCGCGTCCGTATAGGTGTCCCATTTGGCCAAGCCCTTCACGTCGATCATCGAAAGCTTCCATTGCTTGAGCGGGTCGTCTTCCCGCGCAAGGAAGCGGCGCAATTGCTCGGCGCGACCGACATTCAGCCAAAGCTTCACGAAGGTGATGCCTTCATCGACCAGCATCTGCTCGAACGCGGGCAATTGGCCGAAGAACGTCTCTCGCTGCTCGGGGGTGCAGAAGCCGAATACATGTTCGACCACCGCACGATTGTACCAGGACCGATCAAATAGCGTCATCGTTCCGGCAGTCGGCAGGTGCTGCACGTAGCGCTGGAAATACCATTGCCCGGCCTCGGTCTCTGTCGGTTTTGACAGGGCGACCGTGTGGGCGATGCGGGGGTTCAGGTTCTCGCGGAAGCGCTTGATCGTGCCGCCCTTGCCAGCGGCGTCGCGACCCTCGAAGACCACGGCGATGCGCGCGCCGGTCCCGTGAACCCAAGACTGGCACTTGACCAGTTCGATCTGGAGCGCGTCCAGCTCCGCCTCGTAGGTGTCCCGGTCCATCCGTTTGTCATAGGGATAGCCCTCGGCCAGTATGTCCTTCTTGCCGCCCTCTTCGATCAGGTCGCGAATACCCTGAGGGGCCTCGTCCTCGAAGAACCGGGTGATGGCGGCGTCAAAGGGTTTGGGCATCGGTCTCTCCTGTTGGCCACGACTTGCGCAGGCTGGGGGTGGCGCGTCAACGGGCGCGGCGCGCGCCGTGACCGACAACGGTGCACACGGACAACTCAGGCGGCGCAAACGCCTCTGCTTGGAGACGATACATCTCAGCAGGCATTGCCCAAATTGCCTGACCCATCAAGCGATCGTAGTCATTCGGCACGGGCGGCCGCGCGGTCGACGGCGGCTATGGTCGCCTCCGGATCGACGTGATGGGGCATATGTCCCACGCCATTCAGCATGGTCAGACAGCCATTGGGGATCATGTCGATCAGAACACGGGCATGGATGTCAGCGGGTACGATGGTGTCGTCGGTGCCGTGGATCATCTCGATCGGAAGGGTCAGCGTGGAATAGCGTTTTTCCATTTCGATGATGTGCGGCTTCAGCCCGTTCACCTGCCGTGCGTTCGACCGCAGGGAGTCGCGACGCAAGGTCAACTGACCGCCGACATGATCAAAATACCCCTCGGGCATGGGGTCGGGTGCGAAGATGGCCTTGGTGATCGCGCGCAGGCGGTCCTGACCGACGGTCGCTGTCAGTAAGGGCACCGCCAACGCCCCGCCGGGGGCGGAGGCATTGACTGCATACAGAGGGCCAAGACCGCCTTTCCATGTGTTCGATGCAGCACTCAACAGGACCAGCGCGCGCGCCGGGTGATCCAGCCCCCAGGCCAGCGCGATGGTTCCGCCGAAACTGTGCCCGAGGACGAGCGGCGTGCTTTCAGCGATCTCGGCATGGGCGCGGGCCAGCAATGCTGCCTGCTCTGCCGGGCTTTCAGAAGCGCTGGTGAAGGGTGTCGCGTATTTCGGGTGGGTATGGCCGGTATAGCCGAGACCGGGCCGATCGAAGGCGATGCAGCGATAGCGATCGGACAGGCGGCCCATCAGGTCGAACGTGAATTCGCGGGAATTTCCCGACGCCCCGTGCAGCATCACAAGGTCGGGGCCGGTGCCACGAATGACGGCGTGAACCGGCACGCCGTCCACATCCAGGATTTCGCCTTCCGGGGGATATGCCGCTTCAAACTCCGCCTCGCGGGCGGCGACCCGCCTTTCGATGGCGTTCCCACCAAGGGCGGCGATTATGGAGGCCAGCCCGCCCCTAGCGGCCAATCTGCGAGAGATCATAATGCGTTGTCTGATATATCTGGTTGATCCAGTTACCATATAGGAGGTGCGCGTGACTTCTCCACCGGTTGAGCGGTTTCCGACTGGGATCGTCACCGGGGTAGTAGTAACCAGGCACGTTGACGGGCGTGCCGCTCGCGATGTCACGCTCGTATTCCTTTTGAAGCGTATCGCTGTCGTATTCGAAGTGGTTGAAGATATGGATTGCGCGGTGCGCGCCGTCTTCGATCAGGCAGGGCCCTGTTTCCTCGGACCCGAGCAGGACCTTCATGCCCGCCGCTTCAACCGCGTCACGGCGGACCTCGGTCCAGCGCGATACCGGGATGACGCATTCGTCCGAAAATCCGCGCAGGTATGGGGATGCAGGATCCTCGTTCTGGACCTTGAAGCAGCCGAAATGCTTGTGATCCAACAGGTGCTTCTCGACCCCGTGGAAATGCCACGCCATCGCCATCCCGCCCCAGCAGACGCCGAAAGTGGAGTGCACGTTGGTCTGCGTCCAATCCATGATCTCGCGCAGTTCGTCCCAATAGGTGACCTCCGAGAACGGCAAATGCTCGATGGGGGACCCTGTGATGATGAAGCCGTCGAACTTCTGGTCTTTCACGTCCTGAAACGGGCGGTAGAAGGCATCCATGTGGATCGGGCTGGTGTGGCGCGATTGATGCTCGGTCATGCGGATCAGCGTCAGATCGATCTGGAGCGGTGTGGCACCGATCAGTCGGGCAAACTGTGTCTCGGTCGTGATCTTCATCGGCATCAGGTTCAGCAGGCCGATGCGAAGCGGGCGGATGTCCTGCCGGTGGGCCTGATCCTCGGACAGCACCATGACTCCTTCGCCGTCAAGAACGTCATAGGCGGGCAGGTCGCGGGGTAAGGTGATGGGCATTACGGTTTCCGGCTTTGAGCAGACGCGTGAATTAGGCCTTGCGGGCGGCTTTGCCAATGCCTTCTGAGATCAGCGCCATCACATCGCTGGCATCGCGCACGGTGGCGACGTCGACGGCCTGTACGGTTATGCCCCAGTTGCGCGCCATCGCGGCATAGCGCGGATGACGTGCCGTAATCGCGTCGCGATATGTGGCGGTGGCGAATTCATTCGGGTCCACGTCGTCGCCCCCGTGGGTTTCCCATTTCGCATTCAGGAACTCGGGGCGGTAGCACATGGGCTTGGGGGCCTTGGCAAAGCGCGCGACCAGGGTCTCGACGTGATCGGGCGTGCCTTCGATCCAGACGGGCAGGGTGTTGGCGGCCAGCGTGGCCATCACTTGGTCCTCGGGGTTGTCGGGGTCGACCACTTCGCAGATGGAGCCACCGGTGTCGCAGACAAAGTTGTCATAGCCGTAGATTTCGCGCGCGCGCTCGATGAAATGCGGCGTGTCAAGCAGGGCATTGACCTCGGCCCGGTGGTGCAACTCCTGCCGGCGGGCGTATTCCTCGAACGGCAGGCCGCCCTTGGACGTGGCACCGGGCTGGCCCAGGAAAGTCGACAGCGGGCTGAGGTTTTCGAACGTCATGTTCGGTCCGATGTAAATGCTATCGGTCCGAAGAAGTTGCGCCAGGAAGGGTTGCCTCATGGCATGACGCTTCAAGTTGTCGTTGATATGTTCGCCCAAGTATCCTGTGCCGATACGGTAATCGATGGAAAAGTGAAACCAGTCGCCCGAGCCGCGCAGGATCTGGCTGATATGCGTTTTTCCGAGGCCGGACATGCCGAACAGGGAAATGCGCTTGGCGGTGGCCTGGTTCCAGGCGTCTGGGGTGTCGTAGATCATGGACCGGGCGTAACGCTCCGGCGGAAGACGCGCAATATGCGCCCGTCCATAATGCCAAGGCCACAGGCGAGCAGGGCAAACCCCAAATAGACGTTGGGCGACAGAACCTCATCGCGCACCCAAGCCCCCAGAAGGATGGCAACAGGGGCCACCAAAAGCGTGCTAAGCATGGTGTTCCCGCTGCCCGCCATAGCAAGAACACGGAAATACAGAAGATAGGCAATGGCCGTCGCCGCGACCGCGTAATAGCCGATTGCAAGCCATGTCGCCGGATCGTGCGGCAGGACCGGTCCGTCAACCAGGAGCGCTGCGGGGATCATCAACAGGCTGGAGCCGGTGAGCATGCCGGCGGCCGAAACCTCGGGGTCCAACCCCTGTAGTTTCACCCGCCCCCAAACTCCGGCCAGCGCATAGAAAACCGTTCCGGCCACGACGGCCAGTTGCGCGGCGGAGCGAAGGTCCAATGCCGTCAGGTTTTCAAGACCGATCGCCGTCGCGACGCCGAAAAACCCAAGGCCGACGCCGACCGCGCGCCGTCTGGTTAGCCGTTCATCCGCCAACAAGAGGGCCGCGACCAGAACGCCGAACACCGCCGTGCCCGCGTTGAGGATGGAGGTCAGCCCGGTTTCGATGTGCAACTGACCCCAGGCCATCAGGCTGAACGGCAAGGCGTTGTTGAGGATACCCATCACCAGCAACGCGCCCCAGATGCGCGGATCACGCGGCACCGCAAGACGCCGCATCGCCACCCAGCCCCAGAGGACCAGTGCCGCAATGCCGACGCGGTAGGCGACCGAAGTCACGAAAGAGATTTCGTCCAGCGCGGTGCGGATCGCAAGGAAGCTGCCGCCCCAGATCAAGGCCAGAAGCGCCAGTGCGACCCAGGCGCGGTTGGGGATGTCGCGTGTGCTCATAGGCGCACCGTTAGACCGCAGCGTGTGACGGGGCCACCCGGAAGTTGTGCATACGAAAAACGCCCCGCCGGTGAGGGCGGGGCGTCAAACTTGGATCACACGTGGATCAGAAGCGATAGCCGATCTTGAAGCCCACGCCGATAAGCGAGTTGCCGTCGAAGTTCGCTCGGGCGACATTGGGCGGGTTGGTTTTGGGACGGGCGTCGCCCAAGCGGGAGTAGTTGATGCCGCCCGAAATCTTGACCGCGTCCGTCACCTGATAGCTGCCGGACAAGGTGATGCCATAGCGGCCATCGGTCGGACCCAGTGGCGATACGAGATCATCAGGACCACCATGCGAATAGTTCAGGGAGACAGCGCCCGAAAACTGATCGTTGAAACGGCGACCCACGCCGATCGTGTAGTCCCGTGCGGTGTCGATATCAGTCAGGCTCGTCCCGCCGAGGAGGCGCGGGCGCACCTTCGTCACCGTGTAGTCGGCGTAACGGAACGACGCAAAGGCCAGCGTGTCCTTGGCAATGCCTGTCTGGAACGAGATGTTGATGGCTTGGGGTGTCGTCACCGGCGTATTTGTAACGCCGGCCGCGAAGTTTTCGGTGGTGCGCAGGTCGTGGTCGATTTCGGAGAAATACGTCACTGCCAGCCGTAAGGCGATCTCGGGGATCTCGTAGGCTGCGCCGACTTGGTAACCGTAGGATAGATCTTTCTCGAAGTTCGGTGAGTAGCCGCTGCGGCCAACCGGAAATGGTCCCCCATAAGCCAAACCATCAAGCGTCACCTTGGCAGCCAAGGTCTGTGCACGCATGCCACCATGCACGCTGAAGCGATCGTTCAGCTTGTAGCGAAGCATGCCCGTCACGGAAGTCGTGTTCACCAGCGCGGAGGTGCCGCCCAGAACCGGACTGGCCGCCGAGTACTGGATGTCCGCACCATAGGGCTGATCTACGATAATCGCGAAGGACAGCTGATCGTTGATCTGCTGTTTATAGGCCAGGCTTCCCTGAATAAAGCTGTCTGCGACTTCACCGGTGGCCACGCCGGCTTGATCAACGCCATCGACCGACGGGCTGACATAGCCGAAGCTAAGCTCGGCGACCGTGCCGGTTTCAAAAATGATGTCGATGTTCTGACCCGAGCGGTCGAGGCCGCCGGCCATGGCGGTCCCGCTGCCTGCGATCGTAGCCACGACGGCGAGAGTGAAACGGTTCATCTTGGTGTCCTCTTCCCTGGAACGACCCCGGTTCGCGGGGCGATGTGCGGCGACGATCGAACCTCCTCAGATCGACAACCGCGTGCTGGAGTGGACGTTTATTGGCATGTAGCATCTGGTCAAATCTGACCCTACGTCACGGAATAATGACCATACGTCAGGCCAAGAAATATGACCGTAATGCAACATTTTTTCACGTACAAAGGCATCAGGCGCGACGGGACAGCCGCAGATTGGCCCATGCCGCCGCGAAAACGATTCCCCCGCCAAGCAGGACCATCGGCTCCAACGCCTCGGCAAAGAATACCGCCCCGATCATAGCGATGAGCGGTAGGCGAACGAAGTCGATGGGCATCACCGTCGACGCCGGGGCAAGGCGGAGCGCGTTCGTCAGGCACCAATGCGCACAAAGACCGGCCAGACCAATCAGGATGACCCAGGGCGCGGTCGTCGTCGTGGGCAGTGCGATGTCGCCGTCGTAGCCTGCGGTGATCAGCCCGAAAAGCAATTGGAGGGACGTCAGCCAGAACAGGATGCCCGTCACCGTCTCGTTACGCGTCAGGCGGCGTGTCAAAAGGTTGGTCAGGGCGAAGAATACTGCAGCCAGCGCGGCCCAAAGCAACCCGATCGACATCGTCCCGGAAAAAGGCTGGGCCACCAGAACGACCCCGGCGAAGCCGACGGCGGCCACGGCCAGCTGGACACGGCGCACCGTCTCGCCAAGTATCAGGGGTGCGAGCACGAGAACCCAGAGCGGTGATGTGAATTCAAGCGCGAAGACCTGCGCCAGCGGGGCCAGCGTGATCGCCAGGAACCAAAGGTTCTGGCCGGTGAAGTGGGTCATGTTGCGCAGGACCTGCATCGGCAGGTTGCGCGTCGTGATCTGACGCCACTTGCCCGTCGAGAAGGCCAGTGTCAGCACGACCAATATCCCCACACAGGAGCGGTAGAGCATGATCTCGAACGTATCGAGCGAGGTGCTGACGGCGCGGCCCGCGACGGCCATGGAGGTGAAGCTCAGGACGCTGCCGACCATCCATGTCGCAGCGCGCAAAGTGTCTGATTGCATTCCCGTCAGCTCTCGGGGGTCGCATCCGGATCGACGTAGGTGCCCTGTTCCTTGAGTGCCTCGATCACTTCCTTGGGCATGTAAGTCTCATCATGGCGGGCGAGGATTTCAGTCGCTTGAAAGGCCTGTCCGTCAAAGCGACCCGTGCCGACCATCCCTTCACCTTCCCCGAACAGGTCGGGCAGTACGCCGGTATAGCTGACAGGGATCGAAGCACCGCCGTCGGTCACCCGAAATGTGATCTCGGTACCTTCGCCGCGCACCAAGCTGCCTTCCTCGACCAGGCCACCGATGCGGAAAACCTCGTTCGCGGGGGGCGGGTTCGCGGCGATTTCGCTTGGCGCGCGGAAGAAGTTGAAGCTGTCCTGCGAGGCATAGATCATCAGGGCGGTCGACCCGGCAAGGGCAACGGCCGCCAAGGCGAGAACCTGTATCCGGCGGGTTTTCTTGAGCGATCTCATCTACGCAGCCTCGAACGTCAGGGGGCGGCGCAGGAATTGCGTCGCGCGGGCCGAGACCAGTTCCGGGTCGCCTGTCGTGAACATGCGCGACTGGCCACCCCGCTCCATCTCGGGCCTACGGGACAGGTAGTCGTTCAAACTCGCCGCGACAACGTCCGCCTGGCTGAAGACGGTCACGTCTTCGCCAAGGGCCCTCTGAAAGGCGTCCTGCACGATTGGATAATGCGTGCAGCCCAGGATCGCAGCCTGTGGCGTGGGCATCTTGCGTTTGAGCGCGTCAACATGGCTGCGAACCATCGCCTCGGCCAGGATCATATCGCCGTCCTCGATCGCGTCGACCACGCCGGCGCAGGCCTGCGCTTCGACATCGACGCCGATCGCGCGGAAGGCCAGCTCCCGCTGAAACGCGCGGCTTGCAACGGTGGCGGGCGTGGCGAACAGGGCCACCTGGCTGATCGCGACTTCGCGCGGCGGGGAATTGTCGCCCCAGTTGCGTTCGGTCAGTGCCTCGATCAGGGGGACAAACACGCCAAGCACCCGTTTGCCTTCGGGCACGCCTGCCTCCTGCATCCGGCGCAGGGCGGCGGCGGAGGCGGTGTTGCAGGCCAAAACCACCAAGTCGCAGCCTTTGTCCCACATGTCGTGAACGGCTGCCTGCGTCAGGTCGTGGATGTTGTCCATTGTCCGCACGCCGTAAGGCGCGTGGGCATTGTCGCCATAATAGGTCACCGCAAGATCCGGGCGCGCGCGGGTCACCGCATCCCAGATGGTCAGTCCGCCCAGTCCACTGTCAAAGATGCCGACGCTCATGTCTCGTGCCTCGTGTTCTCGCGGAGCCTATCACTTGTGCGCACATGCAAAAAGGCACCCCGTGGGGTGCCTCTGCAATCCTCGATCCGAAAATGGATCAGGAGTTGCCTTTGATGAAGCTGACGGCGTCACCAAACGTCTGGATCGACTCGGCGGCATCGTCAGGGATTTCGATCCCGAACTCTTCCTCGAATGCCATGACCAGCTCGACTGTGTCCAGCGAGTCGGCACCAAGATCGTCAATGAATGACGCGTTCTCGGTCACCTTGTCTTCTTCGACGCCCAGGTGTTCGACGACTTTCTTGCGGACGCGGTCCTCGATGTCGCTCATATCTCTACCTCATCTCGTGGCCCCTGGGGGCGAATGTGCATGACCGTGACCCCATGCCGGGTTGCCCGATCGTCCGGGCTGCGGGGTCCCCCCCGAATAGGTGTGCCGCCTATATCACGGGCGACTTGGATGGCAAATCTTTTGTCCGGTCGCGGTCAAAGCATTGCCATGCCTCCGTTCACGTGGATCGTGGCCCCCGTGACGTAGGCGGCTTCGTTCGACGCAAGATAGGCACAGGCGGCGGCGATTTCACCGGCTGTCCCCATACGACCGGCGGGAATCTGGTTGTTTATCTTGTCTTTCTGGTCGTCGGTCAGCTTGTCCGTCATCGGCGTTGCGATGAAACCGGGGGCAACCGTGTTGACCGTGATGTTGCGGCTGGCCACCTCGTGGGCGAGCGATTTGCCCATGCCGACCATGCCCGCCTTGGAGGCGGCGTAGTTTGCCTGACCGGGATTCCCTGTCGCACCGACGATCGAACTGATGTTGATGATCCGGCCCCAGCGCGCTTTCATCATGCCGCGGAGCACACCCTTGGACAGGCGGAAGGCGGATGTCAGGTTGACGTTGATGACCTCGGCCCATTCATCCTCGGACATGCGCATAAACAGGTTGTCGCGGGTAATGCCGGCATTGTTGATCAGTATATCGACACTGCCCATCGCCTCGGCCGCCTGCTTGGGCAGGGCGTTGACGGCTTCGGCGTCACCCAGGTTGCAGGGCAGGACATGCGCGCGGTCGCCCAATTCGGCCGCAAGCGTATTCAACGGATCCTCGCGCGTGCCCGACAGGCCCACGGTTGCGCCCTGCGCGTGAAGGGCGCGCGCGATTTCCGCACCGATGCCCCCAGACGCGCCGGTGACAAGCGCGCATTTCCCATTCAGATCAAACATCTGCGGACCTTTCTTAAAGTTCTTCTTTCGCGGCCACGACATCGGCGGCAGTTCCAACGGACCGGGTCGCGATGGATTTTTCGATACGGCGGATCATGCCGGACAAGGCCTTGCCCGCGCCGATCTCCCAGATTTCGGTCACGCCCAGTTCAACCATGCGGCCCACGCTCTCGCGCCAGCGGACGGAGCCGGTGATCTGGTCGACCAGCAGGGATCTGATCAGTTTGCTATCGTTGACCGGACTGGCCGTGACGTTGGCAATGACGGGCACGCTCGGTGCCTCGATCTCTACATCGTCCAGCGCCTCGGCCATGACCCGCGCGGCGGGTTTCATCAGGTCGCAATGAAACGGCGCAGATACAGGGAGCAGCATCGCGCGCTTGGCCCCCTTTGCCTTGGCAATTTCCAGCGCGCGGTCAACGGCTTCCTTGTGCCCCGAGACGACCACCTGACCCGGATCGTTGTCGTTGGCGGCCTGGCAGACCTGACCCTGTGCGGCTTCCTCGGCGACCTCCTTGGCATCCTCGAACCCGAGGCCCAGCAGGGCGGCCATCGCGCCCACGCCAACCGGAACGGCGCTTTGCATCGCTTCGCCGCGTATACGAAGCAGCCGCGCGGCGTCGGCGATCGTCAGGGACCCGGCGGCGACGAGCGCGGAGTATTCCCCAAGCGAATGCCCCGCGACATAGGCGGCGTGTTCGGACACGATGATTCCTTCGGCCTCCAGCGCGCGAAGGGCGGCGATGGACGTGGCCATCAGCGCGGGCTGCGCATTGCGGGTCAGCGTAAGTTCGTCGGCGTCGCCCGACCAGATGAGGTTCGAAAGGGACTCGCCAAGGGCGCTGTCGACTTCCTCAAAGACGGCGCGCGCGGCTGGATAAGCCTCGGCAAGGTCTCGGCCCATGCCGATGGCTTGCGCGCCCTGACCCGGAAAGACGAATGCTCTGCTCATGTGTTCCCCCTCAATATCAGGCCGGTTTAGCTATGCGGCAGGGTTATGTGAACCCTGCACGGTGTTTGTGCGCTGGTCGGGGATGGCAATGTGCCAGCCCGCTTTTAGGACTGTAACCAATACGATCACACACAAGGTGCTTTTAATGCCGCGCAACACCAACGCAACCAATACGACGTCCAGCTATGGCTGGGTCGAACGTGCTTTTCATTGGGCAATCGCGCTTTTGATTGTAACGGCCCTCGTCCTGTCCAAGGTGGCCGAGGAAATTGGCACCGGGACCGATGCTGAACTCGCGCAGAAGGTCTGGGTCTATTCGTTCCACAAGACGATCGGTGTGTCGGTCTTCTTCGTGGCGGTGGGGCGTATTCTCTGGGCCGTGTCGCAACCGCGTCCGCGCCCGTTGCACCAAGGTTGGGAGGCGCAACTCGCGGCTGTCGTGCATTGGATGCTCTATTCGTCGCTGGTGCTTGTTCCGCTGCTGGGTTGGACGGCGCACGCCGCGTCCTCGGGATTCGCAGAGATATGGTGGCCGTTTGGCCAGGGACTACCCGGTATCCCGAAGAGCGCAGAGCTGTCCGAGACGCTGTTCGGTCTGCATACGGTTTTTGTCATATTGCTGCTCGGATCGCTGATTTTGCACATATTGGGTGCGATGAAGCATGCGGTTCTCGACCGGGACCAGACTTTCGCGCGGATGTGGAACGGCACCGATCCGGGGGCCCTAGCGGGCGACCGTGGCCATGCACTGCCATTTGTCGGCGCGATGATGATCTGGGGCTTAACGCTGAGCGTGGGCCTCTTCCTGATCCCCGGCGAGGAGCAAGCCGGTGCAAGTGAATCGGCGCAGGCCGACGTGCCGTCAGTTGCCGCCGAAGCCGCCGACTCGAACTGGACGGTCGAGGAGGGGACGCTGTCGATCACCGTCACGCAACTGGGCAGTCCGGTGACAGGAAGTTTCAAGGACTGGCAGGCAAACATCGACTTTGACGAAACCCCCCGTGCGGATGGTACGAACGGAACGGTCGAAGTCTCGGTCGCGACCGGATCGCTGACGCTGGGGTCGGTTACGGGGCAGGCTACAGGAGAGGAGTTCCTTGCGGCCGGGCAATTCCCGACGGCGCTCTATGCCGCCGTTATCCGGCCGGACGGCGACGGATATATCGCCGATGGCCGACTGTCGCTGCGTGGAGCGGACGTCGCACTGCAGATACCGTTCACGCTCGCGTTCGAAGGCGACACGGCGACAATGGCCGGGCAGGCCGCGCTGGACCGGCGGGACTTTGGAATGGGCGAGACATATCCCGACGAATCCAGCGTCGGATTCGGGGTCAAGCTGGATATCGAACTGACGGCGGTGCGCACGCAGTGACGGTTGGCTAAATAACTCGTTAACTGCTCCGCCCGACCTTCCGAGGCTCACGCAACTGAGCACGGGAGGTCGGGCCATGCAGTCGGTTCGTGCCATCGCAGAAGAAATCGTCGCCCGTGAGGGCGGCTATGTGAACGACCCCGATGATCCGGGCGGGGCCACCAATCATGGCGTCACGATCCACACGATGCAGGGTCTGGGCCTTGATCTGGATGGGGACGGGGTCGTTGGCACGGGCGACGTGCGCGCGCTTACACGGGACCGCGCCGTCGATATTTTCGTCGAACACTATTTCTACCGTGTCCGCATCGACGTTCTGCCCGAGCCGTTGCAGGCGACGGTTTTCGATATGCAGGTGAATTCCGGGTCGAACGCGGTGAGGATACTGCAACGTCTGCTGCGGCGGATGGGGCAAAACGTGGCGATCGACGGGCGGATCGGACCGAAGACGGCAGCCGCAGCGCGTGCCGCGGTTGAGGAAGCGCCGGATCATATAGTCGATGCTTACGGCATTGCGCGTCGGAACTGGTACTATGCGCTGGCCGACGGGCGACCATCGTCGCGAAAATACGCACGACGCCGGGATGGCGGGAAGGGCGGCTGGATTACCCGCGCGGAGGAGTTCATCGCGCCCAGATTTCACCTGACGGAGGCCGAGCATCGCGCGCGGACCGCGAAATGGGCCTGATCCGGGGTTTGACCGCCGGGTCGGGCGCGGTGGAGACGCTGGGCCGGGCGGCGCAGGGTATCGCGGAGGTTTTCCATCCCAACGCCACCGAGGGGCAAAGGATGGGACATGCGGCACAGCAGGCAGCACTGGCGCAGTTGAGCGAGGAATTCGACATGCCAGCGCGGGGCTGGTTCGACCGGTGCGTGGACGGCCTGAATCGCCTTCCGCGCCCAATGCTGGCGTTGGGGACTCTGGGCCTGTTTGTCTACGCAATGGTGGATCCGGCGGGGTTCGCGCGCCGGATGGAGGGGCTGGCTTTCGTACCTGATCCGCTCTGGTGGTTGCTGGGCGCGATCGTGGGGTTCTATTTCGGCGCGCGGGAGCTGCATTACGTGCGCCGCGTGCCGCCGACCCCGCGTCCAGCGGCGTTGCATTCGTCGTGGCACGCTGCGGATGAAGAGACCGTAGCTGAGGTGAACCCCGCGCTTGGCGAATGGGCGGCCGCGCGCGACTGACGCAGAATTGACCGTCTGTTCCCGCGACCCCGCGACGCGCCCCATTGGCGCGGTCGCGGGGTTGGCGTAAGTGAAGGGCATGATCGTAGAGCTTGGACATTTCGCCCTGATCGTGGCCTTTGCGGTCGCCATCGTTCAAACCCTTGTTCCCCTGATCGGGGCCTGGAAGGGATGGAGCGGGTGGATGGCTGTCGCCACGCCCGCCGCCACGGCGCAGGTGGCGCTGGTCGCCTTCAGCTTCGCGGCGCTGACCTACGCCTTTGTGACGTCGGATTTTTCGCTGAAGTTGGTGGTGCTGAATTCGCACACCGACAAACCGATGCTCTACAAGGTGTCGGGCGTGTGGGGGAACCACGAAGGGTCGCTGCTGCTTTGGGTGCTGATTCTGGCGCTGTTCGGGGCTGCGGCTGCGTGGTTCGGCGGGCAATTACCGGCGACGTTGAAGGCCCGAGTTCTGGCCGTGCAGGCCAGCGTGGGCGTCGCCTTTTATGCCTTCATTCTGTTTACGTCGAACCCGTTCGTCCGGCTGGAGGTGCCGCCGTTCAACGGTGAGGACCTCAACCCGCTGCTTCAGGACCCAGGTTTGGCATTCCACCCGCCGTTTCTCTACCTCGGCTATGTCGGCCTGAGCATGGCGTTCAGCTTCGCCGTCGCTGCCCTGATCGAGGGGCGGGTTGATGCCGCGTGGGGGCGTTGGGTGCGGCCCTGGACGCTGGCGGCTTGGCTGTTCTTGACCATTGGCATCGCGCTTGGCTCTTGGTGGGCCTACTATGAGTTGGGCTGGGGCGGGTTCTGGTTCTGGGATCCGGTCGAGAACGCCTCGTTCATGCCTTGGCTGATCGCCGCGGCGCTGCTCCATTCCGCGATCGTCGTGGAAAAACGCGAGGCGCTGAAGGCCTGGACGATCTTATTGGCGATCCTGGCGTTCGGGTTTTCGTTGATCGGGACATTCATTGTACGCTCGGGCGTTCTGACGTCTGTGCATGCCTTTGCCAACGATCCGGAGCGAGGTGTGTTCATTCTTGGCATCCTTGGGTTCTTCACGGGTGGTGCACTGCTTCTTTACGCCGTTCGTGCGCCGGTGATGCAGGCCAAGGGCGTGTTCGGCGTCGTCAGTCGGGAATCGGCCCTGGTGGTGAACAACCTGTTGCTGGCGGTGTCTTGCTTCGTGGTCTTTATCGGCACCATCTGGCCTTTGGTGGCGGAGTTGATGTTCGACCGAACACTGTCGGTGGGGCCGCCGTTCTTTGACGCTGCGTTCACGCCGTTTGTCATCGCGTTGGCGGCGATCCTGCCGCTCGGGTCGATCCTGCCTTGGAAACGGGCGCGCGCGAAAACGCTACGGGTCATGATGCCGGTTCTGGTTCTGGCCTTGGCGGTGATGGGTCTGGTCTGGTCTATGCAAACGGGTTATTCCTTGGGCGGGCCACTGGGCGCGGGTCTGGGTGTCTGGCTGGTAGCTGCGGCGGCGGTCGATCTGGCGACGCGGACCGGACGGGGCCGCTGGTCCGAGCGTCTGAGCCGCGTAACACGTTTGCCAGGGGCCGACTGGGGCAAGGCACTGGCGCACGGTGGGCTTGGCATCACGATCTTCGGGGTCGCCGCCCTGACCGCCTGGCAACAGGAGGAGATCGCCATTCTGAACATTGGCGATAAACTGACGGTTGGGCGCTACGAAGTTGTTCTCAATGACGTGACGCGAGTACAGGGGCCGAATTACTTCGCAACGCGTGCCGACCTGACCGCTTACGAGGACGGACGGACGCTGGGCCATCTGTTCCCTGAGAAACGCGTGTATCCGGTAGCGCAGATGCCGACGACCGAGGCGGGAATCGACAGCGGGATTGCTCGCGACGTCTATGCGGTGATCGGGGACGCGCAGACGGGCGGAGGATGGGCAATCCGGGTCTACATCAAGCCATTCGCCAACTGGATCTGGGGCGGCGCGATCATAATGGCGCTGGGCGGCGCGGTGTCGCTGTCGGACCGCAGGTATCGTGTGGCGGCCGGAGCGCGCAAGATGCCGGCGGGCGGGGTGCCGGCGGAATGAGGGCCTCGCTGATTTGTGCGATGCTTTTCCTGGCGACACCGGGCTTTGCCGTCGAGCCGGGCGAGGTTCTGGACGACCCGGCGTTGGAGGAGCGCGCACGCGACCTGTCAAAGGGCTTGCGCTGTTTGGTTTGCCGCAACGAGTCGATAGACGAGAGTAACGCCGAGCTTGCGAGGGAACTGCGCGTTCTGGTGCGGGAGCGGCTGACCGAGGGGGACAGCGATCAGGAGGTCATCGACTATCTGGTTGCGCGCTATGGCGAATACGTCCTGCTGGAGCCGACCAAGGGCGGGTCCAACCTGATCCTCTGGATTGCGCCGCTGGCGCTGTTACTGCTGGGCGGGGCAGTCGCGGCGTTTGCCGTCACACGGCAGCGTCAAGCGCAGGACGGGCTGAGCGCCGACGAGGAAGCCCGGCTGAAAGTCCTGTTGGACGAGGAACCGCGGGCCTGATATCACTGCCCCACGGTCCGCAGTTCACCAAGGCGCCGCCGGGCAAATGCCCATGCTGAACCTGCATTCGAATCTGATCCATGATGATCCCATCCGTCATCCGACGGGCATTGGCGGCCACCTGACTCCCCGGTGGAGTGTGATGACGGCAGGAGAGATATCATGCCTAGGGATGCAATCCCCATTTTGGTCGAGGACGTGAGCCTGTTTGCGCGCAGCCTGCGCAGCCAGTTATCCGGGGAGACCACGCATCAGACGATGCTGAACACCGTGGCGCGGGCTGCGGGCTATCGCAATTTCCAACACCTGAAGGCCGCACATGGTTGGGCGGAGAAGGAGGCCGAAGTCCCGCCGAACCTCGCACTCGTGCGGCGGGCCCGCGCCAGATTCAATCCGGAAGGATTGTTCATCGGTTGGCCGGCCAAGCGTAGCCTTCGTACGCTGTGTCTTTGGCCGATCTGGGCGCGTTTGGACCCGAAGGCGGTTCTGACCGAGCGGGAAATATCGTCTGTGATCCATGGCCTTTGCACATTCCGCGACGCCGCCGGGATCCGCCGTGAAATGGTTGGTGAGGGGATGCTGACGCGGACGCTGGACGGCAGCGAATACCGCCGCGTGAACCGCAAGCCTGACCCGACGCAGCGCGCACTGATCCGTCTGGTTCTGCCGTGAGGTAGCTCTTCCCCCGGGCCGCGGCCCGCCCTAGGATCGCGGCAAAATGGGAGGCCCGACATGGACTATGAGACGATCCGCCTGAGCACGCGCGACAACGTCGCCGTTCTTACCCTGCACCGTCCGGATGTGATGAACGCGCTGTCCACCCAGATGCGCGCGGAAATCCTGCACGCGGTGCATGTGGCCGAAGACTCGGCGCGGGTGCTGGTGATGACGGGCAAAGGCCGGGCGTTCTGCTCGGGTCAGGATCTGGGTGACCGGGCCAACGTCAACAACCTGAACCTGGAGCGGACGCTGCGGGATGAGTACGAGCCGATGCTCAAGGCGATTTTCGACTGCGCCATTCCCACCATTGCCGCGGTGAATGGCCCGGCGGCGGGCGCGGGGGCAAACTTGGCGCTGGCCTGCGACGTGGTGATCGCCACCGAGTCGGCGGTATTCTTGCAGGCCTTCACGCGCATCGGCCTGATCCCTGACGCGGGCGGAACCTATTGGTTGCCGCGCCAGATCGGTATGGCCAAGGCGATGGGGGCCGCCTTGTTCGCCGAGCCGGTCAGCGCCCGCCAGGCCAGCGATTGGGGTATGATCTGGGAAGCGGTACCGGATGGGGAGTTCGAGACCGTCTGGAACGAGCGTGCGGTGCACTTGGCGAATGGCCCATCGCTGGCCTATCGCAACGTGAAGCGCGCGATCCGGGGGTCGTTCGACAATAGTCTGGACGAGCAACTGGCGCTGGAGGCGAAGTTGCAGGGTGAAGCTGGCCACTCGCGCGATTTCAAGGAGGGCGTAATGGCGTTTCTGGAAAAGAGGCCAGCGAAGTTCGAAGGGCGCTAGGGCCGGCTGTCTCTGCGGGCCTGAGAGTCGTGCTCCCCGGAGTATTTGAAAAGCCGGGAAAGACCCTGTGTCTTGAGGGGCGGGTGTCTGCCGTGTATCAGGCGCGGAAACGAACTGGAGTTTTGGCCGATGCAAATGCGCCGCGTTGTTGTAACGGGACTTGGAATGGTGACGCCTTTGGCCTGCGGGGTCGAGGAGACTTGGACGCGTCTGCTTGCCGGCGAGTCTGGTGCAGGGCCGATCACGCGGTTCGATGCGGGTCATCTGGCAACGACCTATGCTTGCGAAATTCCGCGTGGCGATGGCACCGCAGGGACTTTCAATCCCGACGATTGGATGGCCCCGAAAGAACAGCGCAAGGTTGATGATTTCATCTTATACGGTATGGCGGCGGCTGTGCAGGCGGTCGAGGATTCCGGGTGGAAGCCTGATGATGACGAAGGTCAGTTCCGGACCGGCGTGATGATCGGTTCGGGAATCGGCGGGCTTTCGACGATTGCCGAGACAGCCATATTGCTGAAGGAACGTGGGCCTCGGCGCGTGTCGCCCTTCTTTATCCCGTCGGCGTTGATCAACCTCGTCTCGGGCCAGGTGAGCATCCGCTACGGATTCAAGGGGCCGAACCACGCGGTGGTCACTGCCTGCTCGACCGGGGCCCATGCCATCGGCGACGCATCGCGTCTGATTGCCTTGGGTGATGCGGACGTCATGGTTGCGGGCGGCGCCGAGAGCCCGATATCCGAGATCGGCATTGCGGGTTTCAACGCCTGCAAGGCACTGTCGACCAAGTGGGGTGACGACCCCAAGAAGGCATCCCGTCCCTATTCCGACGACCGCGACGGGTTCGTTATGGGCGAGGGGGCCGGCGTCGTCGTCTTGGAAGAGTACGAGCATGCCAAGGCGCGGGGCGCGAAAATTTACGCCGAAGTGACGGGCTACGGGATGTCTGGCGATGCCTATCACATCACCGCACCTGCGGAGGATGGCAATGGCGCTGAGCGTTCGATGCGTGCCGCATTGAAATCGGCGAGGATCACGCCGGCGGACGTAGATTATATTAACGCGCATGGCACCTCCACCATGGCCGACACGATCGAACTGGGCGCGGTGGAGCGGATGATGGGCGACGCGGCCACCGGGGCGACAATGTCGTCGACCAAATCAGCCATCGGGCATCTGTTGGGCGCGGCGGGTGCCGTCGAGGCGATTTTCTGTATTCTTGCGCTGCGAGATCAGGTGGCACCCCCAACGCTGAACCTGGACACACCGGCAGTGGACACGAAGATTTCGCTTGCGCCGAAAGTGGCCGAGAAGCGCAAGATCGACGTGGTGCTATCGAACTCCTTCGGGTTTGGTGGCACAAACGCATCGCTTGTCATGGGCAAGATTTAACTTCGAGGCACAACCATCTGATGTGGAAGCATATTGCAGCCAACGCCCTGACCCTTGGTGTGGTTCTGATCGCCTGTCTTGCGGGGATCGTACAGTTAGGAAAATCCAAGTGGGCCGAGCCGGGACCGCTGACCGAGGCGACATTTTTTGAGGTGCCGCGCGGGGCTTCGATGCGCGGCGTATCGGAGGATTTGGCAGCGGCGGGTATCATATCGTCGGGCAGTGTCTTTCGCATCGGCACGAGGTACACAGAGCGCGCTGGTGATCTGAAGTTCGGGACTTACGAGATACCGGCCGGTGCATCTATGCCTGAAGTGCTGGATATCGTTACCGCTGGTGGCCCGTCGGTCTTCCCCTATTCGGTGACTTATCTCGTGCGCCAAAGGGGGCCGGAAATCCGTGTTCGAGAGCGTATTCCGGGGCAGGAAGAAGCAATCGAGATCGCCACATATCAACCTGGCGTGGATGACGTCCCTGAGGAATACACGGCACTGATCGAGCGTGGCGTGCCGATTGTCTGGCGTGTGTCGGTAGCGCCGGGCCTGACGTCCTGGGATGTGGTCGATGCGTTGAAGGTGGTGGATTTCCTGGAGGGCGGGGATGATCTGCCGCTGCCGCCAGAGGGGACGTTGGCCCCGGATACCTATGATGTGGTGAGTGGGTCGAGTGTTGAAGATTTGGTGAGCCGTATGCGGTCGGCGCAGGAGCGAATCCTGGCGGATGCCTGGGCAAGTCGTGTGCCGGGGCTGCCAGTGGAAACGCCGGAAGAGGCGCTGATCCTGGCATCTATCGTCGAGAAAGAGACCGGTGTGCCCGAAGAGCGTCGGACGGTCGCAGGTGTTTTCGTCAATCGCTTGAACCAGGGTATGCGACTTCAGACAGATCCGACGGTGATCTATGGCATCACGAACGGGCAGGGTGGGCCGCTGGGCCGGGGCATACGCGCGTCGGAACTGCGTGCGGCGACACCTTACAATACCTATGTCATTGACGGTCTGCCGCCGACACCGATTGCAAATCCGGGAGCAGCGTCGATCCGGGCTGCGTTGAACCCTGAGGAGACGAGCTTTGTCTTTTTCGTTGCCGACGGATCGGGTGGGCACGCCTTTGCAGATACGCTGGCCGAGCATAACGAGAACGTGGCAGAATGGCGCGCGATCGAAGCGGCGCGGGGTGCCACCTCGGGTAACTGAGGTAAGTTGGTTGATTTGGCGAAGGGCCGTCCGGTGGGCGGCCCTTTGGTGTTTCTATAGATTTTATTTGAAATCAGACGTTTGAGGAAATTCTCCGATCCCGGTCGAATTTGTGTTGACCCGGCGCGCGCTCAAAAACATCTTTGATCCAAGCTGGAGGAGATGGGCGAGGCGAACCGGGGAACCGGGCGACTTCGAACCATTTCCCATCGTGCGGACCGGGTCACTTACACCTGCGCGGAGCTGACTACATGGAAGAGCAAATCGTCGAACCCTTGGGCAAGGATTCACCGGAGGGGTTCAAATCACGCGTCGAAGCGGCCTTGGCAGGCATGGAGGCGCTACGGCAAACGGTACAACGAAAACTTGGCGAACTGAACGCAATGACCGAGGACGAATTGAAGGCAGCCGATTTGACGGCGCTTCAACGCGACCTGGGCAAGGCGGTGACATTGGCCGTACTTGAAGAAGGGAAGGTGTCTGATGCCTTACGACAGCAGACGGGCGGAGGTGGACTCGACCTCGACGCGGCACGCGCTGCGATACGGGGGCGTCTCGATAGCATCCGCGCCGCGAGCGATCCGGGAAGCGTTTCTGGAGTCGCTGAGCGAGAATGAATTGCAGGCCTTGCCCTATCTCTTCGAGTTTTGGGCCTTGGACCATCAGTTGCCACCACAAGAGGATTGGCGGACATGGGTGATCCTGGGTGGACGGGGCGCGGGCAAAACCCGCGCCGGCGCGGAGTGGGTCAGAGATCGGGTCGAAGGCTCCCGCCCGTTGATGGCCGGAAGCGCGCGACGCGTGGCGCTGGTCGGCGAAACCTATGATCAGGTACGGGATGTTATGATCGAGGGGGAGAGCGGCATCTTGCGATGCTCTCCCCCGGACCGGAAGCCGCAATGGAAGGCAGGCCAGCGCAAGCTGGTCTGGCCGAACGGAGCCGAGGCGCAGGCGTTTTCGGCGCATGACTTCGAGGCCCTGCGTGGCCCTCAGTTCGATGCCGCGTGGGTGGACGAACTGGCGAAGTGGAAACGACCGCAGGAGGCCTGGGACATGTTGCAATTTGGGCTGCGATTGGGCGACCGGCCGCAGGTGGTAGTGACGACGACGCCCAAGAACGTGGACGTATTGAAAGATATCCTGAGCAGAACATCTACCGTATCTACCCACGCGGCGACCGAGGCCAATCGCGCCAATCTGGCGCGCGGCTTTCTGGAGGAGGTCATGGAGCGCTATGGCGGCACCCGTCTGGGCCGTCAGGAATTGGAAGGTTTGCTTCTGGAGGACATCGAGGGAGCGTTCTGGACGACACCCGTTCTGGATGCGTTGCGGGTGGACGATGTCCCGACGTTTGACCGCGTGATCGTCGGTGTGGACCCGGCGGTTTCGTCAAAAGGGACATCCGACGAAACCGGGATCGTGGTCGTTGGCGCGGTTACGAAAGGCCCCGTGAAGGACTGGAAAGCCTGGGTGCTGGAAGATGCGACGGTGTCCGCAGCTTCGCCGACGGACTGGGCCAAGGCTGTGGCAACGGCCTATGAGCGATGGGGTGCCGACCGCGTCGTGGCAGAGGGCAACCAGGGCGGAGACATGATCGAAGCGGTGTTGCGGCAGGTTACGCCGACGGTGAGCTATCGCAAAGTGATGGCGCGACATGGCAAGGGCGCTCGGGCCGAGCCGGTTGCCGCGCTTTATGAGCAGGGCCGGGTACGGCACCGCAGGGGCCTGGGTGAGTTGGAAGACCAGATGTGCCGGATGTCGGTCACCGGATACGCGGGACGCGGATCGCCGGACCGAGTGGACGCGCTTGTCTGGGCGCTGTGGGCGGCGTTGCTTGACCCGGCGCTTTCAAGGGCTGGACCGCGGATGCGTCAACTCTGAACCTGCGCAAACGCGGCGGAATTGAAGACATTGAAACGAACGAGTGAAGGGCCCCCGCAAGGGCCCTTTTCTTTTGGGCAGACGGAAGGACGGACGATGTTCGGATTCAAACGGAAGGCCGCGGCGCAGGTGCCGGAGGCGAAAGCCTCGGCCACGGGGCGACTGGCGGCGATGGGTGCGGCCGGACGCGCCGTCTGGTCGCCACGTGACACGGGCACGTTGATGCGGCTGGGCTTTTCCGGGAATCCCGTGGGGTTTCGGGCGGTCAAGTTGATCGCGGAGGCGGCGGCGGCGATGCCGTTGGTGTGTTCGGATAGCGACGGACGCATGGATGTTCACCCGGTTCTGTCGCTATTGGCACGCCCAAACGGGGCGCAGGGCCGGAGCGAGTTCCTGGAGACTGTGTTCGGGCAGTTCCTGCTGTCGGGAAATGTATACGTGGAAGCGGTAGGGGCGGGCGGCCTGCCGGCGGAACTGCACGTGCTGCGGTCGGACCGGATGGCAGTGGTGCCCGGGGCGGATGGCTGGCCGGTTGCCTTCGACTACACCGTGGGAGGGCGCACGCATCGGTTTCGGGTCGGTGAAATCTCGCCGATCTGCCACATCCGGGCGTTCCACCCGCAAGACGATCACTACGGCCTGTCGCCCCTGTCGGCAGCGGCGGGGGCGGTTGACGTGCACAACGCGGCGTCGCGCTGGTCGAAAGGTTTGCTGGACAACGCGGCCCGGCCCTCGGGAGCGATTGTTAACTCGGGCGAGGGACTGACGCAGGAGCAGTTCGACATGCTTTCGGCGGAGATGGAGGCGCAGCACCAAGGCGCGCGCAACGCCGGGCGTCCCATGCTGCTGGACGGGGGGTTGGACTGGAAACCGATGGGATTCAGCCCCAGCGATATGGAATTCCAGAAGACAAAGGAGGCCGCGGCCCGCGAGATTGCGATGGCCTTCGGAGTGCCGCCCATGATCCTGGGGATTCCCGGTGACGCGACCTACGCCAACTACGTCGAAGCGAACCGGGCGTTCTATCGCCTGACGGTCGTGCCGCTGGTCGCGAAGATCTGCGACGGACTGGCCCATTGGATCGGCAGGCATTCCGGCGCGCCGGTATCCCTGACCATTGACCGCGACCGGGTACCCGCCTTGCAGGCCGAGCGGGATGCGGAATGGGCGCGGATCGCGGGGGCGAGATTCCTGACAGACGTCGAGAAGCGCAGGATGCTTGGACTGCCGCCATTGGAAGACGCATGAGCTTGGCGCGCAGCGGAGGGTCGCGGTTTCTGTACGATCCGTTCGATGCGGCCAACGCGCGGATCGATGCCAATGAACGGGTTTTGCAGGAGCGCTGGGACGCACTCACGTTCCGTTTGGAGCAGATCGAGGGGACGCTGGAGCGGCTGGAGAAGCGGCTTTGGCTGGCGGTAATGGGCGTAGCGGGGGCTGTGTTGGCGCAGGGCGTCAACTACCTGATTTCATTATAGGAGGGGCCTATGGGTCTGGAACGTAAGTTCGTGCAGGGGGATGCCCCCGTGCGTCTTGAGGATGGCTCCTGCGTTGCGGGATACGCATCGTGGTTCGGGGTGGAAGATACCGGTCGAGATATCGTGCAAGCAGGTGCCTATTGCGACAGCCTGGCGCGGATGTCGGTCGAGGGCCGGCGGGTCAAGATGCTTTGGCAGCACGACCCTACCCAAGTGATCGGTATCTGGGACGAAGTGCGCGAGGACGCGCGGGGCCTGTTCGTCAAGGGCCGCCTTTTGCCGGGCGTCGAGAAGGCGCGAGAGGCGGCGCAGCTGATCGAGGCGGGCGCGCTGGACGGGTTGAGCATCGGATACACGGTCAAACGGGCCGGGAAAGACAGTCAGGGCCGCAGGCTTCTGAAGGAACTGGAGCTTTGGGAAGTGTCGTTGGTGACCTTCCCAATGCTGCCCAGTGCGCGGGTTGGGACCAAGGCAGACCCTCTGCGTGAAATGGCGCGGGCGATCCAGTCCGCGCGTCTTGAACTGGCGCGCGACTGACGCCGCCGATCCCAACGGAAAGGAACACCCGATGAGTCATTACGGCGTCGGGGAAGTCACCGAAGCGCTGACCGGTCTGGTCAGCGATTTCAGAGGCTTCCGCCAAAATATTACCCAGAAGATGCAGCAACAGGAAGAGCGGCTGAATATGAGCTACAAGACCCAACGCCCCCAGCTGGCGAGCGACGATATGAGCCACGCCCCGCACCAGAAGGCCATGGACGCCTATCTGCGGTCTGGTGACGACGATGGGCTGCGCGCCTTGGCGCTGGACGCCAAGGGAATGAATACCGCCGTGTCCGCCGAGGGCGGATACCTGGTTGACCCGCAGACCGCGGAAACGGTGAAGTCGGTCCTGACTGGTGCCTCGTCTATCCGGGCGGTAGCCAATGTCGTCAATGTGGATGCCACGTCTTATGACGTCTTGGTTGACCACACCGATCTGGGTGCCGGTTGGGCCAGTGAGGCAGGCGGCTTTGCCGAGACGGTCAGTCCGCAGTTCGACCGCGTGTCGATCCCGCTTCACGAATTGTCCGCAATGCCCAAGGCTTCGCAGCGGTTGCTGGACGACGCGGCATTCGACATCGAGGGCTGGCTTGCGGGGCGTATCGCCGACAAGTTTGCATCCTCGGAAGCGGCAGCTTTTGTCGTAGGTGACGGCGTCGACAAGCCGACGGGGTTCCTGATCTATTCCAATGTCGACGAGGCAAGCTGGACCTGGGGCGCGCTTGGCTATGTCGCCACCGGGGCAGTGGACGATTTTCACGCAGAGCGTCCTTCTGATGCAATCGTAGACTTGGTCTATGCATTGGGTGCAAAATATCGGGCCAACGCCACCTTCGTCATGAATTCGAAGACGGCTGGCGCGGTGCGCAAGATGAAGGATGCGGACGGTCGCTTCCTGTGGTCGGACAGTCTGACCGCCGGTCAGTCGGCGCAGTTGATGGGGTATCCGGTGCTGATTGCCGAAGATATGCCGGATATCGGCGCGGATGCCACCGCCATCGCATTTGGTGACTTCGGTGCCGGCTACACGGTCGCAGAGCGGCCTGACCTGCGCGTTCTGCGCGATCCCTTCAGCGCCAAACCCCATGTTCTGTTCTATGCAACCAAGCGTGTTGGAGGTGACGTGACCGACTTCGCGGCGATCAAGCTGCTGAAGTTCACGTTGGCCTGATCCCAGCCGGCCCCGACTGTCGCGGTCGGGGCCAAGCGAGGTCGTCTGGGGACGAAACCCTTCATGCGACCAGAGATGGACGCAGGTTGGTGGGGCCGGTGTGTTTCCGGCCTGGTCCGCACGCGGCGCACTGGCTCCACAGTTGAATATGAAACCAATACGCAGGCGGAGGTGCCGATGGCGATGATGGTGCAGGGATCCGATGGGATCGAGGATGACGTTCTGCCGGTGGCAGATTTGGCCGCGTCAATGCGCTTGGCCGATGGCTTCGAGTCCGTTCCGGGCCAAATGGCTCGGTTGCGAGGGCGTTTGCGGGCGGCCATTGCCATCGTGGAGACACGCACGAGCAAGGTGTTGGTCGCACGGGAGTTCATGCTGAGAGGCGTGGCAAAGGACGGCACACGCCAAGCTGTTTCGATTTCGCCGCTGGTAGAGGTGATCGCAGCCGAAGTTCAGCAGGGGACGACGGTGGTCGATCTTGGGGAGGTTCTGGTTGAGCCGCATCCGCACCGGGCCGTTCTTGTATTCGAGCGTTCACTCCGGGTCGGAGCCGTTTTGACGCTGAGGGTGACGGCTGGATATAGCGCCTGGTCGCAGGTTCCAGCCCCATTGCGCGAAGCTGTTCTGATGATCGCGCAGGGGTTGGATTCTGGCGACGATGTCACGGCGCAGGCGGAGAGCCTTATGGCTCCATATCGGGCGTTGCGGATTGGGGGGAGGGGCTGATGGCACATGTCTTCACGCGGTACCTGAAGCTGGAGGTTCCCGTGCGCACTTCCGACGGTGCCGGAGGGCAGGCCGTGACATGGGAGCAGCGTGGAGGCCTTTGGGCCGAAGTTAGAATGCGGTCCGGCTCGTTGCGGCATGGGGACTTTGGGCGGACGCCGAGATTACAGGTTCGTATGCGAACCCATGCATTGCCCGAAGGCAGTTCAATGCGACCGGAGCCGGGTCACCGTCTGCGTGACGGGGCCCATGTCTATGAGGTCGAAGCCGCGCATTGCGACGACGCGCATGTGCTGACGATTCTGGCAAGTGAAACGCCCGGTGCGGGAGGCACGGCATGACCTATGCGATGGGCGAGAGCCTCCAGGCCGCGATTTACGCGCACCTGATAGACGATCCGTCGGTGGACGCTCTGCTGTCGGGTGCCGTTTTCGACGATGTTCCGACGGATGCACCAGACCCGTTCGTGGCGATTGGACCCGAGAGAGCGCGAGGCATCGGCGACAGCGGTGGCACCGGTGCAATGCACCAGATGACGATCAGCGTTGTAACGCGACGAAAGGGATACCTCGCAGCCAAAGCAGTGGCCGTCGCGGTTTCGGATGCACTGTCGCGCGCGGATCTGACGCTGGCGCGGGGCCGTCTGGTGTCGCTGCGCTTCGTTCGAGCTCAAGCAAAGCGGGACAAGGCTGAGGGCGCGCGGCGGATCGATCTGATCTTTCGGGCACGTACAGATGAGCCGGGTCTGTAGGCCCAATCAAGGAGATATGGAAACATGACTGTTCAAGCGGGCAAGGACCTTTTGTTGAAGGTTGACCAAGATGGAACCGGCGTTTTCGTGACGCTGGCGGGGCTGAGGGCGACGCGGCTGACTTTCAATGCTGGAAGTATCGACGTCACCTCGACTGAAAGTGCCGGCGGTTGGCGCGAATTGTTGGGGGGTGGGGGCGTAAAGTCAGCCGCCGTATCGGGATCGGGCATTTTCCGAGATGCTGGCACGGATGCGCGGGCGAGACAGCTGTTCTTCGATGGAGAGGTGCCTGCGTTCCAGGTCATCATTCCGGACTTTGGAATCGTGGAGGGGCCATTTCAGATCACCTCACTGGAATATGGTGGCACCCATGATGGAGAAGCCACCTATGAAATCGCGCTCGCGTCAGCGGGCGAGCTGATCTTTACGCCGCTTTGATGGAGTATGGGAACCCCTTCGCGGGCGAAGTGGCGCTGGTATTGAATGGCCAGCGATATGTCCTGAAGCTGACATTGGGCGCGCTGGCCGAATTGGAGGCCGACCTGGACGAAGATAGCCTGGTTGCGCTGGTTTCCCGGTTTGAAAGCGGCGGGTTCCGCGCACGCGACGTGGCGCAGCTCCTCTTGGCTGGACTGCGGGGCGGCGGGTGGCGCGGCAACGCCGGAACGCTTTTGTCCGCGGAAATCGAGGGCGGCCCCCCCGAAGCGACGCGGGTTGCCGCGTTGCTGCTGGGAAGAGCGTTCGCCCTGCCGGGATCATGAAACGGGTGTCTGACATCGGGCTTGATTGGCCTGCGCTCATGGCGGCGGGTCTCCGCAGGCTCGGACTAAAGCCTGCGGAATTCTGGGCACTGACACCAGCGGAGTTAGCGTTTTTATTGGGGCATGGGGACGGACGATTGCCGATGGACCGGGCGGGGCTTGATGCGCTGGCCGCCCGATTCCCGGACACGGAGGAAAGCAAAGATGGATGATGTGGTTGGCGAAGGCCTGGATGAGAAACTCGATGCGTTGGAAGCGCGGCTGGGCGGGTCAGAGGTGGTCGTGGCACGATTCACGGCGGCGCTTGGCACCTTGGAAGGGCAGATGCTTTTCACCCAACGGGAGGTGCAGGGCCTGTCCCGGTCATTCGGCGGGTCACTGAAGCGCGCCTTTGATGGTGTGGCTTTTGACGGTCAGAAGCTGTCAGATGCCCTGAGTACGTTGGCGCAGTCCATGGTCAACGCATCCTATAACGCGGCAGTGCGGCCTGTCAGTCAGGCGCTTGGCGGAACATTGGCGAGCGGAATCAACGCCGTTTTGCCCTTTGCAGACGGGGCGAGTTTCGCTCAGGGCCGTGTCATGCCCTTTGCAAAGGGCGGTGTGATCAGTGCGGCGTCGATGTTTCCGATGCGTGGTGGAACTGGCCTGATGGGCGAAGCTGGCCCGGAGGCCATCATGCCTCTACGGCGCGGGCCGGACGGCAGCTTGGGCGTGGCAGCACAAGGTGGGAGCGGCGCTGTCACCATCAACATGAATATTGCGACGCCGGATGTACAGGGCTTCAGGCGGTCCCGCAGCCAAGTTGCCGCTGAAATGTCCCGCGCCCTGTCGCGCGGTGCACGCAATCGCTGAGGAGGTGTCGATGTCTTTCCACGAAATACGGTTCCCGCCACGCTTGTCCTTGGGCTCCATTGGCGGGCCGGAGCGTTTAACCGAGATCGTCACGCTCGCTAATGGGCACGAGGAGCGCAATACGCCTTGGGCACATTCGCTTCGGCGCTATGATGCGGGCGTTGGGATGAGATCCCTGAACGACGTAGAAGACTTGATCGCGTTTTTCGAAGCACGGCGTGGGCAACTGCACGGATTTCGATGGAAAGACTGGGCCGACTGCAAGTCCAGCCGGCCTTCGGACCAGATCAGTTTTCGCGACCAGGTCATCGGGGTTGGCGACGGTCAGGCGAAGGTATTCCAGCTCTCCAAGACCTATGTTTCGGGCAACCAGGACTACACCCGTCCGATCACCAAGCCGGTGCCGCGCAGCGTATTGGCTGGGGTGCAGGACGACGAGCTAACATATCAGGTGCACTATACCGTGGACCACGAGTCGGGACTCGTAAGCTTTGTGGAGCCGCCTGATATCGCCGTTGAGGTGACTGCCGGGTTTGAATTCGACGTGCCGGTTCGTTTCGATACCGACGCGATCCGGACGTCGGTTGCCAACTTCCAGGCGGGCGAAGTCCCAGATGTGCCGGTCGTGGAGTTGCGAGTATGAGTATGCTTGCGGAGCACATGGCCAGCGGCTGTACGACGGTTTGTCGGGCGTGGATCGTACGGCGCAAAGATGGCTTGACCCTTGGATTTACCGATCACGATCTTGAATTGATCGTGGAGGGCGTTGCCTGTTTGGCAGCTTCCGGGATGACAGCCGGTGCCTTGCAGGCCTCAACCGGATTGGCGGTGGACAATGCAGAGGCGCAGGGCGCGCTAAGTCATGATGCGATCCGAGGAGAGGATATTCGCGCAGGCCTTTGGGATGGTGCGGAAGTCACGAGCTACTTGGTAAATTGGCAGTCAGCGCAGGATTTCGAAGTCCTGTTCCGCGGCTCGCTTGGTGAGATTTCCTGGGGCGAGGGTGCCTTTACGGCTGAATTGCGCGGGCTTTCTGAGACGTTGAACAAGGCGCGGGGACGCGTCTACCAGTCACGCTGCGATGCCGCGCTAGGCGACGAACGCTGCCGCCATGAGCTTGGGCCAATGTTCACCACGGAGGTGGAGGTATCCGCTTCCAGCGATGATCGGCTGGTCATGCTGCCGCTCTTGCGAGATTTCCCGCCGAAGTGGTTTGAGAACGGACAATTGATCGTCCTGTCTGGCGCAGCACAAGGGGCCTTGGAACGGATCAAGACTGACCGCACGCGGGAAGAAGTCCGAGAGTTGGGACTTTGGCAGTCTTTGCGAAGAGCAATCGAACCCGGGGATCGGGTGAAGATCAACGCCGGTTGTGACAAGCGCATGTCGACGTGCCGATTGAAGTTTGACAACTTATTAAATTTTAGAGGTTTTCCTCAGATTCCCGGCGAGGATTGGCTGTTGACCTATCCTGTTTCCGGCGGGGGAAATGACGGTGGCAAGTTGTGAATGCAATTGTAACGGCTGCCCGTGCCTGGATCGGGACGAAATACGTGCATCAGGCTTCTCTGAGGGGTGGGGGAACGGATTGCTTGGGCTTGGTGCGCGGTGTCTGGCGCGAGTTGTATGGCGACGAGCCTGAAGCTGTCCCCGCCTATTCCCGAGACTGGGCCGAACCGCAGGGCCTTGAAGTGTTGTTCGAAGCGGCAGGGCGTCACCTAGCCCGCGTCCCGAGATCGCGATCGTTCCAAGCGGGAGAGCTGCTGCTCTTTCGAATGCGCGATGCAGCTATAGCCAAGCACCTTGGTATCATTGGTGATGGCGGCAACACACCGACTTTCATACACGCGTACACCGGGCATGGTGTGGTGGAAACCCATTTGTCGTCGCCCTGGAACCGCAGGATCGCGGCGCGATTCGACTTTCCCCCAATCATTGACGAGGAGAACTGATCATGGCGACACTCGTCTTAGGAGCAGTCGGAGCAGCGGTCGGAGGAAGTCTCGGCGGGTCGTTTCTTGGCTTGAGCGGGGCAGTGGTTGGCCGCGCAGTCGGAGCCACACTAGGGCGCGTCATCGATCAGTCGATTCTGGGTGCCGGGGCTGATGCGGTTGAGGTCGGACGGCTGGATAGGTTGCGGTTGATCAGCGCATCGGAGGGTGCACCCATTCCTAGGGCGATCGGACGCGTTCGATTGTCGGGACAGGTCATTTGGGCGAGCCGATTCAGAGAAACACGCGAGACCACAGGTGGTGGAGGCAAGGGAGCGCCAAGGGCCCCGAAACAGACTTCCTTTAGCTATTCGGTATCTCTTGCAGTCGCCGTGGCAGAGGGCGAGATCACCCGGATCGGGCGGATATGGGCCGACGGCAAAGAGATTGCGCGATCCTCGGTATTGATGCGAGTCTATCGCGGCACGGAAGATCAGATGCCAGACTCGCTAATCGAGGCAATCGAGGGGGCGGACAATGCCCCGGCATTTCGCGGTGTCGCGTACGTCATGTTTGAAGATCTTGATTTGACACCATACGGGAATCGCGTGCCGCAACTGTCGTTCGAGGTCGTTCGTACGATCGAGGTTCCTGGGGAAGTACCGGCTCCGTCATCTCTGATCGAGGGCGTGGCACTGGTTCCCGGAAGCGGTGAATTTGCTTTGGCAACGACGGCGGTGCATTTCAATAAGGCCGGTGAGAAGGACTCGGCGAATGTGAATACGCCACAGGGGATCGCCGATTTTCGGGTCTCGATGGATGATTTGGTGGAGGAGTTGCCAAACCTGAAATCCGTGTCGCTTTTGGTGTCGTGGTTCGGGGATGATCTGCGCTGCGGAGAGTGCGAAATCAAGCCACGGGTTGAGCATACTGACGTTGAAGGAACGGGGCAGTTTTGGAACGTCTCCGGTCAGACCCGCGCAACAGCCGGCACGGTGCCGATGAAGGGTGGCCGTCCTGTCTATGGTGGAACCCCGAGCGATCTTTCAGTGATAGAGGCGATCCGTGATCTGAATGAGCGTGGACTCGCGATCACGTTTTACCCGTTTATTATGATGGACCAATTGGCTGGGAATGGCCTGCCAGACCCCTATGGATCTGAGGAGCAACCAGCTCTGCCGTGGAGGGGCCGGATTACGACTGGACTGGCGGCCCATCAAAACGGATCAAGCGACCGGACATTGCAAGCCCGCACAGAAGTCGAGGCCTTCTTTGGTCGGACCGATGGATCGGAGATCATCGTTAAGAGCACCGGAAGCACCTTCCGGCATGGGCATCGTATTATTCAAGGCCCGGCGGACGACTGGTCGTATCGCCGTTTCATCTTGCACTACGCGAAGCTGTGCGCAGAGGCTGGCGGCGTCGAAGCCTTTTGCATCGGATCAGAGATGCGCGGTCTGACCCGTATTCGAGCAGAGGGAGACAGTTTTCCATCAGTGGAGGCCTTGCGCGATCTTGCGCGCGATGTTCGAGGCATCTTGCCGGATACAAAGATCTCTTACGCAGCGGACTGGTCTGAATACTATGGTTATCAGCCGGCTGATACGGGCAACGTTCACTTCAATCTGGACCCGCTATGGGCTGACCCTGCGATCGATTTCGTTGGTATCGACAACTATATGCCGCTGGCGGATTGGCGAGACGGGGACGCGCATCTTGATGCAGCATTCCGCACTACGAACAACCTCGAATATCTTCAATCGAATATCGAAGGGGGCGAGGGTTTTGACTGGCACTATCCAACCCCAGAAGCCCGAGCGTCGCAGCGGCGCGTTCCAATATCTGACGGGGCCCACGGAGAGCCGTGGGTTTATCGCTATAAGGACATCCGAAGTTGGTGGACCAATGCACATCATGACCGAATTGATGGGACGAGAGCGGAGCAGCCGACGGCGTGGGTTCCGGGGTCGAAGCCAATCCGGTTCACTGAATATGGCTGTGCGGCCATAGACAGGGGTGCCAACCAACCCAACAAGTTCATTGATGAAAAATCGTCAGAGTCGAGCCTGCCTCGACACTCAGACGGGCGGCCGGATGACACGATGCAGATGCAGTATCTGCGGAGTCTGCTTGCGTATTGGAATGACTCCAGCCGAAATCCAAAATCCGAGGTTTACGATGGCCGGATGGTAGATTTATCGAGAAGCCTTGCATGGGCGTGGGACACAAGACCGTGGCCCTATTTTCCGGAGCTGGCGTCCCACTGGAGTGATGCCCAGAACTACGCGCGCGGGCACTGGATTTCTGGGCGGACCGCAAACCAGCCGCTTGCGAACGTTGTTGCGCAAATCTGTAGTTTGGCCGGATTGCGTGACTATGATGTTTCGCGCGTTGAAGGGGTCGTTCGCGGCTATGTCATGGCAAATGTTCAAAGCGCGCGTGCCGATCTTCAGCCTCTGATGATGACCTATGGGATTGAAGCGAGCGAGCAAGCCGGAAGAATAGTCTTCTTCATGCGTGCAGATGCGCCCGAAGCGAAGCTTGATCCTAACTTTTTCGTCAGGCGGGACGGCCCTGTCATCGTACGGCAGCGCGCGGCATTTGCTGAAGCGCCGAAACGTGTACTTGTCAACCACATGAATTCGGAGGGCGACTTTGAGATTCGCGTTGCGGACGCGGGCCTGCCGGGCAACTCGGACTCACCGGTCTCCCAATCCGAGGTGCCGTTGAGCCTGAGCAAAGGGGAAGCGCACGGATTGGCGGAACGGTTTTTGACCGAGACAAACATTTCGCGAGACACTGTAGAACTGGAACTCGCCCCATCGATGCGTCAATACAAACCGGGGCAACTAATTCAGATCGACGAGACAGGTGACCTCTGGCGGATAGACCGGCTTGAGGATGCTGGCGGGCGCAAAGTTCAAGCAGTAAGGACCGAGCGCGCCCAATATGAGCCGAGTGACCGTGTTGAAGACGGGTCTGGTCGCGTTCGTCCGCTGGCTCCGCTGCCAGTGGATTCAACGTTTCTGGAATTGCCTCTCCTGACTGGCGAGGAGGTGCCCTATTCTCCCTATATTGCCGTGTCTGCTTCGCCTTGGCCCGGTACGGTAGCGATATATTCGTCTAGCGATGATGCAAATTATGGGCTGAACTCCTTGATCAATCTGCCAACAGTAAATGGCGTGACGGAAACCGTTCTTGATCCCGCCCGACCGTCGGTGTTCGATAATGGTCCCGAATTGCTCGTGCGGGTTCGCAACGAGACGCTAGAGTCTGTGTCGCTCAAAGCCCTGCTGTCAGGCGCGAATGCTGCGGCGATAAACGATGGATCTCTGACTGGGTGGGAGGTTTTCCAATTCCAGCACGCCCGGCTTGTTGCGCCAGGCTTGTGGGGCTTGTCCAGACGATTGCGGGGTCAGCGGGGGACAGAATGGACAATGTGCGAGACCCGCCCTATCGGCTCCACAATTGTGTTCCTCGGTTCGAACTTGGCCCAGTTAGAGTTCGCCAAGGAAACCTTGGGTGTAGAACGCTATTTCAGAACTGGCCCTGCGCGTCTTCCGCTGGAAAACGAGGCATACCTTCAGGAAAAAATCGTGGTACGTGGCGAAGGACTTAGGCCCTACGCGCCAGCGCATCTGAGGGCCACACGACAGCCGGACGGTGTTGCGGTGTCATGGATCCGGCGATCCAGGGTTGGCGGAGACGGTTGGGGTGCCGCTGATGTGCCAACTGGAGAAGCGCGGGAGCGCTACCGCGTTCAGGTGTTACGGAGCGATGAGAGCGTTTCATTCGAGATTGATACAGTCCTGCCAGAGGTGTTCATCGACAATCAAAGTCTCGATAACCCGGAAGTTGGACCGCTCCGGCTGTCCGTCGCTCAGATATCGGAAGACGTTGGATCAGGCGCTGAGGCGTATATCGCGGTTCCGTGATCCCAGTTTGCTTTGGTCGGGCGGAAGGCTTAGATCAAAACTCAAAGATGGAGATGCGCAATGCGGATGCCGAGCAAGAAATTGCATTCAATCGACCCGGTTTGGGATAGGATTACTGTGGAGGCGCGTCAGGCAGCCCAAGATGAGCCTGTTCTGGGCGGACTTACTCATTCATCTGTTCTACAGCACGATCTATTAGAAGATGCGCTTGCTTATCACTTCGCGCAAAAGCTGGCTTCAGTTGAGATGAGCGAGCAAATTCTGCGCGAAGTTGCGGACACGGCTTTGGCCGATGATCCGCGTATCGCCACGGCGGCGCGTGCTGATATTGTGGCGACTTATGAACGTGACCCAGCCTGTGATCGTTTCTTGCAGCCGCTGATGTTTTTCAAGGGCTACAGGGCTGTACAGGCCAGCCGGATCGGGCACTGGCTTTGGATGGAAGGCCGTAGGGATCTCGCCTACTTCGTTCAGATGCGAATTTCAGAGCTTTTCGGAGTCGATATTCATCCGGGTGCCCAGATCGGGCGCGGCATCATGATTGATCACGCACATTCTATTGTTATCGGTGAGACAGCAGTTGTGGGAGATAATGTTTCGATGTTGCATTCGGTGACGCTGGGCGGGACGGGTAAGGAAGACGATGACCGGCACCCGAAGATAGGGGACGGTGTTTTGATCGGCGCTGGAGCAAAGGTTCTTGGAAACATCAAGATCGGTCATTGCTCGCGGATTGCGGCAGGATCGGTTGTGCTTGAGGATGTGCCACCGAAGACTACGGTGGCGGGCGTACCCGCCCGGATTGTTGGCGAGGCGGGATGCGCACAACCCTCTACCATGATGGACCAGTTGATTGGCATCCGATCATCTGACGACTGAGTTTATATCGGCAAAGACAAGAGGCCGGGGCTTCCGCCCCGGCTTCTCTGCGAAAACGCTGCTGCTTTCAGGCAAGCATAGTGATCGGGTTCTCCAAGTTGGCGGCAATTGCCTTCAGGAAATCTGCCCCGAGCGCACCGTCTATGACGCGATGGTCGACTGAGAGCGTTACCGACATCATCGTGGCGGCGGTTATTTCTCCGTCACCCCCTATGATTGGCTTTTTCACACCCGCACCGACGGCGAGGATCGAACCGTGTGGCGGATTGATAACCGCGTCGAAGTTGTCGATGCCAAACATGCCCAGATTCGAGATCGCAAAACTGCCGCCCTGATACTCATGGGGGGCCAGCTTTCGATCGCGAGCGCGTGCAGCAAGGTCCTTCATTTCTGCTGAAAGCGCCGACAGCGACTTTAGGTGCGCGTCCTTCAAGACCGGTGTGAAAAGGCCACCCTCGATTGCCACTGCTACCGCCACATCCGACGGCTTAAGTTGCAGCATCCGGTCACCGGCCCAGACCGCATTGGCGGCCGGAACCTCTTGCAATGCCAAGGCGCATGCCTTGATGATGAAGTCGTTCACCGAGAGCTTTACACCCCGACCTTCCAGCTGCTTGTTAAGCTGGCTGCGGAACTTAAGTAACGCGTCCAGCTTAATATCACGGCGCAGATAGAAGTGTGGGATTGTTTGCTTGGCCTCTGTGAGGCGGGCCGCGACGGTCTTACGCATACCGTCGAGCTTTACCTCTTGGAACTCGCGGCCTTCAAACATCTTCATGACCTGTTCCGCCGACATGCCTGCGGGCATGGCCGTCTTGCCTGCGGCTGCTTCAGTCTTGGGCGCATCGGTCGTAGATGCGGCACTCGATGGCTTGGCGGCACCGGACTGCGCGCTTTCGACGTCGACTTTGATAATCCTGCCGCGCGGGCCGGAGCCCTGGATCTGGCTGAGGTCGAGGCCTTTGTCCTTGGCAATACGCCGGGCGAGCGGTGTCGCAAAAATGCGGTCTCCACCATCAGTCTTGGGCGCTGGCGGTGCAGCGGTCGCATCGCCACGACCGTCGGCCTCAACTGGTTCGGTCTGTTCAGATGTATTCGCGGGCGAGGCGTCGGCAGACCCGGATGCCCCGCCTGGCGATGCGCTTTCGATGGCGGACGCATCCTCTCCTTCTTCCAGAAGCACGGCGATGGGCGAGTTGACCTTCACGCCCTCGGTGCCTTCGGCGACGAGGATCTTGCCGATCGTGCCTTCGTCGACGGCTTCGAATTCCATGGTCGCCTTGTCGGTTTCGATTTCTGCCAGCAGATCGCCGGAGGACACGGTGTCGCCCTCCTTGACCAGCCATTTGGCAAGCGTGCCTTCCTCCATAGTAGGGGATAGGGCGGGCATCAGGATTTCAGTTGCCATGTGTCTATCCCCTTAACGGTAGGTGACTTTTTTGACGGCTTCGACCACTTCGTCCGTGGTCACGAGCGCCAGCTTTTCGAGATTGGCCGCATAAGGCATGGGCACGTCCTTACCTGTGCAGGTGATCACCGGAGCATCAAGGTAATCGAACGCACGCTGCATGATGACCGAGGCCATGTGGTCGCTGAAAGACGCTACCGGATAGCCTTCCTCGATCAACACGCACCTGTTGGTCTTCATCACTGACGCAAGAACCGTGTCGTAGTCGACGGGGCGCAAGGTGCGAAGATCAATCACCTCGGCCTCAATCCCGTCGCCGGCCAGGCGTTCGGCTGCTTCAAGCGCATAGGTCATTCCGATGCCCCAACTCACCAAGGTCACGTCGCTACCCTCGCGCCAGATCTTCGCTTTGCCGAATGGCACGGTGAAATCGTCAAGCTTGGGCACCTCGAAGGACTTCCCGTACAGGATCTCGTTTTCCAGGAAGATCACCGGATTCGGGTCGCGGATGGCCGATTTCATCAAGCCTTTCGCGTCTGCTGCTGAGTATGGCATTACGACCTTCAGGCCAGGGATGCTGGCGTACCAAGCGGCGTAATCCTGGCTATGCTGCGCGCCGACACGGGCGGCGGCACCGTTCGCACCGCGGAAAACCATCGGTGCTCCCATCTGGCCACCCGACATGTACAATGTCTTCGCGGCAGAGTTGATGATCTGGTCAATGGCCTGCATGGCGAAGTTGAACGTCATGAACTCCACGATGGGCTTCAGGCCGCCAAAGGCCGCACCGACGCCGATTCCGGTAAATCCATGCTCGGTGATCGGTGTGTCGATGATGCGCTTGGAGCCGAACTCGTCCAGCATCCCCTGCGAGATCTTGTACGCCCCCTGATACTCGGCGACTTCCTCGCCCATCAGGAACACGGTCTCGTCGCGGCGCATTTCTTCGGACATGCCTTCTCGGATGGCCTCGCGCACGGTCATGGTGACCATCTCGGTGCCTTCGGGCCAGTCAGGGCTGGCGTTCGACTGCGGCTTGCCGGTGTCGGCCTCAAGGCGCGACTGGTCTTTGGGCGCGGCGGGGACCGTCTCGGTTGGAGTGTCGTCCTTGGGGGCAGCCTCGGCCTTCGAACCGGCGCTTTCGGCGGCAGAGGCGTCCTCGCCTTCCTCCAGCAACACAGCGATGGGTGAGTTCACCTTCACCCCTTCGGTGCCTTCGGCGACGATGATTTTGCCTATCGTTCCTTCATCGACGGCCTCGAACTCCATCGTGGCCTTGTCGGTTTCGATCTCGGCCAGGATGTCGCCGGAGGACACAGTATCCCCCTCCTTCACCAGCCATTTTGCGAGCGTGCCCTCCTCCATAGTGGGGGAGAGGGCGGGCATCAGGATTTCGGTCGCCATTACACGGCCTCCTGCGGAATTTCTTCGGCGTAAATATCGGTCCACAACTCTTCGAGCGCGGGCTCCGGGCTTTCCTTGGCGAACTCGGCGGACGCGTTGACGACCTCCTTGATGTCCTTGTCGATAGCCTTGAGATCATCTTCCGTCGCATGTTTGCCCGTCAGAAGGATCTGGCGTACCTGCTCGATGCAGTCACGCTCTTCGCGCATCTTCTGAACCTCGTCGCGGGTCCGGTACTTGGCCGGATCCGACATGGAGTGGCCGCGATAGCGGTAGGTCTTGATTTCAAGGATATAGGGGCCTTTGCCCGCGCGGCAGTGGGCCACGGCCTTCTCACCTGCGGCTTTCACGGCCAACACGTCCATGCCATCGACTTCCTCGCCCTCGATGCCATAGGCGGCACCGCGCTCCCAGTAGCTGTTGGACTTGGTCGACCGTTTGGTCGACGTGCCCATTGCGTATTGGTTGTTCTCGATCACGAACACGACCGGCAGGTCCCAGAGTTCCGCCATGTTATAGGCTTCGTAGACTTGACCCTGGTTGGCCGCTCCGTCGCCGAAATAGGTGAACGTGACGTTGTCGTTGCCCTTGTACTTGTCGGCGAATGCAAGGCCCGCGCCGATAGGCACCTGGGCCGCGACGATGCCATGGCCGCCATAGAAATGCTTCTCCTTGGAGAACATGTGCATCGAGCCGCCCTTGCCCTTGGAGTACCCGCCCTCGCGGCCCGTCAGTTCGGCCATGACGCCGTTCGGGTCCATACCGCAAGCCAACATGTGACCGTGATCGCGATAGGAGGTGACGCGCTTGTCTCCCTCTTTGGCGGCGGCCTCCAAGCCCACGACGACGGCTTCCTGACCGATGTAGAGGTGGCAGAACCCCCCGATCAGCCCCATCCCGTAGAGTTGTCCCGCCTTCTCTTCGAAACGGCGGATCAGAAGCATATCTCGGTAGTATTGAAGGAGATCCTCCTTCGAGACATTCGGGGTCGCCTTGGCGGCGGTCTTACGGGTGGCCATAGGGCTCATCTCCTCCGGTCGTAAGATCGTTCAACGTTAAACAAATGACTAACTCAAACGTTCCCGTGGGGAAAGGGCATTGCGCGCAGAGGAGGATTGCCCGGATTGCAAAGCTGCCCGCGCCCAGCGTTGCGGGCTTCGCGGCTCGGCTTCGCGCGGTTATTCGACGATGATCTCGTCGGCCCGCGCGACACCCAAAACCTGACGCGCACGTTCATCCAGCAAGTCCAGATCTAGGTAATCGTCCGACAGCCGGCGTGTGCGGTCCTGCATCCGCCGCGTTTGTTGGTTCAAGAGTTCCATTTCGGCAAGAAGGACTTCACGCTCTGCGTCCAACTCCACTCGCCGAAAGACGCCGTATTCGCCTTGCACCGCTGCAAATACGAAGTAGCCACCGAACCCGAGAAGGGCCACCGGAAGGATCAGGCCGTAGCCTGCGCGTTTGCGTTTGAATGCCATCGAACTGCTCTTTGTCGGGCGGCCTCTTACGGGCCGGTCCCGGCACTATGACACAGGCTGATTCGCATGTGAATCCCCTTTTGGGGCGCTAATTGCGAACGTCAGCCCCCGACCGAGGCATTGTAGATGCTGTCGATCGTCTCGGCGATCGTTGCGTTGAACGTGGCATCGTCCTGCGCATCCGACAGACCTTCGGTCAGCGCGCGGCTGAAGCTGGCGATCACGCCGGGGTTCTTGGACAGTCGGCTGTTCGCCTCTTCGCGGGAATACCCGCCCGACAGGGCCACGACGCGCATTACCCTCGGGTGCTCGACCAGAGGGGAATAGAATCCGGGCTCTTCGGGCAAGGTCAGCTTCAGCATCACTTCCTGGTCGACGGGCAGTGTGTCCAGCTGCCGCATAAGAACGTCGCGCAGAATGACCTCGGCATCGGCCTTCTCATAAATGCTGATTGTAACTTCGGGTTCGATGATCGGGACCAATCCATGCGACAGCACCTGGCGGGCCACGTCGAGTTGTTGCAGGACGATCTCCTCGATGCCGTCCGGGTTCGCCGCGTCGATGACCGAGCGTTCCTTCGTTCCGAAGATGCCTAGGGCCTTGGCCCGCTCCAGCGTCTTGTCCAGGCCGGGGATTGGCTTCATCAGCTTCACGCCGTTCATTTCCGCCTCAAGACCTTTGTCGATCTTAAGGAACGGCACGATGCCCCGCTCTTCCCAAAGGTAGGTGGGGGCGGGCTTGCCGTGGAACTGCCGGTCCATCGTCTGCTCGAACAAGATGGCACCGATGATCTTGTCACCGGTGAACGCCGGAGCCTTCACGATCCGGGCGCGCATGCCGTGGATCAGATCGAACATCTCCTGCTCAGATGAATAACGGTTTTCATCTATACCATAGAGCCCAAGCGCCTTTGGCGTTGATCCCCCGGATTGGTCGAGGGCGGCAACGAAGCCCTGACCGGCACGGATCTTCGCGGCTTTGTCTTGATCGACCATGGGGACCTCCGGAGAAATAAAAAACCTTACCCCGGAAGTAAGCGGCCCCTCGGGATGTCGCAAGATTGGTTGCGCTAACGGGCCTCAGTGATCTGACAACGCCGCGACGCCGGGCAGCACCTTGCCTTCCATCCATTCCAGGAAGGCACCGCCCGCAGTCGATATGTACGTGAAATCCGTTGCAACCCCCGCATGGTTGAGCGCGGAAACGGTATCGCCCCCGCCCGCGACCGAAATCAGCTTGCCCGCCTTCGTCAGTTCAGCGGCGTGCCGTGCGGCGGCGACCGTTGCTGCGTCGAAGGGTGTCATCTCGAAGGCCCCCAGCGGCCCGTTCCAGACCAGAGTCGCGCAGCCGTCCAGCACGGTCTTGATATGCGCCACCGAATCCGGACCGGCATCCAGGATCATGTATCCTGCGGGAACTTCATCGGCCTTGACGGTCTGCGTGGGCGGATCGGCGCGAAATTCCTTGGCCACGACGACATCGTTGGGAAGAAGAATGGCGCAGCCCGCGGCCTCGGCCTTGGCGGTGATCTGGCGAGCGGTGTCCAGAAGATCATGTTCGCAGAGCGATTTCTGCACGTCTACACCCTGCGCCGCCAGAAACGTGTTGGCCATGCCGCCGCCAATGATTAGATGCTGCACTTTGCCGACCAGGTTGCCCAGAAGGTCCAACTTGGACGATACCTTGGCCCCGCCGACCACGGCCGCTACAGGCGGCTTGGGCTTGCCGAGCGCGGCCTCCAGCGCCTTCAACTCCGCTTCCATCGACCGACCGGCGCAGGCGGGGAGCAGGTGCGCGATGCCCTCGGTGGAGGCATGGGCACGATGGGCGGCGGAAAACGCGTCGTTGCAATAGACATCCCCGAGTGAAGCCAGGAATTTCGACATCATCGGATCGTTCGCTTCCTCCATGGGCGAGAAGCGTGTGTTTTCGATCAGGATCGGACCATCCGTCGCGTCGATCGTGGCGCGGTCCGGTCGTTCGATGAAGGCCACGTCCTGCCCCAATGCCTGCGACAGCGCCGGGACGACTTGGCGCAACGACATCTCGGGCACGACCTTTCCCTTGGGTCTGCCAAAATGCGCAAGCATAACCACTTTTCCCCCCGCCGCCTGAATGTCACGCAAGGTTGGCAGAATGCGATCGATGCGCGTGGTGTCGGTGACGTGACCGTCCTCCACTGGGACATTGATGTCCACGCGGGTCAACACGACCTTGCCGGCCAGGTCCATGTCGTCGAGGGTCTTGAAATTCATCGCAGATGCTCCGCTTGCTTTGCCCGTCAGATGCCTTTGACGGGTACATTTGTCGAGCAAAGAAAAGAGGTGCCGCTTTGCCCGAATTTGACGGTAGATGATGCAATGCGAAGCGTCCAACAAACACTCCCAGTTCAATTCGGCCCCACTTGAGACCTTCATAGAAGGCGGTCGGCTTACCTCAGGCTTGCAGTCACTTTTCTTGTGGCCGCAGGTCATTTCCCCAACAAAGCCACGACGGTGCCCAGATTCAATTTTATTGTTTCGTGTATGGAACATGACATGAGCCACGCCATGCACAATGAGCCTTGCATGAAGCGGGGCAGGATGGTTGTTGCAATCAGGCTATGCCCTTCGAACACTCGATGCCTTTTCAAACGTGATCGTCATGGAAACCGCTGCCGGCGGTTTTTGCGCTCTGAATCCGGCGCAGTTACCGTAGATTGGGTCATTCTGACATCTACGATTGTGGGCTTGTGTATCGCGGCAGCCGTGCAAGTTGGCGGCGGGCTTCGAGAAGCTTCTGACGACTTGACAGAATGCTTGGAAATCCAAGGGCAACTTGTTTCAAGCGACAACAGTTCTTACTACCTTGAGGACAGTCGTTCGCTGCGTTCAGGCGACAACAGGGCGTACCATCGGAAGAATGTTCTTGCGCGGCGTTGGTGTGGGAACCTGTGACGCCGTCCGTACATCTGGGCAAGCGCTGTCCCGAGGCTGGCTCTCCACAATAAAATGTAAACGCGACAACTACATACGAAGCAGGCAATGACAATCGATCTGAGACCGCAACAAGCAATTCACCCTTTATGAAAAGGGTATGGCGACCCGCCAGACGCTGTTTGCCGGGCCAGTCTTCGCCGTTACATCCGTAGGTATGCGACGGCATCCGTGACCATCAAATCCGGACATGTTCATGCAGTTAGAAAACGTGAACGCCAACGGTTTCGGGTAAGTCTAAATTCAGAAGATACTTGAAACACCCGAATTTATCTTCGGGAGTTTCAAACCATGCTTACTCCTCAAAACTTTCCACCCAAATCGACAAGGCCGATCGTTGCATCAGTCACTGCAATACGCCCGGCCGCGCGGGCCCCCCATGGCGTCAGATGAGTTTGCCCATCGCCACAGCCGTATCCGCCATGCGGTTCGAGAAGCCCCATTCGTTGTCGTACCACGACAGGATGCGGACCATCTTGCCCTTCTCCATGACCTTGGTCTGGTCGGTATGGAAGATCGACGAATGCGGGTCGTGGTTGAAGTCGGTCGAGACCAGCGGCTTGTCCGTGTACCCGAGGATGCCCTTAAGCTCGCCGTCGGCGGCCTTGCGGATCGCGTCGTTGATCTCCTCGACCGTGGTGTCGCGCGATGCGGTGAAGGTCAGATCGACGACCGAAACGTTCGGCGTCGGGACGCGGATGGCGACGCCGTCCAGTTTGCCGTTCAGATCGGGCAGGACCAGACCAACGGCTTTGGCGGCTCCGGTCGACGTCGGGATCATCGACAAGGCGGCGGCGCGGGCCCGGTACAGGTCCTTGTGCATCGTATCCAGCGTGGGTTGGTCGCCGGTGTAGCTGTGGATCGTGGTCATGAATCCACGCTCGATTCCGACGGTGTTGTGCAGGACATGGGCAACCGGTGACAGGCAGTTCGTGGTGCAGGACGCATTCGACACGATGATGTCGTCGGCGGTCAGCGTGTCGTGGTTAACGCCGTAGACGATAGTCTTGTCCGCGTCCGAACCGGGGGCGGAAATCAGAACACGGCTGGAGCCATTGTCCAGATGTGCCTGGCACTTTTCCTTGGAGGTGAAGATACCCGTGCATTCCATCACGACGTCCACGTCCGACCATGGCAGGTCTGCGGGGTTGCGCATCGCGGTGACGCGCATCTTGCCGCGGCCCACGTCAATCCAGTCGTCGCCGGTCGTCACGGGTGCGGGGAAGCGGCCATGAACGCTGTCGTATTGTAGCAGGTGGGCGTTGGTTTCGACCGGGCCCAGGTCGTTGATGGCGACCACTTCGATGTCAGTGCGTCCGCTCTCAATGATGCCACGCAGCACGTTGCGCCCGATGCGGCCGAAACCGTTGATTGCCACTTTGACCATGTTGTCACCTCCGGAGGATGCGCCGCGCAGTGCGGCGCGGGCGCGATGAAAATCTTCACGCGGGAACGTTTCGTTACCGCTAACGGTTCCGGCGCTAGCATGTCCGCAGCCCAGCACGCAACCGCCGCGAAAACGCTAACGCAGGATCGTGTTGAGGCAAATGCGCAAAATCGGAGGTGTCAGCGCCAGAAAGCAATCTGTTCGGTCAGATCAATCAAGCGCTTGCCGAGGAACATCGCAATCTGTGCATCGTTGAATAGCCAGTCCGAACCGAAGAACGAGACGAGCAGGATAGCAAGAATGGCAAAGGTCGTATTATTCATGGCGTTGAGCTTTGCGGGATGGTGCATGCGGATGCAAGCAGGAGGGCGCGGCAATCCCGCCATCCTGATCTGCGCCGCGTGGGTGCAATTTCTCTCGTCAGACGCGACCGCCTTGCCGCCGTGATTGACCCAATTGCCGCTAGATCATTCGACCCATGTGTGCGGCCACGTCGGCCATACGACACGAAAAACCCCATTCGTTGTCATACCACGCCAGAACCCGCACGGTGCGACCGACGACCTTGGTCTGGTCGGGCGCGAAGATCGACGAATGCGTTGTGTGGTTGAAGTCGATAGAGACCTTCGGCTCCGGGTCATAGGCCAAAACGGCCCCCATGTGCCCGGCCGCAGCCTCGGCCATCACGGCGTTTACGTCGGCCACCGTAACGTCCTTGCTTGCCTGAAACGTCAGATCGACGGCGCTGACGTTCGGCGTAGGCACCCGCAGGGCTGTGCCGTCCAGCTTGCCCGCCAGTTCTGGCACGACCTCCCCGATCGCCTTCGCCGCGCCTGTAGATGTGGGGATCATCGCCATTGCAGCCGCGCGCGCGCGATACAGGTCGTCATGCCGTCGATCCAGTGTCGGCTGATCTCCGGTATAGCTGTGAATTGTCGTCATGATGCCGCTCTCGATCCCGATGGCATCGTTCAGGACTTTGGCCATCGGGGCCAGGCAATTCGTGGTGCAGCTGGCATTCGACGCGACGTGGTGGTCCTTCGTCAGGGCCCGGTGGTTCACACCGTAGACGACCGTCAAATCCGCATCCTTCGCCGGGGCCGATACCAGAACTCGCTTCGCCCCACGCGACAGGTGGATCGCGGCGGCCTCGCGGTTGTTGAACTTGCCGGTGCACTCCAGAACGACATCCACGCCGTCCCAATCCAGCTCGGACGGGTCGTAAGTCGATTGCACGCGGATCGGGCCGTGCCCAAGGTCCAGCGTGTCGTCTTTTACCCGCACCTCTCCGCCGTAGCGACCGTGGACGCTGTCGTAGCGCAGCAGGTGGGCGTTGGTCTCGATCGGGCCGGTGGCATTCATCCTGACCACGCTGACGTCGTTCCGCGCGGCGCTTGCGATATGCGCCAACGTGCAGCGCCCAATGCGGCCGAAACCGTTGATCCCGATAGTAACCGTCATGCCCGAACTCCTGGTATCCTACGGTATGCCGTAGGATACCAGGTTGAGGTGGACAACGCGGAAAGCCATTTTTTGACAGTGTGTTAGCGTTAAACTTGGCCGGTTGCGCTAACCGTTAGCGCTGACAGAAGGTCCGGCGTACGTTGACCCCGGCGGGTGCGGCCTAGATCGTGCGCCAGACCAAACCGGGGATTCGGAATACATGAGCGGACTTCTTGCGCTTCTCGACGACGTGGCGGCGATTGCAAAGGTCGCGTCGGCTTCCATCGATGACATAGCCGCGCAGGCCACCAAGGCGGGGGCCAAGGCGGCGGGTGCGGTCATCGACGACGCTGCCGTCACGCCCAAATACGTGCATGGGTTTCAGGCCGCACGCGAATTGCCCATCGTGTTCAAGATCGCCCGCGCTTCGGTCTTCAACAAACTTGTCATCCTCCTGCCCATTGCGATGCTGCTGTCACAATTCGCGCCCTGGGTGATCCCGTATTTCCTGCTTTTGGGTGGCCTGTATCTGTGTTTCGAGGGGGCCGAGAAAGTATATCACTGGCTCATCCCCCACGATGACCTGAGCGACATTGACCCCGAAACCACCCCGCTGGACGACACCCATCTTGAGGAGCAGCGGGTCAAGGGCGCGATCAAGACCGACTTTATCCTGTCGGCCGAGATCATGACGATCATCCTGGCCAACATCGACCCCGGCAGCGCCTGGTACTTTGACGCGGCCGTTCTGGGCGTGGCGGCTCTTGCCATCACGATCGCCGTCTATGGTTCGGTCGCGTTGATCGTAAAGGCCGATGACGTCGGTCTTTTCATGGCCAAAAGCGGACGTCTGTCGGGAACCCGCGCCGTCGGTCGCGCGGTGGTCAAGGGAATGCCGACCTTCCTCGTGGTCCTGACGACCATCGGCACGGCGGCGATGATCTGGGTCGGCGGCAACATCCTGGTCCATGCCTTGGGGCAAATCGTCTGGCACGGCCCCTATGACCTGATTCACGCCGTGGCCGTGGCGGCGGCTAATGCGCTGCCCGTGGCACAGGGGTTCGTTGAATGGCTGGTCACTGCGGTGCTTGACGGGATCGTCGGTCTGTCCGTCGGTCTGCTGATCATTCCGGTCGTCGGTTTGTTTGCCGGCAAGAAGGACTCGGCGCACTAGGTCCGCAAGGCGAAACCCTCGGGCAGGAAGCGCACCATCGGTGTGCTCCTTTCTGCGTCGCCCGGCACACTCGGATCGATGGCGAACAATTCCGGATACCGCTTCAGAAACGCACGCCAAGTCTTTGCGCCTAAAGACGTGAGCGAGACGCCATGCTCTCTCTTCATTTCGTCATTCAGCACCTTCAGCGTGATCCCCCGGCCACCCTTGCTGTTGATCTTGATGACGCTGTGAACAAGGCCGGTCACCACTTCTTCTGTCAGCCCCATATTGTTCTTATTGGGAGCGTCCTGCTTGCGTGACTCCAAGGTGTTGAAGGCGGTGCAGGCCAGGGCGAAGCTGGGCGGTGCCTTATTCTCTCCGAGGCCGACGACACGAATGCTCAACGCTCTGAGTGCGAAGGCCAAGTGCCTGAAGTCTCCGTCAGAGCTTGCGATAATGGCCGTGTCGAACATTCGCCTGTGGGCCAAATCCATGGCCTCGACACACAACAAGATATCGGCTGCGTTCTTGCCTGTGCCGGCATGTATGAACTGAAACTCAGGTCGAGCCTGCCACGCAGGAGCTTTTGCCGCATTTCCATAGATGCGCAACATGCAGGCGGAGCCTTCCGACTTGATCCGCCGAAGAATCCCGTCCGCATTGTCGGCGCTTATATTGTCACCATCGACGAACACGGCGACGCGGTCGGTCTTGGCGCTATTTGCAAGAATCGGAAAAGATGCTGTCATGATCGGACCGTATTGCATCAGTGTGGCAAATCTTTGTCTTGCGATGGAGAAAACGCGTCGCAAGTGTCAGAAACGATTGGCGCTTACCTAGCAAACTGCTCTCGCCACAAACCGGTTCGCGCCGCATCGCGCTGGTCGTATGCGTCGATCGCAGCCGCCAGGTCATCGGAGTCGAAGCCCGGTGTTCCTTCGGCCAGCGCGGTCATCTGCATCGTGTACCACGCAGTCACGCCGCCTTCGGGTGGGGAGGTGAAGCGCGGGAATGCCGGATCGGCCCCGTTGTCTTGCCAGTGTCTTGGCAGAACCGGGTCAAGGACCAGCGCGCGCGCCAAACCGATCACGTCGACGGCACCGCTGTCCAGTGCGGCCACGGCCTGCGCGCGGGTCTTGACCCCACCGTTCAGCATCAGCGGCTTGGCCGTACGGGGACGGGCCTTGGCCGCGAACTCGAGGAAATATGGTCCCGACGACACCCGGTCCGAGGCCGAGGCCGCGCCGGGGAAATACGTCCCGCCGCTGATGTCGATAAGGTCGACCGTCGTGGCGTCGAGTGCCGAAATGACCTCCAGCGCCTCCGCCTGTTCGAAGCCGCCTTCCAACTGGTCGGTCGCGTTAAGCTTGATCGCAACCGGAAACGCGGTGCCGACGGCGGCGCGCACGGCCTCTACCACTTCCAGTGTCAGGCGCATCCGGTGGGAAAGGCTGCCGCCCCAGGCATCGCTTCTTTGGTTGAACAAGGGCGAGAGAAACTGGCTCAGCAGGAAGCCGTGTGCCGCGTGAACCTGCACGCCGCCGAAGCCCAGTCGTTTCGCCATTGCCGCAGTTCGTGCAAAAGCGGCGGGCAGGGCGGTAATTTCCGCTTCTGTCATCGCGTCGCAGTTAAGACCGGAAATATTCAGGGCCGAAGGGCCGCGCGGGCGGCTGATTGGCGGGTGGGCCATCGCGCCCGCGTGGCCCAGTTGCGCCCAGAGTTGCGCGCCGTTCGTGGCACCGCGACGGGTCAAGTCGCGCAGGTTCACCTCGTCGGAGGATGGTCCCAGCACGAGGTTGCCGGGTTTTTCCGCTACCGAGGGGTCGCCCTGAACTTCGCCGATGATGGACACGGCGACGCCGCCCTCGGCCCAGCGCTCATAAAGGCGCGCCTGTACGGGGCAGGGGTTTCCCCGTCCGTCGCCCAGCGAGTCCGACATCGCGGACTTCACCAGCCGGTTCTTCAGCACCACCCCACAGGGCAGCGTCAGGGGGCGGAACAAGGCCGTCATTGCTCCGCCCATGTCAGCTTACAGCATCTCGCGCGCGGCCTTGGCCACGGCTTCGGCGGTGATGCCGAAATGCTCGTAGAGAACATCAGACGGGGCTGAAGCCCCGAAGCCGTCCATTCCGACGAAGGCACCCTTGTCCCGCTTGCCGCGCTCACCGGTCAGCCAGCGATCCCAGCCCATGCGGCAGCCGGCCTCGACAGCCACGCGGACGGGACCGGCGGGCAGGACTTTCTTGCGGTACTTTTCGTCCTGCGCCTCGAATAGCTCCCAGCAGGGCATGGAGACGACGCGCGTTCCAATGCCCTCGGCCTGAAGGATGTCGCGGGCCTTCATGGCAATCTCGACTTCGGAGCCGGTGGCCATCAGGATGACCAGCCGCTTGCCCTCGGTCGCATCGGCCAGAACGTAGGCACCCTGCGCGACAAGGTTCTTGTTGGTGAACTCCGTCCGCAGCGTCGGCAGGTTCTGACGTGTCAGCGACAGGACGCTGGGCGTGCTGTCCGCCGTCAGCGCCAACTCCCAAGCTTCGGCCGTCTCGACCGTGTCGCAGGGGCGGAATACGTTGGTGTTGGGCGTCGCGCGGCAGACGGCCAGATGCTCGACTGGCTGGTGGGTCGGGCCGTCTTCGCCAAGGCCGATGCTGTCGTGCGTCATCACGTAGGTCACCGGAATGCCCATGAGCGCCGACAACCGCATCGCGGGGCGGGCGTAGTCGGTGAAACAGAAGAATGTGCCGCCATAGGGCCGCGCGCCGCCGTGCAACGCCATTCCGTTCATCGCGGCCGCCATACCGTGTTCGCGAATGCCATAGTAGATATAGCGCCCGCTGCGATCCTCGGGCGAGAAGACACCCATGTCGGCCGTAAGCGTATTGTTCGAGCCGGTCAGGTCCGCAGACCCGCCGATGGTCTCGGCCATGATCGGGTTGATCACTTCCAGCACGGTTTCGGACGATTTGCGGGTCGCCATCTTGGGCTGGCTCTCGGCGATCTGACGCTTGAGCGCCTTGATTGTGGCCGGCAGCCTGCGGTGGGCTTCACCGCGCAGCGCCCGCTCGAATTCGCCGCGCTTGCCCTGGCCCAGTTCGGCAAAACGCATTTCCCAGGCCGCGCGCTCTTCGGCTCCGCGGGCCCCGATGGCCTCCCATTCGGTTTTCAGGTCGGCAGGGATATCGAACGGCGCATACTCCCAGCCATACGCCCGCTTTGTGTCCGCAATCAGGGTCGGATCGGTCAATGCGCCGTGGCCCTTGGATGTGTCCTGCGCGCTGGACCCTATGGCGATGTGGGTCTCGCAGGCGACCATCGTCGGCTTCTTGCCCTTCTTGGCCTGCGTCAGGGCGGCGTCGATGGCGACCGGGTCGTGGCCGTCCACTTCGATCACGTCCCAACCCGATGCCTTGAAGCGCTGCTTCTGATCGGTGCTGTCGGAAAGGGACACCTTGCCGTCGATGGTGATGCCGTTGTTGTCCCACAGAACGATCAGGTGCGACAATTGAAGGTGGCCGGCCAAGGCGATCGCCTCTTGGCTCACCCCTTCCATAAGACAGCCGTCGCCGGCGACAACCCAAGTGTAGTGATCGACGATCTTGCGGCCGTAACGCGCGCGCTGGATTTCCTCGGCGATGGCCATGCCGACCGACGTTGCGATGCCCTGGCCCAGCGGACCGGTCGTCGTCTCGATCCCTGGCGCGTGGCCATATTCTGGGTGACCGGCGGTGATTGCTCCCAGCTGTCGGAAGTTCTTGAGCTGGTCCAGAGTCATCTCCGGGTAGCCGGTCAGGTGCAGCAGCGAGTAGAGCAACATCGATCCGTGACCCGCCGACAGAACAAAGCGGTCGCGGTCCGGCCATTCAGGGCGGCTGGCGTCGAATTTTAAATGCGATTCAAACAGAACCGTGGCGACATCGGCCATGCCCATCGGCATGCCGGAGTGGCCCGAATTCGCGGCGGCCACGGCATCCAACGTCAGGGTCCGGATCGCGGCGGCACGACGCCAATGGGTGGGGTTGGCGGCCCGAAGGGCGTCCAGGTCAGGGGTGTGATCGCTCATGTCGGTCTTCTCCGTAACTGTCGCATATCTCCTAGCAGGCTATCGCCGGGGTGCAAGGATTGGGCAGTCCCCTTTGACATGGGCGCGCAATTGCTGTGTCTTACGTGAAAAGACCCACCAGAAGGGATGGCATCGATGGCAGATCAGGCGGAACTCGACAAACGTATCGCCCGGCTGGAAGTGGCGCTGAGCGCCAATGCGGACGCGTTGGAGCAGGCACTGAAGCAATCGGCTGCTTCATCCGAGGTCCCGGACCAAAGCGCCGACCTGAAGGCCGCGCAGGACGAATTGCTGACCGCGCAGCAAACAATTCAGACGTTGGAGCAACTGGTTAAAGACCGCGAAGACAAGCTGGATACTGCGCTGGAGCGGGCAAAGACGGCCGAGGCAAAAGTCAGGGAGGTGCGTGCGCTAAAAGACGGGGCCGCACCGCAAGTCGCTGCGCTGGAAGCCGAGATGGTCGAACTGAAAGCGGCACGCGCGCAAGACCTGGCCGAGATGAAAGCCCTGTTGGCCGAACTGGAACCCATGCTGGAGAATGCAGATGCCTGACATGACCATCGAAATCGGGGGCAAGGCATTCATGGTCGCCTGCCAGGATGGCGAAGAGGGCTACCTCAAAGCCGCTGCGAATCTGCTGGACCGCGAGGCGCAGGTGCTGGTCGGTTCCGGTGTCCGGCTGACGCAAGACCGGATGCTGCTGATGGCCGGCCTGATGCTGGCCGACAAGACCATCTCCGCCGAGGAGGAGTTGCGCGCGCTCGACCGCCGGCTTGCCCAACAGACCCAATTGATCGACGAGATGCAGGCACGACCAGCTCCGACCCCCGAAGTACGCGAAGTGGTGAAGGAAGTTGAAGTCGTAAAAGAGGTCACGAAGGAAGTCATTCCCGACGAGGCGCTGGCACGCCTCGATGCGCTTGCCGAGCGCGCCGAGGCCCTGGTGGCGCAGGCCAAGGCTGGCTGACGCGCACGTCTTTGGTGACAAGCCAAAAGGCCCCGGACAGGGGCCTTTTATTTCCTTCAGAGCCCGATAAGGCCCATCAACCGCGCAGCTTCCGGTCGCGTCTCCGACAGCTTGGTGCGATCCTCGCCGGGATGGAACCGGGCGCGAACAGCGGTTGGCATGGGCTGCGGAGTAAGCAGGTGCACCTTGGACGCACGTGTCGTCGTCGCCTCGGCCTGCCAAGACCGGACCATCGCTTTCTGGGCTGCTTTCGTCGCCAGATACGCCCCGGCGAACTTGGACGGCCGGTCGTCGTCGAAGAATACGGCCTGCGCCGCGCCGTCGGCTTGCAACAGCGGGGCGACGTAGGGGATCAACCGCTGTAACGCCGTGACGTTGGTGTTCAACGACTTGGCGAAATCCTTCTCGTCCGCCATGTCGGTGGGCGACAACGGCGGCGCGTGGATCGCAGTGTGGACCCAAAGCGGCAAAGCACCCCAGCGGTCGTGTAGGCCTTTGCACAAATGCTGCATCGCGCCCGCGTCGCAAATGTCCATCGGGGCCAGCGTGGCCTTACCACCTTTGGCTTGGATGCGGTCGTCCAGCTCTTCCAGACCGCCTTGGGTCCGCGCGACAGCGACGACATGCGTACCTTTCGCGGCAAGATGTTCTGCAATGGCGGCCCCCAGGCCGCGCGACGCGCCGGTGACCAGCGCTAGCGTAGGATATTCTGTCATGGAAGCTCCCGTGCCACGACCTGATCGCGGGATCAAGTTGACACCCATTGCGGCAACGCGGAAAAGAAAAGAGACAACAGGTATTCCACGGAGAACGAGATGACCCTGACTGCAATGGCCCTGGGCCGCATGACCCTGATGAAGCAAGCCGCCCTGGTTCTGGGCGGCACCGGCGTTCTGGCGCTGGCCAGTCAGGTCAGTGTTCCGTTCTATCCGGTTCCGATGACGCTGCAGACACTGGCGGTCCTGTCGATCGGGTTTGCCTTTGGCTCGCGGCTGGGCGCGATCACCGTGCTGGCCTGGCTGGCGCAGGCCGCCATGGGCGCGCCGGTTCTGTCCAACTTTGGAAACGCGGCGACCTTCTTTGGCCCGACGGCAGGCTTCCTCGTCGGGTTCGTCGGCATGGCGTTCCTTGCGGGCCTCGCCTCCGAGAAGGGCCTGTTCAAGATGGCCGGCATGGGTCTTTTGGCCTCGGCTTTGCTTTACGTCCCCGGCCTTGCCTGGCCATTGGGCGTCGCCGAAGCAATGGGCCTACAGGTCTGGGGGCAGGATCTGGCCTTCGGCGCATTGCTGGACGCCTTTGCCATGCCGTTCCTTCTGGGTGACGCGGTCAAGGCGGTGTTGGCTGCTGCGCTGGTATCTGGTGGTCTGTCGGTCCTGCGCAAGCGCGGCTGACGTTCATCGCGATCCTGAACGCGAAACGCCGCATCCTCGGGTGCGGCGTTTTCATTTGAGTTGAAGGTCGGCCACAGCCCTTTTGCAGATGCCCATTGGTAACCACCGGCACCCTTCGCACAGCCGATCAAGGTCATCTGGTGCAACTCGATTTCGCGCGCGCTCCAGGCACTCCCCCCAAGACAGTGTTTGTCCCGGCGCGATGCCCAAAGCCGCACCGTGGGCCGCATCAAGTCGTGCTATCTCTTCCTCGTCAGAGCACCGCAGGCCGATGCGGTGCGGGCAGGGCGCGCAGATCGAATCCGCCTGGCCTGTGATATTGATCTGGATCTGTAGCCCTTGGCACCCGCGGAGTTGCTCGTTCGTGATGTGGCTCATGTTGGCTACAAAAGGGCCGTCATATCCCTCACCCCTCAGGCCGACGCTGCACAGGACGTGATGGGGGCGAAGCCGAATACTCATCCATATAAAGATATAGAAACATTCGGTTTTTGCAAGAAAATGGCCGCGCTACTCAGCTGCCTTCAACTGGAAGCCCTTGTGGATCTGATCGGATGGCTCAACCGGGTAGTCGCCCGAGAAGCAGGCGTCGCAATATTGCGGCGACGCGGGGTCGCGGCCCTTGGCCTCGCCCACGGCGCGATAAAGACCATCGAGCGAGATGAACTTCAGGCTGTCGACGCCCAAATGCTCCCTCATTTCTTCGGTCGACATCGTGGCCGCCAGGAGCTTTTCACGTTGCGGCGTATCCACCCCGTAGAAGCACGGCCAAGCCGTCGGAGGGGACGCGATCCGGAAGTGCACTTCCGCCGCACCCGCTTCCAATATCATCTCCTTGATCTTGTGGCTGGTGGTGCCGCGCACCACGCTGTCATCGACCAGGATGATCCGCTTGCCGCGCACCAAGGCGCGGTTCACGTTCAATTTCAGGCGCACGCCCATGTTGCGGATCGACTCCGACGGTTCGATGAAGGTTCGACCCATGTACTGGTTGCGGATGATGCCCATCGCATAGGGGATGCCCGATTCCAGGCTGTACCCAATCGCAGCTGGCGTGCCCGAATCCGGCACGGGGCAAACCAGGTCGGCATCGACCGGGGCTTCCTTTGCCAACTCGCGCCCGATATTCTCGCGCGTGGAATAGACGGACTGCCCACCAAGGATGCTGTCGGGGCGACTGAAATAGACATGCTCGAAAATGCAGAAGCGCGGCTTCTTTGCCTCGAACGGGCGGTGCGACACGATCCCGTCCTTTTCCGAAATCACGACCATTTCGCCCGGTTCTACTTCGCGGATGAACTCCGCCCCGATGATGTCGAGTGCACAAGTTTCCGACGACAGAACCCAGCCGTCCCCGACTTTTCCCAGCACCAGTGGGCGCACGCCTAGCGGATCGCGAACGCCGATCAGCTTGGTGCGCGTCATGGCCACAACGCTGAACGCGCCCTCGACGCGGCGCAGGGCGTCCTTCATCCGCTCGGGGATGTTGCGCTGAAGCGAGCGTGCCATCAGGTGAATGATGCACTCGGAATCGCTGCTGGATTGGAAGATGGAGCCACGCTCGATCAACTCCCGGCGCAGGCTGTCGGCGTTGGTGATGTTGCCGTTGTGCGCGATGGCGGCACCGCCCATCGCGAATTCGCCGAAGAAGGGCTGCACGTCGCGGATGGCGGTCGCGCCCTTGGAGCCGGAGGTGGAGTAGCGCACGTGCCCGATACCGATCGGGCCGGGCAACATGTCCATAACATCCTGCTGGGTAAAGTTGTCGCGCACATAGCCAAAGCGCCGGACGGTGTTGAACCCCTGCTCGGGGTCGTGGACGACGATGCCGCCCGCTTCCTGTCCGCGATGCTGCAACGCGTGCAGGCCAAGAGCGGTGAAGTTCGCAGCGCTGCTGACGCCGACGACGCCAAAGACTCCGCACTCCTCTTTCAATTTGTCATCGTCTTCAACGGGATCGAAGGGGGAGCTGCGCCAGTCGGTCATCTGTGATGATTCCTGCGGTTCAGTGCGTTTCGCGTGACATAGGCGCATCGGTAGCCAGTGTCACCCGTCTGTCATGAAAGGTGAGGTCACTCGGTCGGGGTGATGGGCTCGACCGGGCTGGCGGGTGCGCCGCAGTCGCCGACCATCGTCTCATAGCGGGACAGGATCCAGCCCGGTGCATCCTCGGGAATTTGCTCCTCGATTCCGCCTTGCACACGCTCGAAAACGGCCGCCGAGCGGCTGTTGGCAACCGAAGGGACACCTTCATTGACGGTCACGCGGTCGTAGACCACGAAAGCCACTGCAACCAGCAGCACACCTCGCAACACGCCGAAAAGAAACCCAAGGCCCCGGTCGAAGGGGCCCAGCACAGAATGCCGGATCGCACCCGATAGTAGGGGAGTGAAGAAGCTGGTCAGGATAAGGGCCAACGCGAAAACCAAGGCAAACGCAGCGATGACGGCCAGTTCACAGCTGTCGCCCAAGACATCGCCGACGTAAGGAATTTCACGTACCAGCGGCTCAGCCGCTCCGGCGAAGGTGAATGCCAGTATTGCGGCCGCGACCCAGCCCACGATGGCCATGGCTTCGCGGACGAGTCCGCGGGAATAGGCGAGGATGGCGGAAATAAGAATGACCGCCGCAACCGCGCCATCCACAATGGTGAAACCGTCCATTCGTGCCCCGTTCCTGGTCGCCGGGGGCGGTCAACCCGCGCCGAAAACCTCGCCCACCAAAGTGATCAGGTCCGGCAGCAGGCGCAGGCTCATTCCGCCCGCATCCCCCGTCTTGCACCCCTTCGGGGCCATAGCGGCTGTAAAACCAAGTTTGGCCGCCTCTTTCAACCGATTTTCGGCTTGCGAGACCGGACGCAGCGCGCCCGATAGGGACAACTCTCCAAATACAACGGTTTCCGGGGGGATGGAGGCGTCTTCCCGCGCTGAAAGAAGCGCGCAGGCCACGGCCAGATCCGCGGCCGGTTCGCTGATCCGGATGCCACCTGCCACGTTCAGATAGACGTCGAGGCCCTGGAAGCTGATCCCCGTGCGCGCCTCCAGCACCGCCAGGATCATGGAAAGCCGCGATCCGTCCCATCCGACGACCGCGCGTCGGGGTTGCGACAACTGGCTGGGCGCGACGAGCGCTTGGATCTCCACAAGCAGGGGGCGCGTGCCCTCGATTCCCGCGAAAACCACGCTGCCGGGGGCGGGGGCGTCACGGTCGCCAAGGAATAGGGCTGAAGGGTTGGTGACCTCCGCCAAACCCATGCCCGTCATCTCGAAGACACCGATTTCGTCAGCAGGCCCGAAGCGGTTCTTGACTGCGCGCAGGATGCGAAACTGGTGCCCGCGCTCCCCTTCGAAATAAAGAACCGTGTCCACCATGTGCTCGACCACGCGGGGGCCGGCGATCTGGCCATCCTTGGTGACGTGGCCGACCAGGATCACGCTGGTGCCGAAGCGCTTGGCGAAAGTCGTCAACTCATGGGCCGATGCGCGGACCTGGCTCACCGAACCGGGGGCGCTGTCCACCGTGTCGACCCACATCGTCTGGATTGAGTCGATGATGCACAGGTCGGGCTTTTCCGCTTCAAGGGTCGTCAGGATGTCGCGCAGGTTCGTTTCCGCCGCCAGTTTGACGGAAGATTCACCCAAGCCCAATCGCTGCGCGCGCATCCGCACCTGCGCCGTCGCCTCCTCGCCCGAGACATAAACAACGCTGTGCCCCGCGTTTGCGAAGGCCGCCGCCGCCTGCAACAGCAGGGTCGACTTGCCGATGCCCGGATCGCCGCCCACCAGCGTCGCGGAGGAAGGGACCAGCCCGCCGCCAAGCACCCGGTCAAGTTCCGACAGGCCGGAGAGCGTGCGTTGCGGCGGTGTTTCCTCGGTCGTCAGGTCGGTCAGCGCCATGCGCTTGCCCTTCATCGTGCCCAGCGATTTCTTGGACGGCCCCTGGGACAGGGGCACCTCCTCCTGAATAGAATTCCAGGCCCCGCATCCATCACAGCGCCCGGTCCATTTCTTGTAGGTCATGCCGCAGTCGGAGCAGGCGAATTGGGTGATCGGTTTTACCATGTTCTTGTTTTGGTCCATTGCGGCGTGCGGCGCAAGTGGGGCCGAAATCGGGCCGAGCCGCCTTGGTTTGGCATCCGCCGGGACCGCCCGTGATCGAACTGCAACGCCATGGCATTAGTTAACAACTTGTTAAGGCATGGAGGGGGATTTCTCGGAACGCCGTTGTAGGCCTTCATCCATACTGGCCCAGCACGGGCCCCACTCAGAAGAAGAGCTTATAATGAGTAGAGCAATTTGTTCCGGCATCACGGGTGCCATGGTTTTGGCGGCGACGACGGTGCTTGGCAGCGGGGCTTGGGCTCAGTCGGTCACCGTAAACGGGGCGATTAACGCGACCACCACCACATCATATTTCAATGGTTCAATACCTGGTGGAGGCTGCTGCACCTATGGCGGTACGGCTTTTTCATTTTCATACGACATTGTCAGGGTAACTGTCGTCAACGGACCCACTTTTTCGGCGGAAGTGACTTCCGCTTCTATTGGTGACCCATTCATGTGGGTCGGTCGTTCCGACTTTGACCTTTCCCTGAGTACCAATGAAGCCGTCGCATACAACGACGACGGCAATGGAGGAGGGTTTTGGTTAAACCCGAGAATTTCCACAGCGATCCCCGATGGGCAATACGCGGTTTTCGTTGCGAATCTTGGTGGCGTAGGTGGCGGGACCTACACCTTGGTGCTGAACGGTGTGACTCTTGGCTGGGGGCCAAACACCGCCACGCAACTCTCGGCCCTCTCTCAAGGCAGCGCCGCCCTTTCGCGCGGTGTCGTGATCCAGGCTGGGAGCGTCGCGGCCACACAGGCAAATGAAGGTCTGGCCGGCGACACTACCGCATCGTCGCGCGGCACCAACCCAACCGGCGTCAACACGTGGGTCGAGTTCACCGGCTTCGTCACCAACGGCAACGACCTGCGCCAAACCGCGACCGGCTTTCAGTTGGGCGGCGACATGCATGTCATGTCGAACCTCACGCTTGGCCTGTCCATCGGCCACAGCGAAGTTAATTCCGACACGACCGGCTTCGACCTCTCGGGCGACCTGACGTTCGTGCAGCCCTATCTTGCCTACGTGAACGGCCCGATGCGGGCGGAAGCCTCCCTGATCTATGGGCGCGGCGACTTCGAACAGATCTCGCTGGGTGGCACGGGCACCGCGGACTCGACGGTTGTGGCGGCCACCCTGTCGGGTGCCTATGACTTGGCGCTTTCGACCGGCCAAACCCTGTCGCCGATGGCATCGCTTTCGTACGGCGAAGAGGAAAGCAAGGGCATCGGCGGCACGCTGGCCGGGGCCGGAACGGAGACGACCAACTTCGGTCGCGCCTCCGTGGGGGCGCGCCTGTCCACCAACTTCGACATGGGGACTGCCTTCGTTGGTCTGCACGCCGACTATGACTATGCGAACGGCGACACCAATGTGATCGCGGGCTTCAATGACGATACGGGTCTGGCCGGTCGGGTCGAGCTTGGCGTCAACGCGGCCATCACCGACCGTCTGGACCTGCGGACCAACATGTCGGTCGGTGGCCTCGGCACGTCGACCAAGGATGTCGCCGCAGGCCTGACGCTCAGCATGAGCTTCTGATCGCAAGCGATTGAAGGAAAAGGGATGCACCGGTTACTCGGCGCGTCCCTTTTTTGTGATCTTGGCCGGGGTCGTTGCGGTCTGACCCGTTACTCCGCCGGGTGGGCCATCTTGTCGCTTGTACCGTCGCGCCGCGTCAGCCCGACCACGTTCTGCGGCCGATAATGACCAGTCAAATTTAGGGCGTCGGTCACCTCGGCCAGATCCTTTTGCAGGCGATCCAATTGCTTTTCAGCCAGCCCCTCCTCGACCGAGACGGCCTGCATCCAGCGCTTGATCTCCTGCACAGTGGCCTGCGCCATTGAGATCTTCTGGCGGTAATCCTCGATCTCCTGCTGGCGCTGGCGCAGGAAACTGCGGGCGCGGTCGACCTTCTCGGTGGAGTAGACTTCGGCGATCTCCCGGCTCTCCACAGACATTTGCGCGGCGACCTGAAGCACGTCGTGCTCCATCCCCGCCAGATCGGGATGGTTGCGCATCCATTCGATCCGGTCTCGCATCATGTCGAATTCACGACTCAGTTGAAACGTCCCGTCACGATCGGCGGCGTGGACCATGGCATAGGCCTGCGCGACATCGTTCATCGACAGGTGAAAATCGCGGTTGGTCAGCTCCAGCCGCCGCATCCGCGCATTTGCTGGCAAAAACCCCACCAGCAAGAGGATCAGAACCGTCATACCGATCTGCGCGATCATTCCGGCCTGTACGATGTCCTCGCCCCCCACCGAGACGGGCAGTTCAAGCCACGGCAGCACGCCTAGCAAAGCGCATCCAGTCAGTCCGGCAAGGACGAGTGCGACTAGAAACAGAACGAAAGTGCAAAGCTGTTGCAACAAGCTGGTCGCGAAGGCGACCGAAGGAGAGACGTCGTTCATCAAGCCAGACCCCTTTCCGGATCAGAATGTTCGGGTTTCTTGGCTGCTCACTCTCAGTATAGGCGGAAAGCCGCCGGTCGAAGCAAGAAATTCTTAACGATTTGTTAATAAAGTGCCGGGGTATCCCCGAAACACTTTGTTTTCTGAGCCTATCTCGAGCCGATAAGGGTCGTATCAGGAAACAGTTCCGCGGTATTGGCGCCGATACCTGCGACCCAATCGGGTCAGCATCTCATAACCAATCGTTCCGGCATGGGCGGCCAAGGCATCTATACCGTGGTGGGCATCCAGCAGGCGCACGGTTTCCGGATCGCGATCCAGATGGGAGATGTCGATAGTCATCAAGTCCATCGATACGCGCCCCACGACGGGGCAGGGCACGGGCCCGGCCATGACCTCGACCCCCGGTGCCAGCGCACGGTGCAGCCCGTCGGCATATCCCCCGGCCACGGTCGCCAGTCGCGTCGGTGCCCGGACGGCCCATGTCGCGTTGTAACCCACCGTCTCACCCGGTGCGGCGTCAAAGCAGGTGACCACCGGAAGCGCCAGTTCGACCACCGGGTCGGCCTTTGCGAAAGGCAGACCGCCGTAAATTCCGATGCCCGGACGAACCATGTCAAAGTGATATTCTGGGCCCAGCAAGGTGCCACCGGTCGCCGCAAGGCTTCGCGGGACGTCTATCCCGTCGGTCATTTCGTGAAACGCAGCTAATTGCGCCGCGTTTTCCGGCGCGTCCGGTTCGTCAGCCGAAGACAGATGCGACGCAACAAGAACCGGGCGCGCGCGCAGTGCCAGTTCGGCAACGGCTGCCCATTCGTCGAATTTCAGGCCCAGGCGGTTCATGCCCACGTCGAGTTGCAGGCCGAAGGGGTGACGGGGCAGGGTCTCCAGGTGCCGCTCCAGCTGTGCGAGCGAGCAGACCATCGGGACGACATCGCCACGCTGCAACGTGACCGTGTCGCCGGGCATGTGACCGTAATAGGCGTAAATCCGTGGCTCAGGCCCCAAGGCACGGCGCAACTCCAGCCCCTCGTCGGCGGTGGCAACGAAGAACGCGCGGCACCCTTCGGCGAAAAGACGCGCGGCGACTTGCGTGACACCCAAGCCATAGGCGTCGGCTTTCACCGTCGCCGCCGTCTCGCAGATCGACGACGTCATCAGGTCAAGCGCGCGCCAATTCAAGGCTACGGCTTCCAGATCAATATGAAGCACTCCGGTCGGCATGGGGATGGGTGATGCGATGCGATGCTGCCGCCGTCAAGCGGCGTTGCGCGGCACGGCATGCCCTCGGATCGCCTCGCTCATCCGCGCGAGCATGGCGCATTCGACCTAAGAAGGCGGACATCAGCTAGTTTAGAAGAAAAGCGACGGACCGATGGCCAACCCGAGATCGTTCAGAGTCTCGATCACGAGAGTGCGTGCTGGGCGACCAAAGCCACCCTCGGACAGTTCCTCGAATTTGCCGTTCACCTTGAAGGTGTCGAGCCCGAACCGGTTAAAGAACTGAAGGTACAGCGATTCGGAGTACCTTCGTCACGTCGGCCGGGTCTGCTCCTGCGTCAACGCGCGTGCCACCGGGGCCACGCGCCAAATATCGTCGCTATCGTCGCTGTCGTCGGAACGGATCATTACGGGCTGCTACACCCGCGGCGCAAAGCGTGAGGCGATGACGGTCGTCTTCCAAGATCGCTAGAGCGCTTTCTTCGAACGCGCCAATTATCCTTGCGTCCTCATCGACGCTCATTTTCCGATGCCTTCGGGCGCACCAAGGCGGTGCGCGCCGGTCAGCAAGAAGGGATTCGCGCCGATGAAAGGGGCGTCAGGAAGGTCCAGCCTTCTAGCGCCCCTCCTGCCAAGGCTTCACCAGGTTGCCGAAGCGGGTAAACCGGCCTTCGAACGACAATTCGACGGTGCCGATGGGGCCATGGCGCTGCTTGCCGATGACGACCTCCGCCTTGCCGTGTACGGCCTCCATCGCGGCCTGCCACTCGGCCATCTTGTCGAGTTGGTGGTCGCCGGGCTTTTCCCGTTCCTTATAATATTCCTCGCGGTAGACGAACATCACGACGTCCGCGTCCTGCTCAATCGAGCCCGATTCCCGCAGGTCCGACAGTTGCGGACGCTTGTCCTCGCGGGACTCGACCTGGCGCGACAGCTGCGACAGGGCGATTACGGGGATGTCCAACTCCTTGGCGATGGCCTTCAGGCCCTGTGTGATCGCCGAGACTTCGTTCACGCGGTTGTCGCCCGCCCCCGGTGCCTTCACCAGCTGAAGGTAGTCGACGATCAGCAGGTCCAGGCCATGCGTCCGCTTCTGTCGCCGAGCCCGCGCGGCCAGTTGTGCAATGGGCAGGGCAGGTGTGTCGTCGATGTAGAGCGGGCAGGATTCAAGCGCCTTGGCCGCCTCGACAAAACGACGGAACTCGGCTTCGGTCATGTCGCCCTTGCGGATTTGTTCGCTGGGCACCTCGGATGCCTCCGACAGGACGCGTGCGGCAAGCTGTTCCGCTGACATTTCCAGCGAATAGAAGCCCACGACACCGCCTTCGACCGCGCCATCACGCCCGTCATATGTCTTGCCGCGCTTGTAGGCTTTGGCGACGTTGAACGCGATGTTGGTCGCCAGCGATGTTTTCCCCATCGACGGACGTCCCGCCAGAATCAACAGGTCCGAGCGGTGCAATCCGCCCAGCTTCTTGTCCAGGTCGATCAAACCGGTCGAAGTGCCCGCCAGCCCGCCGTCGCGCTGATACGCGGCGTTCGCGACGTCGACGGCCTGTTTGATGGCGGACAGGAACGACTGAAACCCGCTCTCGGATTTGCCCTGCTCGGCCAGTTTGTAGAGCTTGGCTTCCGCATCGACGATCTGGTCTGCGGGTTCCTTTTCGACGGTCACGTCGTTGGCCTGCGCCTGAATGTCCTTGCCCAACGAAATCAGCTCCCGCCGGATGGCGAGGTCATAGATCAACTGCGCGTAGTCCCGCACCGCATAGGCAGCCACGGCGGAGGCGGCGAGGGTTACGAGGTATTTCGGCCCGCCAAGCGCCTTCAGCCCCTCGTCTTCCTCCAAGAATGGTTTGAGCGTCACCGGGGAGGCGAGGGCGTTCTTCTGAATCCGAGCGGCGCAGATTTCATAGATGCGCGCATGAACCGGGTCGTAGAAATGGTCCGACTTGATGACACTGGCAGCGCGGTCATACAGGTCGTTGTCGGTCAGCAATGCGCCTAAAAGCTGTTGTTCCGCCTCGATGTTGTGGGGAAGGCTTGCTTCGGACATGTCGTCCTGCGTTGCCGGAACACCTGAATCCATGCGTGCGATCTCGTTCATCTCTGCTACCCCTGTTCCCCGCTTCCGGTTCTACGGCACGGGCTGGCTTTCAACAACGGCCCACACCTGTGGATAGCGGGGAATGTGTGAGCTTCGGCTCTTAAGTTTATGATTTTATGATGAAGTATATCAGAGCATCTCCGTATCGCGTCAGTGCGGCAGATTTGCGCACGAGCCCCTGCGCGCGGCCGACCCGAAAAGCGCAGCACGGCGACCGGCACGGGATCGGAGTGATGCTGTGCCGATGCGTCGAGGGCTCGAAGAATAACAGGACCGCCGTTTCCGATGGACTTCAGGTTTTTCCACCTGACCCGGATTTACCCTTTGCGCGCCGCCTGCCAGGCGCGCGGATCGTTGAGGAACTCCTGCACACCCGCCAGCGTCTCGGCGTCGAAATGGCCCTGCGCCTTGGCTTCGGCCAAAACATCCCACCAAGTGCAGAGCGCGTGGAGTTGCACCCCGTGGTCGCCGAGCGTTTTTGTGATCTCCGGGAAGATGCCATAGCTGAAGATGACACCGGTGTGCGCGCAGGTCGCACCCGTTTCCCGGATGGCGTCCACAAAGGACAGCTTGCTGCCCCCATCGGTCGTCATATCTTCCACCAGCAGAACGCGCTGCCCTTCGGTCATCACGCCTTCTATTCGGGCGTTGCGGCCGTATCCCTTGGGCTTTTTGCGCACATACGTCATAGGCAGGACCAGACGCTCGGCGATCATTGCGCCGAAGGGGATGCCCGCCGTCTCGCCGCCGGCGACGTTGTCGAAGGCTTCGAACCCGGCTTCGCGCATGACCGTTACGGCCAGAAAATCCATCAGCGTCGAGCGGATACGCGGAAAGCTTATCAGTTTGCGGCAGTCAATGTAGGTCGGGCTGGGCAGGCCGGAGGCCAGCGTGAACGGCTCTCGCGAATTGAAGTGTACGGCCTCGACTTCCAACAGGGCGCGGGCCGTCAGGCGGGCGATTTCATCCTTGGGCGGAAAGGAAGTGGGGATCATGCGCAAGCCTCTACGTGCCAATGGATAGGGTGACCTGGGTCGAACAGGGTGACGGACTGGCCATGCGCCTCGACCCGCTCCGGAAAATTCTGGGCCAGACCCTTGGACAGGGTGATCCGGTCCGCGTTCACCGGCAGGCCATAATGCGCGGGACCGTGGAGCGATGCAAATCCTTCGAGCCGGTCCAGCGCGGTCTCTTCCTCGAAGACATGCGCCAGCAGGGGCAGCGCGTGCGTCGCGGTGAAACACCCGGCGGAACAGCACGACGATTCCTTGGCGTGCGTGGGATGCGGTGCGCTGTCGGTGCCGAGGAAGAACTGCGCATCTCCCGACGTTGCGGCCTGCCGCAGGCTTTCCTGATGCGTCGACCGCTTTAGGATTGGCAGGCAATAGAAATGCGGGCGCATCCCTCCCGCCAACATGTCGTTTCGGTTCGCCATCAGGTGCTGAACGGTGATCGTCGCCCCCACGCCGGGATGCGCGCGAACCCAGTCAACGGCATCGGCCGTGGTCACATGCTCCAGCGTGAGTTTCAGCTTCGGATGCGCGGTCCGCAACGGCGTCAGCACCTTGTCGAGGAACGCGGCCTCCCGGTCGAAAATGTCGATGCTGCGGTCCGTGACTTCGCCGTGCAGGCACAGCGGGACGCCCGCCTCCTCCATCGCCGCCAGTACGGGGCGCACATTCTCGAAGTTGCTGACCCCCGACGCGGAGTTCGTCGTCGCCCCCGCCGGGTAGAGCTTCACGGCGGCAATCACACCGTCCGCATGGGCCTGTACCACGTCTGCCGGATCGGTGGTCTCGGTCAAGTACAGCGTCATCAGCGGGTTCGCGAAACCAGCCGCGATCACACGCTCGCGGTAGGCGGCGGCCTGCGCCCCGGTGACCACGGGCGGCACAAGGTTGGGCATGATGATGGCGCGGTTGAAATGGCGGCTTTCCGGTGCGACCGCGCGCAGCATGTCGCCGTCGCGCAGGTGCAGGTGCCAATCGTCGGGGCGGCGGATCGTGAGCTTTTCCATGGGCACCTCCGGTAACGCTCTTGCGGCCCCTTGGCCAGAGGGTCAGGGTGCCGGAATGCTCGATCATCCCAACATGCAGCGCATCAGGGGCGAGGCCCGTGTGTCGCTGGGCCGCGCCGGTCTGCGCGATCTGCGGCAGGCCGGGTCGGCCAAGGCCATGCTACCGCGCGTCGATACCGACGTGCCCGAAGTGGTGTTTCTAAATACGGCGGGCGGCGTCACCTCGGGCGACCGGCTGGACTACACGCTCAACATCGGTGCGGGTGCGCGGGCGACCGCCGGCACGCAGACCGCCGAACGGGCTTACCGCGCCACGGGTGGACCGGGGCGAATCGAAACACGGATCACGGTCAGCAGGGGCGCGCATCTGGATTGGCTTCCTCAGGAGTTGATCGCGTTCGAAGGCTCTCATCTTGCCCGTGTAACTCAGGTCGATCTGGCGGCAGATGCCCACTTTCTGTGCGTCGACAGCGTGATTCTCGGGCGGCCCGCGCACGGTGAAATTGTCACCACCGCGCGATTGGACGACCTGCGCACAATCCGGCGGGACGGTGCGCTGTTCCATCAGGAGCATCTGTCGCTGGGGCCGGAGACGCTGTCCGATCCGGTGGCTTTGGGCGGCGTACGCGCCCTTGCCACGTTGGTTCTGGCGGCTCCGGGAGCGGGCGACGCCCTGTCTGCTATCCGAGCCTTGCCCTCGACGGGCGGGGTCCGGCAGGCGGCCTCCGCTTGGGATGGGCGGTTGGTCGTACGCCTGATGGCCCGTGATCCGGCCCCGTTGCGCCGGGCTTTGATGTCGGCCATCGTAACGCTGCGGGGCACGCCGATGCCGCGCGTCTGGCAATCCGACGTCTGAGGCGATCCATGAATTTGACACCGCGTGAAAAAGACAAACTCCTGGTCAGCCTGGCGGCAATGGTCGCCCGTGGGCGGCTGGCGCGTGGGGTGAAGTTGAACCACCCTGAAGCGATTGCGCTCATTACCGATTTCGTCGTCGAGGGCGCGCGCGACGGGCGCAGCGTCGCCGACCTGATGCAGGCCGGAGCCCATGTGATTACCGCAGATCAATGCATGGAGGGTATTCCCGAGATGATCCACGACGTGCAGGTCGAAGCGACCTTTCCCGATGGCACCAAGCTGGTGACCGTGCACCACCCGATCCGCGTGCGGGAGGTGGCGGAATGATTCCGGGCGAGGTTTTTGCGGTACCGGGTGATATCACCCTGAACGACGGTATCGACGCGGTGACGCTGGAGGTGTCGAACACCGGCGACCGTCCTGTTCAGGTGGGCAGCCACTATCATTTTGCGGAAACCAACGCCGCGCTGGACTTCGATCGGGACGTGGCGCGGGGGCACCGCCTTGATATCGCCGCAGGCACGGCGATCCGATTCGAGCCGGGTCAGACGCGTCGCGTGGCCCTTGTACCGTTAGCGGGCGATCGCCGTGTCTTCGGATTCAACGGCAAGGTTCAGGGAGAGCTCTGACGGTGTTGCAGTATTTCAATTTGCATATGCGCACGGCGCAAATGCTGGTCGAAGCCCAGGGAGTCATCAACATGCGGATGATGGGCATGGCGGGCCTTGTCCCGTCGCATGCGGACGAGGGTCTGCGGATGGTTGCCGAGAAGCATACAGTCTTCATGGAGTCGGCGCTGGCGGGCACCGGGGCGCTGCTGGCGGGCAAAACGCCTGCGCAGGCCTATGGTTTGGCCCTGACGCCGATCGGTCGGACCACGCACGCGAACTCCAAACGCCTGACCGCACCGTCATGAGCCCGGCGGCGCACCTTACCGTGGCCAGCGTTGCGGCGGTCGGTGGCATATGGGCCTTGCCTGCCGTAGCGCAGATGTCCCTGACCGAGGCCTGCGAAGCGGCGTCTGCTTCGGGTGTGGAATTCCGCCAATGCGCGATCGACGCCTACGACGAAGCGGATGCCGAACTGAACGAGGTTTACCGGCTGGCCATCACGCGGGCCAAGGCGTTCGACGTGGACGCAGCCGTTGAAGGACAGGCTGGGCCGCTGACGCTGGAGGAGGCGCTGCGCCGGGCGCAACGCGACTGGATCGTCTTTCGCGAAAGCGACTGCGATGCACTGGCCGTGACCTTCGGCGGGGGAACTGGTGCCATGGCGGCGGGTACGCTTTGCCGGGCCGAGAAGACCCTGGCACGTGCGCAGGCCCTTCGGTCGATGATGGCCGATTACTGACCCAGTGTATCGCGCTTGTTGACAGCGGCCCCCGTTATGGCGCGCACTCGTCCGACCCAAACTCAGGAAAGGGTGCCCCATGTGCGATATCTGCGTGATGACTGCGGTCAAAGACCGAATGCTCAGCCGTAGGGACCTGTTCCGGGGGGGATTGGCGGTCGGTGCCGCCGGGTTGACTGCGGGGGCCATGGCCAAGCCCGCGATGGCCGATGCGCATGGGTCGGTCTATGACCTGACCCACACCTATGGCCCCGACTTCCCGACCTTCTTCGGCGTGCCCGGCATTACGACGGAGCAGGCCTATAAATTCGAGTCGGACGGCTTCAACCTCTTCAACCTTTCCATCAACGAGCACACAGGCACCCATATCGATGCGCCATTGCATTTCTCGGCAGATGGCAAGTCGGTGGACGAGATCGAGGTGGGCAACCTGGTGGTGCCGCTGTGCGTTGTTGATATCCGGGAGCGGTCGGCCTTCGACGCCGACGCCCAGCTGACGCCCGACGACCTGACCGCCTGGATCGAAGCGAACGGCGACATCCCGGATCGGGCCTGCGTCGCGATGCTGTCCGGATGGGGCGACAAGGTGGCCGAGCCGAGCTATCGCGGGCAGGACGACGCCGGCGGCCTTCACTTCCCCGGCTTCCACCCCGAGGCGACGGCGATGCTGCTGGAAATGACCTCCGCCGCGGCCATCGCTGTCGACACGCTGCCCCTTGATCATGGCGCGTCTGCCGATTTCGCCACGCATTACGCGTGGCTGCCGGCGGGCCGATACGGGATCGAGAACCTCGCTGGGCTGGAACAGGTGCCCGCGGCTGGCGCGACCCTCATCGTGGGTGCGCCAAAGCATGCGGGCGGGTCAGGCGGGCCGGCGCGTGTCTTCGCGATGGGCTGAGGCCGGACGGGGTCTCGGGGCCGCGCCCCAGACCCTTCCTGAAAATCGGTCTGGTCCTGCCTGAATTTCGGGCATTGTTCCCCCGCGTCTGCGAAAGCGCGGCTGATCGATTTGACAAGCGCGCGTCCCGCGGGGACATCTGAAAGCCCAAGTCGCCAGGAAGGTCCGCCCATGTCCACCACCATCTCCCGCCGCGCCTATGCCGACATGTACGGCCCCACCACCGGCGACCGGGTCCGTCTGGCCGATACAGAGCTGTTCATCGAAGTCGAACGAGACCTCACGACCTACGGCGAAGAGGTAAAATTCGGTGGCGGCAAGGTTATCCGCGACGGCATGGGCCAGTCGCAGCGCACCCGCGCCGAAGGGGCGATGGACACGGTCATCACTAACGCGCTGATCGTGGACCACTCGGGCATCTATAAGGCCGACGTCGGTCTGCGCGACGGGCGCATCGCCGCCATCGGCAAGGCGGGCAACCCGGACACACAACCGGGCGTCGATATCGTCATCGGACCGGGAACCGAGGCCATCGCGGGCGAAGGGCGCATCCTGACGGCGGGCGGCTTCGACTGCCACATCCACTATATCTGTCCGCAACAAATCGAGGATGCGCTGCACTCCGGCCTGACCACGATGCTGGGCGGCGGCACAGGGCCCGCGCATGGGACGCTCGCCACCACCTGCACGCCGGGCGCGTGGCACATCGGGCGGATGATCCAGGCGTTTGACGCCTTCCCGATGAACCTGGCCATTTCGGGCAAGGGCAATGCGTCGCGGTCCGACGCGCTTTACGAGATGGTTGATGCCGGAGCCTGCGCGCTCAAGCTACACGAAGACTGGGGCACGACTCCGCAGGCCATCGATACCTGCCTGACCGTGGCCGACGAACGCGACGTGCAGGTGATGATTCACACCGACACGCTCAACGAATCCGGCTTTGTTGAGAATACCATCGCCGCCATCAGGGGCCGGACCATCCACGCCTTCCACACCGAGGGCGCGGGCGGCGGACACGCGCCCGACATCATCAAGGTCTGCGGGCTGGAGCATGTCATCCCGTCGTCGACCAACCCAACACGCCCCTATACCGTGAACACGCTGGAAGAGCATCTCGACATGCTCATGGTTTGCCACCACCTCGACAAGTCGATCCCCGAGGACGTGGCCTTCGCCGAGAGCCGAATCCGCAAGGAGACCATCGCGGCCGAAGATATCCTGCATGACATGGGGGCCATGAGCATTATCGCGTCCGACAGTCAGGCCATGGGTCGGGTCGGCGAAGTCCTGATCCGCACTTGGCAGACCGCCGACAAGATGAAGCGCCAACGCGGGCGTCTGCCAGACGAAACCGGCGACAACGACAACATCCGCGTGCGCCGATACATCGCCAAATACACCATCAATCCTGCCATCGCCCACGGCATCAGCCACCAGATCGGGTCGGTCGAAGTGGGCAAACGTGCCGATCTCGTCCTCTGGAACCCCGCGTTCTTTGGCGTCAAGCCCGAGATGTCCTTGATCGGCGGCACCATCGCCATGGCCCAGATGGGCGACCCCAACGCGTCGATCCCCACACCACAGCCCGTGCATTCGCGTCCCATGTGGGGGGCGTTCGGGCGTTCGGTGGAGCGGGGCGCGGTGGTCTTCGCGTCGCAATCGGCGGTGGACGCGGGACTGTCGGAGAACCTTGGGACAGCCAAGGATCTGATCGCCGTCAAGGGTACCCGCGGGATCGGCAAACGCGACATGGTGCTGAACGACGCGCTGCCCGATATCGAAGTGGACCCGGAGACCTATGAGGTCCGCGCGGACGGAGAGCTGCTGACCTGTGAACCCGCCAGCGAGTTGCCGATGGCGCAGCGGTATTTTTTGTTTTGAGAAACACGCATTTTGAATCATTTGAATTAATGAACTTGGCCGTCGACTACTTTGAGGCAGGTAAGTTTTTAAAGACAGCTATCGATGAAGAAACCATCGAGCTTGACTCACCTGCAGCCATGGAACACTGCTTCGCACACTCTGCGGAACTGGCGATGAAATCGCTTTTGCTCGGGACAGTTGAAGACTTCGATCTGAAGAAATTCGGACATGACCTCAAAAGGTTGTATCAGCGCGTCTCAGAGTTATCGGAAGCCAAGCAAGCCGCGGAATACATGGGACAAAGCCTGTCGGAATGGATCGTCGTCGTGCCGACAGATGGTCCAGTGACGCTGAACTTGCCAAGTAATGGCGAAGACATTCAAATCGGCGATCGCAATGGGATCACTCCGGAAAACCTGTTTGACTGGTATGGCAAGTATCATTCAAGCGATGGTGGGTGGCATCGGTACGGGTATCAGCACATCGAAAAGCGTACAATAGTTTGGAGGCGAACAGCAGACCGGGAACCACGCAAAACGGAGCCGTTTATTTGGGCGCTTGAGTACTGGCTGGAGGGTTTTCTGCGTCAGATCGAGCCATCGATAAGAAAAGCGAACGCATCGCGGATTGAGAAATGACCCAACTCCTCACCCACCTCCATCACCCCACCGACACGATCCGCCTCGATTACGATGCGCGGTTGGTGCGTCGCAAACGGCTGGTGACCGAGGCGGGCAGGGCGGTGATGCTGGACCTGCCGACGCTGACGGACCTCAGCCATCACGCGGGCCTGCGCCTTGAGGACGGAACCGAGATCGCGCTGGAGGCAGCCCCCGAACCTGTCCTGGTCATTCGGGGTGACCTGCCGCGTCTGGCCTGGCACATCGGCAATCGCCACACGCCCTGCCAGGTCGAAGTCGATCACCTGATCATTCGCGACGATCACGTCCTTAAGGGTATGTTGGAGGGCCTTGGAGCAGGGATCACCCCCGACACGCGCCCCTTCCACCCCGAGGGCGGGGCTTATGGCCACGGGCGTACGATGGGGCACGATCACGGCCCGCATGATCACGACCACACTCATGACCACTGATCTTCTACGCCTGACGCAATGGTTGTCCCCGGCGTTCCCCGTCTCGGGTTATGCCTATTCCCATGGGCTGGAGACGGCGATGGCCGAGGGGCGCGTGACCGATGCTGCCTCGACCGCCGCTTGGGTGCGCACCGTCCTGACCAGCGGGACCGGTCCGCTGGATGTCTGGGCGATCCGACGTGTCATGGGCGGTGCCGACCCGGAGGAGGTCGCCGCGACCCTGCGCGCCCGCGCGGGCAGTGCCGAACGCTGGCAGGAAACCCGCGATCAGGGCGCGGCATTCTGCGACGTCACCAACGCGATGGGGGAGGTGCCACTCTCGGACCTGCCGTTGCCCGTAGCCCTTGGGGTGCGCGCCCGCGGCATGGACGCGGGCATCGTCGCGCAACTTTATCTTCAGGCCTTCGCGGGGCAGATGGTCTCGGCGGCAACGCGCTTCCTGCCCCTGGGTCAGCGTGCGGCGCAGACATTGCTGCGCGATCTGCACCCCGCCATCGCCGCCGTCGCCGAACGCAACGACACCGACCCACCCGGCAGCGCCGCCGCCTTGGCCGAATTGGACGCCATGGCGCATGAGGCCCTTCAACCGAGGATTTTCCGCACATGACCTCCCCCAACGGACCCCTGCGCATCGGCATCGGCGGCCCCGTCGGCGCGGGCAAGACGACCTTGACCGAACATCTGGCGCGGGAATTGTCGCGCGACCTGTCGGTGGCCGTCATCACCAACGACATCTACACGCGCGAGGATGCGGAGGCACTGATGCGCGCACAGGTCTTGCCGCTGGACCGGATCCGGGGGGTAGAGACAGGGGGCTGCCCGCATACCGCGATCCGGGAGGATGCCTCGATCAACCTTGCCGCCATCGCCGACCTGACTGCCGCGCATCCCGATTTGGACATCGTCCTGATCGAGAGCGGGGGCGACAATCTGGCCGCGACCTTCAGCCCCGAATTGGCCGATCTGACACTCTACGTCATCGACACCGCTGCCGGTCAGGACATCCCGCGCAAGCGGGGGCCGGGTGTGACGCGGTCCGACCTTCTGATCCTGAACAAGACCGATCTGGCCCCCTACGTGGGCGTCGACCTGAAACAGGCCCGCGCGGACCTGGACGTTGCGCGCGGCGCGCGACCCTATGTCATGGCCGCGCTGCGCGCCGGCACCGGCGTGGAAGACATCGTGGCCTTCATCCGCCGGGAGGGCGGGTTGGAAAATTCCGAATGACCATGACAGCCTCCTGACATAATGCTGTCAGGAGGGATGCTGCATCCTGTCGACACGGCTCGATATCCGGGCCCGAAACAGGAGAGCGACAGTGAGCCTTCCACAAAATGCCGTCGTCTGGACGGAGCTTCCCGTAACCGACCTCGACCGATCCCGTGCCTTCTATGGCGCTGTCCTTAAAGACGAGCTGACGATTGAGGAGGGCGCGCCGAACCCGATCTGGAACCTGCCTTGCGCCGACCCGAAAACGGCCGTTGCCGGGCACATTTATGAGGGTAAGCCAGCGCCCAAGGAGACGGGACCGACCGTGCATCTTGCTGTTTCCGGCGGCCTGGATGATGCGATGGAGCGCGTCCGCGCAAACGGTGGCGACGTCGTGAGCGGGGTCATCACAATTCCGGCGGGGCGCTTTTTCTTTGGGCATGACCCTGATGGGAATTCCATCGGCTTTTTCGAAAGCTGATCGGGATGCGCCGCGCCGACCGCCTGTTTCGCCTTGTGCAGCTTTTGCGCGGTGGGCGTCTGTGGACGGCGGCGCGGCTGGCTGAGGCGATGGAGGTATCACCGCGCACCGTCTATCGCGACATCGCCGACCTTCAGGCGTCCGGAGTGCCGATCGACGGTGCGGCCGGCGCGGGATATGTGATGCGCGCGGGCTTTGACATGCCGCCGCTGATGTTCACCCAGGCGGAGGTGACGGCGCTGGCACTTGGCGCACGGATGGTATCGGCCTGGGCCGGTCCGGACATGGCCGATGGCGCGCGCGATGCCCTTTCAAAGATCGAGGCGGTGCTGCCCCGCGCGCAGGATGTGCGGGACGCGCTGTCCCGTCTTGCGGTGCCGCGCACGGGGATCACCGAAATCGATCGTGGCCGGATCGACATCATTGACCGGCAAATTCGTGAGCGGCTCTGGACGCGGCTGATCTATGTCACGCCGGACGGCACGCACACCGACCGCCGGGTGCAACCGCTGGGCCTTTGTTGGTTCTGAGGCCGCGTCTGGACGCTGGTGGCGTGGTGTGCCCTGCGCGAGAACTTCCGGATGTTCCGTATCGATCGGATCCGCGTCCTCGACCCGCTTCAGGATCGTTTTCCCCGCGATCCCACGCGCAGCCTCGCTGCCTGCATGACGTCGATGGAGGCACGGGAGGGGCGACACCTTCCGGACGATCCGCTGGGATAGGTCGGGTCAGCGCGTCTTGGTGAACAGACGTTCGAAATTTGCTTCGGTCGCGGCCGCGAAAGCGGCGTAGTCCAAGCCGAAGACCTCGGCACCTTTGCGCGTGGTCAGGTTCACGAAGGACGGCTCGTTGCGCTTGCCGCGATGGGGCGGGGGGGCAAGATACGGACTGTCGGTTTCCACCAGAACGCGGTCCAGCGGCGTGGCGGCGAAGATATCGCGCACGCCTTGCGATTTCGGGAAGGCCGCGATCCCGGACATCGACAGGTAAAAGCCCAGGTCCAGTGCCGCCTCGGCCAACGCTGGCCCGCTGCTGAAGCAATGCATCACGCAGGAATAAGCCCCGGCGGCGTGTTCGTCGGTCAGGATGCGGGCCATGTCGTCGTCCGCGTCGCGTGCGTGGATGATGAGCGGCAGGCCGGTGCGTCGCGCCGCTTCGATGTGGATGCGCAGGCTTTCCTGCTGCACGCCCTTGCTGTCGGCGGTGTAGTGGTAATCCAGCCCGGTCTCGCCGATCCCCACCATCTTGGGGTGCCGGGCCAAGTCTTCCAACGCCTCGACACTTGCCATCGGCTCCTCGGCGGCGCTCATGGGGTGCGTTCCGGCGGCCCAGAAGATGGGCGCATGCGCTTCGGACAGGGCCTGCACGGTCGGTGCGTTGCGCAGCTTGGTGCAAATGGTGACCATTCGGTGCACGCCCGCGTCGGCGGCGCGGGTCAGAAGATCGGGAAGCTCGTCTATGAGCTGCGGGAAGTCGAGGTGACAGTGGCTGTCGGTAACTTTGGGTTCCATGGGGGCCGGGCTAATGGCCTTGACCGCGACCTGCAAGTCTAGAGCTTGCGGGCCTGTGCATCTATCCGGGCCAGCGCGTCCCAGACGATGGCGGCGGGATCCACGTTGACGGCGCGCGCATGGGCGGCGCGGTCGCTTACGTCCTGCGCGACCCGGGCCCAGGCGCGCGCGGCGGCGTCATGGGGGGCCATGCGCGTCAGGGTGCGCACTTCGGTATCGGGCGCGTCGGCGGGCGGGCCCAGCAGACCGGCGCGTGCGGTGCGGTGCAACAGGCGCTCGATCGCGTTCAATGTCGCGTCCAGCCGGGCCTGTCCGGCCTTGCCGGCGCAGGCATCGGCCATGGCGCGCGCGCGCGCACGGTCCAGCACAGGTTTGGCGAACAGACCCACCAACGCTTCGTAGGTTTCGGCCCCGCCTTCCGCCAGTTCCAGCGCCGCCCCGACCGAACCTTCGGCCAGCGCATTCGCCGCCGCCGCATGGCGGCCCGCCTGTTCGACGGCGGCCTCCAGCGCGGGCAAATCCAGCGGGGCCAGGCGCAGCACTCGGCATCGCGACCGGATCGTTGGCAGCAGCCGTGCCGGCTGGTGCGAGATCAGGATCAGCGTGGCTTGCGCCGGCGGCTCCTCCAGCAGTTTCAGGATGGCATTGGCGGCCGAGGGGTTCAGGTCGTCCGCCGGATCGACGATCACCACGCGCCGCCCGCCCGACGACATGCCGAAGAACCCGCCAAGCCGGCGCACTTCGTCCACCGTGATCTGGGTCTTCAGCTTCTTGGCCTTTTCGTCCCAAGGCCGCCGCAACAGCATGACGCCGGGGTCCGACAGCGCGCGGATGCGGGGCAAGGACGGGTGGCCGGGTGTCGGGTCAAGTGTCTGGGCCTGTACAGGCGGATCGGTCAGCAGGAACCGCGCGATCCGCCACGCCAGCGTCGCCTTGCCGATGCCCCGCGCCCCTGTCAGGAGCCAGCCGTGGTGCAGCCGTCCGGTGTTCCATGCTTGAAGAAACGCGGCTTCGGCCGCCTTCTGGCCGAACAACTGCTCGGTCATGCGGGGATGCGGGGCGTCGCCGTGGCGGTCAGGTTCGGGGATGTCGTTCATAACAGCGCCTCGATCCGCGCGGCGACCGTTTCGGAATCGGCCATGCCGTCGATGATGCGGATGCGATCGGGAAAATCTTGGGCCAGCGCCAGGAACCCGGCGCGCAATTTTTGTTGGAAGGGCAGGCCGAAGTCTTCGAACCGGTCCTCGCCCGAACTGCGTGCCAGCCCGCGCTTCAGCGCGACCTCCGGGTCCATGTCGATCACCAGCGTCAGGTCCGGTTCCCGCCCGATCACCAGCCGATGCAGGCTGTCGACGAGTGCGCGGAGGTCGCCACGGGTGGCCCCTTGGTAGACGCGGGTGGAATCTGCAAATCGGTCGGACACGACCCAGTCGCCCCGCGCCAACGCCGGTTCTATCAGGCGCTCCAGGTGATCGCGGCGCGCGGCGTTGAACAGCAAAAGCTCCGTCTCGGGCGACCAGCGGTCGGGATCCCCCTCGACCAGCAGCCGCCGGATCGCCTCGGCCCCTTCGGATCCGCCCGGTTCCCGTGTGAGGACAACGGCGTGGCCCCGCGCGCGCAGGTTTTCTGCCAGTAGCCGCGCCTGCGTGGACTTGCCCGAGCCGTCGATACCTTCGAGGGAAATAAACATGACCGAAGCCCTAACAGGCCTGCGAACGGGGGAAAATCCCCCGGCTTCCTCGCTTTAAAAATACTCGGTGCGGCAATCGGGGCGCGTGTTACTCGAAGCGTTCCAGCGCGGACCCGAGCACTTCCCCCGCGACGCGGGCTCCCGCGATCTGAATGCGGCGCAGTGGACCTGCGCGGGCGACATCATTTTGTGCCACCAGCGGAACTGCCACGGGGGGCACGCCGGGATGGGACAGGGTTAGCGTTCCAAGCCGCGTTCCGGCGGCAATAGGTGCCTCCACCGGGCCGCTCAGGGTGATCTCGCCCGACACCATTTCGCGTTGGGTGATCGGCAGCAGCAAAATGACGCTTTCTTCTGGGACAAGGCCGACCGTTCCGGCTTCCCCCATGAAGACGTCGGCCTGTGTCACGGCGGATTGGCCGGTCAGTACCTCGACCTCAGCGAACTGCCGGAAGGCCCAGTTGACGATACGCTCACTCTCTTCGGCGCGCGCGGTCTCGGACGGCAGGCCGGAGATGACAAAGGTCACACGCCGGTCGCCCTGAACCGCACTCCCGACAAGGCCGTAGCCTGCTTCCATCGTATGACCGGTCTTCAGGCCATCCGCGCCGATATTCAGGCGCAGCAGGGGATTGCGGTTGAACCGGTTTGAAGGCGAGCGGCCGTCAAAGGTGAACTCACGCTCGGCGAAATACGGATAGAACTGCGGGAATTCCGTGATCAGTCGCTCCGCCAGGATGCTCAGATCCCGCATCGACATGACGTGACCGGGCGCGGGCCAGCCGTTGGAATTGCGGAACATGGATTGCTCCATACCCAATTCGCGCGCCCGATCGGTCATCATCTGGGAAAACCCTTCCTCCGTTCCGTCGGGCGACAGGGCCTCGGCCAGAACGGCGGTCGCATCGTTGCCGGAAAGTACGACGACCCCGCGGATCAGGTCCTCGACCGTGACGCGATCCCGTGGATCGAGGAACATGGTCGAGCCGCCATAGCTGGAGGCATGCTGCGAGACGGGCAGGACGGTGTCCAAAGACAGGCGGCCATCAACAAGCGCCTCGAACGTCATGTTCAGCGTCATCAGCTTGGACATCGACGCGGGCGGCAGGGGCACTTCGGCGTTCTTCGACAGAAGGACCTGGCTTGTGTTGTGGTCGATCACGACGGCCGATCCGGCCTGTGTCTGGAATTCCTGCGCCAGGGACGGCGAGGCGATGAGCAAGGCCGCGATCAGGGGGCGAAAGGTCTGACGGAGCATGGCAGGCTTCTCCGGGTTGAGAATGTTTCGTGTCCTATGGACTTCAACCGCCGGTTGCGAAAGCGTCGGTAAAGCCCAGAGACTTTGCCTTGCGGATAACCGCCGCCCGGTCGCCGGCGCTGGTGGTTGGGCCGACGACGACGCGCCAGAAGGCGCGACCCCGGCTTTCCTGTTCCTGAACGGTCGCCACGATTCCCGCAGTCGATAGCGATGTGGCGGTATCGCGTGCATTCTGTTCGACAGTGAAGATGCCGATCTGGACGTACGGACGCTCAAGCCCGGTGCTGCTGGCGGGGAGGGCACCGACCGAAGCGGTGCGAACCGGGGTCGCGTCGAGGGTCGTGGCCGTCACGGCGGGTGCGGTCGCACTGTTGACTGCGGCCTGTTCAAGCGGGGCAGGCATCACCGATTGGTCGGGCATTGCGGCGGGCCCACCATTTGCCGATCCGCGCCGTTTGAATATGCGAGAAAAGAAGTTGCCGCGCTGCGGCTCAGGGGCCGTGACCTGCGCGGTGTCCAACTCCGCCGATTCGGAGCCTGTTTCGATGGCCGCGACGGATGCGCTATCGTCGCTGGTCTCGGCGGCTTCGATGGCGGCGGTTGCGGCGGCAATGGCGTCGGGGCGCGCATCTTCGGTCGCGGGGGCCTCTGCGGTTTGGACGATCTCCTCGGCGATAGGGCCGGCCTCGCTCTCGGACACGGCCTGCGGTGCACTGGCGGCCGGGGCGGGAACGGGTGCGGGGGTTTCTTCACGGCGCAGGGCGACGACGTCGATCGTCGTCGGCGATCCGGCCAAGATGCCAAGCGCGGCTGCGGCGTCGGAAGACAGCTGCAGCGTCGGGCCGGGGTTGGAGCGTTCCCGTTTGAAAAGGGCTCCAATGACGAACTTGCCGTTGTCCTCGTTCCGGATAATCACGCGCTCGGGGTCACGCACCTCGGGCGCGGCCACCCAAACACCGCCCAGAGAGGGTCGACCATCCCACAGGGCGCGGTCCTTGGCGCTGAAGACTTCGGGCGCTTCGACATCGCGTTCGATCAGTTGGACGCTTTCGCCGATTGGCATGGCGCGGGTTGCGTCACCGCCAGAATTGCCACCGCCCGGAAACGCCCCCTGACATCCAGCCACCATCGCAACCAAGGCGACGGATGAGAATACGCGAATAGAAAAGAGGGAAAATACCCCGTTGGTTGCCTGTCGCACTGTCACTGCCCCGTGCTTTTGATACTGCCTCGTGCGGACCGTTTGCCGGACCTGCATTGCCAATGACCGTAGCCGAGGAATGCAGTTCTGTGAAGCCTGTGCGTGGTCAATGCCCGATATCGGGCGGAATCGTGTCCAATATGTTGGGTATATGCTTCTTTACCTTGAAAAATCCTGCGGTTGCATGCGGCCATGCGGCGGCGTCCCAATCGCGCAGCGGGCGATGCATCTGTATGGATACACCGTCCAGCGCGCTGCGCAGCCAGCCGGTCGGTGCATGCGGCGTCACGATGTGATCGAAGTCCTGTGCCCAGCGGCTGATCTCTTGGGCGTCGGTTGTGACCGGTCCCGGCGCGTGAGCCCGACCGATGGCATCTTCGGCAAGGCCAGTCGTGAAATCAGCGACGTGCCGCGCGATTGTCAGCGGTGATCGACCCGCAGGCGCGATCAGGGCCGCGGTGCCCGACGGCTCCAACCCGCGTGCAAACAGGTAGTCGGGATGCAGATCATCCTCGTGCAGCAAGAGGCCAATCCGCCCCGTGGGCAGCGCTACGTCTTCGGGCACCGGACCGGGGTCCGGGTGCGGTGGCCCGTTTAGCGCGTCAACGTCGCCTGATGGGGTCAACTGGTGCCCCAAGGTGCGCGCGTCGAACCGGTCGCAGGTGAACTTGGAAATGTTCGACGCACGCGCAGGATATGGTCTGCCCCGCGTGTGCAGCCCCGCGACCCAACGCCACGACAGCGTGTTCGACGCCGCATCCCCGTCCAGCAGGTGCCGCAGGAAGAAATCGGCCCCCAACTCCCACGGAAGGCGCAGGGTGTGCATCCAGATCGAGGCGAACCACATGCGCGCGTGATTGCTGAGATATCCCGTCCGCGCCAGTTCCGCCGCCCAGGCATCGAACGGCGCGATCCCGGTGTTGCCCCCGCAGGCGTCCTCCCATGCGCGGCGCAGGCCAGACGATGTGGCCAGCCTGTCGCGGGCGGCCTCTAATCCGCGCAGGTAGTCGAACCAGACCGAGGGGCGACGCTCCAGCCAGCCCTTGAAGTAGGCGCGCCAGATGATTTCGGAGAGCATCTTCTCCGCCGTCGACGCACCGAAACGGTCGATGATCATGCCAGCCATCTCGGCCTCGGTGACCGCGCGATGGGACAGCCAGGGCGACATCATCGACACGTTCTCATGCCCCGGAAGATCGTGATTTCGCGTTTCCGCATAAGCGCGTCCGGCGCGGGGCAGGAAGGCGTCCAACCTTTCCAACCCGGTGGCGCGGGTGGCGATAAAGGTCGGGTCGGGCGCGGTCTGAGCGGTCTGATCCTTCATTGTTGGAAAAGTAGTGTGCGGCGCGCGCGCGTCTATCGTGCCGCCTGCGACAAACTGTCGGGCAGGATCAGCCGACGCGACGGATTAAGAAGGTGCCTTGAAGTTGAGATGCCGCGCGCCGCCCCGCCAATCGCCGTGAATGATCCGCTCCATCCCGCCGCCGACGGCGGCGCTTGCCGCGCGCCATTGGTCCGTGTGTAGGACACCGCCAACTACAGCCCGTCTGGGCTTTCAATGCGGCAGTCCCCCGCCATATGTGCAAAGGTAAAATGGGCATCGCGTATGGGCGGCGGGCCGTCCGACAGCAACGTGGCGGACATCGCACGCCCGCCGGGGCACAGAAAAAACGCAGCGTTTTGGCCACGTGGCGTTGCGTGGTTCCCCGCAGCAGGTGAATGAAGACCGACAGGGCGATGGCGCAATCGAAGCTGCAATCATCGTAGGGAAAACGCAGCGCCTCCGGTCGCGTCCGGCCCCAGTGGTTGTAGACGCGGTTGTGCAGGTCGAAATGGCCGAAGCGATAACCGAGATACGCCGCTAAACGCTTGCGGCACCACTCGATCCTATATGCGGCCGGGTCGAAACCGCGATATGCTAGGTCAGGTTGGGTCAAGACGAGGGACGCCAGCACCCGTCGGATGCTGCACCCGGTATGCGGCAGCCGGTCGCGGGCTCCAAGGTCCAGCACGTCTGACACGCGTCGGGCCATGATGTGGACCAGGGCTTCAAAATCACCGCAACCGGCGTAATTGATCGCGACGGAGGAACTGTCCAGGCTCCGTAGGCAAGGTCCATTTGGCGAACGACGCGGGCGAGGATTGGGCCGGGATGCTCTATTCGAAAAGCCGCCAGATCCGCGCCCGCGCAATCTTCACGGCGGGGTCAGCCTGCGGTCGCCGACTCTTCCTTCTTTTTTTCGGAGTGGATCAGCAGGGGCTTTACCTCGCGGCGGACCGCTTCCTCGTTGACGACCACTTCTTCGACGGTGTCCATGCCGGGCAATTCGAACATGGTATCCAGCAGGATGTCTTCCATGATCGACCGCAGGCCACGGGCACCGGTCTTACGCTCGATCGCGCGTTTGCCGATGGCTTGAAGCGCCTCGTCGGTGAAGGTCAGCTTTACGTCCTCCAACTCGAAAAGACGCTGGTACTGCTTAACCAGCGCGTTCTTGGGCTGTGTCAGGATGATGACCAGCGCGTCCAAATCCAGATCGGTTAGCGTCGCGATGACGGGCAGACGGCCTACGAATTCCGGGATAAGCCCGAACTTCAGAAGGTCCTCCGGCTCCAGATCCTTGAAGTATTCGCCAACGGTCTTTTCTTCGGGGTCCTTGACGTCGGCACCGAAGCCCATGGACGATCCCTTGCCGCGCTGCGCGATGATCTTGTCCAGACCGGCAAAAGCCCCGCCGCAAACGAACAGGATGTTGGTCGTGTCCACCTGAAGGAATTCCTGCTGCGGATGCTTGCGCCCACCCTGCGGGGGCACGGAAGCGACGGTGCCTTCCATGATCTTGAGCAGGGCTTGCTGCACGCCTTCACCCGATACGTCGCGGGTGATTGACGGATTGTCTGACTTGCGGGTGATCTTGTCGACCTCGTCGATATAGACGATCCCGCGCTGCGCGCGCTCAACATTGTACTCCGACGCCTGCAGCAGCTTGAGAATGATGTTCTCGACATCTTCGCCCACGTAACCCGCCTCTGTCAGGGTGGTGGCGTCGGCCATCGTGAAGGGAACGTCCAGAATGCGTGCAAGCGTCTGCGCCAGAAGCGTCTTGCCGCAGCCCGTTGGGCCAATCAGCATGATATTCGACTTGGCCAGTTCAATTTCGGATTTGCTGGCATTGTCGAGGCGCTTGTAGTGGTTGTGCACCGCCACCGCCAACACGCGTTTGGCGTGTTCCTGACCGATTACATAGTCGTCCAGAACTTCGGCGATTTCGCGCGGCGTCGGCGTGCCCTCCGAAGATTTCAGGCCCGCGGCCTTCGTTTCCTCGCGAATGATATCCATGCAAAGTTCGACGCATTCATCGCAGATGAAGACTGTCGGTCCCGCGATCAGTTTACGCACCTCGTGCTGTGACTTGCCGCAGAAGCTGCAATAGAGGGTGTTCTTACCCTCACCGGAACTGGAACTGTTGGCCATCGTCGCCTCCTTCGCCGTGTGACCCAGCCGATTGGCCACCGACAGCGGGGTCCGAGCCCCGCCTGAAAAACCTGTGATTTCCGCTGAGACTAGGCGGATCGGGCGGGGGCCACAATGGGAAATTCCAGCTCGCTCCAGCGGCTTCCCGTCGCGTCATACTCAGCGTTCAAAATGGGACAAAGGGCCGCCAATGATGTCTTGGCGGCCCCGCCATTTCAGCGGATCAGTCCGGGCTGATCTCGTGCTGGCCGTTACTTCGCGTCGTCTGCCTTGGCGTCACTACGGTTCTCGACGATTTCGTCGATGTGGCCCCAATCCTTGGCTTCCTGAGGCGACATGAAGTTGTCGCGCTCCAGCGCGCGCTCTACTTCCTCGAAGTCCTGACCGGTGTGCTTGACGTAGATTTCGTAAAGCTGCTTGCGGATCTTGGCGGTTTCCTGCGCGTGGATCATGATGTCGGTCGCCTGACCCTGATACCCGCCCGACGGCTGGTGCACCATGATCCGGCTGTTGGGCAACGAGAACCGCAGGCCCTTTTCACCCGCGGCCGACAGAACCGACCCCATCGAGGCAGCCTGGCCGACCACCAGCGTCGAAACGGCGGGGCGGATGTATTGCATGGTATCATAGATCGACAGGCCGGAGGTGACGACGCCACCCGGGCTGTTGATGTACATACTGATTTCTTTGGACGGATTTTCCGCCTCAAGGTGGAGCAACTGGGCCACGACAAGCTGGCTCATGCCGTCGTGGACGGGGCCGTTGACGAAGATGATGCGCTCCTTCAGCAGCCGGCTGAAGATGTCGTACGCCCGTTCGCCACGGCTGGTCTGCTCGACCACCATCGGCACGAGATTGTTCTGAAACTGGTCGACCGGGTCGATCATGGCACTGCCCCTTCTGCCGCCCCGCCACGCCTGTCGCGGCCGGGATCGAGAGCGAACCTATGCCCGGTAACCGGGGGCTTCAAGGCAATGTCTTTGGACAAATTGAAACGGCCCGGTGCGCATGCCTGCGCCGGAAGGCTCCGGACAGGAAGATGTTGATTGACCGGGCCGGGGCCTGCGTGAATACGGTCGTCCATGACTTACGAAGCAATTCTGACGGCGCTGGCCGATCCAACGCGCCGCGCCGTGCTGGAACGGCTGCGCGACGAACCCTTGCCCGTGGGTAGAATTGCCGAGGATCTCCCCGTTTCACGCCCGGCGGTTTCCCAACATCTCAAGGTGTTGCTGGATGCAGGTCTCGTTTCGATGCAGGCATCGGGCACCCGCAATCTCTACGCGCTGCTCCCCGGTGGGGCCGCGCCCCTGCTTGGATGGCTGGGCGACCTGCGGTCCGCTCCGGCGGCACCCGGCACCGCGCCGGGATGGAGGCGCAGCCTGGCTACGCGACTCAACCCGCACGAAGCATGGCAGCTGTTCTGTGACGATCTGGCAATCTGGTGGCCCGTCGCGCGCTTCTCCATTTCCGCGCATAAAGAGGGCGCGCTGCCGCAGGCCGTATTTCTTGATCCGGTCGTTGGGGGGGCGTTGAGTGAGATCCTTTATGATGGAAGCAAGGGCATCTGGGCCACCGTCATCGACGCAAGGAAACCGGACTGTCTGACGCTGGATTGGCAAATGGGTGTGCCCGACCGCTCAGAGGTGCGAATTGATTTTACGGCCGAGAGGGACGGAGCGCGCGTCACCCTGCAACAGGACGCCGAAACGCCCGAGGCGACGGCGCTCTGGGACGCGGTGATGGAGCGGTTCGCCTCAGCCGCAAATGCCAGTCTGTCCAACTTCTGATGCGCCGCATACGTTTGCTTTCGCTGGTGATTGTTCTTGTTTCCTTGGGACTGCTGCCATTCCCGCGCCATGTCCTTTTTCCGGGCTGGGCAGGCTTGAACTACGTGTCTGACGGCGTGTGGATGGAGGCAACGGCAGGTGATTCCGAGCGCTTTGTCGAGGAACTGACTTGGGCCGAGGCGCAGGTGGCCGACTGGTGGGGAGAGGTGCCCGACCGGCCCCGGATCCTTGTCTGCGGCAGTTTGAAATGCGACAGCGCCCTGAATGGGCCTGGCCCCTATGCGCAGGCCTACGGCCGCCACCTGTTGATCGTGCATGCTCGTCTTGGATTGGAGGATCCCGAGTTGCGCCGCGCGATCCTGGCCCATGAATTGAGCCATATCATCGTTGCGTCCCGCGTATCGATCCCTGCTTACCTGAGGGGGGATATGCCGGCGTGGCTGAACGAGGGGCTGGCTGTTCTGGCATCCGACGATCCGCGGTTCAATCTTACACCGGGCCTTTGCGATATGTTGGTCGAGGAACCGTTGCCCGAGGGCATGCGCGACTGGGGTCATCTGGCTGGTGAGGGGAACAGGCCGATCTATCAGGCGGCAGCCTGTCGGGCGCGCGCGTGGCTTGAAAACAACGATTTGGCAGATATTTAGCCTTCGATCTTCATCTAATCCAAAGACCGTTTCGTTTCAGTCTGTTGCGGATTGCCTGCTCCTTGCGAGGCAGGGCGTCGCGATCGAACATCTCGCGCGCCTTGGTGCCCTTGGGTTGATACAGGAACCGTTTGAACGGCTCGTAATTCTTTAGCACCTTTTTAATGCGGTTGGGCGCGGTAGCGGCCTGAACCGCCGTAATCACGTGATCTGGGGCCGTTGCGTACATAAGGGGGAGAAATCGGTAATGAAAACTGTGACTTGAGTCCAGAACTTCAGGCCCAATCCCACCTTTGTCACCCGGTCGCCCACCGCCCAATTCGTGTATCGCCAAAGGCAGTGCGGCCTGGTCCAGCCAAGGGTCCAGAACCTGCGTCACGATCTCTTCGGGCGGGTCGTCGCGGATCATCAGCGCAGCATCCCTGAACGCGTGATGGAACGTCTTGGGATCGTCGCCGAAGAACCAGCCGGCGTTGAAGTACAAATAGCGCTGCCAGTATTCATCCGGCCAACTCAAGTCCAGCGTATCAGTCAGATGTCCGCCACGTTTGGCGTGAAGTGCGCCCCATATCTCATTGAATCCTGGACCATAAAGCTCCGGACTTGGCCAAGTGTTCTCCCGCTTCATGGATGCGGACGGTCGGCTGAAGTCGATCGCCAAGTCGCTCAGTTCTGCCGTGATCACGGTATCCGTATCAAAGAACATGAAGGGCCCGTCCGGCAGGCAGGTGAGGCCTTCGATCTTGTTGCCATTCGGGTAGGAACTGCCGAAGTGCCAATTACGGAACGGCACGATCTCTGCCCCGAGATCAGTCAAGAGCGACCGTTGATCGCCTTCAGGAATACGCGGATCTTCCGGCCAACGATCTCCGGGTTCCGGCTCACCGACGATAAGACGCCCGGACCAGTCTGGACTGTTATGCCTGAGCGTCGCGGCAAACAGGCACGCCTCGTGGGTGAGGCGGCCTTTCTGCCCGATAATCAGTATGTTGAACGTCATTGCAGCTCATTAAGGCTTTCTAGAGCGGCCTGCACGGCGTCACGCTCCGCCTGCCGCGCGGCGAGATTGGCCTTGGTCTCCTCTACCACTTCGGGCGGAGCGGACTCGGCGAATTTGGGATTGTTCGCGCGGCCAGCGATGCCTTTGATCTCCTTGTCGAGCTTGCCAATCGACTTTTCCAGTCGGCCCCGTTCGGCGGCGACGTCGATGATCCCTTCGAGCGGCAGGGCAAAGCGGCCCGATCCGGCGGTCACCGCGATGGCGCCCTTTGGCGCGGATCCTTCTCGCAGACCCTTGATCCGGGCGAGGGTGCCGATCATGACAGCGTTGGTTTCATAGGCTTTCTTCGCGTCCGCGTCCCAATCGACCGCGACCACCGGGATTGTTGCGCTGGCCGGGACATTCATTTGGGCCCGCGCGGACCGCACCGCCTCGATGAAGGCGATGCTCCAGCGAATTTCCTTTTCCGCTTCAGTATCAATAACTTCCGTAGTGACGTTCTCTGGCCACGTGCGGTGGACGAGCATGCCTTCGTGACCCGTGGCACGCCACAACTCCTCGGTGATGAAGGGCATGAAAGGATGCATCATCGTCATGCACTGCTCCAGCACCCAGCCCATGACCTTCTGGGTTTCCGCTTTCGAATCAGTGGATTCCCCCTGAAGAACCGGTTTGGAAAACTCCACATACCAGTCGCAAACGACGTTCCAGACGAACTTGTAGAGTGCGCTTGCCGCGTCGTCGAACCGATAGGCGGAGAGGGCGGCGTCCACCTCGGTTCGGGTGCGCGCGGTCTCGCCGATGATCCATTTGTTCACCGTCATATGGATGGGTGACCCATGGGTGATCTGCGTCGGATCCTGGTCCGAAAACTTTACGTCGTACATTTCCGCGAAACGGACGGCATTCCAGAGCTTGGTGCCGAAGTTGCGGTAGCCCGCGATCCGCTGCGTGTCGAGTTTCAGCGCTCCGCCCAACGACGCCATCGCGGCGTTGGTAAAGCGCAGCGCGTCGGCCCCGTATTCGTCGATCAGGTCGAGGGGGTCTACGACGTTGCCCAGCGACTTGGACATCTTCTTGCCCTTGGCGTCGCGGACTAGGCCGTGGAGGTATACGCTTTTGAAAGGAATGCGGTCTTCGACCGGTTTGTCGTCGGGCAGGACGGCGAGTTGCATCATGATCATCCGGGCGACCCAGAAGAACAGGATGTCGGTCCCGGTGATAAGGGTCGAGGTGGGGAAATACTTGGCGAGTTCCGGCGTCTCCTCGGGCCAGCCGAGGGTGCCCAGCGGCCACAGGCCGGAAGAGAACCAGGTGTCGAGGACATCGGGATCGCGGAACGCCGGGATGGTAAGGGGGCTTTGCGCCTGACGAATGCGGCCCTCAGTACGCGTGCCACGACCCGCGAGGCCGTCGCGCAAGATGTCCAGCGCCTCGGCTTCGGTTTCCACGATGCGGATGTCGGCGTCTTCGCCATGGATGCGACGCAGATGCTCCATCGCGTCCGCCTCCGAGGTGGCGCAGATCGGCAGCCAGTCTGCATCGCCGTCGGGATCCCACGTGTACCAGACTGGCACCTGATGGCCCCACCACAGCTGCCTCGAGATGCACCAAGGTTCTATGTTTTCCAGCCAGTGAAAGTAAACTTTTCGGTCGCTTTCGGGCAGGATCTCGATGGTGCCGTCGCGCACCGCATCGATCGCGGGCTGGACGATCTTCGCGGTGTCGACGAACCACTGGTCGGTCAGCATCGGCTCGATCACGACCTTGGAGCGGTCGCCGTAGGGCTGCATGATCGGCTTGGATTCGACCAGCGGGACCAACTGCTCCTCCTCGGTGCGGGCTTCACCGCCTTCTTCCGGGGCGACGGGGGCCTTTACGGCACCGAGGCGCGGATCGGTCGCGGGGACCATGACGGCCAGCCCCTCGGCCGTAATCTCCTCGACGACGCGCTTGCGCGCCTCGAACCGGTCCAGGCCGCGCAGGTGGTCGGGGACCAGGTTGATGGTGTCGATATCGCCCGCCGACATGTCGATAGTGTTGTCGCGCAGGCGGGCCGCAGTCTTCGCCGCCTCGGCATAGGGGGCACCGTCGTCGCGGAGGTTGGCCTGCGTGTCCATCAGGCGGTAGCAAGGGATGTGGTTGCGCTGCGCGACGGCGTAGTCGTTGAAGTCATGTGCGCCGGTAATCTTGACCGCGCCCGAGCCGAAATCCTTATCGGGGTACTCATCAGTGATGATCGGGATCTGGCGGCGGTGTTCCTTCGGCCCAACAGGAATTTCGCATAGTTTTCCGACGATAGGCGCGTAGCGCTCATCCGATGGATGAACTGCGACCGCGCCGTCGCCCAGCATCGTTTCGGGCCGCGTTGTGGCGATTGAGATGTAATCGCGCGTTTCGGTGAAGAGGACGTTCCCGTCTTCGTCCCGTTCGACGTATTCATAGGTTTCGCCGCCCGCGAGGGGATATTTGAAGTGCCACATGTGGCCCGGCGTTTCGAGGTTCTCGACTTCGAGGTCGGAAATTGCGGTCTCAAAATGGGGGTCCCAGTTCACCAGCCGCTTGCCGCGGTAGATCAGACCGTTGTCGTACATCTCCACGAAGACCTTGATGACGGCGTCGTGGAAGTTCTGTTGAGTCGGGTCGGGATCACCGGGTGCGCCGCCCATGGTGAACGCTTCCCGGTCCCAATCGCAGGACGCTCCGAGGCGTTGCAGCTGGCCGATGATCGTGCCGCGGGATTTGGTCTTTTGCTGCCAGACACGTTCCAGAAACTTGTCCCGGCCCATTTCCTGACGTGACGGTTCGCCGTTCGCGGCCATGTCACGCTCGGTCACCATCTGGGTGGCGATGCCCGCGTGGTCCGTGCCGGCCTGCCACAGCGTATCGAAACCGCGCATCCGGTGCCAGCGGACCAAGATGTCCTGCAAGGTGTTGTTGAAGGCGTGCCCCATGTGCAGCGAGCCGGTGACGTTCGGCGGCGGAATGACGATGGAGAACGTCTCGGGGCGCGAGGCATTCGCCCCGGCGCGGAAGTACCCCCCGTCGATCCATTCCTTGCTGATGCGGGATTCGGCGGATTTCGCGTCGAACGTCTTGTCCATCGGGGGCCTCTGATCTGGTGTTGGCGATGTCCTAACGCGGCGACACCAAAAGGGGAAGGTGGCTGGACAGTCGGGCGCGGCCCGCTAGTGTCCGCATCAAGTTATTCCTTCCGCCGGAGATGCCCAGATGACGAAGATGATGCCCGCCGCCAACGAGAATTTCGGCCTGAGCCAATCGGTCCGCCGGGCCGAAGACCCCCGGCTCTTGACCGGTCGGGGTGTTTACGTGGATGACACCGCCCCGACTGGGGCGCTGCACGCATTCGTCCTGCGCTCTTCCGTGGCGCATGCGGATATTACGGTGAACGTGGAGGATGCGCGCGCGGCCGAGGGTGTCGCGCTGATCCTGACGGGGCCGGACATCGACGCGGCTGGGGTCGTAAACCACATCCCGACGGTCGTGGCCGACAACCGTGACGGCGGCAAGGCAGCGGACCCGCAGCGGCCGTTGCTGGCCCTTGGGCGGGTGCGCTTCGTCGGCGAGGCGATCGCCATGGTCATCGCGGAAACGATGGAGCAGGCGCGCGATGCGGCCGAACTGATCGAGGTGGATTACGAAGAGTTGGACGTGAAGCTGGACGTGGCCGAGGGCGGCGTCGCCGTGCACGCGGAAGCCCCCGACAACGTGGTATATGACTATGGCAAGGGGGATGAAGCGGCGACCGAGGCGGCGCTGGCCAAGGCGGCACGCGTGGTCGAGCTGACGGTGGACGATAACCGCGTTATCTGTGCGTCGCTTGAGCCGCGTGGATCCTGGGCCGAGGTCGCGGACGGGCGGCTACATGTTTGTGTGAACGGACAGGGTGTCTGGGCGGCCAAGGGCCAGTTGGCGGCGTCGCTGAACCTGAATAAGGCGGACGTGCGGGTGACGAACCCCGACGTGGGCGGTGGGTTTGGAATGAAGGCCATGATCTATCCCGAGACGATCCTGGTGGCCCACGCGACGCGCGCACTAGGCAAGCCTGTCCGATGGATGGGAGACCGATCGGAATCGATGCTGTCGGACAATGCGGGGCGCGACCTCATCTGCCACGCCAAGCTGGGGTTCGACGCGGACAACAGGCTGATCGCCTACCGGATGGACAACGTGGCAAATATGGGGGCCTACAACTCGGGCTATGCGCAGCATATTCAGTCGGAGCTGTTCTCGAAGGTGATGCCGGGCTGCTATGACGTGCAGGCCTGCTACATGACGTCCAAGGGCATCTTCACCAACACGACGCAGGTCGATGCCTATCGCGGGGCGGGTCGGCCCGAAGCGATTTACGTGCTGGAGCGGGCCATGGACCATGCCGCACGCGAACTTGGCATCGACCGGTTCGAGTTGCGCCGCAAATGCTTCATCCAGCCGGATCAATTCCCCTATGTCAGCGCAATGGGCGAAACCTATGATGTGGGCGATTTTCCCCGCGTCCTGAACCGCGCGATGGTCGAGGCGGACGTCGCTGGATTCGAGGCGCGCAAGGCCGAGAGTGCGGCAGAGGGCAAACTGCGCGGTCTGGGGCTTTGCTATTACATCGAGTCCATCCTCGGGAACCCGAGCGAAAGCGCCGAGATTGAATTCACCGATGACGGTCGCGTGACGCTCTACGTGGGGACGCAGTCGAACGGGCAGGGGCACGAAACGGTCTACCGGCAGTTCCTGTCCAACGATCTGGGTATCGCGCCCGACATGATCGACATCGTGCAGGGCGACAGCGACCGGATCGCCACGGGCGGCGGCACTGGCGGCTCCCGTTCGGTCACGACGCAGGGCACCGCCAACAAAGCCGCGTCGGCCAAGGTGATAGAGAAGTTCACACCCTTTGTGGCGGGGCTGCTGGATGTGGATACGGTGGAGTTCGAGGAGGGCACCTTCCGCGCCAGCGAGTCCAACCGCGTCGTGACGATTCTGGAAGCCGCCGCCGAGGCGCGTATGGCGGGCGAGACGGACCTGCTCAAGACCCGCGAGACGACCACCTTGCCGGGCCGCAGCTATCCTAATGGGGCCCATCTGTGCGAAGTTGAGATCGACCGTGACACCGGGCAACTGGAGGTCGTGAAATACACCGTCGTCGATGACTTCGGGAATCTGATGAACCCGATGCTGGCCGAGGGTCAGGTCCACGGCGGTGTGGCGCAGGGTATCGGTCAGGCCGTCAGCGAGCAGGTCGTGTATGACGAAACGGGTCAGCTGCTCACGGCATCTTTCATGGACTACGGGATGCCAAGGGCACAGGGTATGCCCATGATCGCCTTTTATTCCGAACCTGTTCCGTCGACGGCCAACGTTCTTGGCATGAAGGGCTGTGGTGAGGCGGGAACCGTCGGGGCCATGGCCGCCGTTGGCAATGCGGCGCTGGATGCACTTTGGGACTTGGGGTTGCGTCAGGTCGACATGCCCTTCACGCCCAGCCGCGTCTGGGCGATGCTGCATCAGGCCGAAGGCGCGATCGCCGCTGAGTGATGGGCCTGCGCGACCTTTTCGACCGCCTTCTGGGGCGCGACGGCGGGGGCATCACCCGTTCCCCCGTCGAGGAAACGCAGGTCCAGACGCATGTGGTGCTGCTTGATGGCACGATGTCGACGCTGCGACCGGGGTGGGAGACGTCGATCGGCCTGATCTATCGGCTGTTGGCCAGCGAGGACCAGCAGTGCCTGTATTATGAGCCGGGGCTGGAATGGCGCGGCTGGCGGCACGCACCCGAGATCATGGCGGGCGTCGGTATCAATCACCAGATCCGCCGCGCCTATATGTTCCTGGCGCATCGCTATCGTCCCGGCGACCGGGTTTTCCTGCTGGGATATTCGCGCGGGGCTTACGCGGTACGGGCGCTGGCCGGGATGATCGACCGCATCGGCCTGCTGCGCCCTGAGTTCGCGGAGGAGGAGATGGTGCTGGAAGCCTATACGCATTACCGCGACGGGCCTCTGCACCCCAACGCGCGACGGTTCGCGACCCAGCATTGCCATCAAAATAGCCGGATCACCGCCGTTGGCGTGTTGGACACGGTGCAGGCGGTCGGCATCCGCTGGCCCGTCCTCTGGCGGGTGTTCCCCGAGGTGCACGCCTTCCGGTCGCACCGCTTGGGCCAATCGGTGGACTTCGGATTTCACGCCATGGGACTGGACGAGACGCGGAAGGCTTACTCCCTTGATCGCTGGCGCACGCGGGGCAAAAGAACGGCAAGCGTGGAGCAGGTCTGGTTCCGGGGCACGCACGGCGATGTGGGCGGCCACCTGAACGGCCACGACCCGGCGCGCCCCCTGTCCAATGTCCCGCTGGTCTGGTTGTTGTCGCGACTGGAGGATGTGGGGCTGGATCTGCCGGAAGGCTGGCGCGACCGGTTCCCACAGGACTCCACGGCACCCTCGGTCGGTAACTGGCGAGGCTTCGGTCCGGTGTTTCTGTCGCGACGGAGGCGGGTCTTCGGTGAAGACCCCAGTGAATGGCTGCATCCAACGGCCACGGATCATCCCGCAGCAGCCCGTCTGAACGTCTGGGACGGTAAGGCCCCGGACGAGCAGGACCGGGCAGTAGAGTATACCTTTGCCCGGAAAGGACGGATTGAGCCCTGACGCGCGATGGGGGACGATCGGCCCCTTCGCCGGGCTTAAATCCGTCGGACTGACTTTTCCTGGTCTCGATCACCGGATCGGCCGCGCCGCGGGGACAGTCACCTTCCCTTGGCGTCTTCCAGCGCGAGCGCCGCATACAAGTCCGAAGCAGAGCAAACAGCCTAAGGCCGCCGCACCCGATGCGAGCGGTGCCGGCTCTTGCTAGCGAAGTCAGCCCAAGGGGCGAATGCGCAGCTGCGTAATACGGTTCGCCTCGCGTGCGGCGACCTCGAAGCGGAACCCGTGGAAGCTGAAGACCTGACCCATTGTCGGGATCGTCTGCGCCTCGTGGATGACCAGACCGGCCACGGTGTTCGCCTCCTCGTCAGGCAAGCCCCAGTCGGTCGCGCGGTTCAGGTCGCGGATCGTCATGCTGCCTTCGATCAGGTAGGTCCCGTCGGCCTCGGCCTCCAGAACCGGTTCGTCCGGGTGGTCATATTCATCGGTAATCTCGCCCACGATCTCCTCCAGTATGTCTTCCAGGGTTATCAGGCCTTGCAACGCCCCGTATTCGTCCACAACCAGTGCAAAATGCGTGTGCCGCTTGAGAAATTGGCGCATCTGGTCATCGAGCGTGGTTGTCTCGGGAATGAAATAGGGTTCCATCATGACGTCGGTCAGGTCCAGCTTGGCCATCGCGTCGATACCGCCCCCCTCCGCGCGCACCAGCTTGTCGATGGCTCGCAGCAGGTCCTTGGAATGGATCAGGCCGATCACGTTCTCCGGCTCGTCGCGGTAGACGGGCAGGCGCGTGTGGCGGGAGCTCAGAACCTGGTCGAGGATATCTCCGGGCGAGTTGTCCACATCCACCATCTCGATCCCCGAGCGGTGGAGCATAATCTCCTCCACGAAGCGGTCCGCCAGGTCGAGCGCACCCAGCAGGCGGTCACGGTCCTCCTTTTCGACGCTGCCCTCGGTGTGGCCCAGCGTGATGGCACCCATGATCTCTTCGTGGGCGGACATGATGTTGCGGTTGGGGTCGGTATCGACGCCGAACATCGACAGGATCACGCGGACAAAGCCGCGCACGGCATAGACCACTGGGCTGAAGACGCGGATGACGACCGCGATGATCGGGGCGACCCGGCTGGCCGCGCTTTCGGGGTTGGTGATCGCATAGGTCTTGGGCAGGACCTCTGCAAAGACGAGGACAAGCGCCGTCATCACCAGGGTCGCAATGGCCACGCCGCCTTCGCCGAACAGCGTGGTGAACAGCGCCGTCGCCAGCGCGGCCGACAGGATGTTGACGATGTTGTTTCCCAGCAGCACGCTGCCGATCAGACGCTCGTTGTCCTCGGTCACAATCAGGGCGCGTTCGGCCCCCGCGTTGCCCTTGTCCGCCTGGCTGCGCAGCTTGGCGCGGCTGGCCGCCGTCAGCGCCGTTTCCGACCCCGAGAAGAATGCCGACAGGAACAGCAGAAAGACAATGCCCGCTGCCGTGCCCCAGGTCGCGCCCCAGTTGATCGTTTCGATGGTGTTTTCCATGCCTGCGTTATGGGGCGCGCGGGACGACGCGACAAGATGCCGTCGTCAATCAGGTGGGCAGCGTGCCGTCGAGCACATATTGCAGGATCTGAACCACCTGTTGCGGCGTTTCGACCACGGCCAGGGCGGCAGCGTCGACTTCCTTCAGGGCGTGCTGATGCTCGGGCCCGTGCATCACGATCAGCGACGTGCCGAGTGCGGCGGCAGTGCCCGCATCAAAGGCGGCGTTCCACTGCTTGTATTTTTCGCCGAAGCGCACGACCACGATATCTGCCTGCTCGATCCCGCGTCGCGTCCGGATGGCGTTCAGCTTGGCCCCCTTGTGATCATGCCAGAACTTGTTCGGCTCGGCCCCCATGATCGAGACTCCGCAATCGTCGGAGGCGGCGTGGTCGGTAACAGGCCCCGAGAACGCCACGTCGAGGCCGGCCTCGGTGCAGGCGGTGGTGATTTCATCGCGCCAATCGGTGTGAATCTCGCCGGAGAGGTAAACGGACAGGGTCATATTCCATACTTTCTCTGCTTCATAAATACTTCGGGAGCGCGAGGGCAGCGCCCTCGCTCCCCCATCTCAATCCCTTGCCAGCGGATGATGTGTCAGCACCAGTTCCCTCAGGCGGGTCTCGAGGACATGAGTGTAGATTTCGGTGGTCGATATATCGGCGTGGCCCAGCATCGTCTGGATCGCCCGCAGATCGGCTCCACCCGCAAGCAGATGCGTGGCAAAGGCGTGGCGCAGGACGTGGGGGCTGACGGTGTCGGGGTCGAGGCCGGCAAAGGCGGCAAGCGTCTTGATGCGGCTGTGAAACCAGACGCGGGTCAGGTGCCCGGCTTTGCCGCGTGATGGAAACAGGTGCGGGGATGCTGGTGTGCCCTTGGCTGTGCGGGCGGCGCTGTCTTCGGCGTCGCGGTGCCGCAGCCACATCGCCATGGCGTCGCGCGCCGCGGGGGAAAGGGGGACCATCCGCTCCTTGCCGCCCTTGCCGCGCACCAACAGCATCCGGGGATCACCGCGTGCCGCGGCGACAGGCAGGGCGACCAGTTCGCTCACCCGCATCCCTGTCGCATAGAGGAGCTGCATCAAGCAGGTATCGCGCAGCTTCTCAGCCTCGGTCTTGCCCATATCTTCGGCGGCCCCCAGCAGGGCGTCCACATCCCCCTCCGACAGGGTCTTCGGCAGGCTTTTGGGCTTTTGCGGGCCGGTGATGCGGATCGCGGGGTCGTCCTCGCGAAGGCCCTCCTCGTGGGCGAAACGATATAGGCCGCGGATGGCCGAAAGGCGGCGTGCGCGGGTTGATGCGGCAAGGCCCTCGGCTTCGCAGGCCACCAGGAAAGCCTCGATCTGCGTGCGGGAGGCGGTGGCGATGGCAAGGCCCCGGTGGCTCAGGTGGGCGTCAAAGGCATCGAGATCGCGGCGGTAGGCCTGAAGCGAATTGAGGGCCGCGCCGCGCTCGGCAGCCTGCGCCTCCAGGAAGAGGTCGATCCAGTTCACGTCAGCAGCAATTGCAGCGCCATCCGCCGTGCCACGTCCAACAGGCCGACGGAACGGAAGAAGGCCAGCGCGTCGGCGATGTCCTGTGGGTCGCTATCGGCACCGTCCGCCAATAGGCTCACCGCTTCCAGCAAGGCCTCTCCAAGTCGTTCACTCTCAGCCAGCCTTGTCAGGTGGTCTGGCGGCGTGCCGGTCAAACCGTCGTTGATCGCTTGGCTCAGCGGGTCTGGCGGGGGGGGCACGTCGAAGTTGCCCTGCGCTATGGCCAAGGCAAAGGCATCGCGCGGCATCGTGGCCGTCGCGCTGGCGGCGATCGTTTCGTAGGCGGGCGAAAGAAGACCCACGCGCAAAGCCAGCGCGGCGGCGGGCGCATCGAGCGCGATGTGCGACAGTCGCTCTCCGTAGAGATCGGCAAAGGGTACCAACAGACCCGCATCCTGCATTCGGGTGAATGCCTGCGGCAGGGCATCAGCCACTCCGGCCATGTCTCCGGCGATGAGCGCGGTGTCGAGTTTCTGAATCGCCGCGGCCCGGTCCCAGACGCCACCCGAGGCCGAGGGCCGTCCTTCGGTGTAGAGCGCCAACAGGCGGTTCACGTCAAGCGCACGGGCGCGGGTCAAACGCTCGGCCGCTTCTATCTGGCTCTTCCAGCCGGTCGTCGGGCGCAGATCCGCCACGGCGAACGCAAGCGGCAGGCCTGCGGTCGAAGGTGTCTCACCGATGCCGTCCAACAGGCGGAAGGCCAGCGGCGTGATCGGGCGCGGGGCCATCGGAGGGGGCAGGTTTTCAAACATCTCGGGGTCAAGGAATTGCGCCAGCAGGGCGTCTTCCTGCTTCGAAATGATGCCGAGGGCGCGGCCCGTGTCCAAGGTTAGCGCCGCCGCGGCCCAATCGCCCGATCGAGTCAGACAGAAAATGCGTGCCGGAAGGGTCGGGGCTACACCGGGGTTGGCGGTCATCGCATCGCACGCACGGGTGTCAAAACCGGTCAGTAGCGAGGTATCCCACCACCGGCGGAACGCTTGCGGGTCGGTCGCCCCCGCGCGCTCCAGCAGGGCTTGCGCCTGATCCAGCGCGCCGAATCGAAGCAGCCCGTCGACCCGCGCGAAGAACAGCGTGTCAGGGTCTGCGGCGGCCCGCGGCGGGTCCAGTTCCGCCAGCATCAGCATCAGAACAAGATCCTGCATAGCGGGCAACGCATCTGGCGGAAGGTTTGCAATAAGGTCGGCCACCCGCCGGGGATCGACCCCGGCAAACGTGTCGGACGGCAGCCCCGTCAGGCGCGACGACAGCAGGCCGACCGCATCGCGACGCGTTTGGCCCAGCGGCATGACTGTTACCTGTGTGCCCGTCAGCGGTGTAGCGGCGGGTTCATCCCGGCGCGGCGCGGTCCGCGGCGTCGATAGACTGTCCGAGAGCCATGAAATCGCCGAATCGGGCGTATCCTGCGCGGACAGCGGGGTCCCGAGAATCACCGTGCAGGCAATCAGGCGAAGATCAGCCCGCATCGATCTCGATCGTCGTGGAGGGGGGGGCGGGCTCCGGCTCCAAAAGATAGGAATACCCGAAAAGCCCTGCCGTCCCGAGGATCAGGAGGATCAGGAGATATTTTACAAATCTAAGCATGCCTGCCTTGCCTGTTATCGTTGCAACCATTGTGGCGGGGCGAGATATAGATGGCAATCGGTCAAGCGACAGGGCATGGACGACGAATGCAGGCGATGGGCGACAAGATGCTGGGCAAGGGGCTGGCGCGGGGCGGGGCACGCGGGTTGCACCTTAGCCGTCCTGTTGTGCTTGTCGGGATGATGGGCTGCGGCAAATCGGCAATCGGCAACGCCTTGGCGGCGAGGCTGGGCGTACCATTTCGCGATACCGACGAGGCCCTGACGGCAGCCGCCCGCATGACCATTGCCGAGATATTTGCCCGAGACGGGGAGGCGTTCTTCCGCGCCCGCGAATCCGAAGTGTTGGCCCGCTTGCTGGCCGAGGGGCCGGGCGTCGTCTCGACCGGGGGCGGAGCCTTCCTCCGCGCGGAAAACCGCGCCCTGATAGCGGAGCTTGGCGTATCGGTCTGGTTGAAGGCGGATGCGGAGTTGTTGTGGTCGCGGGTCAAGCAACGAACCACGCGGCCCCTGTTGATGACCGATGATCCGAAGGCCACGCTTATGGAGCTGCTGGAGGCGCGGACGCCGTCCTACCGAGAGGCGGACTTGGTGGCCGAGGCATCGCCCGACCTGCCGATTCCGCAGATGGTCGATCGGGTGATCACCGCGTTGCGTGACGCTGATTTTGTGAAGTGAGGTTCCCATGACCGAAACCGTGCATGTCCCGCTGGGGGACCGCGCCTATGATGTGCATGTCGGGCAGGGCCTAATGGGGCAGGCGGGGATGCTGATCCAGCCGTTCCTGCGCCGCCCGAAGGTATTTGTCGTGACGGAACGGCGGGTTGCGGGACTGCACCTGGACCGGCTGCGCGACGGATTGGGCAAGATCGACGCGCCCGCTCTCCTGCTGGAGCCGGGGGAGGCGATCAAGGGTTGGGCCGGGTTGACGCAGACGGTCGAGTGGCTGCTGGACCAGAAATGTGAGCGGGGCGACATCGTCATCGCGCTGGGCGGGGGAGTGATCGGGGACCTGGTGGGCTTTGCCGCCGCGATCCTGCGACGTGGCGTGCGCTTTGTGCAGGTGCCGACGTCACTCCTGGCGCAAGTGGATTCCTCGGTGGGCGGCAAGACGGCAATCAACACGCGGCACGGCAAAAACCTGGTAGGGGCGTTTCACCAGCCGGTTCTGGTGCTGGCCGACGTCGATGTGCTGGACACGCTGACACCGCGCGATTTCCGCGCCGGGTATGGCGAGGTGGTGAAATACGGGCTGCTGGGCGATGCTGAATTCTTCGTCTGGCTGGAGGAGAACGCAGTCAGGCTGTCCGACGATCCGGTTCTGCGGACACAAGCCGTGCGCCATTCGGTTCAGATGAAGGCCGATATTGTCGAGCGCGACGAGACGGAGCAGGGCGACCGCGCGCTTCTGAACTTGGGCCATACGTTCTGTCACGCGCTGGAAGCGGCGACGGGATATTCGGATCGCCTGCTGCACGGGGAGGGCGTTGCCATCGGCTGTGCGCTGGCGTTCGAGCTGTCGTCGCGGCTGGGCCTGTGTTCGCAGGAAGATCCAAGCCGGGTGCGCGCGCACCTGCAAGCGATGGGCATGTCGCGAGATTTGAGTGACATTCCCGGTGACTTGCCGTCGGCCGAGGCATTGCTTGGCCTGATGGGGCAGGACAAAAAAGTCGTGGACGGCACGTTGCGATTCATTCTGGCGCGCGGAATTGGAGAGGCCTTCGTGACGGCGGACGTGCCGGCGGGCGAGGTTTTGGGAGTCTTGCGGGCCTCGGCCTAGATGACCCTCGGGCACGGCTTGGGGGTCGTGCTTTGCATCAAAGCGCTTCAGGGCGACGGCGTGGTCAGCCAGAGCAGTCAGCATGGTCAGCATTTTCCAAAAGAGTGCTAGTCTTCCGGTGCCCGTTGCACGTGTTTCAGTACGGTCACCCGGATCGCGGAGGCGAGGCCCGCGCTTACGCCCCGTTCCCGGTCGATTTGCGCGGCGAGCGCGTTGACCGAAACGCCCCTGTCGCGCGCCATGTGCACGAAGGCGATCCAGAACGCATCCTCCAGCGAGACGGAAGTTCGGTGACCGTGCAGCGTGAGGGAGCGTTTGCGAGGGCGCGCGTCGATCATTCGCCTTCGCCGTCCCGGCGATGTCCGTCCAGACGGCGGCGCGTCGCGCTCGCCTCGGACGCCTCGCGTGCCTTTTCTTCTTTGGTTCGTCCAAAGCGCGCGGAATTGGCGTCGGCCTCGACCTTGCGCGCGGCGCGGGTTCGGTCCTTGCGGGCACGGTTCAGGTTTATGGGTTTCGTCATTCCTGGACGGACCTTCCACGGATCATGGGCGACAAACGGCGGTTGGAGCCTGCACCCTGATCTTGACAGCTTTGTCGGTCGCCGCAATCCTCGCGATGTCGTTACCCCGAGCGGAGGTATCTTCAAATGCCCGCCTATCTTGCCGTCCTGTTTTTGGCTTCTCTGACGGCTCCGGGCCTGGCGCAGGCCGAATGGCGCTTTGAGGTGCCGCGTGCCCCGGACGATCTTGGACGGGCCAGTGCCGTCAACGAACAGGGTCAGGTCCTGACGGTCGGGTGCGGGAACAGTGGGATGGTCGACATCTCGATCACGCCCGACTTGCGTCCGCCGAACCTCGAATGGCGGGATGAGGGGACGGTGCTGTTCTTCCACATCGACGAGGGGAAGGGATTGCAGATGCCCGCAAGATGCGACGCGCGGGGCTGCTTCCAAGCCCCCATGCTGGGTGACGCGCCTTGGCCCGCCCGCGAGATGGAGGTCATCACGTTGGCCCTGCGCCGGGGGGCCAGCGTAGATGTCCGTGTATCGGGCCAGATTTTGGCGCGCTTTGATCTGACCGGATCCGGCGTGGCGTTGAACACCTTGGCGGAGCAGACCAGTTGCGAAGGCCTCTGAGGTTCAGCTCTTGGGACCGATCATCAGCCTTGGATCGACGACGCGATCGAAGGTTTCCTCGTCAACCAGACCCATTGCCAGCGCCTCCTCTTTGAGGGTGGTGCCGTTCTTGTGCGCGGTCTTGGCGACCTTTGTGGCGTTGTCATAACCGATGGTCGGGGCCAGCGCCGTCACCAGCATCAGCGATTCCTTCATCAGCTTGTCGATCCGCTCCACGTTGGCTTGTGTACCAACGACCATGTTGTCGGTAAAACTGCTCGCCGCATCGCCCAACAGTTGCATGGATTGCAACACGTTGTAGGACATCATTGGGTTGTAGACGTTAAGCTCGAAATGGCCTTGGCTGCCGGCGAAGCCCACGGCGGCGTCGTTGCCCATGACCTGCGCACAGACCATGGTCAGCGCCTCGGCCTGGGTGGGGTTCACCTTGCCCGGCATGATCGACGAACCCGGCTCGTTTTCCGGCAGTATAAGCTCCCCCAGACCCGACCGCGGGCCGGAGCCCAGCAGGCGCATGTCATTGGCGATCTTGAACAGGCTGGCGGCAACGGTCTTGAGCGCACCCGAGAACATGACCATCGCGTCATGGGCCGCCAGCGCCTCGAACTTGTTGGGCGCGGTCACGAAGGGCAGGTCGGTAATGGACGCGATTTCCGCGGCGACATTCTCGGCAAAGCCCTTGCGGGTGTTGAGGCCTGTGCCGACGGCGGTGCCGCCCTGCGCCAACTCGTAGATGTCGGGCAGGCAAGCCTCGACCCGTTGGATCCCCTTGGCGACCTGATGGGCGTAGCCCCCGAATTCCTGACCCAGCGTGAGCGGCGTCGCGTCCTGCGTGTGGGTGCGGCCGATCTTGATGATGTCCTTGAACTCGTCCGATTTGGCGACCAGCGCGGCGTGCAGCTTGCGCAAGCCCGGCAGCAGGGTGTCGCGGGCCGACATGCCGATGGCAACATGCATCGCGGTCGGGAACGTATCGTTGGACGACTGGCCCATGTTGCAGTGGTCGTTAGGATGCACCGGCGTCTTGGACCCGATCGTGCCGCCCAGCATTTCGATCGCGCGGTTCGAGATGACCTCGTTGGCGTTCATGTTCGATTGCGTGCCCGAGCCGGTCTGCCAGACGACCAGCGGGAAGTTATCGTCGAACTTGCCGTCGATGACCTCCCCGGCGGCATCCTGAATGGCCTTGGACAACTGCGCGTCCAGATCGCCGAAACCTTCGTTCACAGCCGCCGCCGCCTTCTTCACCACGCCAAGAGCGCGCACGATCGCAATGGGCTGGCGCTCCCAGCCGATTGGGAAATTCTGAATCGAGCGCTGCGTCTGCGCGCCCCAATACTTGTCGGAGGGGACCTCAAGCGGGCCGAAGCTGTCGGTTTCGGTACGGGTGTTGGTCATTTCTGCGCTCCGGCAAGTCAAATGTCGGGCATGGTTTAGCCGCCCTGCGCCGGGCCGTCCATCACCGGGCACGTCCCGGCAATGGAAAGATTTGCCGATTTACTTGCGAAACTTGTCCAAGCTGACGACTTCGGCGTCCTTGCGGGGGGGCTTCTCCTCGTCCTCCTCCTTGATGTCGGCAAAGGGCGCTTCCTCGATTGGATCGCGATCCTCATCTTCGTCGTGGCTCTCGAATCGGAAACCGAATTCGACCGAGGGGTCGACGAAGGTCTTCATCGCGGCCCAAGGCACGATCAGCGGCTCTTGGCTTTCGCCGAAATTGAGAGTGACCGAGAATCCGTCATCGCGCACGTCCAGCCCGTCAAACCAGTGCTGGAGCACGATGGTCATGTCTTCGGGGTAGCGTTCGTGCAGCCAAGGCGCGATTTCGACGCCTGGATAGTTCGTGTCGAACGAGATGAAGAAGTGGTGGTCGCCGGGCAAGCCTTTCTGGGCCACGTCCTCCAGCACCCGCCGGATCAGCCCGCGCATGGCATCGTGCATGAGCGAGCCGTAGTCGATTGTCGCTGTCGCGTCGGTGTCGGTCATGATCCCTCCGGGGGCCGTCTAAGGGTTAAATTAGAACAGAGGTCGCGAAGGTCGGCAAGGGGAGGATCGGCGGATTGTTTGGGCGACCGCGGAATGGCGCAGTGCGGAAGTTCATGGGGGATTTCGTTTGGGAACCTGGCCTTGATGTGTGCCGAATGTGCGAGAATACAAGCCACGAACCCTTTGATCCACGTCAACGAGCCGAGGCCAGCGTTCACTAGGATTATTGGTCTGGATCTCGATCATCCGGACGTTCGAGGGAGGGTGGACAAAAATGAGAAAGATCTTCTCGATCATATGGTTTGCAGTTTTTCTGGCGCTCGTTTCGATCGCTTCATTCCCAGCAGCGGCGGAAACCAACGTCGGGTCGAATATCGACAGCCGCGTGGTTTTGGCATTCAAAGCGAACGACGATGCGATCGAGGCAATGCTTCCCGACGGATGGCGTGTGATCACGCTTCCCAAAGGGCCACTTGCCGGCTCCAACTTGCTTGTGGCGTTCATCGACCGCCATCTTGCGCTCGACCCCGAGAACCAGCCCCTCGAGCCATATGAGACCCGCTCGGTCGCCATTCTCGCCCATGGTGTCAAACCCGGCGAGGATGGTGCGCATATGTTCGTGCTGCGTGTCTACGAAACGCCTCCGGTTGCCAGCAGCTATGGCAACGGTGTTGCGGCAAGTATCGGCAGGGTGAAGACATCGGTCGCTCCGATCGGCAGTGCCCGAACACATCGGGAAACTTGGCGGGTCGATCCTGAAACGGGCGGCGAACTCAGTCTCATTCTATCGTATCGCAGTGGCCGACCAAGTTGGTCCAGTGCCGAGGCGAGACCGTATTCAGCGGTCGATCCGGATTTCCACCGGATATATCGCTACGATCAACTGGCCGATCTCGTCATGAGTGTTGCCCTCGAGCGGCAACTTGACGGCAATATATTTGTTCGATCCAGTATTCCGGAACTCGCTGACATATTTGACGGAAATGAGACACTGATGGCGGTCTTGTCCATCCCATTCTACGTTCGCGAGGTTTCATTGCCGTGACCTCTGCCCCGGACGGGAGAACCAATGTCGGGGGCAATGCGCCCGTTTGACGGCGCGGCCAACTTGGCTGTCCGAATTGCCGAGCAGGTAGGTGGCGTCTGTTGGCGCGCGCACTCCCTGCTGACTGCGGGTTTCGACGGCGCATCACCGCGTAAGATAACAATTTTCTTGGAAGAATAAAGTGCAGGCTTCTGTTGCCAGGTGCCTGCGAACCCCGCCTTACACTGCTAGGCGCAAGGACTTAAGTTTCGATCTCGGCGCAGCTTACGCTGCGACGGCGACCGGAGCACTGTTGTTATTGGCAACTGTACATTTTGTACCGATAACGGTGGTAACTCACCGGGCAAAAGCATTACCCCTTTAGACGTCCGTCGATCCTGTTTCGACCCCATGATCCCCCAATAAGGATGTTGGTGGAGTCGCCGGGTACCGCCCCCGGGTCCGAACCGCTTATTACGAGCGCGTTTATTGCCATAGTCCGCCGAAACGAACAGGTAGAACATAAATGGCAGGTAGCCTTGAATCAAGGGGCGACATCAGTCTGATCGCACCTGATCGTGGGGGGGGCGATGTATTTCGGTGCCTTCATCATCACTTCGCCCAAGGTGGAAAGCATCCGGTTCACCTGCGATCGCTCGGCGAAAATGTCTGGCGCGTATCTTGCCACGAGCTATTCTCTACGCATCAGCAAGTCGCCAAGATGCGCCATTGTCTTGCGCCCAAGCCGAAGCTTGGTGCCAAACTCGGGATGATTTAGATCATGTTGTCGGGCGCGAATTTGACTGGCGGATAGCACCCCCCGTGCCGCAAAAATGCGTTCAGATACAGCTCAAGAGAATGGATAGCGCACAGACGTGCCGGACCCTGCATGCCGTGCCCGGAATAATTCTCGGAGTATTTGAAAAGGTGGATCGCACAATTGTAGTAATCGTGCGCCAGATCCAAGATGCCCCACTTTGTTGCGGTCTCACCGGGGTAGGCATTAGCGGAGTATTTCATTGGTCTAAGCCCCTTATCCCCGCCGACCTCTGCCGGCGGGGGCGTTGTACTGTCAAATTAATGGCACCTCAGAACCCGGCCTTGATCCGCTCGAACGTCTCGGCCTGCCGTTGGCGCAGTTGGCCGTCCATCGGCAACTGGGCCAGAACAGGGGCGTCGATCGTACCCAGACCCGCGGCGACCAGCGCCTCTTCGCCTTGGCCCTCCATCGCCGCCAGGTTCGACTGGCCGTAGCCCGCATCCAGCAGAGGCACGGTCGCGCTTTCATCCAGCATGGCGTTCAGGAAGTCATAGGCCAGATCCTCGTCCGAGGTGGTCTCCTTCATGTTGACGTATCCGCAAAGCCAGAGAGAGGAGCCTTCGGTCGCTTCGCGCTGGAAGCCGATGGGGAACCCCTCGTCGACCATGGTAGGCAGGGTTTCGTTCCAGGCCCAACTGACCAGCACCTCGCCCGAGGACAGAAGCTGTGACAGTTCCGCAGGGTCGGTCCAGTAGGTGCGGAGGTTCTGGTGAGCGGCGCGCAGCCATTCATTTGCGGCCTCGAACTGGGCGTCGGTGGCGGCGGACCAGTCGGTTGTGCCGGTTGCCAGATAGGCCAGCGCATAGGCGTCATCGACGTTGTCGGGCAACGACATGCGACCTTGGAATTCAGGGTTCAGGAATACGTCGAGGGTTGCCACGGCCTCGGCCGGAACTTCGTCGGTGTTATAGGCGATCGCTGTCGAGCCATAGTCGACGGGCACGAAATAGACGTTCGCTTCGGTGGAATTGATGTCCTGCCCTGTCAGGTCCTGGCTCAGGTTGTCCCAGTTCTCGATGCGCGACAGATCCCATGGCTCCACGAGGCCGGATTCGATGAACTTGGTGGCCGAGCCCGCGCAAATGTGGGTCACGCCGGGTTCATTGTAACCCGAGGAGAGCTTCTGAAACGCCTCCTCTTCGTCTCCGAAGAAGGCGAAGTCCGGGCTGGTACCATGCTTTTCGACGTAGGTGGCGTGAAAGGCGGGGTCTTCGAAGCCGGAGTAGTCGAAGACGGTCAGGTCCTGCGCTGCGGCGGGCAGGGCGAGGGCGGATGTGGCCAGTAAGCTCAGGCGGAATGTCATTGCGGTCTCCCGTTGGTGTTTTCCGGAACCTGCGGTTTGTCGCGGGAAATGTCTAGCGGGCGTTGCGCCGCGATTGGCCAGCCTTGAACAGGGCGAGCATGAGTGCCTCCAATTCGGACAGTATCTGACGGATTTCGCCTGCATCGCGCGCCTTGAGGGCATTTGCGACACGACGGTACAGCGTGAGGATCGTTTCGCGGTCCCGCTCGGCATAGGTTAGCATGTTCATCAGCGGCTGCATGGCCTCCACGGCCCCGGCCAGCTGGTAAGACAGGACGGGGTTGCGCGCCGCATCGACAAGCGTGCGATGAAAGGCGACATCGGCGGCGCAGAACTCCTCGTCGGTGATCGGCTCGGATAGGCGGCGGATCGCGGCCTTGAGTGTCTTGAGGTCCGTTGCTTCGTGATTGGCCACGGCTAGATTGGCGCAGGCCCGTTCCAGTGCGAAGCGCGCCTCTGCCGCGGTCTGGAAGTCGACGGCATTCATCGACAGCAAAAGGGTGGACGTCGCGACATGGGCGTCCAGCGCTGCCGCATAGGTCAGATCGTTCACGAACGCGCCGCCTGCGGCCCCCCGCGCCGTCCGGATCAGGTTGCGCGCGGCCAGACGTTTCAACGCCTCGCGGACTGTCGCGCGGGAGCAGTCGAATTGCTCGGCCAGGTCGGTTTCGGACGGCAGCCTGTCCCCTGCCATCAGGTCGCCCGCTGCGATGCGCGCGGCGATCCTGTCGGAGATGGAGGTAGATAGAGGTTGACGTTGCGCCATTGGGCGAATTCCAATTGTCTGACATTTGATTGTCTGACATTTATGTCGGAGGAATCACAACCGATCAAGCGGCAGGGGAGGGCTGACTTGTGAAGAATCTCTCTCGCATGGGTGGGCCGCACTGGCTGGCGCTTTATATTGGGCTGATCGCGTGCTGGGTGGCGGTTTTTGCGATGTCGACCGACGCGGGTGTAGCAACGGCGCTGCGCGATATTTGCCGACTGCCGGTCGATGCACTTGGAGTGGGTGGTGCGCTGGCGATGTGGCTGATCATGTCGGCGGCGATGATGCTGCCCACTGCGATCCCGGCCTTCGCGACCCACGACCAGATCGCCGACAGTCAAGGCACGGGCGGGGGCGCGCGGCTGGTGTCGGGATACGTGACCGTCTGGATCGGCTTTTCCGTCGTTGCGGCGCTGGTTCAACTGTCGGTCGCGGACTTGGGCCAGATCGATGGGCCGTGGTTCGCCGCCGCGCTGCTTATCCTTGCGGGCGCGTACCAGTTCAGCGCGCTGAAGGACGCCTGCCTGTCGAAGTGCCGCCAGCCGCTCACCTTTTTCATGGGTCACTGGGCCGAGGGGCCCTGGCGCATGGGCCTTCGCCTTGGTGCGGTGTGCCTGGGCTGCTGCTGGGCGTTGATGGCGCTTGGGCTGATCGGCGGCACGATGAGCTTGGGCTTCATGGCGCTGGCCACGATACTTATGACACTTGAGAAACTCTCGCGGGGGGCGCTGGTGCCCAACGCGATCGGCCTCGGCTGCCTTGTGGGCGCGGGCTATTTGATTGGAGGAACGATATGAACCAGAAAATTGCCGCGCCGGTCGTGTCCAATCGAATGTCGCCCGCCCTATCGGGGCCGAAGACGCCCTGGGCGATCAAGGGTGAGTTGATCCTTAATTGCAACTGCACGGTGTTCTGTCCCTGCGTCGTCTCCTTGGGCAAGCACGCTCCCACCGAAGGCTATTGCCAGGCGTGGTCGGGCATCCGCATCGACACCGGGCACTATGGCGACACCGACCTGTCGGGCCTGAACGTAGGCCTTCTGCTGGAAATTCCGGGGTTGATGGCGCGCGGCAACTGGAAGGCTGCGGCCTTCATTGATGACCGCGCCAGCCAAGAAGCCTTCCTGGGCCTGATCGAGATATTCTCGGGCCGGGCCAAGGGAACGACGGGCCTGTTCAAACTGCTGGTGAGCGAGTTCCTGGGAGCCGAGCGCGCAAAGATCACCTATGAGAACGAGGGAAAGACCCGCCGCTTGATGGTTGGCAAGAAGATCCAGGGTGAAGTCGTCCCGGTTCAGGGCAAGGATCCTGAAAAGGATATCGTCGCGACCAATACCGAATACTGGATGGGCAGCGATATAACCGTGGCCACCGCCACCAAGGGTCGCGTCCGCGCCTTCGGTCGCGTCTGGGATTTCGACGGCCGCAGCGCCGAGATCTGCCAGATCGACTGGGCCGGCCCAGACGTTCCCCGGTAGACTCCGGTGAAGCTCCTGGCTCCATCCAATCGGTTGCGGCGGACTTGGTGGTCCGACGCGGTCGAAGCGGCGGGCGTGTCCGCCTATACGGTCTATAACAAGACGCTGCTGCCGGTGGTTTTCGACAGTATTTCCGAGGACTGCCGTCATCTCAAGACCGCCGTGCAGATCTGGGATGTCGCCTGTGAGCGGCAGATCCGGATCGAGGGCCCCGACGCTGACGCCTTGATGCAGCGGCTGACGCCGCGCGACCTGGAGCGGGTGAAGCCGGGCAAATGCGCCTATGTCCCGATTTGCGACGTGAACGGCGGCATGTTGAACGACCCGGTCGCGTTGCAGCCGCGTCCGGGCGTGTGGTGGATATCGCTGGCCGACAGTGACCTTGCCCTTTGGGTCGAGGGGGTTGCGATGGGGGGCGGATACGACGTCTCCGTCTCCGAGCCGGATGTTCAGATATTGGGCCTTCAAGGGCCGCTGGCGACCGAACTGGCGGCGGAGGTCTTTGGGGAGGAGACTCGGGAGATTCCGTTCTTCGGATTCCTGTGGCTGCCGTTCGGGGATGGTGAGGTTCTGGTCGCACGCTCTGGCTACTCCAAGCAGGGCGGGTTCGAGATATATGTGCCCGACGCGGGGCTTGCGATGCCGCTGTGGGACCGGCTTTGGGCGGCGGGCGAACAACATGACATCCGCGCGGGCTGTCCCAATGCGATCGAGCGGATCGAGGGCGGAATGCTGTCCTACGGCAACGACATGAACCGCGCCGACACGCCATTCGAGGCGGGTCTGGGTCGTTACGTGCAACGGTACGACTGCATCGGTGGCGCGGCCTTGCGCGCGCATACCCAGGTGCGTCAGATTGTTGCTATCGAGCTCTCAGAGGCTCCGCCGGTCTGCGATCGGGAGTGGGCGCTGATGGACGGCGATGTTCAGGCGGGGCGCGTGCGATCCGCCGCCTGGTCGGACGAATTCCAGTGCGGTGTGGCCGTCGGGATGGTCGGCATGGACTGGGGGCCCGGCGATCGGCTGACCTGTGTGACGCAGGACAGCGAGATCACGGCCGAAATAAGAGAAAGGTTCTGGAGATGAGCGATACTTTCAAGGCGCTGGTCGTCAACAAGGAAGATGATGGCACGCAAGCGGCGGTCACAGACCTGACGCTGGCCGATCTGCCCGAGGCCGAGGTGACGGTCGCGGTCGAGTACTCGACCGTGAACTACAAGGACGGGCTGTGCATCGGGCCGGGTGGCGGGTTGGTGCGCAAGTATCCCCATATTCCGGGAATCGATTTCGCGGGTACGGTCGAAACATCCATCGATGACCGCTACAAGCCCGGCGACAAGGTCGTTTTGACCGGCTGGCGCGTGGGCGAGGCGCATTGGGGCGGCTATTCCCAGAAGGCGCGCGTCAGGGCCGACTGGCTGGTGCCATTGCCCGCAGGGCTGACCACACGACAGGCGATGGCGGTGGGCACCGCCGGTTTCACCGCGATGCTGGCCGTGCAGGCCCTGATTGATCACGGGATCAAGGCCGGACCGGTGCTCGTAACCGGGGCGGCAGGCGGTGTCGGGTCGGTTGCGGTTGCCTTGCTGTCGGCGATGGGCCACCAGGTGGCTGCGGTCACGGGGCGACCGGAACAGGCCGACTATCTCAAGTCCCTGGGCGCGACACAAATCGTCGCCCGAGAGGAACTGAACGAGACCGTCAAGCGTCCCCTGGAGGGCGAGACCTGGGGCGGGTGCGTCGATGCAGTGGGCGGCGCGATGCTGGCGCGTGTTCTGGGCCAAATGGAGTATGGCGCGAGTGTCGCGGCGGTTGGACTGGCCGGGGGGGCCAACTTGCCCGCGACGGTCATTCCGTTCCTTCTGCGCGGTGTGAACCTGCTTGGCATCGACAGCGTGATGCAGCCCTATGACAACCGGGTGCGCGCTTGGGCCAAGCTGGCCGAGGTTCTGCCGATGGACAAGCTGGAAGCGATGATCGTTCCCGCGACCTTGGCCGATCTGCCGAAGCTGGGGGCCGACATCCTGAATGGGCAGGTGCGCGGTCGCGTCGTGGTTGACGTGAACGCCTGATCTCGACCGGTCGGGGCTCTGCCCCGGACCCCGGGATATTTATGGAAAGAGGAAGGCGGCCCCGACCCCCGGTTTTGTCTGGGGCGGGGCCGTCCTATCTCAACATCCGAGAGGGAGGACGCGATGAAGCCGATCATTCTGTGGCTGCGGCGCGATCTGCGCCTGACTGACAACCCCGCGCTGGACTGGGCGGCGCAAACGGGGCGTCCCGTCATCCCGGTTTTCATTCTGGACGAGGTGGTCGAGACATGGGGCGCGGCCCCGGCGTGGCGTCTGGGCCTTGGGCTGGAGAGCTTTGGCGAGGCTCTTGAGGGCATTGGCGCGCGGTTGATCCTGCGGCGGGGCAAGGCACTGGAAGTGCTTCAATCTCTCGTGGATGAGACGGGGGCAGATACGGTCATCTGGAACCGTCTGTATGTCGCGGACGAGCGGGCGCGCGATACGCATGTAAAGGAAGAGCTGCGCGATCGCGGGGTCGTGGCGCGATCCTTCCACGCGCATGTCCTGTTCGAGCCTTGGACGGTCGAGACGGGGACCGGCGGTTTCTACAAGGTGTACACGCCTTTCTGGAAGAACGTGCGCGACCGCGATGTCGCTGCCCCCCTGACCGCGCCCTCGACGCTTTCGGCCCCGACGGACTGGCCCGGAACGGACGAGTTGGCCGACTGGGCCCTGGCCCGCGCAATGCGGCGCGGCGCAGACGTGGTGGCGCGGCATGTGCACGTCGGTGAACAGGCCGCACAGGCCCGGTTGGGGGCCTTCATCGCGCACCGCATCGACGCCTATGCCGAGGCCCGCGACCAGTTGGCCGTCGACGGAACAAGCGGCCTCAGCGAAAATCTTACCTATGGCGAGATCAGCGCGCGGACCTGCTGGCACGCCGGGCAACGGGCGATGCAGGATGGCAAGCAGGGGGCCGAAACGTTCCTGAAGGAAATCGTCTGGCGGGACTTTGCCCATCACCTTGCCTACCACACGCCCGAACTGATGACGGAAAACTGGAAATCCGATTGGGATGGCTTCCCCTGGCGCGGTGACAATGCCGATGCGGAGGCCTGGCGGCGCGGCTGTACCGGCCTTGATGTCGTGGATGCGGCCATGCGCGAGGTCTATGTTACCGGTCGGATGCATAATCGTGCGCGCATGCTGGCGGGCAGCTATCTGACCAAGCACCTGATGACCGACTGGAAGGTCGGCCGCGACTGGTTCGCGGACATCCTGGTCGATTGGGACCCGGCGTCGAACGCGATGGGATGGCAGTGGGTTGCGGGGTCCGGCCCCGACGCGAGCCCATTCTTTCGCATCTTCAACCCCGAGACGCAGGCCGAGAAATTCGACAAGGCGGGCCATTACCGCCGACGTTGGCTGGAGTCGGATGAATTCTACGAAGCCATCCCCGAAAGCTGGGAGTTGAGCCGCGCGTCGGGACGCCCCCTGCAGCCCATTGTCGGTCTTTCGGAGGGGCGGACCCGTGCGTTGGACGCCTACAAGCAACGCGACACAGGGTAATCCGCCTCTAGGGTCTTGCTTTGAAGACATTTCAAGCGATGTTATCATTGGTAAATTTTGGGGGACCAATGGACGCTTTGACGACGACCGACGGGCAAAAGGATCTGCCGCGCTATTTCCGGCGATGCTTTGCGATGGCGGAGAAGACCCGCTCGGGTCGGATTGACATCGTGTTGCGCGACGGGCGCCGCTTCCGTCATCAAGGGACCGAGCCGGGGCCCGTGGCCGAGATCATATGTACCAACGAAGAAGTTTTCACCCGGCTGGTCCGGGAAGGGGACATCGGTTTCATGGAGTCCTATATGGACGGGGCGTGGACGACGCCCGACCTTCAGGCCGTTTTCGATTTCATCAACAAGGAAGGGGACATGTTGATCCAGCAGTTTCCCGGCCTGAAATGGGTGCAGGCCTACGAGAGGCTGCGCTTCTGGCTGCAACGCAACACGAAAGAGCAGGCCAAGAAGAACATCGAGGCACATTACGACCTGGGCAACGATTTCTATGCCCTGTGGCTGGACCGCACGATGACGTATTCGGCGGGCGTGTTCGAAACCGGTCAAGAAGACCTGGAGGCCGCGCAGACCGCCAAGTACAAGTCCATCATCGACCGGATGGGCGTGACCCCCGGCGATCATGTGCTTGAAATCGGCTGCGGTTGGGGCGGGTTCGCGGAATACGCGGCCGCCGAACGCGGTCTGCGGGTAACATGTTTGACACTCAGCCGGGAGCAGTTGAAGTACGCCGAGAAAAGAATTGAAAAGGCTGGGCTTTCCGAAATGGTAGAGTTCAGATTGCAGGATTACCGCGACGAGACCGGTATCTATGACGGCATCGCCTCAATCGAGATGTTCGAGGCGGTTGGCCAGAAGTTCTGGCCAACATATTTCGACACTTTGCGCGACCGCCTGCGGCCCGGTCGGCAGGCGTCGCTGCAGATCATCACCGTGCCGAACGAACGCTGGGCGACCTATTCCAACCAGGTGGATTTCATTCAGAAGTACATCTTTCCGGGCGGCATGTTACCGGCACCGATGAAACTCGATGAACAACTGGCCCGTGCGGGGCTGGAACACGCTGGATCGATCACGCTGGCCAAGGATTATTCGATCACGCTGCGGCGCTGGTTCAATACGTTCAACGATCGCTGGAGCGAAGTTTCGACCCTTGGGTTCGATGATCGGTTCCGCAAGATGTGGAACCTGTATCTGACGGGCTGTGCGGGTGCGTTCGAATATGGCATGTGTGATGTGATTCAAATGACGGTCCGGAAACCCGCCTGATGCCTACACCCGCGAAACTCGTTGCCGGCATCTTGTTTGCGGCCCTTTGTTGGTTCGTGGCCGAGGCGATCGTCCGATACACTCTGGAGGAGGGCGTCCGCGTCGGGCTGTTCCGCGAATTGTTGGCCGCGGGTGGGTTGGTCGTCGGGTGGCGGACGATCGGCAAAACGGCGACCGGCCCGGTCGGGCGTGGCAACAGCATCCCCAATGTGATCACCAGCGGGATTGCCGCAGCGTTCATCCTGCTTGTCATGGCGCTCCTTCTGCATTCCTTCGGCGTAATGATCGCCGAATCTCTAGGCGGGAAATACACCGCCATCGGAACCGCGGCTTCAGCGTGGATGCGTTTCTTTGTCGAGGATGCGCAGCTGATCTGGAATCCGATCGTACTGGGGTTGCTGTTTGGCGGCGGGGCGGCAATCGGCCTTGTTGCGGGCATGGTCGGGCGGCGCATCAACTGATCGATCTCCGATTTCCCGAGGAGCTGAAATGAGCCGATACTTCCTGTTTGGGACTTTGTTGTGGGACGCGCTCCTTGCCGACGTGGCGGGAGAGGACGTGGGTGTTTCGCGTGCTGTCCTTCCGGGTTGGTCGGTGGAGCGCGCGGCGGCGGGTGATTGGCCTGTTCTGGTGCCCGGCGGTACCGCAAAAGGGTATCTGACGGCACCGCTCAGCCCGAAGGCCAAGGCCCGGCTGGATTGGTACGAAGTGGCCTTCGGCTATGCGCCCGAGGCTGTGACCGTTGACGGGCCCGAGGGGCCGGTCGCCGCGCTGGTCTACCGCGAAGCAGGCGGATCGGGCGGATCGGGCGAGGATTGGTCGCTGACCGACTGGGTCGCAAAACACGGTGCGCGGACGCGGATCGCAGCCGCTGAGGTCTTGCGCGGGTTGGGCAAGGTTACACCGCAGGAGATCGCGGCCCGGCGCGGCTTCATCCAATCGCGCGCGCAGGGGATTGCCACGGCGTTGGACACGCACCGACCCACAACGCTGGGCTGTACGACCCGGGCCGATGCAGTGGACGTCAAGCGCGTCGACTACGTCTACGAGGGCTTTCATCGGGTCGAGGAGTGGTTCATCGACCATCCGCGCTTTGACGGGGGCCAGTCCGGTACGGTCAAGCGCGCGATCAGCCATGTGTCGGACGCATCGACCGTGCTGCCCTACGATCCGCGCCGTGACCGCGTGCTGCTAGTCGAACAGATCCGCGTGGGTGCGCTGGCCAAGGGAGACCCTTTGCCTTGGATGCTGGAACCTGTCGCTGGTTTGATCGACGCGGGCGAGACGCCGGAAAGCGCCGCGATTCGCGAAACATGGGAAGAGGCGGGTCTGAAGGTCGCCCCGAAAGACCTTCATTTCGTTGGGCGTTATTACCCAAGTCCCGGCGGGTTGGCGCAAATTTTGCATTCCTTCGTTGCGATTTGCGATTTGCCTGACGGGGCGGACGGACTGCACGGCGTGCTGACCGAAGACGAGGATATCCGTGCGCATCTGCTGTCCCTTGATGATCTGCTGGCGATGGTCCCCTCGGGCGAGGCGGCGAATGCGCCGCTGATCGTGTCCGCGCAATGGCTGGCGCTGCATCGGGACCGGTTGCGCGGTTGAAGCCCGCGCGCGCGGCGTTTAGGTCAGGACGAGACATGCGCCCGGAGGCCCAGGATGACCTATCAGAACCTTGCCGAAGCTATTGGAGACACGCCGCTGATCCGCCTGAACCGCGTCAGCGACGCCACGGGTTGCGAGATATTGGGCAAGGCGGAATTCATGAACCCGGGGCAATCGGTCAAGGACCGTGCCGCGCTTTATATCATTCGGGCGGCGATTGCGTCGGGCGCGCTCAGCCCCGGTGGAACCATCGTCGAGGGCACAGCGGGCAACACCGGTATCGGCCTGTCGTTGGTTGGAGCGTCGATGGGCTTCAAATGCGTTATCGTCATTCCCGACAGCCAGAGCCAGGAGAAGAAGGACATGCTGCGCCTTGCGGGCGCGACCTTGGTGGAAGTGCCACCGAAACCCTACAAGGATCAGAACAACTACATCCACTATGCCCGCCGCCTGGCCGAGGAGCTGGCGCAGACCGAACCCAATGGTGCGATTTTTGCCAACCAGTTCGACAACACCGCGAACCGTCAGGCCCACCTTGAGACGACAGGCCCCGAGGTATGGGACCAGACCAACGGCATGGTCGATGGCTTCATCTGCGCTGCCGGGTCTGGCGGCACGGTCGCGGGTGTTGGAATGGCGTTGCAGCCAAGAGGCGTGAAGGTCGGGCTGGCCGATCCGATGGGGGCCGCGCTCTACAATTTCTACGAACACGGAGAGCTGAAGTCCGAGGGCAGCAGCATCTCCGAAGGGATCGGGCAGGGGCGGATTACCGCCAATCTGGAAGGGTTCACACCCGATTTCGTCTGCCAGGTTCCGGACGAGGAGGCCCTGCCGATCGTTTTTGACCTGCTTGAATTCGAGGGGCTTTGCATGGGCGGCTCGACCGGCGTGAACATCGGCGGCGCGATCAAGATGGCCGAGCACATGGGGCCGGGGCATACGATTGTTACAATCCTGTGCGACTACGGCTCGCGCTACCAGTCCAAGCTCTGGAACCCGGCGTTCCTGAAGGACAAGGGACTCCCGGTGCCGCATTGGCTGGACGAGCCGTCGCGCGAGGTGCCGACAGTCTTCGTATGATCCGGTTTCTCGCCTCCCTTCTGGTTTGCGTACTCTGCGCGCTGCCCGCGGCGGCGCAGGGGCCGGACGCCGCGCCGGACGACCGGATCGTATTTCGCCAAGACGGCACGCTGGAAATTTCCGACGACTGGGGCAAACTTTCGTCGCGGGCTGAGGACGCGATCGCATCGGGCCAAGCCTCGATCGGGGCCTTGGAGCAACTGCTTGCGGAGCTTGTCAGCTGGCGCAACGTGTTCGACGAGGCATCGGACATTGACAGCGCACGCATCGCGACGTTGCGCGCACAGATCGAAGCCCTTGGCCCGGTCCCTGCCGAGGGCGCGACCGAGCCGGCGGACATTGCAGCCCGACGAGACCAACTCAACGACCGGCTAGAGACACTGATGGCCCCGGGCCGCGTTGCACAGGCCGCCTTTACCGAGGCAGAGGGCCTGATCTCTGCGGTTGACCGGCTGATCCAGGCAGACCGGGCTCGGGAGGTGCTGCGCAAGGGGCCGATTCCGCTCAATCCAGCCAACTGGCCGGTTGCCTTTGGTGCGATCGGGGGCTGGATCGGCGGGTTTGCCGTGGACCTTTATGCTCCGTTCTCCACTCCAACGGATCGTGCCGTCTGGCAGGCGCGCGGTTTGGAGCTTGGCGCTTTGGCGTTCGCCGCTATCTTGCTGCTCTGGAGATCGGGAGTCTGGTTGGCCCGGCTGCGTGATCGCATCGCCCGTGACGAAGCGGAAAGCGCCGTGGTGCGCGTTACGCTTCTTTTGATTTCGCTGGCACGATTGATCCTGCCGCTCCTCGGGCTGGTCGCGTTGACGCGAATGTTGCAGCTTATGGGAGCGTCGGGCGTGCGCATCGAAGCGGCGACGACTCTTTTGCCGCTGATGGGCCTGATTATCCTGCTTGCCCGCTGGCTGGCGCTTCAGGCGCTGCCCAAACGCGAGACGGCGCAGGCTTTTCTCCCCGTGGCCTCGGCCCGGCGCGCAGAGGCGCGATGGCATGCCCTGACGCTGGGCCTCCTGTTGGCGGGTGCCTTTGCGGTGGAGGTCATCACGCCGACGCTGGCAGAACCGGAGGTCAGTCGCGCCATTGCGCATTTTGTCCTGCTGATCATTGCGGGCGTCAATCTTGTCCGGCTGGGGCAGTTGTTCCTCTCGGAAGGCATTGCGTCCAAGGGTGATGAAGGCGACGGGCTCTGGGGGCAGGTGCTGCGCCTGCTGGGGCGCGCGTTGATGGTGGTTGGCGTTTGCTCGCCGCTGATCGCGACCTTCGGATATGTCAATTTGGGCGGCGCGATCATTTGGCCCTCGGTGCTTTCGCTTGCGTTGATCATGTTGATCGGTATCCTGCAGGGCCTTGTTTTCGATATCTATGCTGCGATCACACGCCGTCCTGACGCGGGCGGCGATGCGCTGACCCCGACACTGGTCGGGCTGGCCCTTGCGCTCGGATCCCTTCCGGTTTTGGCGCTGATATGGGGCGTAAGACCGTCAACTCTGGCAGAGTGGTGGACGCGTTTCATGCGCGGTTTCACCATTGGCGGGACCGACATCTCGCCTTCGAACTTTGTGACCTTCGCTCTGGTCTTCATGATCGGACTTCTGGCCGTGCGCCTGCTGAAGGGCGTGTTGCGCACCAACATCCTGCCCAAGACCAAGATGGACAGCGGGGGCACGAACGCGGTGCTGTCGGGCACCGGATACATTGGTATCACCCTTGCCGCGCTGATCGCGATCACGGCGGCGGGCATCGACCTGAGCGGTCTTGCCATCGTCGCCGGTGCCCTGTCGCTTGGCATCGGTTTCGGTCTTCAAACGATCGTGCAGAACTTCGTTTCCGGGATCATCCTGCTGGTGGAGCGCCCGATCAAGCTGGGCGATTGGGTCAACGTGGGCGGTGTCGAGGGTTTCGTGCGCCAGATTTCCGTCCGCTCCACTCGGATCGAGACGTTCGATCGGCAGGATGTCATAGTGCCCAACGCAGACCTGATTTCGGGCGTTGTGACGAACTATACCCTGTCAAATTCCTCCGGCCGGGTCGTCCTGACCGTGGGTGTGGCTTACGGCTCCGATACACGACGGGTTGAGAAGATCCTACAGGAAGTCGCCCAGACGCATCCTATGGTCATCCTGCAGCCGCCACCCTTGGTTACTTTCGACGGGTTCGGGGCGGACAGTCTGAATTTCACCGTGCGCGTCGTCCTGCGCGACATTTTGTTCAAACCCATCGTCACGTCCGAGCTGAACCACGCCATCGCCGAGCGATTCCACGAGGAGGGGCTGGAAATTCCCTTCGCTCAGCGCGATATCTGGCTGCGCAATCCCGAAACCCTGCGCGACGGCCGCCCCGCCGATACGGCACCGACCCCCACGCCCGAGGCCCCATGACAGAACCCTTGTTCCTGACGGACCCGTACCTCAAGACCACGACGGGCCGCGTTATGGCGGTGACGCCCGAAGGCGGTATCGTGCTGGATCGGTCGATCTTCTATGCGAAAGGCGGCGGTCAGCCGGGCGACAGCGGGCGTATCTCTTGGGACGGCGGTTCTTGCGAAATCGCGGGCAGCGTCAAGGGGGAGGGGGCGGAACTGGTTCTTGTCCCGGCCGAAGAAGCGGCGCTGCCGCCTGTGGGTTCCGACGTCGAGATGCGGATCGATTGGGACCGTCGCAACCGCTTCATGCGCATGCACACGGCGCTGCACCTGCTTTCGGTGGTCGTGCCGCTGCCAGTGACCGGTGGGCAGATCGGGGCCGACAAATCCCGGTTGGATTTCGACATGCCCGAAGTCACCCATGATCGGGAGTTCATCCATGCGCGCCTGAGCAGCCTTATCGCTGCAAACCATCCCGTTAGCGAAGAGTGGATCACTGAAGCCGAGCTGGATGCCAATCCGGGTCTGGTCAAGACACTCTCGGTTCAGCCGCCACGCGGAGCTGGGCGCATCAGGCTGGTGCGGATCGGAGCCGACGACGCGCCGATCGATCTGCAGCCCTGCGGCGGCACTCACGTCCGCAATACCGGGGAGATCGGGGCTGTCGTGGTCGGCAAGATCGAGAACAAGGGTAAGTCAAATCGCCGGATTTCGCTAACGTTTGGCTGATCTATCAGGGCCTCTGTCAGCCTCCTCGAATCTCCTAGGGAGACTCCGTCGTTGCACCGGAATTGGGGTAAGTGTTGCCGTCATTTCCATACGATTTGGGACTTTTCAAATTAGCTTAGGCCGCACCGGATGTTGACAGAAACAGCCGGGCACCCCGGTTCTGTGCTTAGGCTCCGCCACGGAACAATGAAAACCCCCATGGCGTGAACTTAAACGGCAAGTGGAAGTGCTCGGTCACCCTGTCTATCCCGAAGCGGCAGACGGCAGTCTCCAGAAATGACGGGTCGGGCAATAACAAGCCGTCGTCACGATAGTAACGGGCGACGTCAAATTCGACTTCGTAGATGCCGCGTGTCACCCCGGCACCGTCGGCAACGGGGTGTTGCAAAGCCCCAGCTGCCCCACAAGTGCCCGCAGCGATTTGAATTCGGTCGCTCTCGATGCGGTAGAGCCTGACAGCCAGGCCGTCAGCGGGAACGCCACGGGAAATGTCGACGGCGTGAATAGAGATCCCGCCAGCGGTGTCGGTCTTTGTCATCTTGGCGCGCCCCCTTGCTGTGGCGTGTCATATTTCGCATGGCTGGCTGTTATTTTACATGCTGATCTTCGACCGCAGGCGTTCCAATTTTTAGAATAGTGTGTTTATAGCCTGTCGAGGTTGGTTTTGTGTCGATCCCCGGTCTGGCACGGTCAAGAAGAGGTCTGCGACAATGGCTCTGCATCTTGTTCCACGGTCCCTTCAGTACTTCGAGCACGTCGCGCAGTTGGGTTCGATCCAGGCGGCCTCGCGGGAACTGGGCATTTCAGCTTCGGCGATTCACAGGCAAATCACGGCGATCGAGGACTCGCTTGGCGAGCAGTTGTTCGACAGGGACGCCAAGGGCATGACCCTTACGTCTACGGGCTATCTGCTGCTGGAGCTTGCGCGCGACTGGCGGCTGGACAGCGCGCGCCTCTGGTCGACCATGCTGACCGAGCGTGGCGTCGAACAGGGGCACATCCGGCTTGCCGCAATGGATGGCATGGTCAACGGCTTTGTCCCCGAACTGGTGGCCGAGATCGCCCGCGTCCTTCCGCGTGTTCAGGTCGACATCAAAATCACCAGCCCGGACAACGCCGTGAAAGAGGTTCTGAACGGTGACGTGGACATCGCCGCAGTCGTGAACGTGGCTCCGGATGACAACCTGTGGTTCCATTGGACCCGCGATTTCCCGCTCGGCTGCATCGCTACCCCGTCGCACGCGGTCGCGCAGCGCCCAAATATTGGCCTGAGCGACCTGATCGAGTATCCCGTCGTGTTTCAGGACTCTTCGCTCGCCATTCGAAAACTGCTTGAGGCGCGTCACAGCTGGATCTTTGACCGCACGAAGAATTCGGTCGTCGTGAACTCGATTCAGCTGATGAAGATGCTTGTCGGTTCGGGCCAGTATCTGGCTGTGACCTCCGAGCTTGATGCGGAACCCGAGATCCGATCCGGTAGGTTGAAGTTCATTCCGATCAGCAACGAGGACGTGTTCAGGCAGAAGTTTTCGGTGATCTCGAATCTGCAAATGCCAGCCACGACGGTTATCAGCCAAGTAGTCGCACTATGCGTGGATATTCTGGAGCGCCGGACCGTCACCGTCGGTTGAATTCTCGGCAGTGCGTCTTCTGTTTGTGCAGTTCTACACTCAGACGGTACCGGTCAGCCTAAATCATTCTAATTTAGAGAATGCAAAAGTACCGTTAATTCTATAGACGATAATGGAGGGCCTTTCTACACTTTGTTCAGTGTCGGAGGATCCTGATGACCAGGCTGGGCGAACTCAATACCATTAACGAAGAACAGGCGGCCGAGTTCCTCGAACCACTGATCGAGCGCGCCCCCAATGTCGCCGCGCGCGTAGCCCGGCACCGGCCTTTCAACGACCTTGATGGCCTGCAGCGAGCCATTCAACGCGAATTGCTGGCACTCGACGAAGCCGAAAGCCTGGACCTGTTCCGTGCGCATTCCGATCTTGCGCCGGACAACCCTCTGTCGATGACGGGTGCGTCACAATCGGAGCAGGGGCGACTTGATCTGACCGATGAGGGAAACACGCATCGCGCCCGACTGGTCGATCTGAACAAACGCTATCGCGAGAGGTTCGGGTTTCCGTTCATCACCGCACTGGTTCGGCATCATGACATCAACAGCGTCCTGGCCGAGTTCGAGGGACGGCTGGCCGAAGATCGAACAACGGAAATCGCAAGGGCCATCGAACAGATCTCGATCGTAAGCTTGGAACGGGTGCGGCTGGCCTTTGGATGCGATGAAATGGTCGACGTGACCCGAAAACCGATGGAGGGCGAGCATGACATCTGACAAACCCAATTCCCCAGTCGATGGCGACGTCCCGGAGCACGGATCCGCACTGGAATGGGGCGGTGAGATCGGGGGGCTCATCCTGGTCGCAGCCAGCATCATCTTCATGATCGGCGGCCTGCAACTGGGGCTTGGTTCGCCCTTCCGTCTGGGCACGGGGGCATTCCCGTTTATCACGGGGTTGATCCTGTTTGTCCTTGCGGTTGCGATTTGTCTTCAGGAATGGCGCGCGGGCGGGCTGGAAGAGGCACCTGACTGGCTAAGCCTCGGGGCCATCGTCGCGTCGCTTGCCGTGTTCGCGTCCACGGCCGACCGCCTTGGGTTGGTGCCGGCCGTATTCCTGACCATTCTGGTCGCAAGCAGCCCCGATCGCAGCTTGTCGCTTATGGGCAAGGTCGTTCTCGGGGCCGCTGTCGCGCTCGCCTGCTGGGGGTTGTTCATCACGCTGTTGAACCTGCCCCTCAAAGCATTTGCCGGGATCTAGAAATGGATATCCTCTCCAGCTTCTACTCCGGCCTTCTGGTCGTGATGGAGCCACAGAACCTGATGTATTGCTTCATCGGAGTTTTTGTCGGCACCTTCGTCGGCGTCCTGCCCGGCATCGGCTCAATGGCGGCGATCGCCATGATCCTGCCCCTGACCTTTTATCTTGAGCCGACAAGCGCGCTGGTCATGATCGCGGGTGTCTATTACGGGGCCGAATACGGCGGGTCCATCGCCTCGATCCTGATGAACATACCCGGCACCCCGGCCGCTTCCATCACAGCGATCGAAGGGCATCCCATGGCCAAGAAAGGCCGTGCCGGTGTCGCCCTGTTTTCGACGGCGGCGGCATCTTTCGGAGGTGGAATGATCGGCATGATCGTGATGGCTGTGCTGTCGCCCTCGCTGGCGCAGCTTGCGCTGTCGTTCGGTCCGGCGGACTATTTCGCGGTGATCCTTCTGGGTCTCATGGCGGCATCAGCGGTCAGTAACGGTGGTGCGTTGAAGGGTATCGCGATGGTCGTGACCGGGCTGATGCTGGGCACGATCGGTATTGATCTGACCACGGGCGACCTGCGCTATACGATGGGCATCCCAGAGTTGCGCGATGGCGTCCATATCGTGATCGTCGCCATGGGTCTGTTTGGCGTCAGCGAGGTGATTGCCTCGATCCGCGCCAACAAGGGTGGTTCGGCCACCCAGACTATTAACTACGACGATTTCTATCCGTCCTGGGCCGAGTGGAAGTCGCTGTTCGCGCCGATCCTTCGCGGCGGCGCGATCGGCTCGTTCTTCGGCGCGCTTCCCGGCACCGGCCAGACCATCGCTGCGGCCATCGCCTATGCGGTGGAGAAACGGGTCAACAAGATGCGAGATCAGTTCGGAACCGGTGTTGTCCCGGGCGTCGCGGTACCCGAAGCGGCGAACAACTCGGCGACACAGACGGCCTTCATCCCCACACTCACGCTGGGTGTACCCGGAAGCCCGCCGATGGCCATCGTGATCGGTGCCCTGATGATCTATGGGATCACACCCGGTCCGCGCCTGCTGACCGAGGAGCCGGACCTGTTTTGGGGTCTGGTTGCCAGCTTTCTGGTGGGCAACCTGATGCTGCTCGTACTGAATATCCCGTTGATCGGGATATGGGTGCGGCTTCTGAAGATCCCGTACAAGTATATGTACCCCACCATCATCGTTCTAATCTGCGTCGGTGTGTACAGCCTGAACAACAATGTCTTCGACGTGTGGCTGACCCTGATCATCGGCGCGATCGGCTATCTGATGAAGCTGTTCCGATTCGAGCCGGCACCGCTTCTTCTGGGCTTTGTGCTGGGGCCCCTGATGGAAGAGCAGTTGCGCCGGGCAATGCTGCTCTCGCGCGGCGACCCGATGGTGTTCCTGGAACGTCCGATCAGCGCCACGCTTCTGGCCGTCACCGCCGCGATCCTCGTCTTCTCGACATATTCGGCGCTGCGAAAGCGTCGTCTTGCAAAGACCGTCAAAACGAAAACCCAACAGGAAGGAACAAACACATGAAACTGATCCGAAGCACAATCCTGGCATCTGGCGTGGCTGCCGGTGCCCTTCTGGCCGCGACCGGGGCATTTGCCGAACCCGGCGCATGGAGCGAGGAGCCTGTTCGCATCGTCGTGACCTTCCCTCCCGGCGGAACCAGCGACCTTGTCGCCCGGCTTCTGGCACAGCATCTGGACACCGATTTCGGTCAAAAGGCCGTCGTGGACAACCGACCCGGTGCCGCCGGCACTGTCGCCGCCGACTACGTCTCACAGCAGGCCCCGGACGGGACAACCCTGATCCTGGCCAACAATGCGCCCTACACGATCGCGCCCACGCGCTTCAAATCCATCCCCTACGACCCGATCGAAGGGGCCACGCATGTCGCCTACATCGGGGCCTCCGCGCCAGGGCTCTTCGTGCAGCCGTCGTCGGGGATCACCACGCTGGAGGAATATACCGCCGTCGTGAAGGAGACGCCGATGACCTATGGGTCCAGCGGCGTCGGATCGATCTCGCATATTCTCGGGGAGGCGGTGGATGCCGCGCTGGAGGTGGAGTCGATCCACGTGCCTTACCAGGGAAGCTCGCCTGCGATCCAGGATTTCCGGGCCGGGGTCCTCGACTCATTCTACGATATGGTCGTCCAGAACAGCGACATGATCGAAGACAAGGAAGCTGTGGCCATCGCAATCGCTTCGCCCGAGCGCAATCCGCAGCTTCCAGATGTGCCGACATTCATGGAACAGGGCTATGACATCGTGATCGAAAACTGGGTGGGCCTGTCGGGTCCGGCCGGAATGGATCCGGCCATGGTCGAGCAGATTAACGAGACAGTGCTGGCTGTTTTCGCCAGCGCTGAGGTTCAGGAGAGGCTGACGGAACTCGGTATCACGCATCGGGGCATGAATTCGCAGGAGTATACGGACTTCGTTGCCAAGCAGATCGAGGTCTGGGCCCCGCTGATAGTCGCGGCGGGTATCGCTGAGTAGGGAACCAAGACAGGGGCTGGCTCCGCCAATATATGCGGGGCCAGTCAGTTGCGGGCATCATAGTTTGCGACCGTTTTTGCCTAAGGGACAGAGCCAATGGTTTCGGGCCGCTGGTGCCGCTTTGCGGATCGTCTGAGATGACCATCATCACTGATGCAGTCCATCTGCCATCCCGGACGTCGGGAAAAATATATTCATAACAGAGATTCGGGTCGTGGTACGGCGTCGCGCATTGAACGATATAAACAACCGTCGAGGGGCTGCCGCTCAGTCAGGTTTTGTCCCGCAAAGTTGCAGCAATTGTGCACTCCTGGTGCGGCAGAGACGGTAAGAGGGCTGGGGGTTAGACAGTTCATTGGAAGACGATGAGGGAACGACTTTCGAATGGGTCTGGTAGGAAATTCGCTACGCTACTTCAAGCCAAGTTGCTCTGACACAATCGGCATAAAAATTGGACGGCTTCATAAGCGTCCGTCCGAAGAGCGGAACTTGCGGAGGTCCGATAAGTTTCAGCAGCGAAATTTTTCCGGCTTGACCACAAATGAGCGGATGAAGGCCGATACGTCAGGTTGGATCCTGTCAGAGTGACTTTCAATGTGAAGCGTCCTAGGCGTTTTCTAGATCAGTGTTTCTTATTTTGCCACAATGTCCCCCAATTTGGGTGTGAGGGTCTTCGAAACTTTGCTGAAACCTAGGACTAGGCTTATGATCTTTTGTATTCACCGCTCGGCTAAGTCGATCCGTGAATTGCTGTCGTCGGGTAAGGACGGGTCAGTCATTGCACGACGCGCAATCAATATCGCGTTGGTTGCTCTGATCGGGTCTGGCGCTACTGCGTCCATTGGCCACGCGGCGAACGAGGGTTTCCTGAACGCGCGATATATCGTGGCCTCTCCTGCCGGTGCGACGGACCTTTGTTGGACCTATGGCTGGTCCTGCCAAAGTTCCCCGAGTCAAACAGCGTTTTCGTCCGCTGAACTAGCTACCGCTCGTCGGATTAATCAAAATGTGAACAGGCGCGTGCGAGAGATCACTGATCAAGTCCAGTACAGCAGGCTGGAGCACTGGGCGCTACCAACTGAGCGCGGGGGTGATTGCGAAGACCTCGCGCTGCTGAAGCAGCGGGACCTCATCCGCGCCGGGATCGCGCCAGAGCGCTTGCTCATAGCCACAGCTCTTGATCGCCGACGCGCAGCTCACGCCGTTCTCATCCTCCGAACCGACAACGAAGATCTCGTGCTGGATAATCTGACCAATTCGATCAAGCCTTGGAGCAGAACTGGCTATTCCTTCCTTCGCATGCAGAACCCAGAAAACAAACAGACTTGGGTCGCAGTCATGGAGGGCGGAATCTTCAGCACGGACCGCGCGGTTGCAGCACTCGGGGGCCGGACCCGATAAAAGGACAAGGAACGCTGGAAGCATTTGGATCGCCGTGTCGAGGCTCGGATAGCTCTCGATCGTCAGCGGTGATCCTTGGCGGGGGGTAGGCCGGCACCGTGTCTTGGCACCGACCGCGCCCCGCCAATCAATGGCGGAAATGCATCCTAGACTTCATCTTGGTTGGCGTTATCGCTAGCCGCAGGGCTTCCGCCCTCTGGCCCATTCCCGCCGCCGTTGTTCCCTCGCGTGCTGCCCGAGTTCCCCGGTGCGCTGCCCGAGTTCCCCGGTGCGCTGCCCGAGTTCCCCGGCGTGCTGCCCGAGTTCCCCGGTGCGCTGCCCGAGTTCCCCGGCGTGCTGCCCGAGCCCCCCGGCGTGCCGCCCGAGCCCCCAGGCGTGCTGCCCGAGCCCCCAGGCGTGCCGCCCGAGCCCCCAGGCGTGCCGCCCGAGCCCCCCGGCGTGCTGCCGCCAGGGGAGTTGCCGGCCACATTTCCATCATCGTCAATGGCACCATTGACCGCAGGCCGGCCAATCGCCGCCGTCGCAATGTCGCCGAGAGCCAACGCGGCTTCCGGACAGACCTCAGCCATCCTGATGAAGAGGTCATCGTAATCGCTGCGTCGCTGGAGCCGCTCGACAAACGGCGGCGTCAACTCTCTTATATCGCAGAGATTCACGGGCTCCGTACCCTGTGCGCCGGCCGAAAAGCCCACTGTCGCAAATCCCAATGCGCTAGCTGACCCGAAAAACAATCTACTCTTTGACATACCAAACTCCAATAACATACCAAATTCCATCACATCGGCTATCTACTTGCCTTGAAAGAGCCCAATCCCCGCTCTGAGAATAACTTAAACAGGTCTAATTTAAGACACATTTCTTAAACGAAGTCTAGAGATTACGGTATTCGTTTCGGAAAGAGGCCCAATTGGGTAGTCTGCCTTCTTTTGGTTCCTTATCGACACTTGGGGGCAGGACACATAGCCACAATATGACCGTTGCGGGGAGTGCGCTGCCGGAATGGAAGACCCTTGGACACCTGTCATGGCGTGTCGCCTCGCATCTTCAGTTTTTCACGTGCCCGAACACGATCTCGATTCGGTTCCGTGCGTTAAGGGACACCCATCATCCTTCGTCGTCAGGCTTGGCTGGATGGCGCTATAGATGAAAGATCGCTGGCGGCCACGCCTGCCAAACGGCATCTCAGGTCAACTCTGGGTAAAGCCAGATCGTCAGCGAGCCACGGCTCTTGTGGGCCTCATCAAAGACCGGCTGGTTTGTTGTCCAATAGCGTGGGGGCCTGCTCATTTCGCGCGGCTACCACGCTCGTTCGCGACATGAATCAGTCAAGAAATTTTTGCAACACTGAATAGCCCCCAGTATTGTAGACGCTTTCTTCCCTAATTTTGAGGCAAGGAGGCCGTTATGGGGAAGCCAAATTTCAGTGAAGATTTTAAGCGTGATGCGGTGCATCAGATTGCAGTGCGGGGGTACGCCGTTCGTGAGGTTTCAGAGCGCTTAGGCGTCAGCACTTACTCGCTCTACAAATGGATGAAGTTGTATGCGAAAGCCGCGTCACAGGCATCATCTGTGGACCACGAGGCTGAGAACCGGAGGCTCAAGCGCGAGCTGGCGCGGATGACTGAGGGGCGCGATATCTTAAAAAAGGCAGCCGCGTACTTCGCCAAGGATGCAAGATGA
>NZ_FNPX01000033.1 GCF_900107415.1 Jannaschia faecimaris
CGCCGTCGCCAGAAAGCTCGTCACAATCGCGAATGCGCTTTGCAGATCACGTCAAAAGTGGACCCGTCTGACCACCTGAGAAATACAGTTGCTAGGTATTCGGTGAACAAGCCTCGCAGGGAGACCGGGGCGGGTGCCTCGACTTCATGAGCGTCCAAGTAGGGTAGGGTGGACCTGCCTGAGAAATCGCCTTCGTCACGCTCGGCTGTTCGCTCTAGAGATTCATACTCCGAAAAGCACAGTGTCATTGCCAGGTCGCGCCATGCTGGCGTGCCGAACTTTACATCGGTGTTTCCACGTGCCCGGTAGTGCTCAATCCTGAACCCTATCAATTTCGCGAGTTCGACGTCGGTCAGTCGACCTGCCTTTGCATCGCGAAGTTCACGCACATAGTCTTCGTCAATGTAGCCAATAGATGCGTAGAGTGGATTAGCGCGGCGCAGTTCTTCGTCAAAGGCAACCTACGTCCGGTAGTGCAGGGCTGCAATCTCTGTATGCCGGAGGGGGTAGCGGGCGACGGCATCTGAAATGGTCTTGGGCATCACCTTCCGTTCTGCTTGCGCGATCTTGTGCTGTAGTTCTGCGACCGCACCCGGCAGCAGACGCAACGCATTCTTGTAGTCGGGGCCCAACGGGGTCCGCAGTTCTGTCTTGTCATCCAGATGGCGGCGAAGCTTTTTCGGAACGACCAGCCGAGCGAAGTATCGACCGTCACGATTGAGAAGATGTCGCACCTTCCCAGCCATGCGAAGAGCTCCGTTTTGTAACGCCATTTGTAACAGCGAAACGGGTTTTTCGTCTTGCAGTCAATTGCTTTAAGCGATTTCAATGAGTTGGGTGGTGCTGTGAGAGAGGATTGAACTCTCGACCTCACCCTTACCAAGGGTGTGCTCTACCACTGAGCTACCACAGCATCCGTGGCGCGGAATAAACCGACGAACAACAGGCTGCAACCCCCGAAAATGGCTCATTCGCTGGACCCGCGCCGAGCCACCGGCTATGTGGACCCAAGGCAACAGGGGCGGGCATGGCTCAGAATACGAAGACTACGCGGGAAGATCGATTGAAGGCTGCGCTCAAGGCCAACATGGGTCGACGCAAGGTCCAGAAACGGATCCGGGCGGAAGAGCCGCCCAAGCCCAGGCCCGACGAGCAGGAGAAGCCAAATGGATAGCATCATCGTCACCGGCGGTGGCCCGCTGAGCGGCACGATTCCGATCGCCGGCGCGAAAAACGCGTGCCTCACGCTCATGCCCGCGACGCTTCTGTCGGATGAGCCGTTGACGCTGACAAACGCGCCGCGCCTGTCCGACATCCGCACGATGACCCAGCTTCTTGAGTCGCTGGGTGCAGAGGTGGCCAGGCTCTCGGACGGGCTGGTTTTGTCGATGTCGTCACACATCCTGAACGGCGAACGCGCCGATTACGATATCGTCCGCAAGATGCGCGCGTCGATCCTGGTTTTGGGCCCGCTTCTGGCCCGGCAGGGGCATGCGGTGGTCTCCTTGCCGGGGGGCTGCGCTATCGGGGCGCGTCCTGTCGATCTTCACCTCAAGGCGTTCGAAGCGATGGGCGCGGAGTTGGACCTGCGCGATGGATATGTTCACGCCAAAGCTCCCGCGGGGGGGCTTCGCGGGGGTATCGTGGACTTTCCGTTCGTTTCTGTCGGGGCGACGGAGAACGCGCTCATGGCGGCGACGCTGGCCCGTGGCACAACGGTTTTGAAAAACGCCGCGCAGGAGCCAGAGATCGTCGATCTGGCCCATTGTCTGCAGGCAATGGGTGCACAGATTTCGGGGGAGGGAACCGACACGATAGAAATTCAGGGCGTTGATCGTCTGCACGGCGCGACGCATCGTGTGGTGACCGACAGGATCGAACTGGGAACTTATATGCTGGCCCCCTTGATCGCGGGCGGCGAGGTGACCTGCATCGGCGGCAAACGCTCCTTGTTAGAGGCGTTTTGCGTGCGGATCGAGGAAGCGGGGGCCATCGTCACCGAATCCGCCGAGGGCTTGACGGTCAGGCGAGGTAATGGGCCGATCAAGGCGGTAAACGTGGAGACGGAACCGTTTCCCGGCTTCCCGACTGACCTTCAAGCCCAGATGATGGCCCTTCTGTGCACGGCGGAAGGGACGTCGGTGCTGGAGGAGAAGATTTTCGAGAACCGTTTCATGCACGCCCCGGAACTGACCCGAATGGGAGCCAACATCGAGGTGCAGGGTGGTCATGCGAAGGTCATGGGCGTCTCGAAGCTCAGGGGGGCTCCGGTGATGGCGACGGACCTGCGCGCGTCTGTCAGCCTGATCCTGGCGGGTCTCGCCGCCGAGGGGGAAACCACTGTAGGACGGGTCTATCACCTTGATCGCGGCTATGAACACGTCGTTGCCAAGCTGTCGGGTGTCGGTGCGAATATTCGTCGGGTGAAAGAAGATGGCTGAACGGGACGCACGGTTCCACGATGCCGATGGCGGTCCTCTGCGCCTCTGGGCGACGGATGCAGAGGACCTGAGGGTCGTGTCCGCGCTTGTTCAGGATGCTGTTCTGCCCGCGTCCGAAATGCGTTGGCAGAAGGGCGCGCGGCGCTTCGCGATCTTGCTGAACCGGTTCCGGTGGGAACATGGAACCCGACGGGCGGAGCGGGTGCAAACCGTACTGACGGCAGGCGATGTTCTTTCGGTGCGCGGGCAGGGCGTCCTGCCCGGCGACGCGGATACGGTACTGTCGCTGCTTTCGATCGAATGGGTGCCCGGCGACGATGCGGAGGGCACGCTAAGACTGACCTTTGCAGGAGACGGTCTGGTGGAGGTCGCTTGCGAGTGTTTGGACGTGACTTTGCGCGACGTGACACGCCCCTATGCCGCGCCATCGGGCAAGGTGCCCGGGCATCCGGACAGCTGAAATGCACGTTCGGCCACTGGCGGAGGACGACGCAGCCGTTTGGCAGGTACTCATGTGGGAAGGGGTCGAGGACTTCCCATCTGCTTTCCTGATGTCGAAAAGTGAAGTGGAGTCGATGACGCCCGACCGTTGTCGCTCCGCGCTCGCCCAGGGCAATACCTATGGTGTCGTCTCCCATAATTCGGAGTTGCTCGGCTTTGCCAGCCTCCACTTGTGGTCGCTGGAACGCATTCAGCACCGCGCGGATATCGGGCCATTCTTCATTCGGTCTGTGCATCAAGGGACAGGGGCCGCGGATGTTCTGATGCAGGCCCTTGCGGCGGGGGCGCAGGCTGCTGGGGTGAATTGGCTCGATCTCTGGGTGGCCGAGGCGAACAAGCGTGCACAGGCCTTCTATGCGCGTCACGGGTTCCGCCCGATCGGGCGGCGCGAAGACGCCATGCGCATCGCGGGCGTATCTGAAACCGATGTTTTGATGACGCGGCATCTTACCCCGCATCTTGAGGCGGCAGGACAGGGCGGATAGGTCCGGACGCGACACCGGGCCAGCGGACGGCCCACAGGAAAGAGACGTTGCCAATGCCGACATTCCTCGACAGCACAGATACCGATTTCGAAGCGCGGTTCGCAGCCCTGTTGACAATGAAACGCGAGGACTCGCCCGATGTCGATGACGCCGTCGCGGCAATCATTGCTGACGTCCGCAAGCGGGGCGACGCCGCTGTCTGCGAGCTGACATCAAAGTACGATCGGCTGGACCTGAAGCCCGAGACAATGCGCGTGACGGCCGCGGAGGTGGAGGCCGCCGCCGCGCAGGTCCTCCCGGAGGATCATGCCGCACTCGAACTGGCGGCAGCCCGCATCCGTGCCTATCACGAGCGCCAGATGCCTGAAGACGCGCAATGGACCGACGAGACCGGCGCGACCCTGGGATGGCGCTGGGGACCGGTCGACGCGGCGGGACTATACGTGCCCGGCGGGCTGGCAAGTTATCCTTCCTCGGTCCTGATGAACGCCATTCCCGCCCGCGTCGCCGGGGTAGGGCGGCTGGTGATGTGTGTTCCCACACCGGATAATATATTGAATCCGCTGGTTTTGCTGGCCGCGCAGATATCCGGCGTGACGGAGATCTACCGGATCGGCGGCGCGCAGGCGATTGCAGCCATGGCCTATGGCACTGACACTATCGCGCCGGTCGACAAGATCACTGGTCCCGGCAATGCATTCGTCGCCGCCGCCAAGCGCCGCGTTTTCGGGCGCGTGGGAATCGACATGATCGCCGGGCCTTCGGAAATTCTGGTTATTGCGGATGGCGACAACGACCCCGATTGGATCGCCGTCGACCTTTTGTCTCAGGCCGAACACGACGAGAGCGCCCAGTCGATCCTGATCACCGACGACGCCGCCTTTGGACAGGCCGTTGTTAAGGCCGTCGATGCACGTCTGAAAACGCTGGAGCGGGCGCATATCGCCGGGCCCAGTTGGCGGGATTTCGGGGCCGTTGTCACTGTCCGCGACCTGAACGAGGCGGCGATCCTGTCCAATCGCGTGGCACCCGAGCATCTGGAGCTTGCCGTCGCCGACCCCGACACCCTCGCGACCAAGATTACCCACGCGGGGGCCATTTTCCTTGGTCAATGGACGCCCGAAGCCATTGGCGACTACATCGGGGGGCCAAACCACGTGCTTCCAACGGCCCGGTCGGCCCGGTTTTCGTCTGGCCTTTCGGTGATGGATTTCGTCAAGCGCACAACGATGGCCCGCATGACGCCCGAAAGCCTGCGCGCCATCGGTCCCTCGGCGGTTCGGCTGGCAACGTCAGAATCGCTGGAGGCACACGGTCTGAGCGTGCAATCGCGATTGGACAAGCTGAACCGCTGATCACCATTGCGGGCCGCGCGGGATTGGCCCATCAATTCCCCCATGACAGCCAGAATTGCCCAGATCCGTATCGACGACGCCAACCTGCCGACTCCGACGCCGGAAATCGAACAGGAGCGGGCGGTCGCCATCTTTGACCTGCTTGAAGATAACAGCTTTGCCCTAATGGCGGCGAATGCACCTGTCGGCCCCTATGACGTCTTGCTTGCCATTCGGGAGCGGCGGCTGGTCTTCGACATCTCGTGCGAAACCGGCAAGGCCGGGGAGTTCCATCTGGCTCTTGGCCCGTTTCGTCAGGTTGTGAAGGACTATTGGCAGATTTGTGCGGCTTATTTCGATGCGGTTAAGAAACTGCCGCCAAGCCAGATCGAGGCGATCGACATGGCCCGTCGCGGCATACACAATGAAGGTGCGCGCATTCTGCAGGAGCGGCTTGAGGGCAAGGCGACGGTCGATATTGACACGTCCCGCCGTCTCTTCACCCTGATCTGTGTGTTGCACTTCGGGGGCTGAGGGTGGGGGACAATCCTCAATCGGTCCTTTTCTGTTGTGACCATAATGCCGTTCGTTCGCCCATGGCCGAAGGGATGATGAAGAAGATTCATGGCCACGATATCTATGTCCAGTCTGCCGGTGTCATGAACGATCTGGAGATCGATGGCTTCACGATCGCCGTCTGTGCCGAAATGGGCATCGAGCTTGCCCGCCACCGTACGCGCAGCTTCGAGGAGATGCGGGAGTGGGGCGATGATCTGGAGCAGTTCGACCTGATCGTGGCCCTGTCGCCCGCATCGCAGCGGATGGCGATGGAGCTGGCCCGCCACGCCCATATCGCCGTCGAATACTGGCCGATCATGGACCCGACCGGTCTGGGGGAGGGGCGGGAACAAAAGCTTGCCAGCTATCGTCTGAGCCGGGATCAGATCATGGCCAAGCTCAAGGCTCGCTTCGGATAACGTGCATCGCTCCGCGCTCTGGCGGCGCGAAGGGCGGTTGCGCGCGGGGCCTGATACATAACCCTTGAACTTCGCCCCGATTCCCCCCATCTAGCCGCATCTGCCGCCTGATGCGCGGCTCACATCAGGAGACACCATGGCCAAGGAAGAAATGCTCGAATTCCCCGGCGTCGTGCGCGAACTCCTGCCCAACGCGACATTCCGGGTCGAGCTCGAGAACGGCCATGAGATTATCGCGCATACGGCAGGCAAGATGCGCAAGAACCGGATCCGCGTTCTCGCGGGCGACAAGGTGCAGGTCGAGATGACCCCCTACGACCTGACCAAGGGCCGTATCAACTATCGCTTCAAGTAAGGTGCCGGCGACGGCTCCTCGCCTGATCCTCGGATCGGGTTCCCCCCGGCGGCTTGAGCTGTTGGGGCAGCTTGGTCTGGTGCCGCATGACGTGCGTGCACCGGATGTCGACGAGACACCGGCCAAGGCCGAAGTCCCGCGTGTATACTGCGAACGCATCACCGCCATGAAATTGGCAGCCGTAAAAGCGGATGCCCAAGATGTCGTGCTGTGCGCCGACACGACGGTTGCCGTAGGGCGGCGCATCCTGGGCAAGCCCGCCAATGTTGGCGAAGCGGCCCAGTTTCTGCATCTTCTTTCAGGGCGCAGGCACCGGGTCTTTACAGCGATCGGCGTGCGCCGGGGAGAGCGGACGTGGTTCCGCACCTGCGAGACGGCGGTGAAGTTCAAGCCTTTGTCGGACGTGGAAATCAACGGCTACCTCGCGACGGGCGATTGGCAGGGGAAGGCCGGGGGCTATGCGATCCAAGGGCCAGCTGGCGCTTTCGCAAGCTGGATCGGCGGCAGCTTTACCGCCGTGGTCGGCCTTCCTTTGCACGAAACCGCAAACCTGCTGCAGGCGGCGGGACTGGAGATATGGCGATGAATGGCACGCAAATCATCCTTGGCGAACATAAGGGCCGCCGCGCCGCGGCGCGCATGGTGGATGGACAATTGGACGACCTGCTGATCGACGCTGGCGACGATCGACCCGGCATTGGAGCAATCTTCCGGGCCATCTGCGACCGCCCGATCAAGGGGCAAGGTGGCATGTTTCTGAAACTCGGAGCCGGTCTGACGGGCTGGCACCGCAACGCAAAGGGACTGGCCCCGGGACAAACCATGCTGGTTCAGGTCACCGGCCACGCTGAGCCTGGAAAGGCCGTGCCGGTCACCGACCGCGTCCTCTTCAAGTCGCGTTATTGCATTGTGACGCCGCGGGCACCCGGCCTGAATGTCGCCCGCAGCCTCACCGATGACGTGGAACGCGATCGCCTGTTGGAAATTGCCAACGATGCGGTACCGGAGCGTGACGGGCACGGCATAATCCTGCGCACTGCCTGCGAGGGGATCGACGAGGAGACGCTGGTCGATGACCTGACGCAGACTTGGGGCCTTGCGATGCAAGTACTGGGCGACGAAGGGAGCGTTGCGGACTTGCTGCTGGATGGGCCGGATGCGCATACGCTGGCTTGGCGCGAGTGGGATGGGGACGACATTTCCGAAAATTGGGATACGGTCGAGGATCAACTTGATACCCTCCGGGATACGGCCGTCGCCATCGGCCCCGCGACGTTCTTCATAGAACCTACCCGCGCTCTGACCGCCGTCGACGTGAATACGCCCGAAGGTGGAGCAGGTGGATTGAAAGCAAACCTTGCTCTGGCCCGCGCCTTGCCGCGTCAATTGCGTCTTCGGGGCATCGGGGGGCAGATTGTGCTGGACCTTGCGCCCATGTCCAAGAAAGATCGCAAGGCATTCGAGAGTGCCCTGCGCGGGGCGTTCAGGGCGGATTCCATCGAAACCTCATTGATCGGATGGACTCCGCTTGGACATTTCGAACTGACGCGGCGCCGCGAGCGTCGCCCCACGGAGGAGCTGTTGTGAGCTGTCCTATCTGCCAGAAAGATGCCGATCAGAAGTACCGGCCGTTCTGCTCTAGGCGTTGCGCCGACGTCGATTTGGGCAAGTGGCTCAATGGGGCTTACGCGGTGCCGTCGAGCGACCCGGACGATGCGGAGGAGGCGATTGATGCCCTTGAGCAGGAGTTGGAGCGACGTTCTCGACCCCATTGATGATTTTCGTCTGGACACTGTTTTTCCCCTGTCCTAGACGGTGCGAACCCAACGAAGGCATTGCTTTCGTGACCCGGTGCCTGGGTAGCTCAGGGGTAGAGCAGTGGATTGAAAATCCTCGTGTCGGTGGTTCGATTCCGCCCCCGGGCACCATTAAATCAAAACCTTACAAATTAGTGCGATATCTTAGGCTCGCTATAGGCTCGCTATAGGCTCGCAACGCTTCGATGGCTGCCTGACCTCGGAATCTATGGTCGCGCGAACGAGTTAGGACGTCAGGCATCGGTTTCACGCCTGAACATGCTCCCAAGCTAGTGCAAAGCCCGATGACTTGGGCGGAGAGCGGACCTTCGCTGCGAGCAACACGAACCGCCACTTTAGTGCCAGATCAGGCTTGCTTCAGACATTCCTCGAAGTCGTCCGGCAAACGTCTTTGTGCGCTTGTTTCATCGGGGTAGCTCTCTATTCTTCGCGTTGGAGCAACAGAATTGAGACTGGGATGCGGATCTTCTTTACAGGCGGCTCCGGCAAGGCCCGGCAGCACGTCATACCCTACCTGCTTGAACGCGGGCATCGGGTGGTCAACGCCGACCGCGTACCACTCGACTTGCCTGGTGTCGATAATCTGCGCGTCGAGCTGACCGAGAGCGGGCAGGTCTTCAACGCTCTGACTGCGCTGGCCGGGCTCGACGAACTCAATCTCGCAACGGTCCCGCGCTATGATGCGATCGTGCATTTCGCAGCCCTGCCACGGATCCTGATCGAGCCTGACTGCGAAACCTACCGCGTCAACGTCCTGTCGACTTACAACGTGCTCGAGGCGGCGGCAAAGCTGGGTATTCCCAAGGTAATTTTCGCGTCCTCCGAGACAACATACGGGATCTGTTTCGCGCAGGGCGAAATGCGCCCGGACTACTTGCCGGTGGACGAGGAACACCCAACCGTGCCGCAAGACAGCTACGCCATGTCCAAGGTCGCGAACGAGGTCACCGCGCGCAGCTTCCAGGCGCGCACCGGTGCCGACGTCTACGGACTGAGGATCAACAATGTCATCGAACCGCACGAATACGCCCGCGACTTTCCGTCCTATCTCAATGATCCGGCGCTGCGACGGCGCAACATTTTCGCCTATATCGACGCCCGTGATCTGGGCCAGATGGTCGAGCGCTGCCTTCAAAAAGACGGGCTCGGCTACCAGATATTCAACGTCGCCAATCCGGACCTGTCGGTCGGCATCAGCAACGCGGAGGTGCTTCACCGCTTCTACCCGGATGTGCCCCTGAAGCGGGAGATGGCCGAGACTGAGACCTTCTACGCGATAGACAAAGCGCGCGAATTGCTGGGCTTTGCTCCCAAGCATGGCTGGCGGGACGAGGTGCAAGAATAGTCGGCAGGTTTGTAGTAAGGAAGGCCGCCGCCCGAGAATCCGGTCATGACAAGGCTTCTTCATGGCAATTATTGGTTGCCGCGACTGTGTTGACCTTCGCAAGAAATGGGCGGGAAGCTGACATTCGCTGCGTTTTGCACCGAGGTCTGCTCAGCGGGACAAACGGGCATTCGCCGCACACACTCCGATGGCCGCTTTCGGTGTGTGTGCGTAATATATAGTGAGCGCTTACTTATCTAAAATTCTGACGGCCTTGTGATATCGCATCACTATTTCGTCCTTTGTGGTTGGCGTGATGCTCTCCCCTGTTTCCACCAGATGTTTGATCGCGGACAATTCGGTTTTGAAGATCGGTGACATTTTCCGACGTGCGACTAGGTGCATGATCTTATATTTCATTTTGAATGCAGCCTCTTGCGTCAGGAGAGTGCCGCCCTCACCATCCGACTTCAACGTGTAAGACGAATAGCCAGCATCCAACGGTGCAACGTTCTGATTGTAAATTTCCCATTTTATGAATTTTGCCTCCGGATCGTAATTGACAACTTCAACATCGATGACTTTGCCTTTGGCGTCCGTTGTGCGCCGTTGTGATCCTAAAATTTGATTGGTTTTCTTGAGGTATCGGGTTTCTTTGGCATCCACGTTGAACTTTGCACTTTGATCAAAATTCTCGCCAACAACGGACCAAACTTCAGCAATAGGGGCATCGATGTGTACTTGTGCGTGTATTGTTATCATGGATTTTTCCAGTTCTTTGTTTTGAGAGGCGCGTTCCGACGGTTCCGACAGGGCAACGGAAGCCGTAAGTGCGAGGAAAACGGCCGGTAAGAGAAAATTTAGGGTCCTCATGGATTGAGTCCTTATTTTGGTTAAATGAGATCGTCATGCCGTCACGAGCGACGTCACTAGCCTTCAAGTTCATCGTCTCTTTGAAATAAGGTCATATTTTTGCATTTAAATTCTGAAAAAAGCATTCCTAAACTGCAAAATTGCAGCTAACTTTGGTAATGCAATTGGAGTACGTATCATGCAGTTAGATTGGAATGAAATCCGCTACTTTCTTGAACTGGTCAGAGCAGGATCAATCAAGTCAGCGGCGGATGTTCTGGACGTAAATCAGACAACGGTGTCACGTCGAATTTCTGCCTTGGAAGCAAACTTAAGCACTCGCTTGATCAATCGTTCAGGCAAGCAATGGAACTTGACAGCAGCGGGAGAACGCCTTGTTCCACAAGCTGAGTTGATGTCAGATCATGTCAACACGATCCAACGTGAGATACTTGCGGAAGCCGATGAATTGCGGGGCCTCGTTCGCGTTACAACAGGAGAATTGGCATTCCGCATCTGGTTATTGCCTATCCTTAAACAGTTCATGAAAGACCACCCGAAAATAGAGCTGCAATTGTTAGCCGGAAGTCAGGTTTTGAACCTTGATAGCCGCGAAGCCGACATCGCGGTGCGATTCAGCAAATCACCACCCGAAGATACGATTGCCAAAAGAGTTTCGGGCATTGCGTATCATACCTATGGGTCACCGCAGTTACAAAAGCAGTTTTTGGCCAATGCCGAAGATTCCGAATTACCCATATTGGCCTTTGCTAACGAGAGAAAAGCCATTCCTGACTGGGCCAAACACCATTTACCAAATGCAAAGCAAATCGTCCTTTTGGATGACTTATCGGTCATGTTGGAAGCCGCGAAGCTTGGAATGGGGGTTGCGCAACTTCCGTGTATGATTGCCGATCATGATCCGGATCTGGTGCGTATATTTCCGGCCAATTCTTCAACCGATTGGGGTGTGTGGGTCTTATCCCATGTTGATTTGCGCACAACTGCCCGCGTGCGGGCGTTGCGCAACGCTATCGTGAGTGGGCTGATGAGGCATAAGAATCTTTTTGAAGGGCATCTGCCCTTACCCTGATCCTTATACGGCTCAGATAGATCTGTGGTTGGCCGGGGAATCCCAAGAGCAGTCATTTGTACGTGGTGCAGCATCTGTCAATTCGGGCTCGAACCGGACCTTGGAGACAGCGCAGCATCTTCGCATGGACCGCCGAGCCGATACGGATGCTTCCGGCCCTTTCCGGACCTTCGGTTGACATTCGAGATGCTGCGGCGCGTCCCGTCACACCTGCCATTCGCTGCAATTGCTCGATTTCGGTAGATTTAGCGGGTCGGATCAGCGGATACAAAGCTGCCGTCAGACCAGAGGGAACACCGACATGGACGCTTGAAACCAATTTCTAGGATCACCGTTTCCGTGGCAGTTTATAGCCTGCGGTGAGGGGTGCCCTGTAATTTGAAATGAAATTTCTTGGTGATTAGGTACCAGCATCCGTATGGCTCTCATAGGGCCACTATCTCTCGACATGCGACCCAAATGGACTTCGTTGATGGGCCGTCCTAGGCCAACGACAACTCTAGCTTCAACTGACCGCAGTTGATGAGTTAGGCGCTCAAGATTTTCCGGAGCATTGATTTCCGACATTCGAGGTGTGGTCCGCCCGTGTTCCGCCTTCCACTTGGGCTCGGCATGGGAATTCATAAGGGTGTAATCATCGAGATTTTGAGATCGAAAGTCTTCAGGGTTCAATCCATAGTGCCCCTTGTTCGGTAGATTTCCAAGAACCTCCAAAAGGCATCGAAGGTTCACACCCGACCTCCCAGCGAATGGACGCCGAGGGTTCGCAGTCCATTCGTCTTGTCCAGGACATGGCTTTGTTGCACAAAACTCTTGCTGACCGGACTTCCCCTTTCCCTGGACACATTTATCCCACGGTTTTCGTGACGGGTAGGCCGAGCGCGGTATAGCCGTTCATGATGGCGATACGGACTTGGACCTCGGCGATCTGTCGGTCGAAGTCGCGTG
>NZ_FNPX01000043.1 GCF_900107415.1 Jannaschia faecimaris
CACGCGACTTCGACCGACAGATCGCCGAGGTCCAAGTCCGTATCGCCATCATGAACGGCTATACCGCGCTCGGCCTACCCGTCACGAAAACCGTGGGATAAATGTGTCCAGGGAAAGGGGAAGTCCGGTCAGCAGGAGTTTTGTGCAACAAAGCCACCCGACAGCGTTACTTTTCCAATCATCCGGCCTGTCTCAACACGAGCATGAGCCTTTGTGATGTTTTCCGCTGAAATGTTTCCCATGCTTTCAGTCTTTGTGTGGATGATTCTCCCGGAATCGATCATTTCAGCGACGTTTCGCAGGATATCAGACTGGACTGACATTTTATTCGTTGAGTACATGGATCGGGTGAACATCAATTCATAATTAATGCGCACACTTTTCCCCATGAACAGGTCGAGATCCAGTTTTGCTTTGGTACTGGCGACCAAGCAGATTGCGCCTTCGGGGGAGACTATGTCAGCCATGACTTCCCAATACGGAATATTGTCGCTAAGATTAAGAATGAGGGGAACAGTGTCATGACCTAGTTCGACCAATTGGCTCTTTATATTCTTCGAATGGTCGATGACGTGATGGGCACCCATCTTGAGGCACCAATCTTTACTCTTCTCGCGTGATGCAGTAGAAATGACTTTGCACTTGGAGAGTTGACGAGCGAACTGAATGGCCATTGATCCAAGCCCCCCAGCACCTCCAATTATCAGAAGCGCGGTATTCTCCTCTGCGATGCGGCCAATCTCCAGACGATCAAACAACGCCTCCCATGCTGCGAGCGAAGTTAGCGGCAGGCAGGCGGCCTCCTCGGACGTCAGTTTGTAGGGTTTTGGACCGACAATCCGTTCGTCGACGAGTTGAAACTCAGCATAGCAACCTGGGCGGGTGATCTCACCGGCGTACATGACTTTATCGCCGACCTTGAATGCTTGGACGTCATCGCCGACGGATATAACCTCGCCACAGGCGTCCCAGCCCAAGACAAGCGGCTCGTCTAACTTGCCGACAATGTCACGCCGTTCCTTGAGATCTACTGGATTGATGGAAATTCCGTCAATGCGAACAAGTAGATCTTTGCCTGTGGCAACAGGTGTTACCAGATCAAAATCAAAAAAGGTAGCCGCGCTATTTGTAGCGAAGCTCTCAAGTACACCAACAGTTTTCATTACTTGCTTTCCAGTATGCGGCCGCAACCATCGCGGCGTTTATATATGTTTAGTGCAAGTTGGAAAAATCCGTCATCTTGAAATAGTAACTATAGGGTTAGATATACTAATTGTGTGGGTGGCAAAAGTGTCTGACCCGTCGGCAAGAAAGTAACCTGTGGGGGCTGCGGGGATTCTGTAGAAATCTCCGCGTGATGCACCCTAGAGTCAGCGATGTCGGCAGGTCAGCATCAGTATGGTTTGCGATGCTATGCTCGTCCTGCTACTGCTGTTGTCGTGATTCATTGTGAACTCAATAGTCGCCATTTTAGTCTGGGAAATTTTGGGATGAGAAAGCTGCCACCTCTGAATTCTCTTCGGGTCTTTGAAGCTGTCGCTCGAAACGGAAGCCTGTCCAAGGCAGCCTTGGAACTTTGTGTAAGTCCATCTGCCGTCAGCCAGCAAATCTCCAATCTAGAAGGCTGGTTGGGTGTCCGGCTTCTGGATAGATCTGCCAACAAGACTAACTTAAGCCTGAATGGGCATCACTTTTCGAAGCAAGTGCAGAAAATATTTGACAAGCTTGAAGAAGACGTTTCGCGGATGCGTGGGATTGGAAATTATAAGGAAATCAAGTTGAGTATATTGCCGTCTTTGGCATCTAAATGGCTTATACACCGACTCCCTAAGTTTCGCGCATCGCATCCGAGTTACCGATTGATGGTGGATGCCTCCTTTGAACAGACTGATTTCAATCATCTAGAATTCACACTTGCTATAAGATCGGGAGCAGGTTCGTATCCTGGATGCCATTCCATAAAGCTATTTGATGAGTATGTGGCTCCCACATGTAGCCCTGACTATTGGAGCAAGAACGCTGTTACCTTGAAGGATATTGGAAACACGGCGCTTCTTGCGGATTATACGCCTGGGAGGGAGAAGACTAATCTGGATTGGTGCACATGGATGGACCGGGAGAACGTCCGGCCATCTGGCAACCTAGAATCAAGTCAAGTTTTTACGGACAGCAACCTAACAATTCAGGCGGCGGTTAATGGTGAAGGTTTCATGCTCGGTCGGAGCGTTCTGATTGGCGAGGAGATCGCAAGAGGCGCTCTGATTCAGCCATTCTCAAGCAGACAGATTTCCGATTGGCCATATTTTTTAGTTTATCCTGAGAAGCATCATCCGCCACGAGCTGCATTGAAATTAATCATAAATTGGCTCCATGAGCAAGCCCGTGAAACGGCCGGGATTATAAGATAAAAATCCGCTATGGCCTAAAGTTACTCGGGATTCCTAACTGCTTACAGTTCTGCTGGTCGAAGTTGGTACACAAATTGGGTAAAGGGCTCGCATTCTAGATTTGGTATGGAGCCTGACGGCTATTAACCAGCTAACATCTCCCAACACAAGGCTGGAGATTTGCCTACCATAATGACACGCTAAAGCGGCGCAGTTCGCTGACGATTAACTGACCGGCAGGGTATTGCGCTGCGATATCCCGCTAGGTTGACGCGATCCCGAGTTGATCCAGGATGCCGGACCTCCGGGCAAGCACGGTCGAACGCGGACATTCAGCGATGTGGCGATCCAGACTCGCCGAACCAAGAAGCATCAGTTCGGCATGGCATTCTGACATACGACGAGCTTTATTGAAAACTCGCTACGTTCGTGGGGGCTGGACTGGGTAGCGCCCGATCTCAACACAATCTGCCGACGTCAGAGAACGCTTGCGGCCACCGTTCCGTATTGTGCCTCAAAGGGCCCACATTTTTCTTCATCGACTGCACTGGCACTACGATCGACGATGCGCTGGCAAGTATGACCACTCAAAGTAACCTGCCTAGCAACTGTATTTCTCAGGTGGTCAGACGGGTCCACTTTTGACGTGATCTGCAAAGCGCATTCGCGATTGTGACGAGCTTTCTGGCGACGGCG
>NZ_FNPX01000023.1 GCF_900107415.1 Jannaschia faecimaris
GCCGCAGTTTGTGCCGGAGCTGTCAGCCGCACTCGAAGACCGCTCATGACTTGAGGCAGACAACGAGCTCCGCGTGGCCCTATGCGATAAGGGGGTAAGCCCACCTACTCCGAGCCCCGTATATCGGGAGCCGGCCACCACGATCTTTCCATGCCATTAAGCGCGAACACCGACCGCAGCTTCGGTACGGCAGATCCTGATGAGCAGCTTAACCCACGTATGGACGCCATTGCGCATCGCTGCGACGACTGGGCTCTTTTCGCGGCAGACGCGTTCAATCAGGAATTGCCCAGAGGTCAGGATCCCGGACCTCTGGCAGGAATACCTTGTTTCCCGAGAGCGGAAGCTCGACACAGGACGAATGACTGAAATTCAAACCAGTCTTTCGCTGCGTGCATGACCAATGACTGCTCTGCGGACAAAGCTGCGGTTCGCCGAAACGTCTTGGAAGTCCGCTTGTTCTTGCCCATCATCACCCATCTGAAAAGTATATGAACGACGCTCATGGTATCTGCCATTGTTCGCCGTGTTCTTCGGGTGGAAGGTGCGGCGGGTACCCCGCCCGGCCGCAGCCTAGCGCTCAGACGAGAAGTGTGTCTTGAGATAGGTGAGGATCTGCTCCGCGATTTCGGGCTCGGGCTCCTGCATGCCCTGCTCCTTGATCATCCACGTCCAAAGATAGTCCCAGCGGTCGTCGGTAAGACGCTGCTGTCGGATAATCGCCGTCGAGTGACAGGCGACGCACTGGTAATACGTGTCCTCTGCCCCCGGCCCGATCGGAAGGTTTCCCAGTTCGGGATCGAGTTCCGCCTGCGGTCCCTGCACTGTCGGACCTGCCGCCAGCGGCGCAAGCGGGTTCGCCGCTGGCCGCATCGGGTCGTAGACTTGCTGCGCGGTCGCGCCAGACGCCGCCAGCACCAGCGACACGCACAGCGCGGCCCCGATGCTGGTCAACGTTTTGTTCATCTTCACATTCTTGCGGTCAATCATGTAGCGATCATGGCGATACGGTGCTGCATGTTGTTGCCGTAGCCACGCGGGTTCCAGCCGGGCACAACAGGAGGTTGTGACACGCCGTTCAGGTCGGTCGCACGCGCCCAGATCTCGTAATAGCCGACCTGCGGCAGGGTCACGTCGGCGCGGAACCTCTGCCAGGCGAACTTATTCACTGATGCGTCTAGTGCGGCCGGGGTCCACGTCGCTCCGAAGTCGATGGAGACCTCGACCGAGGCGATGTCGCCGCTGCCCGACCAAGCGTGGCCGCGGACCTCGGTTGCTTCCCCGGCGGCCGCCTGCGCGCCCGATTGCGGGAATGTGATCAGCGACTTAACCGGCATTTCGGTCAGGACGACCATGTCCTCTTCTGGAACCTCGGTGCCGGGGGCGACGGGATAGGCAGGCACCCGGTATGAATAGCCGGTCATTTTTGCGCCGTCGTGCTCTTGGTCGCGGATCTGAATGCGGTTGATATACTTTTGCGACGCCGATCCAGGATAGCCTGGTACTATCAGGCGCAGGGGGAAGCCGTGCACCGCGGGAATTGGCCCTCCGTTCATCGCCCAAGCGATGATGCTGCCCTCGGCCAAGGCCTTCTCGATCGGTACCCCGCGCGAGATCACCTCCTTGTCAGGTTCGCCCGACAAATGCGGGTCGTCGCTGTGATGGGCGGTGTAAACGGCGCTCGGCTTGATACCGGCGGCGTTCAGGACGTCGCTCAGCCGCACGCCGGTCCAGTCGGCGCAGCCCACCGCACCGGTGGTCCATTGGTTGCCGGATGCACCAGGATTGAAGAACGCCCGACCGTTGCCGCCACATTCGAGCACGAGGCGCAAGGTCACCTCCTCGAAGCGCGACTTGAGCTCGTCGATGCTCAGTTCCATCGGGGTGTCAACTTCACCGTCGATCGTCAGGGTCCAGCCTTCGGCGTCCATGTCTAGTGCGCTGTCCGGGACAAACCCGTTGTTGCGGATAAAAAAGTGCTGGTATGGGGTCACGTCGGCGTCCAGCAGGTGCGCCGGTGTCTCCGCATTGAGCGGGCGGTCGTTCAGAAGGACAAGGCCGTCCTTACCGGACATGATGTCCTCCTCGCTCATCCCTTGGGCGAGCGCCATGAGATTACCCTCAAAAGGGATGTTCATGCCAACATAGGCTCCGAGCGCTGTGAGGCCGGTCGTCTTCAGGAACGTCCGGCGTGCGGGCTCGTCAGCGATTGCGGCCTTGCCTGATCCGCCATGAGTGATTTCGTCAGTCATTGATCCAAACCCTCCCATTGGTTACGAACAGTCTACCGCATGGAGACAAATCTGCCAACTTTCCGCTTCCACGCCTTCACACAGTTGCGGCACTCTCACCGAAGCGGACATTCGTCTTAAATGCAGTATTGGACGGGATGGGCTCAGAACAGCCGTTTGCTGCGCCGAGCACGAAGGTCTGGTATGGGGGCCGGTAGCGGACCCTGCCCACGTTGTGCTCCAAGGACCGCTATGCGCGACGAAGCTGCCGTCCAACTCAACGAGGCGAACGTCAGCTTGTCATAGACGTCCTATCCCTTGTGCTACAAAATGGAGCGCGACTTTGGGCCGAACGTGTCGCATCGCGTTAGTGGGCGTGGGCGTTTTCTCCGCGCGCCATCATCATATGATGTTCGCGGTGATGGTCTTGGCTTGCCATGAGTCCGAAAAACCCCAGCCCCCTTATTCGGGCCACCACGGACGGGTCGCCACTCGTTACTCGAAGCTCCACTCCGTTTTCCGCATCGACTGCCTCGACAGTCCAACCGTGGTCCTGCGCGAGCTGGGCAGCGTGTGCAGGCACCATGCGGCGGATAGTGGCGAGCGTGTCGGCATCTCCCGTTGCCATCGTGGAAAGGCCGTCTGGCAGTTCTGTCTCCTCCACAATCGTGTCCGAGACCAAGCGGTCCATGTCGACCAGGTGTGCCCGTAGGCCAGCCAGATCGACTTGGCCCCAGTCTGTGTCAGGATCGGCTTCCAGCACGCGCACGACTTCAGACAGGGCGGCGAAAGCTCCTTGTCCCGGTTCGGTGAGGATTGTGTTTTGGAGCGGCTGGCCTTGAGAATGTGTTGCGTGATCCATGCCGTCGCCATGGCCGGAGTGCGCTGTCTGGGCCGCCGCGAAAGCCGTTCCACCAAGCAGCGCCGTCACGATCAAAATCAGCTTCGTTCTCATTCTGTGTCCTCACATTTATCAAGTACACCCTATCGGACACTGCGGTCATAACGTATGATTTATATCATGTCAGACTGGCGGAAAATATTTGATGACGCGCTGATGAAGACCTTCGAGCAGGGGGCCGTTCTCTTTCGCAGGGGGGATCGCGTTCATTCGATGTTTCTTGTTCGATCCGGCATAGTCGAACTTGAGCGTCCACTTACTGATGGAACAGCACTTACGCTCAACGTTGCCACAGCCGGAATGGCGCTCGCCGAGGCGTCTTTGTTCGCCACTACCTATCATTGCGATGCGATTGCACGCATGAATTCCGAAATAGCGATCATGCCCCGCGCCACCTTTCTGTCTGCGCTACGCAAACAGCCAGACGCTGCTTTAAGCCTGATCGAAACCCATGCCAAAGAGGTCCAAGCCCAAAGATCGCGCATCGAGACCCTGCGCCTGCGCCGGGTTTCGGTCCCGTGACGGGATCGACGGGGGCGATACGGGACCGAAAAAAAACCGTTGCGCCCGTGAATTATCGTTTCAATTCAATGAAAAGAGGGGCCGACGGGATCGACGGGACCCGAGCCGGAGGGTTGGCCCTACATACGGGGAGCGGGGTGTCGTGGTGATCCATGTTTTTCCCATATGTGTCCCCTCCAATTACTTCCCGTCAGTCCCGTTAATCCCGTAGAAATAAAAAAGGTTATATAAAAGAGGGGCTTGGGAGGTGATCCGGGCGACGGGGCCCGAAATTCTCGGTCCCGTGTCGATCCCGTCGATCCCGCGATCCTGTCGAGACCTCCCCCCTCTTGCCGGATATCCTAAGCCTGTCACCGCTTAGGAGGTTGAAATGAAAGCCTATTGCACGCCGGGGGCGCTCGTCGCCGACCTGTCCCGCGATATCATCGCCAACGCCGCCGCCCTGCGGCAAGGTCGAGGCCGCGCCCCAGGCGAGCGCCCCGCGCCGAGCCTGATCGCGAGCCCGGTCGATCTGGTCGAGATCTTCGACCGCCCCCGCCGCCTGACCGCCGAGGAGGCAATCTCGGGTGCGCGTCCGCCCGCCGGGGCGCGCGTGACCGCCCCCGGGGCCCGGACCGCCGTCCGGCGCGAGCCTAAGATCCTGTCGCGCCTGCCCCGCCATGACGGGCGGCGTCTCGCCGTGCTGGCCTATGCTTCCGCCCTCGAGCGGCTCGGCGCGGTGCGCGGCTCCGGGTTCGAGGCCTCGACCGCCTCGACCACCGATGCCGGGACCGCCCCCGACGGCGGGGCCGCGACGCGCCTTCTCGCCGCCGCGACCGTCCGCCTTGCTCGTGGCACGGTCAATCGCTGGCGCTGGTCGCGCGCCACCCGGGCCCATGTCCTCGGGCCTGCCCGTCCGATCCTTGAGGCCCGCCGGGGCAAGGCCCGTACGATCACCGCGACCGCCCTCCTCGACGGCGTCGTGATCGAGGGCCTCGATATGGCGGAGATCCTGACCCGCGCCGGTTGGTCCCCCCATTCCAAGCACGCCAAGGTGCTCTGCGGGGCCTTCGACGAGATGCTCGACGGCCTCGCCGACGCCCTCGGGTTCGGCCTGCGGCGTCAGCACTAATGTCGTTAGGGGCCGCTTTCCTTGACTGTTGATGTCGGCCCCGCCTATCCCCTGTTTCAACGTCGCAGAGTGGGGCAGCGGGCCAGCCGATCACCGATCGGCATGTCAACAGATCCCCCGGCCTGCCCGCCCCCGCGACGCCCCCCTCTCCTCCGGAGGTCCGATGCAACAGGACCCGCGCCCGTGGCGTCACCTTTACAAGCGCCGCGCGTGTACGGATCTCGCCCGCGCCCAGAAGGCCCGGGAGCCGCTATGCAAGTATTGTCTGAAACGCGGGTTCGCGAATGACGGGTCCCTGACCGCGTCGGGTGCACCGCAGGCCAGCCGCCGACGCCGCCATGTCGCCGCCGATCACATCGTTCCGCACAAGGGCGACGAGGCCCTGTTCTTCGACCCGGACAACCTGCAAACGCTTTGCCCCGACGACCACGATCGAAACAGGCAACGCGAGGAGCTCCACGGCTTTTCGCAGGAGCGCGGCCCCGACGGGTGGCCCCTCGACCCGCGCCACCCCGCCAACCGCTGACCCCAGGCCGCACCGTTTTTCTCTGTTTTTCAGGGCAGGGGGAGGGGTCGACAGATTTCCGCCCGGTCAGAGGACCGGAGGGAGAGCCTTTCCGTGCGCAAAACGGAAATTGAATAGAGTTCTCCAAGGCCGCTCGCGAACAAGGACGGCTGAAGCAACGCTGAGCGTGAAGCTAACATCATGCGCCTGCGAAAGCTTGCGGTCGTCAAGGCAAGACCGACACCTCGGACTTACTGAGTTTGGGGGCCGCCTTTTTCATGTGCAGAGAGGAGCTCGCGTATTTCTGGGATACTTGGCATGGCGGATACCGATCCGAAGCGAGACACGGTCAACGCAGCCGCATCCGCGGCAAGCCGCAGGTCGTCATCACTGACACGACGCGCGTTCCGCATTGCGGAAGCCAATGCGACCCCTTGATAGGAATCTCCTGCGCCGGTTGTGTCCAATACAGCGGCCTTGCCAGCTGGCACGTGTGTGACTTGGTTGGCTTGCCCCAGAAACGCTCCCGATTCCCCCAAGGTCAAAACGACAGTTTCAATCCCGAGTTCTAGCAACTCGATGACCGCCGCCCGTCCGAAGTGTCCTGTCAGAACCATTGCTTCTCCGTCATTCAGGAAAAGCGTATTCACTTTAGCCAGAAGTGGCTTCAAGCCCGGGTCGACAGGGGAGGGATTGAAGGCGACGTGCATGTTGCGGTGATGAGCGGCATCCATCAGGGCTTCATTTGCAGTCACGGTCAGATTGCCCTGAAGGACTAGCAGGTCGCCTTGGGAAGCGTCATCCAGAGCCCGACACGCGGCATTGGAATCCATCGCCTTGGCGCAGTCCGTCGTTGTCACGACGACGTTCGCCCCCGATCTGTCCGAAAGGATGACCGACATGTCGGTGGCGGTATTCGGGCAAGTACGGAGAGCAGCACTCAGTGGTTCGCAGTCGAGCATCTGGCGCACTCGGTCTGCCGCCGCATCGTCACCGACACCGGCGATCAGAGTGACAGATGTTCCGCAGCGCGCCAGCATGACCGCCTGATTGGCCCCTTTGCCACCTAGGTCGCTCGAGCGGCGCGTGCCAAATATCGATTCTCCCTCCTTGGGCAAGGCATCGACGGCGAAGGTTTCATCCAGCGCGATGTTTCCAACCACGAATGCCCGCATGCCCTGTCGTCCTCCGTTTGCGATGCTCATGCACGAATTTTCACCATCCGACGTCATGGAGTCAGAAATTTCGACTTGGTGATTGACTTGTCCCGTCATCAGTTTGTTAATGCCTTTACTAAACCAGTTTACTTCGCAATGGAAGACTGTGATGACCAAGGCCCGGCACAGTTTGAAAGACGTCGCCCGACGTGCCGATGTTTCGGTTGCGACCGTGTCTCGATATCTGAATGGGACGCTGGACCTTCCTGAGGGTACGCGCGGGAGAGTCGATAAAGCCGTCACCGATCTAGACTATCATCCGAACCCGCATGCCCGCCGTCTGAGCCTTGGGCGATCTGATAGCATCGCCCTAGTCCTGCCGGATATCGCCAATCCGTTCTTTTCGCGACTTGCTGCTGCCATTGAGTTCAGCGCGGAGGCGATGGGGAAGATGGTGTCTCTGCACGCGACCATGAATCGGGGGGACAGGGAACGGGCCGCCATCGACCTTGCGTCCCGCAACATGGTGGACGGGCTTGTCTTCGTGACGAACCATACGCCAACGCAAGACGTGATCGAGCGGGTCAACCGCTTCGCCAGGGCGGTGATCGTGGATGAGGAGGTGCGGGGAGCGGATGTGCCGCGACTGCTGTGCGACAATCGCCGCGGAGGGGTAATTGCGGGGCAGCATCTGTGGCGCATGGGTCATCGAAACGTCGCTTACATCGGCGGGCGAAGCGACCTTGGTAGCACTGCGGCGCGCCTCGATGGTCTGCGCGAGGGCATGAAGGGCATCGAGCCAAAATGCATCTATGCGGACGCGTATGCGAAGGCGTCGGGCCGCGACCTTGCGCTGAAGTTTCTGTCCGAGCGGATGGGCGAGACGGCCTTGTTCGCTGGGTCCGACGAACTCTGCATCGGCATCCTCGAAGTTTTCCGCGACAAGGGCGTGCGGGTGCCGCAGGACGTTTCGATCATCAGCTTCGATGACGTAAGATCGCTCCACCTCTTCGCTCCTGCCATCACCGCTATAACCCAACCAGTCGATCAGTTGGGTCATCGCGCAATCGAGCTCCTTCTGAGCGACGGGTGGAACGAGCCCGGGTTCCTTCAGAAGACGGAACGACTGCCGGTTCATCTGACCGAACGAGAATCGGTCAGCGACATCGGCCAATAAGAAAACATTACCTTTCAACATGGAGATACGACAATGACACGCACTCTAAGAAACTCGCTTTTGGCGGCATCAGCCCTAATCGGTTTCGCTGCCCCGGCAGCTTACGCCGAGACTTTCGCGTTGGTTCAGATCAACCAGCAGGCGCTCTTCTTTAACCAGATGAACGAAGGCGCGCAGGCCAAGGCGGACGAGCTTGGTGATGAACTGGTGATCTTCAACGCCAATAACGATCCCGCCGAACAGAACAGCGCGATCGAGACCTACATCCAGCAGGGCGTCGATGGGATTGCCGTCGTGGCGATCGACGTGAACGGGATCATGCCGGCGGTCCAGCAGGCCGTAGATGCCGGCATCCCGGTCGTCGCCATCGACGCGGTCTTGCCCGAGGGGCCTCATGCGGCACAGGTCGGCGTCGACAATGCCGAGGCGGGTGCCATGATGGGCAACTATTTCGTCGAGTACATGAACTCGGAAATGGGCGGTTCGGCGAAAGTCGGGGTCGTGGGTGCCCTGAACTCGTCCATCCAGAATATCCGGCAGGACGGTTTTGTAGACGTAGTTTCCGGGGCGGACGGTGTCGAGATGGCGGTCGTGGTCGACGGCCAAAACGTGCAGGATCTTGCCTTGTCGGCGGCGGAAAACCTCATCACGGCAAATCCGGACCTAGATGCGATCTATGCAACCGGCGAGCCCGCATTGCTGGGTGCAGTTGCCGCGGTCGAAAGCCAAGGCAAGCAGGATAGCATCAAGGTCTTCGGATGGGATTTGACCCAGCAGGCAATCAATGGGATCGACGCTGGTTATGTACAGGCAGTGATCCAGCAGGATCCGGCGCAGATGGGCAGCACCGCGATAGACATCCTTAATAACCTGTCAGAAGGCGGCTCGACCGAGGCGAACGTTGCGGTTCCGGTGACGATCGTGACCAGTGATAATGTGGACGACTTCCGGAGCATCTTCGAGTAATGCCTCAAGCTCAACGGAACGCAGTGCCGGAGGGGCAAGTCCTCTCCGGCGACAAGGCGGTGCCGCGCATTTCCCTGCGTGGCATCCGCAAGACTTTTGGCTCGATCGAAGCGCTCCGTGGCGTCGATCTGGACGTAATGCCTGGTGAATGCGTCGGTTTGATCGGCGACAACGCCGCGGGTAAGTCGACGCTGACCAAAATAATCTCGGGCACTTATGTGGCCGACAGCGGTACGATCGCCGTCGATGGCGAAAACGTCCACTTCACCAAGCCCGCAGACGCTCGCGACCGGCACATCGAGATGGTGTTCCAAGACTTGAGCCTTTGCGACCATATCGATGTCATGGGCAATCTCTTTTTGGGCCGTGAGGAGACGCGCTACTCCTTCCTAAACAATAACCGAATGAAGGAGCGTGCGCGTGGGATGTTGGACGACCTAGACATTCGAATTCCGAACCTGTCGGCCAAGGTCGCGCAACTTTCAGGCGGCCAGCGGCAGGCCATTGCCATCGCTCGCGCCGCATCCTTTGAGCCGCGCCTCCTGATCATGGATGAGCCGACATCGGCGTTGGCCGTGGCCGAAGTCGAAGCCGTTTTGCGCCTGATCAATCGCGTAAAGGCACGCGGTGTGTCGGTGATCCTGATTACCCACCGCCTGCAGGACCTCTTCGAGGTCTGCGATAAGATCGCCGTCATGTACGAGGGTACCAAGGTCGCCGAACGGCAAATCGAGAATACAGGCCTTGAAGACCTTGTGAAACTGATCGTCGGCAAGGGAGAAGCGATATGAGCGTGACTTACACCGAGCGCGGCACAGGATCGGCCATTGCCGATTTCCTTGCCGAAAAGGCGCAGGTTCTGTCCATCGCGGCATTCTTCGCGCTGTGCGTGCTCTTCTTTTCAATTGCGACGGACGTGTTTCTGACTCCAGGCAACCTCCTGAATATCTTGCGTCAGGCGGCACCGATCCTGATCGTCGCGGTTGCCATGACTTTCGTCATTATTACTGCCGGGATCGACCTGAGTGTCGGGTCGCAAGTCGCACTCATCAACGCGTCAGCGGCGTTAACACTGGCTGCGGGCGTTCCTTGGCCGCTGGTGGTTGTCGCCATGTTGGCGCTGGGAGCGCTGATCGGCTTGGGGCAGGGCTGGTTCGTGGCCTATCAAGGAATACCGGCTTTCATCGTTACACTCGCCGGGCTTTCGATCCTGCGTGGTGCCGCGCTCTACATGACGCAAGGTTATTCTATTCCAATCCAGGATGCGCCCGGGTTTTTCTGGCTCGGACGTGGCACTATCGCGGGGATCCCGGTCCCCGCACTGATCGCCCTAAGCATCGCGGCTATCGGTGGAATCGTTATCAGTCGGCAGCTTTACGGGCGACGCGTGGTGGCCGTTGGTTCCAACCCCGAAGCTGCGCGTCGAGTAGGAATGCCAGCAAAGTGGACCATCGCATCGGTCTATATGCTTACGGGCATCGCCTCGGCAATTGCTGGTCTTCTGATCGCGGCGCGACTGGGTTCTGGGTCATCCAACGCCGCCGTGGGCTTTGAGCTCCAGGTCATCGCGGCAGTCGTTCTGGGCGGCACGTCGCTCTTCGGTGGTCGCGGATCGCTTCTGGGCACCGTCCTCGGCACGCTCACGATCGCGGTCATCGGTAACGGACTGATATTAATGCATATCTCGCCGTTTTTCACGCAGATCGTCACCGGCACGATCATTCTTGTGGCAATCTGGCTGAATACGCGGATTTTCACTGCCAATTTCTCGTTCCGGCGGAAGGTCTAGGATAATGCAGACGATTTCAGGCAAGGATGGCAATGCCATCCGCGAGATATTCGGACGCGAAAAGGCCCTGATCGGGATGATCCACTGCCCTCCGTTCCCCGGTTCGCCGCGCTATCGCGGAGAGAGCATGGACGCGATCTATGACGCGTGTCTGCGGGATGCTGAGCGTCTGCTCTCGGGCGGCATCCACGGACTGGTGATTGAGAACCACGGCGACGTCCCCTTCTCGAAGCCAGAAGACGTCGGCTGCGAGACCACCGGCTTTCTGTCGGTCGTCGCGGACCGGATCAAACAGCGCTTCGACGTCCAACTTGGCATCAACGTGCTAGCGAACGCGCCTATCCCGGCATTTGCGGTGGCCCGCGCATCGCAGGCGGCCTTCATCCGCGTGAACCAGTGGGCCAATGCATACGTCGCCAACGAGGGTTTCATGGAGGGCCGCGCGGCCGAAGCGATGCGGTATCGCAGTCTTCTTCGCGCGGAAGAAATCCGCGTTTTCGCTGACGCCCATGTGAAACATGGAAGCCACGCGATCGTTGCCGACCGCAGCGTGGCCGAATTGACTCGGGATCTTGCGTTTTTTGATGTGGACGCTGTGATCGCAACCGGCCAGCGTACCGGCAATACCGCTACGCTGGAGGAGATCGACGAGGTCGCATCCGCCACTTCCCTCCCGGTGCTGGTTGGCTCGGGTGTGACAGCGGACAACATCGTGTCCATCCTGTCGCGCGCGGACGCCGTGATCGTAGCCTCCTCGCTCAAGGAAGGTGGCGTCTGGTGGAACCCAGTCGATCCCGTACGCGTCCGTGCCTTTGTCGAAGCGGCGAGGCCTGCGTTGGATGGCTGACGTGAGGCTTTCCGACAGGATCCTCGATCGCTGCGCTCCGGTCCTTAACACTATGCTTGAGCACAGGTTCGTCGAGGACGTCTGCGCCGACGCCGTGCCAGCAGACGTCTTCGACAGATATCTCGCCTACGAAGGCGCTTTCGTGGATACGGCGATCTCAATCTTTGCCTTGGCCGTCGCCCGCGCGCCCGATATCGAGTCCCGACGGCACCTCATTGGGGTTCTGGATGCCTTGGCGAACGTGCAGATCTCATATTTCGAGACGCAGTTCGCCGCTCGGGATGTCGGCTGGGACACGAAATTGCACCCGCAGGCCGCCATCTTCCGGGACGGGATGGCCGAGCTGGCCGCAAACGGCTCCTTTCTCGATATCGTCACCGCCATGTTCGCCGCCGAATGGATGTACTGGTCATGGTGCAGACGCGCGATCTCTTTACCGATCTCGAACTCTGACCTTCGGGCCTGGGTGGCGCTTCATACCGAAGACGATTTCGCAGAGCAGGCACTTTGGCTCAAGAACGCAATCGATCGATACGGGTCCGATGCCGAGCTGGACCAGCTGTCAGCGATATTCACCCGGGTCACCGAGCTTGAGATCATCTTCCATCACGCACCTTACGAGTTCCCCCATGACACATGATTTCGCGCCTGAAGTGATGTCCGTGCAAGGCCCGGTCGCTCTGGACGCGCTGGGTCAGACCCTGATGCACGAGCACATTCTGAACGACTGCACGTGCTGGTGGCGCGGCCACGACCCGGCTTTTGACTCGCCTATCCGCGATGTGCCGGTGACACCCGACATGTTATGGATGCTGCGGCAGGATCCGTTCGCCAACTTTCATAATTGCGCCTTGGACGAAGAAGACGTGGCGGTTGAAGAACTGACGCATTTCAAGGCCGAAGGCGGACGCACGGTCGTGGACCCGACCTGCCGCGGGATCGGTCGCGATCCTCGGGCGCTGCTTCGGATTTCCAGGGCGACGGGACTGAACATAGTCATGGGGGCAGGGTACTATCTGCAATCGTCACATCCTGCTCATCTGCAAAACATGACTGCTGACGACGTTGCCCAAGAACTCGTATCGGAAGCGGAAAGCGGCGTCGGAGATACCGGTATCCGGATCGGCCTGATCGGGGAAATCGGGGTATCTGCCGATTTCACGGACGCTGAACGCAAGGTTCTGCGCGGATCTGCAGACGCTGCCGCCCGCACCGGCCTGCCGCTGATGATTCATCTGCCGGGCTGGGAGCGCCTAGCCCACGAGGTTCTAGACGAAATCGAGGGTTTGGGACAACCGCTCGACCGCACGATCCTGTGTCACATGAACCCGAGTTTCGACGACCCCGACTACCAGCAATCGCTGGCCCGGCGGGGGGCGTTTATCGAATATGACATGATGGGAATGGATCTCTGGTACGATGATCAGCAGGTGCAATGCCCCTCCGATGAGCAGACCTGCGCAGCCATTTCTGCCCTGGTTTCGAACGGTTTCGGGTCTCAGGTTCTGCTGTCTCAGGACGTTTTCATAAAAATGTTGCTTACGAAATATGGGGGCAACGGATACGCTCACGTCTCGCGCAATGTCCTCCCGAGGTTGAAACGCCATGGTCTGACCGATGCGGATCTTACGATGCTCATGGTCGAAAATCCCCGCCGCGCGTTGGCGCGGCGAATAGTACTGGAGTGACAGGATGACGAAGGTTCTTCTCGTAGGCGAAAGTTGGGTGAGTTCCGCAACCCACTACAAAGGGTTCGATCAGTTCGGAAGCGTGACGTTCCACACTGGTGCCAAGCGGCTTATCGCAGCCCTTGGCGAGAACGGAATGGATGTAACCAATCTGCGTGCCCACGATGTTCCCCTCGATTTTCCTACGACGCTGGACGCGCTTCGTGCATATGATGTCATCATCCTGTCAGACATTGGTGCCAACTCGCTTCTGCTGCATCCTGATGTCTGGCTGCGCGGGGATCGGGTGCCCAATCGACTTAAGCTGTTGCAGGAGTGGACCGCGCAGGGCGGCGGATTGATTATGATCGGCGGTTACCTTTCGTTCCAGGGAATTGACGGGCGCGCGAGATGGCACAAGACGCCGGTGGAAGCGGCACTGCCCGTTGCCTGCTTGCCGACCGATGATCGCGTGGAGATCCCCGAAGGTGCTACACCAATTGTGGACGCAGCCGATCACCCGATCCTGCGCGGCGTACCGGACGACTGGCCTTATCTTCTTGGGATAAACGAAGTCGTGGTGAAGCCGGAGGGAACGCGCATTCTTTCGCTGAGTGCTGATCAGGGTGGCCTTCCACTTCTTGTTACCGGTGACTACGGCAAGGGGCGCGCGGTCGCGTGGACGTCGGACATGAGTGAACACTGGCTGCCACCGAAGTTTTTATCCTGGCAAGGATATGACCGATTATTTTGCAATATGGTCTCGTGGGCCGCCGGAGATCTATAGAATCCGCGAGGCTATCGTTACTGCAACGCAGCCACAAAAGCGGACACTCGTTATGGACGCAGCGAAACTTGGAGAGCCTATAACCGAGTTGCGGACAAGGACAAACCGACTGTTCGTGTTAGCTGCGCCAATGGCCGCGTTCAGATCAACCAAGCGCGAAGACCCGCGCGTTCTACTTGGATCAACGACAGCACAAGCAAGTTGGGTCCTAATCCAACGGAAAGGTTGGGTGCGGCACGTTTTTATACCCTAACGCCGCATAGTTTAGCGTGCAAAGCGCGCCGCAATCACAGACAATGATCCGTTCGGCGACAGCCGTGAAAGCTGCGCGAAAGTGTTGCATGGATTTCAACGCGACAATGGATTTCTTGGCCGGATATATCCCGAAGGTCTCGAACTGTCTCAGGTCCAGCATTTGGTGGGCGATGCTGACTATAAGAATCTCGACTGCGCCAACCTCCAAGACTGCCGTTGGACCAAAGTTCCGCTCTAAGCCTCCTAATATCGGACCAGACCCGACCACGCGACCGTCGCCTATCCATTTGACCTTGCCCGTAACATGCAGCGGTCCACCGCCAAACGCAGGTGCGGTCAGCCCGCCAATATCCAACGTGACTTCCGCTCCGATGGTTTGAATATTGAGGAACGCTGCTGCCTTAGGGTCAACCAACGGGCCAAAACATGCATCTTCAATCTTTGTAGCAATCAAAGCGCCCAGCAGATGTGTTGCATCGCCGTACGCCCCTGAACCGGGATTGTCCGCATAATCCGCAATCACTAAGGCCCCGCCGTCGCCATTCCATGCCTTCGCCACAGTAGCCGCGTCAGTACAGGAATAGTAACTGTTGAGGGTCTCATAACGCCGGTCCCAAATGTCTTGGGCCAGTGCCTCGGCGATCTTTAAATGGGCTGTCATATCCCCTTCGCAAGTGACCAACACAGTTGGACCCACTTCAGCAATATCGGCACAAGGAAACCCGCCATTTATACTAATCGCATGGATGCCTTTGCGGCTTTCATAGGCGCGGGCCAGAGCATGACGATCAATCATCGGACCTTGGTCTGTCCGTCCTCCGTTGGCTTCTTCCAGCATTGGCCGGTGCGCGCGCAGCGTTCTGGGAGATATGTCCCCTGACATAGTGCGCTGCAAAAGTTCAGCCGCCTTGCGTCCGGTCGAGCGGATGTCCACGTGCGGGTAGGTGGTGAAGGAGACCAGGATTTGCGCGAGATCACACATGGCCGTCGTCACGTTTGCATGCGGGTCAAGCGTTATGGCAATTGGCAGGTCGGGGTCAATCACGGCACGCAACCGGCGCAAAATTTCACCCTCACCATCCTCGCAGAAATCGGTCACCATCGCACCGTGAAGCATTAGGAAAACACCGTCCCAATCCCTCGCTGAAGCTGCAATCAAGGGCGCTGTCAATCTGTCAAAAGCGTCTCGCGTGACAACCCCGCCAGGCCCGGCAGCAGCGCTGATGACGTGCGTAATATCCCATCCATGGTCGCGTCCCGTATCCAGCAGTCCAGCCAGTTCGGTGTTTTTGGAGCCCCGTGTCGCGATAGCCTGATCACCATCCAAAAGGTAGCGATCTTGGAAAGACTTTATTGTCGTGGGATGGATATTGAAGGTGTTGGTCTCATGTACGATTTCGGCGCTGAGAATTCGGAAGCTCACGATATGGGTCCTTAAAGCGGTTTTCGCTCACCTCTTCGCTGATGCGCGGATTTGGTTGGTGTCGCCTCCCGTTTCGAGGCGCGCATTGCGAAGACGGTCCATCTTGACACGACGCTTCTCGGCGTCTTCATCGACCATTTTTCTGACAATGCGGGTTGTCTTGTCCATTGACGTTTCCGCTTTGGAACCTTTCGCTTTGAACAGGCTTGTCTTTGTTAACTTAGCCAACGTGCATTCTCCTCTATGGTTTCGTCTGGGTGTGTAGGAACAAGATCATTCAAAACTGCGCCAGATGTTTACTTGGGCTATGGGCGTCGTGCGCGCATAGCGCGGACCAGTTATGGCGCAGATTTATCTGAATGTCCGGGGCGGCCATAGCACGCATCAACGCACCATAGTTCATCTGAAACCGCATTTCCGAGCCAACGCAGAACGTCGCATGTTTAGTACCAACGACAAGATGATCACTTGTTGCGCCGATAAAAGTATTTCCAGGTGGCATTGAAAGCTCACGTACGTCAGTGTCCTGATGCCCAATGGCAAGAATTAGCCGCGTGATTTCCCCTGATTTTGGCACAATGCGAAGTCCTGCCAAGGAGGGATCAGGAAAGCTAACGGATGGGCTCGCAGACTTTGCGTCTGCTTCAATAACTTCTGCTACAAGCGTAAAGGCATCGCTAAACATTCCGCCGATCTTATTTCCAGAGAGCGGATCAACGCCCAAAAGTATTGCTTCTCCAAGCCTAAGATTATTGATCCGGCCATTGGGATATCCTCCAAGGGCCCAAGGCAGATTTGCAGAGTTTCCACCGGATACTGTCTCAAGGAAAATACCACATTTCCCCTCAACTTCATTCACAATGGTAGATAGGGTCTGCATTTTTTCTGCATCCGGAGCTATTCCACTCAGACATGCAAGATTTGTTCCAATGCCTTTCAGCGCCACACCGGGCATGTTTATGACTTGCTGTGTAATTTCGCCAAGGTCTTGTGGCATGATCCCTTCACGCCGATCACCCATCTCGACCATCAGGATGATGCCGTGAACCTTGTTTTGTCGGATCGCAGCAGCAGCCAAGGCCATAATTATAGTCATCTCAGTGTTGTAGCTTGCCTCGCAGACTTGGACGACGTCATCCGCTTGGCTCAGCATTGGTGTGCGTATCAAGGTGACCGGACAGGTTATCCCAGCTTTGCGTAACCTCTGCACATTGCTCAAACGCGCCTCTGCAAGACCCTGAGTGCCACCGTCCAGCATGGTCCGGGCGATCGCAGGATGCCCACACACCGCTTTGGTCACGCCGGTCACACCGATGCCAAGCGCCTTCAATCGCACAACGATAGTCCACGTGTTGTGACGTATCTTGCTCAGATCGACTTCGATGCGTGGACTACTCATATCGCAGCCACGGGTCTTCCTTGCTGCAAGCTGGGATAGGCAGCAAATATAATAGCAAGCAAATACGCCTCTGGTCGGCTGAGCGCGTCAGTCACGGGCAGTCCGAGTTTATGTGATTGAGCTGCGATCGTGTCCGTAATCTCAGCTTCGGACATCCCCTCATGATTGAGCGTGACGCCTATGACTTTTGTGTCTGCAAAGGCCTCAATCAACGCGATCTCGCTCGTGGGCGTGGGCATCGGCATATTAGGGAAATCGCAGCGATGGGCGCGCTTGGGAGCGTGCTGAAGGATGACGGCATCCGGTTTGCTGCCGCGCAGGATAAAGGCGGATGTGCAGAACGCAGGATGGCTGAGCGCACCTTGGCCTTCGATCAAAATGATATCGGGTTTTTCTGCTGTTGAGGCCGCAACAATCGCGGCCTCTAGTTCACCGCAGCAGAACTGCGGCGGTACGGCGTCCATAGCCACACCGTATTTTGCGCCCTGCATCAAACCCGTCTGGCCTGTACCAACAAGCACAGTCTTGATGCCCTCTGCGTTCAAAGCTCGTGCTAAAACCGTCGCGGTCGTCCTTTTTCCGATGGCGCAATCTGTCCCAAGGACCGCGATGCGCAGCGCATCGACACCCGCAACACTGCCATCGAATAATCGCATGTCCTTGCTTGGCTTGGGTTTACGGATGTCGCGGATGGTGACGTTTCGTTCCGATGCAGCATTGGCAATTTCTGCATCGTCGCTCAGATATTCGTGCAAGCCACTGACGACGTTCATACCACGTGCAATCGCATCCAGAACGACGCCCCGATCAGCAGGCGAAAGCCTTCCCGTTGATGGGGCCATCCCATAGATGAATGTATTTGGGATGACGGTTTCATGAGCGACGGCGGCTCCTAGGTTTCCAAAGATCGGTATGTGGTTGATCGCGTCATCAAGGACCAATCCACTGTTTTTACCAATGTGGTCGCTATCGATGACAGAGAGGATCCGATAGGCCTCCGAATGACGCACAAGGCCGTTGGCGGTTTTGCCATCAATTTTGGCAAAGTTGCCTTCGCAATAGACAATGGCCGTTGGCGGCAAGGTAATTTGAGTGAAGGATGTTGATTGTGTAGGAGTGTCACGGGTCACCGGTGGCGCTTGGGCACCTCTGACTGGACGAGAAATGGAATCTGCCGTTTGATGTTCGGTTTTCATGTTATTTCCTTTGTGCTGGTCTCGCAGAAGACAACTTTGTCGTCGCTACCAAGTGTTAAAGCCCGAGCTTTCGCTCCATGCGTTTAGTTATTTAGAACGCACAATTCTCTGATTTGTTGGGAGTTCCTGTTGCATTCTCAACCGTCACCATAGCTCTTTGCGTTGGCGTTTTCAGGTATGGATTGGACAAATGGAGGCATTGCAAACACGAGCAGAGCGAAGATGGACCCAACAAAGAGGACCCAGATAATTCCGGTGTCTGCCGACATACGCGTCCCGCAAGTTGTTTGGGGCAGTTTCAGCTTTGTTATTGAATTATGATTCATCCAGACCAAGCCCCGCGAGGCAAGCGTCTGCAAGGTTGCGGTTTGGCTTGTCGGAGCCCAGGTGGGTCGCCCAAACAGTGTCCATCATCGCATTCCGGCGACCAAATCCAGAGACACCCTGAAGGATGGCCAGTTTGGCCGTACGTTCTGGGTCGACCGCTGATATGTTCAGGCATACCGGCACCATCGCCAACGTTACTTCATCAGTTGCGAAGTTCCGTGCCATTGTTTGGGCATTGCCGCTCGTTATCCGGCCACCCCAATTAAAGCCAAGGATAGAGCCCGCAATCGCGCCACCCAAAGCACCGTCGATGCCGGGTTTCGTCCATTCTGGAAAAGTCATTTTTGTGCCTTTGACGGAGAAAGCGCCGCCTCACTATTTTTGTCTTGTCTTACACAAACCTGATCTTGTGTACGGGCTGCGTCCAAGGCAGCGTAATTGGCAGGTGCGGTTTAGATCTGCTTGCAAGTCGCGGGCGTATGCGGACACCAGAAATGGATCTACTTACCGCACAGGCGATGCCGTTGTGCCCGATAAGATCGGCAATCCTCCCAAACACAAGATCCTTGCAATGGGACGTGACAGCTGAATTTTTATGATAGAAGACTGCAGTACGCTCTGGCAGGCGATGCGCCTATGCCGCAGAAGACCACGACTTTGTAAGCGTTACCTAGTCTCTTAACCTCAGAATTGCAATGCTAGCGAGACCTTCGCCCTCGGCGACGCAGAGGCAGGTGTCCGCGCCGTCAGTCACCCAAGGGTTTCGCCCTATCAGCCCGCATTGGATGACCGCTTTGGGGAATTTGTGTTGCACCGCCGCGACGCCGTCGCCGTTCTGGCTGAACGGCAGCGGCGACACATGCTGCAATTGCATCAGGCGGCTTTGTCCCGCATAGCAGACATCGGAGCGGCTTGCAGCGAACGGAGGCTTTGAGCCCAGCTCAGCCATCCGCCTAGAAAGCAGCAAGGGCGGAGAACGGGCTTCGCTGCGGCCTGCGCCAGTGTGGGCCATGCGAAATTTCGAACGTTCGCTGCAAGTGCGCGATCGCTGTTCGCTTCTGCCGGATGGCTGGCGTGAAGGTCGGCAGGCGTTCTATGCTGCGATCGTGGGCCGATAAATTGAACTATGCGAAATCGTCATCTGCCAGGGTAGACCAACCCGAATTATTGCGGTCAGGGTCGTTTCCCAAGGCTTTCTAGCGGAAAAATCTCGGCCTGGCCGGATCTGTCGTTTTATTTACGAAACCAAAAGGACTGGGATTGGCCTCGCGCGCGTCGTCATCAGAAACGTGATTAACAGTCGTGTGATCAAATTGTCTTCTTGGTACCCCTCACGACAGAGGGCGGAATGCATTCTGTCCCAAAAATTCCGTCGTTGCAGGCACGTCCTTCACGACCGAAATCTGACAGGAACGAGGATCAACAATGAATATTCCCGAATCTACTAAACCCGCAATCTGGGGTGCCTTCGGTGGTGCCATCGTCGCGATGGTTATCGGATTTGCCTGGGGTGGATGGGTGACCGGCGGAGCGGCGACCCAGATGCAGACCGCCAGCGCAGAAGCTGCAGTTGTTCAGGCGTTCACACCGCTCTGCGTCGTCAAGGCCGAACAAGAGCCGGCACAGATCGCCTTGTTGAAGGAAGAATCGCGGTATCAGCGCGACAACTTCGTGGTTGAGGCTGGTTGGGTCGACAATGTGAGCGAAAAGTATCGCTCGGAAGTTGCTGATGCGTGTGGAGATTCGATCGTGGAAGGAATGGAATAACACGAGCTATTCCGACCAAGACATATCGCTGACTGGGCAGACTTTTTTCGTCACCATGCTCTCCATGCTGAGTGGCAAGGTGCCGATTCTAGCCGATTTGGCTGCTTCACCCAAGGGAACAGCAGAAAGATCGACGTGGTAACCCCTACGGCGAAACCTCCAGAACGCGCAGGCCGCACTGTAGCATAACAGTAGGCTGATGATCAGCGAACGGCGGCTCGATCCGCCATTCGCCGCACGAAGGACGGATGTCTGTACAGTGCCTTTGAGCAGCCCCACTTGAGTGGTCCAATTTGAAAGTTAGTGCATGATTGGCCTTTGGTCCATCGGGACGATGGCCTCTGGTGCTGGTGGGCGGTAGCCCAATGCACTGTGGGGTCGCTTGGTGTTGTAATGTTTCCTCCAGCTTTCGATGATGATTTGGGCTTCGCGCAGCGAGTAGAAGATTTCACCGTTCAGAAGTTCATCGCGCATTCGCCCGTTGAAGCCCTCGCAATATCCGTTTTCCCAGGGTGACCCTGGCTCTATGTATGCAGTCCTTGCTCCGACTGCTTTGATCCAGTCCCGGACGGCCTCAGCGATGAACTCGGGGCCGTTGTCTGATCTGATGTAGGCTGGCACACCGCGCAAGATGAACAGGTCTGTCAGAGCGTCGATAACCTCAGTCGAGTTCAGTTTCCGCTTCACCCGGATCGCCAAGCATTCTCGGCTGTGTTCATCCAAGATGTTGAGTGTCCTGAACGCCCTGCCATCATCCGTGCGATGGGGGCTATGACCGAGTTGCGGACAAAGTGACTTTTCGCCAGAAGGCAGCACAGGGTGTCGTGATAAACGCCTGAAATGCGGACGAAGCCAACATACCTGAGTATTAGGACTGCGAAATGTCGATCCTAGCCATCTCATGTGATCTGGTTTCATATGATCCGGAAGAACGTCTTTGAAGCCATCGCCCCAGGGGGCTTTCTTAACACCCCTGTCGGCGGAAGTAGGGGTGAAGTCAGACGTCTCGACCAATTGCATTTTGTGAACATTCCTAAGGCAATTTGGATGAATATCTGTGACGTTTACACGAACCACTTGTTGTGCCGCTACCGTACCCTCTAACGCTTGGTGTCCTTCGACAATCTCGGCGGTGCTGTTGACCCGCATTCGTTTCTGATTCTCAAAATCAATAAAGAGCAGGCCAATTTTCGAAGTCTCAACGATATTCCCGGCCGATAGATAAAGGCCGTTGCCCTCATAGAAGGGAAACACGAGCTCCGACGGGCCAGTGATTTTCACGAATCCCTTGGGGCCGCCCTTGTATGAGCACTGCGGCTGACCGTCCGCATCGCTTGTTGCCATGAAGAAGAACATTGCCTCAGTAACTAGCTTCCGATCCGCCTCCGAAAACTCTTCATGGAATACATACTCGGCAACCTTGTCAGCCAAACGGCGTGTATCGAATTGGTCTTGTAAGTTTCGCATTGGTTGCGAGAATCTTGGCTTTGTCATTGGTTGTGCCCTTAAGTTTTCCGTCCAACATTCGCACACTTCTCTCAATTCGAGCAACAGGCGGCCCAGTTAAGAGGTAAATCTGGGCTCGAAGCGGTCTTGCGGCGGTGCAGCGGGTCGAGCTTGAACCGCGTCCCGAAAGCCGCTGTTCCCGAAATGCAGATGTTTCATCCATTTCATCGGCTTGGCCCGGCAATTGGACATTCGGCTTTTGGAAACGGTTGTTAGACGAACGGCGACGGAACGACGGCACAGAGCCCAAAGCGGAAACGTTCATAGATGTCAGTATCATGCTTCAAGTTCGAGCAGGCCGATTGCGACAGAGATGCGCCAAGGCGGGTTTACTTTGTTAAAGACGAAAGACTACCGTCAATCATATGCTTGGGAGGGCCACCATGAAAATTGCCATTGTACAGCAACCGCCGGTCTATCTGAACAAGGCTAAATCCATTCAGCGCGCGGTTGAGTTAATGTCTGATGCCGCGAAGCAAAACTGTGGTTTGATAGTCTTTCCCGAGGCATGGCTTCCTGGGTACCCGACCTTCGTTTGGCGTCTGTCACCCGGAGCTGATATGAAAAAGACTGACGAACTCTTTGCGCTTTCACAAGAGAACTCGGTCGACCTCAGCAAGGATGACCTTGCTCCCATTAAGGAAGCCGCAAAGGAACACAGTATTGTTGTCGTGATTGGGCATCAGGAACTGGATGGTGCTGTGAGTGGTAGCACCTTGTTCAACAGCGTGGCCATCATCGATGCTGATGGGAAACTTCTGAACAATCACCGAAAGCTCATGCCAACAAACCCCGAACGTATGGTGTGGGGCTTTGGTGACGGCTCGACGCTTAGGGTCGTTGAGACTGCAGTCGGGCGCGTTGGAGCCCTGCTCTGTTGGGAAAATTACATGCCCCTCGCCCGTTTCGCTCTCTATGCCCAGAACATCGACATATATTGCGCACCAACTTGGGACAGTGGCTCATCTTGGCTAGCCACTATGCAACATATTGCGCGCGAGGGAGGGTGCTGGGTCGTCGGATGCGCCACATCATTAGAAGCTTCGGATATTCCGGAATCGGTTATCTATCGCGATGAATTGTTTCCCAATGCCGATGAGTGGATCAACCCGGGGGACGCAGTGATCTACCAGCCTTTTGGAGGGGCTCTTGCTGGGCCGATGCACAAGGAAAAGGGACTGCTGGTGGCTGAGGTCGATGTTTCAGCCGCAAAAGCTTCTCGGCGCAAATTCGATGTGGCGGGGCATTACTCGAGACCTGATGTTTTCAATCTGACCATAAACCGTTCGCCGCAGTCTCCAGTATCCTTCGAGTAGGTTGGGTTCGCGATACGAATTTCCGCTTTGTCCCACAACTGAGACATCGGACGCGGGCGCAGCGAACGGTCGGTTTGGATTCTGTCGATTTGGCATGTCGTGAAAGTCCGGTTTCGGGAAATTGTGCTGCACTGCCGCAACTCGGTCGCTGTTTCGACCGGTGTGTCGTAGCAATGTTCGCTGCAAATGCATCAGGCCGGTTTGTCCGCATAGCCGTCGTTCATCGCTGCTGCAGCGAAAGTCCGCTTCCCGCCTATTCCGTTGAAAAACTCGGCCAAGTCAAAATCAGCTCAAAATTACAGGACACTGTTCTTCGGAAATCGCCCTCGGGGAACATCGTTTGCAGGAGCAGGAACGTGCGGGAGGATGTTCTGCCACTCTGACCGCTCGAACTCACGGGACGAGTTTTTCAACGGAATACGCCCAGATCGGCCCTTCATGCGTCGCGCAGCTAAGGTCTGCTTGGAGCCCTCTTTGACCAATGCTACGCCTCGCATGAGTTGGCGAAAGGGTAGACACCGTCGTCTTTGACTGTAGGCGGGTAAGCCCCCCGTAGACAGTTGCGCTGATCCCTGAATCGGGCTGTGCGCGATACGGATCCAATGCCGCTTGTCGGCTACCGCGCTTCCGTGTCGAGATGGATCGCGCCATAGAGCTTGACCAACTCATCGTAGGTTCCATGAAGGCAGCGATCATTCGCTCTGCAGCTGTTGCGGCGGTGGAGCCAATCTGCGTGAAATTCACGGAACTTCGGAACCTCGATCTTCGGGTTCCCTGATTCAAGAATGAAGAAATACAGGTTGCTCATCACCCGATCCTTCGCTCCAAGATTCGCGTCGCCGCAGATTGCGAGCTCTGTCGTCGTCGTTGCGCGCGAGCAGTCAAAGCTCGGACCATCGAGCAGCTGGTATCCGAACTCTCGGGTGGCCTGCTCCGCAACCACGCACGCATTTGCGAGAGTGTATGTTGGGCCCGTAGGCTTGTAGCGATCGATCTCGCGTAGCCAAAGCTCGTGCCAAAAGTCCCCGACAAGGCTCATGCCTTCGTCGTCGAGCGCCTCGACTCGCGCCATAATCCGGTCATCTGACTTTCCGAGAAGCTCCTCGCAGACTGAACCTGCGACTATGAGGCTCACCTTCTCGGCTGCCATGCGATCGACAGTCGGGTTCTCCCATGGCGGGGTAACGCGCCCCCCGTCTTGCAAATAGATATCAATGCCAAGAGCGCGAGACCGGAACGGCGTCAGAAGCGCAAGCTCTTGTGGGCCGGAGCGAGTGAAAAACCGGATAGCCTCGATGCGGAGCCCGAGATGCGTCAAGTAGGAGCCGATTAAAGCGTTGGCCTCTCCGCTCTCTTCTAGGTAGTCACCAACTCGACGATAAGCCGCATGGAAGCCGATCTGAGAAGAGGCCGCTATGTAGCGTCGTTGCGAAGCCAGCCACACGAGCCCGCAGGCGGAATAGCATTCGGCATCTGCAGCCACCATCGTAGAGAAGTCCCGAAGCCGCACGGTGGCACCAATACGGAGGGCCTCCGCTACCAGACCGCCGGGGCTCTCAAGGATCAGCGTTACCTTCGCCCTATTTGCGGCGCGCCGCTCAAACTCTTCTGCATCACCGCTCTCGATCTCGCCCTTGAGGTGAATAATGGTCGGGACAGATGGGTCGTCGCTGAGCACAAAGGTCTCGAACTGCGCAGCGAGAGCCGCCCACGGGACAAACAGCAGAAAAAGGATTAAGCATCGCATGGTAACCCGTCTACATGTGGCAGGGCGATACGAAAACCGTCGAGTTTTGGCGCACTCGCTCAAACACCTCGGGGATGCTAGACCGGGTTGTGACCCCTCTCCGATGTAATGCCCAATCTCTTGACAATGGACGCGCGCAGCGAAGGTTCACGTCCCGCCCGGAGTGTCAGCTCCTCGCAAGTGGAGCGAGAGCCTCATCCATTTAATTTGACATGCCTGCCGTCAGCGCATCCGGACCCGTGTAGCGCCTTCTTGGGGCAGTGCTCTCCAGGAATATTGTTCTGAGGCAGCAGCTGAGTTGCGGTCGTACCCTTCGAACTGAACTGCACGCCGTCCGCGATTTCGATGTCATCGCGCTGGCTCGAAAACCAGAGCCGGGCCTTCTCAGTCGCCCCATATCGCTCAACGTATTCCAGCAGCGCTGCCTCCAGTAGACACGGTTCGCCAGTTGCTGCGTAATTGACAAGAGAGTGGCGAATTTTATTTCTTCATCAGATCTATCGTTAAAAGGGATGGTCAATTGATCAGGGAATTTCTTCGTCTCGCGCTTGTGGTGACCGGTTGCTTGCCTGCGCATGCGGTCATTGCGAAAGATATTACCTTCGAAATGGTCTACATGAACCACACTAACATGATCGTAGCCGAAGGAGACATCACCGGCGACACGCCCGAGATTTTCGAGGCTTTTCTCCAAACGGAGCCGTTCGACGGTTTCCGCTTCGTCATGGCGCTCCATAGTGATGGCGGAAGCCTCGTCGGCGGCCTGCGGCTAGGACAGATGATCCGCGAAGCCGGTCTCGATACCACGGTGCAGAGGCATCCGCTCGATCCGGCAACGGGCAAGCCTGGATATGATACGGCTGCTGGCCGATGTTTTTCGGCCTGTGCGATCGCCTTTCTCGGCGGCGTGCGCCGGACGGTGCCGGAGAAGAGCCGTCTCGGCTTCCACCAGTTTTCTTCCGCGGGCGGTTCCTTCGCAAAGGAAGACAGCGTCTACATGACTGAGAGCACGGCACAACTTATGGGCGCTACGGTGCTGGGTTATATAATGAAGATGGGGGCGGAGCCCGACCTTTTCACGTGGCTTAGCGAGGCGCTGCCGCACGAGATGTGGGAGCCCGACCAAGACGAGCGAACCGCACTCAGGATCGTGACGCCCGATCGCTTTCGGGGTTTTGCCTTCGAGCCATACGGGGCCGGCGTGATCACTTGGTCGGCATTACCGGAGAATGTTGCGGGCCGGTCCGCCGTCGGACAGGTCACCGCCTACTGCAAGGAGCGGGTGCCTTACATTCTGCTCTCGTCGGTCAGCTCGGCGAATGGCGTCGATCCGCGAACCCGCCAGATGATCGCGGAGGAGCTGTCCGGCTGGAGGATGGATAACGAAGCGACGGGTCAGTCGGCCTCGTATGGTCGCGACGCGGTTGCCATCCGAATGGAAGACGGCCTTCCTCTTGCGGAGCTGAAACTCGATGGGCAAGGCGTCGAGCTACTGAAGGGTGGGCCGGTTCTGATCGCCGTGGATTTTCCGGCGGTGATCGGCGCGATGTTCTACCTGCGGACCGATCCGACTGAAGCTGACCGGGCCTCACTCGACGCGGCATTCCGGCTCTGCATCCGGTAGACCTCAAACCTCGGCACCAGAGACCTCAATCTATTCGTCGCACTGTGTCCCGCGCAGAAGGGCGGGAAGCAGACTTTCGCTGCAGCAGCGATGAACGACGGCTATGCGGACAAAGCTGCCATCGTCGACACAAGATGCAACAATGAATTCCAGGCTGTATCGTTGGGTAATGCCCAGGCAAATTTTACTATGTTGGCGCGGAACAGCGGTGTAAGTTGCCTGTCTTTATTGAGCATCAAAAGAGGTCGGTATGGAATATCGGATAGATTTGGTTACCGAAGTAGATGACAAACCCGCATTGGAAGAACTTCTGACCGAGTATTATGCCGTCGTCCTGCATAAACTCTCTTTAGTAGGTGGGTCTGCGAGAAATGAACCAAAGGATATGGCATCATCCGTTCTGGCAAATATTCAGACGTTCTTGCCGCCAACCGGCCGCCTGGTTTTGGCATATAGCAAACAAAACCGCCTTGTGGGGTGTGGCACGCTGCAACAAGCCCGCCCAGATGCCGGAGAGCTAAAGCGTCTTTTTGTTCGACCGGAAGCAAGTGGAAACCGCCTTGGTCGAGCTTTGGTGGACGCACGGATGGAGGCCGCTCGGGAGATGGGTTGGCGCACCCTTTTGGTGAATGCGGTAACAGGCAATCAAGATATGCTCCGCATCTATGAAAGCCTCGGCTTTAGGTTCATCGAAAGATACCCGGAATGTTCCGACCCTATCGAGCTGACTGACTACTTTGACTATATGCAATTCGACTTTAGTTAATTTTTGCTCTGTCCGCTTCAGGCTCTTAGCTGCCGTTCGCTGCGACGAACGCCAGTGACCGCTATGCGGACAAAGCGGGAATTCGCTGCAGTTTCTCAAATGGCAGCTTTTGGGAAACCGCTAGTCGAAGGCGCTGAATTTTGACCAAATTCCACAGAGCTAAAGTCCAGCGGCTTACTTGGGCATCTCCCCGCAATGGTCATCCTGCCACTTTTTAGAACTCCAAAATTACAACAAAGAACCAGTGCTGCAATTTCAGAGCGATGGGCTTTGGAAGATTTTTCACAATTAAAACGCGGAGGCATGATAACCGGGTCCTTCCGAATTTTCTTGATATGGCCCGGCTTTTCGGGCCAACGTATGGCGACGACGTATCTGCAACATTCGGTATCAGAGATCGCCCGAGGAGGATTGATTTTTGGAGGGCAAGGGAGCGGAGGAAGCAGCAGACTGCCACCCAAGACTACGTATTGGTGACAAGGTCTTCGACCTGAACACGGCAACGCTTGCTGACCAATTCTCACAGGTCATCCCGATTCGCGACCAATCGCTTCGCGTCCTCCTGGAACTAGCTTTAAACACTGGGCAGATCGTTTCTAAGCACGACCTCATAACAGCAGTTTGGCCTGACATCGCTGTGACTGACGACAGTCTTGTCCAATGCATCAAAGACATCAGAGCAGCTTTGGGCGATGTAGATCGGACGCTTGTCAAGACTGCCGTGGGTCGCGGATATAGCCTTTGCAGCGATCTCGACGTCCCGGTCAATCCCATTGCGCGTCCACGACTGCTTATTTCCAAGTTGCGCTCCACCCAAGGCGATCTCGAGGCCTCTGAAATTGCGGAAGAAATCGGTGAAGAACTTGCCATTTTTCTCTCTCATCGATCCGGTCTGGAGATTACGACGGATGCGGGCCACAGGTCGGATGCGCAGTATTTGATCAGTGGGCGCGTTGGAAAAAGGGGAAGTGATTACCGTGTCTTTATCCAATTGGAATCACTAGATAATGGCACGAGTATCTTTGCCGAGTCCTGGGATTACAGCTCAGAAGACATATCCGACTTGCCAGCGCAGGTGAGCGCAAAAATCACACACTTGCTTCGTATCCATACCATTATGTTTGGTGGCAAACATTTTGCGAACCGTCCCAATGCAGAACTTGCCCCCCAAGCACTATTGTCTAAAGCGGCGTTTCACATGTGTCGATTTGAAATTCCGCATTGGGTAGAAGCGCGAGCAGCGTTGGAAGCAGCTGTAAAGTTAGAGCCCGAGAACCCAATCGCCTTGGCAATGCTCGCCTCAATGGCTACGCAGCTGACCCCTCAGGTTGCATTCCGGTCTTTGCCGGATGACATTGAACACGTCTTCAAACTTGCAAACAGAGCGGTCGAGCTTGGATCGAATATTGACTTCGTATTGCGCACGCGTGGGAATCTACGGATGTGGCTAAGGGGGGACCACGAAGGTGCGCGCAGTGATTGTGAGCGTGCTCTTGGCATCAGCCCAACGTTCCATCTGGCCCATTTGACAATCGCGACAAGCGACATTCTGGCTGGCCATCCGACAGAAGGCATTTCACGCTTGAATGAGATTAACTTGATGGGACCAAAAGACCCGCAATACCCAAACTATATGTCTCTGATCTCGATTGGCCAAATGCTGCTGAAAAGCTCAGATAAAGCTTTTGCGGCTGCACTTGAAGGGCATGAGTACAATCCTTCAGATTCCTGGAGTGCTCTGGTTTATGCTGCATCGGCAGCGGGCAGGACGAACATTACAGACACGCCACAATTTCAAAGCCTTCTGGCAAGGATCGACCTTCCCTTTAGTCATTTTCGCGATATGCCATTTTCGAACTCGAAAGATGTGGACCTATTGGAAGAACGTTTACGTTCAGTGGGTTTTGCTTCGGCATAAGCCGAGAGCCCGTGAGCTTTTGCCGCGACGGCTGGAATCACTATTGGGTTTCAATACTGACATTTCGAAATAGTACCTTTGTGTTATCGCCATCGGCCAGTGGCGTCGAACCGATCAATCCCAGAGCAAGCCAAACCTCTTCGTCAATACCAATATTCGGGCGACCAGACCGCGAAAGCACTTCTACACCGTCACACTCCACGCGGATTTCGCCTGGGGTTCTATCCTTGATATTTTTCTTCTCGGTCGAATCCCAATTTGCGTGCACTTCAACCAAGTGCCACTCACCAAAACCTTCAAGCCCAATACAGGTGTTTTGACCGATGGTGTACCCAACTTCCGTGTTTAGATGAAAGTTAAATATTGAATGCCCCGACCCGTCCAAGAACCTAACAGCGCGTAGATAATGGCCAAGCGCGTTATAAGTAAAATCTTCAGGCACGAAAATTTCCCAGCTATAAGTGACCCTGTCACCATGTTTGTGTGAATGGGTCGAAACGTACTCACTTCGTTGAAAAAAGTCTATTGAACAAGCTGTTTCATAGCCAGCAGAGCAGCCATTTTGGCTTAATTCGACACGAATTTCTGTTTCAGTAACTTCAAACGAAGACTCCGTAGGTTTGATGATCTCAAAGTTTTGCGCCAGGACCGCGGACGGCAATGTGGTCGCAAAAAACAATCCGACTATTGAAAATTTCTTCATGTTTTTCCTCCCAAGATCAGACAGTACGAATTTTTGACTGTGCCCTTCGTTGCTCGCACAAACGACCAGTTGGGTCGGGAAAACCGGACGAAACTCTCACGAAATGATATGAAATTCGGTTGGCGCGTGCGGTCTTCAAAATACTGAAGCCAAATAGTCTACAGTGTTTCTTGTAACAAGTTTGACCCGAAATGGCTGCGTTGCATGCCACCTTCGGGGATTTGGACAAGAACACCTAAGAGGGTTGATTGACTTGAGGATGTGGTTTGACCAAGCGAAAACGAAGGCTGAGCATCTAAGAAAGTCAGCTGATATAGTCCCTCGGCAAAAGTGAATTGGGTTTTTCCAGCATCTTCGAATTCAAAAATAGCAGACACTCGTGGCCTTTGCAGCATCGGGCGCTCTAGGCTCTAAGCGGCCGTTCGCTGCGACCTGCACGAACGGCTGCTTTTGGCCGGGAGAGGACATTCGCGGCGGAGTGAGCCAAGGTCGGTTAAGGGCAGGGATGGCGTTTCCGATACTCGTCTGCGACATTCTTAAAAGGCACCGGTATTGCGTCCGACTATCTTTACCTTGGTGGATCGCTTAGGGTCAGGACCCATTGATTTAGTTGCAGTTCCCGAGGCTCCCTGATTCAAGCGCCCGAACTTCGGGGGCACGAAATGAGCGATTTGTACTGGCTGAGCGACGCTCAGATGGCACGGCTTCGGCCGTACTTTCCCAAGAGCCATGGGGTGCCGCGGGTTGATGACCGGCGGGTCTTAAGTGGCATTATATTCATCAACCGCAATGGCTTGCGCTGGCGTGATGCGCCCAGAGAGTACGGCCCCCACAAGACACTCTACAACCGCTGGAAGAGGTGGAGCGACATGGGGGTCTTCGCCAGGATTATGACGGGGCTTGCGTTAGAGGCACCCGACAATAGGACGATCTCCATCGACGCTACCTACCTGAAGGCGCACCGCACGGCCTCCAGCCTGCGGTCGAAAAAGGGGGGCGCGGCCGTCTGATTGGACGCACGAAGGGCGGAATGAATACGAAGCTCCACGCGGTCACGGATGCAATTGGACGTCCCATCCGGTTCTTCATGACGGCTGGGGAGGTCAGTGACTACACTGGTGCCAGGGCTTTGGTAAGCAGTCTGCCAGCCGCCGAGTGGCTTCTTGGTGATCGGGGATATGACGCGGACTGGTTCCGCGAAGCCCTTGCAAACAAGGGTATCGTGCCCTGCATCCCCGGACGGAAATCCCGCGAAAAGCCTGTCAAATACGACAAGCGTCGCTACCGGAAACGCAACCGGATCGAGATCATGTTCGGACGCCTGAAAGACTGGAGGCGCGTGGCAACACGCTACGACAGGTCTCCGACTGTGTTTCTTTCAGCCATTGCCCTCGCCGCAACCGTGATCTTCTGGTTATGAGTCCTGACCCTAGTCATCGATGTTTGGTCGCCGCGACCCTGGCGGTGGCGACTGCGGGCATCGATGCGACTACGATCAGACTGTCAACACATCGTGGCGGTGCAGCACAGTTTTCCCGAAGCGAACGGTCGACACAGGATGAAAGACTACAATTCAAACCAGTTCTTCGCGCTTGCATGACCAATGACCGCTCTGCAAACAAAGTATGAATTCGCTGCGAGTGCGCGAGTGTCAATTTTGAGGAGGTCGTTCAAAAAGGTGACTTCGCCTGCGATGCAAGCGCTTGGTTTTCAGCAATAATAAATATAATGTCGTGGCAATCTCTGTTAAAGTCTTGGCAGTATCGCTGTGAATTATTTAAAGATATCAAGTGGAGCAATAACGTGAACCCAAGTGTCATTGAGGAATTGAAAAGGATCAAAGACGATTTGGAGATCCAGAAGATCGTCAGCGAACGTGACAAAGTTTTGGGGCGCTTTGGACCACAATTTTTGCCGAGCGCGGTGGCCAAACTGGAAGAGAAAACCTTCCGACAATTTTTGAGCATCAAACACAACAAGCACTGGACAGGGCTGGAACGCCAACCCGAAGTCTATGCCGACATGAATAGATTGCGCGAAGCTCTCAGCGTCCTTGTGGACGAAACGAGGCCTATACGAGACCGTGTAAATATGGTCGTTGAGGTTCCAGGTATGGGAGTTGCCAAGTTTTCGGCCATACTGCATGTGGCCTATCCGAACAAATACGGGGTATGGAACGGCACTTCCGAGAAAGCTATTCGACATTTAGGCCTTTGGCCGGTTATTTCGCGTGGTGCAACAACGACTGGTGATAAATACGTTGCGGTAAACCAATTGCTGCGTGATCTCGCAGATAGACTTGGAAGCGATCTTTGGACATTGGATGCACTGTGGTGGGCACTCGATCTAGGAGGTACGTCCGTAGCAAATTCGACTGGCACTGGAAAGGTGCGCTTTGGTGATAGGTGGGAGAAAGCCGTTGCGGATATGAAGTATTCTATTTTGAACACTGTCAAAAATTCTAACGGTCAGGCAGTCGCCACAACGGTTAAGAAAAAAGACCTGAAAATGTCGGAAAGTGAACTTGAAAGGCTGCTATCGGATTTGTTGGAGAGTCAGGACAAGCGTTGCGCGATTACTGGAATTCCGTTTCAATATGATGACGATAGGAATATGCGACCCTCGGCGGATCGCATCGATAGCAATGGCCATTACGAAGCCTCTAACCTACAGTTGGTCTGCCAGTTTATCAACTTCTGGAAGCAGGCATGTCCTGACGATGAGTTCCGCCATCTCATTCAGATCGTTCGAGATAGTAAGGGCGCAGAACCAAGCGGATAAGACACGGCCTGCCAAATGTATCCTCCCCCAAAACCCTTATTTCTGGAGCATGCGTGAACCACTTTGTTTGACGTCGGCAAAAAAACTGTTGAGAAGCCAAGGTGCTATTGACGGTTTTTTTCTGTCTCTTATGATGGTGGACATTCGCTGTGTTGCAGAATTGCGGTAGACTTGGGCTCACAAGCTGATCTTCGCTGAACGACTAAAAAAGGTCCGATCTGGGCCGCTAACAGGCCGTGTCTGCGTGATGGAAAGAAGTTAGCTAGGCGGGCTTTGTTGTCATTAACGGTTTTTCCAAAATACCAGATTGCAAATATAATGTGCCCAATAGTGAGGCGGAGAGGCGGAGTGAAAATGTTAGAAGGCTTTAGCGACGAGATAATTCGGCTCCCATCTGGTATCAAGTTGCATGTTAGAAAATCTGGCAGCGGGCCTGTCGTTTTGCTTCTTCATGGATACCCTCAAACCCATATATGCTGGCACAAGGTCGCACCGCTGTTGGTAGATGCAGGGTATACTGTCGTGCTAAGTGATCTTCGCGGATATGGAGATTCAGACAAACCAGAATCTGACGACGAGCATTTCCCCTATTCCAAAAGAGCCATGGCAAAAGATCAGGCTGATTTGATGCTCGTGCTAGGGCATAAAAAATTCTTTGTTGCTGGTCATGATCGTGGCGCGCGAGTTGCCCATCGACTTGCCCGCGACTATCCTAATATAGTCGCGGCAGTTTCGTTTCTGGATATTGTTCCAACCGAGCATATGTATGCTCAAACGGAGCGAACATTCGCTACCAGCTACTACCATTGGTTTTTCCTGATACAGCCTGCACCCTTACCTGAGCGTTTAATTAGTAGTGATCCGGGGTACTACCTGACCACTAAATTGAGGTCTTGGGGAAAGGGAAATGACAGCGCGTTTGAGAGCGAAGCAGTTTCAGAATACATCCGCTGTTTTGACGCGGCCTCAATACACGCAACGTGTGAGGACTATCGCGCAGCCGCGACCATTGACTTGCAGCATGACGCGCATGACCAGGGAACGCTTTTGAAGATGCCCGTGCAAGCATTGTGGGGTGAAAAAGGACTGGTTGGAAGGCTCTATGATGTCATTGGGGTCTGGCAAGACTATGCGGAACATGTCGAAGGTGAAGCGATGCCATGCGGACATTTCTTACCCGAAGAGGCACCTGCGCAAACAGCCAAAGCGCTTATCAAATTTTTTAGGAACTGTGCGTAACGACAGCCTGTAGCGAAGCAAAGCGGCTATTGCTGACCATCGCAGCATCGGCCACTCTGGGCTCTAGGGTCAGGACCCATTGATTTAGTTGCAGTTCCCGAGGCTCCCTGATTCAAGCGCCCGAACTTCGGGGGCACGAAATGAGCGATTTGTACTGGCTGAGCGACGCTCAGATGGCACGGCTTCGGCCGTACTTTCCCAAGAGCCATGGGGTGCCGCGGGTTGATGACCGGCGGGTCTTAAGTGGCATTATATTCATCAACCGCAATGGCTTGCGCTGGCGTGATGCGCCCAGAGAGTACGGCCCCCACAAGACACTCTACAACCGCTGGAAGAGGTGGAGCGACATGGGGGTCTTCGCCAGGATTATGACGGGGCTTGCGTTAGAGGCACCCGACAATAGGACGATCTCCATCGACGCTACCTACCTGAAGGCGCACCGCACGGCCTCCAGCCTGCGGTCGAAAAAGGGGGGCGCGGCCGTCTGATTGGACGCACGAAGGGCGGAATGAATACGAAGCTCCACGCGGTCACGGATGCAATTGGACGTCCCATCCGGTTCTTCATGACGGCTGGGGAGGTCAGTGACTACACTGGTGCCAGGGCTTTGGTAAGCAGTCTGCCAGCCGCCGAGTGGCTTCTTGGTGATCGGGGATATGACGCGGACTGGTTCCGCGAAGCCCTTGCAAACAAGGGTATCGTGCCCTGCATCCCCGGACGGAAATCCCGCGAAAAGCCTGTCAAATACGACAAGCGTCGCTACCGGAAACGCAACCGGATCGAGATCATGTTCGGACGCCTGAAAGACTGGAGGCGCGTGGCAACACGCTACGACAGGTCTCCGACTGTGTTTCTTTCAGCCATTGCCCTCGCCGCAACCGTGATCTTCTGGTTATGAGTCCTGACCCTAGCGCCGTGCGTTCAACCCAAGACAGTTCCTTAACAGAATTTGAGCAACGACCGCAAAGGCTGCGATTATGTGACTCTGGCCACACAATTTATGCACTTGCAGCGAAAGTCCGCAATGACGAGCCGCATCTCAGCATTCAAACTGCTGTTTGAACGGCCAGTAAGGGCCGGTTGCGGACCCTGCCCACGTTGAGCCCCAAGGACTGCTCTGCGGACGACGCTGACGGTCGTAGAAAATGGTGCAAAGCTCGGTTCCAGCCCAAAGCTGCCGGACAGCCATACTGGGTCACTGCCTACTAAGAAAAAGCAGTTTCTTCGAGGATATTTGTCAACTGCCACCTCGGGGTCGGAGCCAGCAGTCCAGCTCCCTCGAAATTCTCAATTGGTCGCTATAACCTCGCCCCAAGCTGCTTTTAACCAACCCCAATGCGTGATGATGCAGGAGTATGGATTTCCAAATGGTGCTTCGACAATATTCAGCTTCGGCAACGGCCCGGAGCACATTTAGCGGTGTGGGCAAGGTTGCCATGTCGGTTTGCATTGCGATCTTTCTGACACTAGCCGATTCCGGTGCTTCTGCGCAGCAACCGTCGGATTCATGCTCCCGCCCTGCAGCCCTTGAGTATAAAGCCTTCGACGCGCCCATGACGTTCTCTTGGGCGACAAACAAGGGAAACATGAGTACATCAGCGTGGATCGTCGCGGCGGGTGTGATCCAGCCAGATACCCCCGACCAATTCAGAAACTTCTTAGATCGCGAGGGAGTTGCGGGCGGACAACTCGTGCTGCATTCGCCGGGAGGTAACTTGGCTGCCGGACTAGAGATGGGCCGAATTATTCGCAGCACAGGCCTCACGACCCATATCGGCCGTACGGATCGGACCTTCGAAAGCTACGATACCCCCTGCGATACTTGGTTTGATTCAGTGCGCGCGGGGACCTGTGCGAGTTCATGCGCCTATGCCTTTCTCGGAGGGGAAGTCCGTTTCGTGGATTCGCCCTACTACCCCACCGATGGAAACCTCCTCGGCTTTCACCAGTTTTTTGGTGGCAATGGCGACGAAGCAGAGCTTATCACTCCCGAGCAAGCGGCCGGCATACGCGCCAGCACGCTTTCGGTTGCGCAGGCGATCACGGGACAGATCGTAATGTACGCTGTCGAGATGGGGATCGACTCTCGAATTGTGGCTTTTGCCTCCTCAACGCCGAGCGATAATCTCTACTATCCGACTGCGGCAGAGATCGCTGACCTTCAAATCGCCTCGGGAAGCGGGCTCGCGGCTTGGTTCATGGAGCCCTACAATACAGGACTGGTCACGGCAGCAAGGCCGAGCCGCTCTGACTCGATGCTTGAGCAGATCACAATGTTTTGCCTGGGTGCCGGGAGGGAGTGGATGCTAATCACGATGGAGCCGCGGACGCCCTCCTACCCTAACCCTGATGACCTGCCGCTCAATGCCGTTGAGGTTATGATCAATGGCCAACTGCACGTGATCCCCAGACGGTCTCTCGATGTCCGTTATGGTGACGGATCAATCTTAATTAGGGCCCCGATGGATGGTCTCACGGAACTGATCCCCGGTGCGCGCCGGATCGAATTCTCGTTGGATGCTGCCCGCGTGATGGGCAATTTCCGTGAGGGAAATGAGCCAGACGAAACTGCGCGCAGGTCGATTGCGCTGGCATGGCGCAATTGCATCTGAGAGCTGAACGGGCCCTCAAAGCGAGGCCTCGGACCTCAACTTTGCAAAGGCAACTCTGAGCAAACCGGACGTCTATGCAATTTGCATCACTAGTCATGTTGGGCTCGAAGCTGACCTTCGCTGCTACAAACGCAAAGGTCCGGTTTGGGCCGAAAGCAGACGCATCGTTTCCCAGGAAGCCGAGTTCTGAGCTTCGAATAGCGCGCAACACGCGGCTTCGTCGGGCGTCTCAGAACCTCTCCACCCAGGGCCGGACGGTCATCTCGTTCGACCACGCGCTTCGATCTTGGTCGATGAGGTGTCTGTAGGTGCGTGCGATAGCCTCGGGCCTGAGCATTGATCCGGGGGCATCTGCCGGCTCGGACCGTCCGGGGTTGAGGATCGCGCCGTCGATGTTGACCCAGACGACATGGATTCCCTTTGGATGGAGCTCGCGCGCCATGCTTTCGGCAAGGCCCCTCTGTGCGAACTTGCCCATCGCGAACGGGGCGGATTGCGGAAAGCCCTTCACACCAGCCGAGGCTCCGGTGAAAATGATCGTTCCTCGGGTCCCGTCGATGGGGTCGGCCTCCTGCATCCGTCGGGCCGCGTGCTTTCCAGCGATTAACGCCCCGATGGCCGTGACCTCGACCGCAGCGCGCACGTCATCGACCGGGAGATCGGCGATGGGGCCTCTCACCCGGGCAGACGGGTTGTAGACCACAACCCTCGGCGATGCCGGCAAGTCGTCGAACAGGCGCGCAACGGCAGCTTCGTCAGTGGCGTCCAGCAAAACCGTCTGCGCCCCTGTCTCATTGGCCAGCAGGCGCATCTTGTCGTCGCTGCGAGCTGCCAACGTAAGGTCATGATCTGTACCAAGGTCCCGCGCCACGGCAGCGGACAGCCCGTCTCCGACGCCAATGATCACGGCGCGTGGTTTGGTCATCGTTATCTCCTTCGCGCGTCGGTCGAACCTTGACCGCAGGATTCTCATGAAATAGGTCATACTCCGTTGAGCGGGCGTTGTGTAATGGTAAGACCTCAGCCTTCCAAGCTGATGATGCGGGTTCGATTCCCGCCGCCCGCTCCAGCAAACCTTTTCCGACATATAACCTACAAAGCGTCCAATTTGTCAGGCTCAATACTCTGATAAAGCAATTATTTTTTCATTTATAACCTCTGTCTTCCAAGCTGATGACCGCTTAACCTGCGACACCATCTGCAATGTTCGGTCTTTTCGGCATTTCTCGCAGAAATGTAATTTCGTGCAAATTTCCTACAGATGGCGGACCGCAGGGCTTTGTTGCACAAACCGCTTTTGGGTCGGACTTCCCCATCCCCCAGACGGATTTATCCTTCGGCTTCAGTGACAGGTATGCCAGGAGCGGTGTAACGGTTGAGGACTGC
>NZ_FNPX01000015.1 GCF_900107415.1 Jannaschia faecimaris
CGCAAACATGTCAGAAACGGGATGCTGTCACCCGTCGACTTCGAAAACACACAGCGCAACGTGAACCAGGAAGGCGTCTAGGAAACTAGGGGCTATTCAGGCCGATGTGCGACAAGCTCATCTCCGCCAGCTCGCGCGGCGCGTTTGCGACCTCGCTGGCCCAGTCGCGGAAAGTGAAGCGGAAGCCGTGGACGGTAACGCCGTCCACTCCCACCCGGCGTAGAAGCATCGACATGGACATGTTGGAGAGGGGCGTATGGCGCTTCTGCCCTTCGAACACGACCTCCGACTGGAGCGCCTGCAACGGCTCGAGGATCTCCAGCATCGCGTCTGTCAGCGGAACACGATTATCGTCGCCCGTCTTCATCCGTGCCGCCGGGCAGGTCTACGTCCGGGTCTCGAAGCTCAGTTCTTCCCAGCGCATCCCCAAGACTTCGCCTGTTCGTGCCCCCGACAAACAGGTAAACATCAGTGCCTTGGCCGCCTTGGCATTGCGATCCTGAAGATTCGCAAAAAACGCGGGTACATCCTGCCAGTGCATCGCATTGTGGTGCTTCGCCTTCGCTTTCACCTTCGGCAAGAAATGATCGTCGCGGATCGCAGTCACCGGGTTCTCTCCGTCGCGGAAGCCTTTCGAACGCGCAACATCCAGAGCGGTCTTGATCCGTTGGGACAACCGCCGCGCGGTTTCATGCTTTTCCGTCCAGATCGGTGACAGGCACATCAGCACCTCGGGCTGACCGATGCTGTCGACCTGCATTCGCCCGACCTTGGGAAACGCGTAGTCTCGCAGTGTATTTATCCATTGCTGGCCGTGCTTGGCGTTCTTCCAGGTCTGCATTCTGTCAATGTGGACCTGCTGGGCGATTTCTTGAAAAGTTGGGACCTCGCGCGCGGAGTTGAAGCGCGGGTTCTGTCCTTGCTTGGCCATGCGGCGATATTCCAGTGCCCGGTCTCGGGCTTGCGGCAACGGTACGATGTCGGCACCGCCCAATCCAAAGTCGGTCCGAAGCGGCGCGCCCTTCGCGTTGATCTGACCCTTGACTGTCACGCGGACGATCCAGCGCCGCGCCCCGGACGGGTCAACGACCAGATAGAACCAGTTGCCGTCCCCATGCTGACCCGGACCGAGATTTTCGACCAGCTTCCGCGTTAGCTTGCCGCCTAACGTCGTCGTATTTCGTACCCCATTTCATACCGCACAGTGAACAGATACGAGGCATATCGAAACAAATCCAGATCGACTAAAAAATCCGGTATGAGCCATGTAAAAAGGAAAAAGGGCGGACTAGGAGATCCGGCACCACTGACGAAAAAGATAGGCTGGCGGAGAGACAGTCCGAAAGTCATTGCGAGTAAGCAGCTTAGATATATGAAATTAATAGATTTAGCCGGTTTTAGTGCTGCGTTTTGTGCAGCAAAATGTGCAGCAAACTGCATGTTCAACACCTCGACCTTACGGCTCTGATTTGGCTAAGAACTGTGGTCTCTTGTGGCGTCGAATACGGTCAGCAACGCCTCGAGATATGCAATTGAATCGTTGGTCGCGTCTTCGAGTTCCTCCGCTGCCGCTGGGGATACCGCAAGGCGTCCGTCTGCGTCCCGTGTAACCCAACCCTTGGTCTGCAACACGCTGACCTTTCGGCGGACGGTCTCCCGTGGGATCCCTGAATATTCGGAAACCGACTGGATGTTTATCGGATACTGACGATGTTCGTCACTGCCACCCTGCGTCATTTGTCGATAGGTCAGAAGCTCGGGTGTCCAGTTTTCGGGCCTGGTTCGGTCCCCGATCACGGCCAGCACGAGCAAGAGGTCGAGATCGCCATCGAACCGATCGCGTAGCTTTACGAGCAGTCGGGTGAAGCCGGCGAGATGAGTGGGCCAGATGGACTGAAAGTTGGCCCTGATGAATTCGCCCGGTTCTGTGTTCTTAGTCGGCATGTATGCCGCCTTCCCAATAAACCTCGCCCATTTTGGGTATGTATCCTATTGATCAACACCAAGCGCGAGTTAAGATAAATAAATTAGTGAATTTGGGGGTCGTCGCGCAACATGAACATTGACTGTGGCAAGCGGCATTTCGGTCCGCGACGAACCTCTGGCCGCAACCGCCACCTCATCAACACATGGAGCCAGGCATATAAGGCCTTCGCAGGCGCGTTGGTTGTCGCGTCCGCCGGCGCAGTCGCAGCGGAGGCGCAGGACAGCGACCCCATGCTGTTCTACGACCAGAATGGCTTGACCGTGCGCGGGCACTTGCAGTTCGGATTGAACGCCGTTGCCGAGCGCAATCTGTTTTGGGACCTAGCTGCGACGACCGCTCCTGGCAGCGGGTTCGACCCCGATACCAACTGGCTGGAAGGGTACATCAAGCCCGGCGTCAGTTTTGAGTATCAACTCGACACCGGCGCGGTTTTCTACGGCAAACTTTCCGCGGTGTCCTCCTACACCTGGGGTACGGACGCGTTCGACACGGGCGACACCGGAGCCACCACGCTCGAAGAGGCCTATCTCGCGATCCGGGGCGATCTGGGGACAGGCCTGTCGTATGACCTGTCGCTGGGGCCGCGTGAACTAACGCTCGGCACAGGCATGCTGATTGCGAACGGCGCTACCAGCGGGTTCGAGCGGGGTGCATTGAAGTTCGGCCCCCGCAAGGCATGGGAGATGGCTGTAATCGGGCGTCTTTCCTTCGGCAACGTGACCGGGACCGCATTCTATCTCGACCCGAACGAACTGCCCTCCACGGACGGGAACAACGAACTCGCCGGGTTCGATCTGCGGTTCGATGACCCCGCGGGCGGCTTTTTGGGCGCGACATTCGTGAACGTGCTGAATTCGGACTCGCCATATCCGCAAGCCGCCCCGGGCGGGGTCGGAGCTCCGAGCGTGACGCCCGGCGCGCGCGAGGACACGAAAACGCTCGGTCTTTACGCCAAGACCAGCCCGTTCAGCGGTGCTTTGGAGAACTGGACCTTTACCGGCGATTTCGCCTACCAGTGGAACGACAGGATCGACCTCGAAGCCTGGGCGGGTCGCGTGACGGCCGGATACACTTTCGCCAGCCTGCCCTGGTCGCCAAACCTGACCCTGGGATATCAGACCTTTTCCGGCGACGATCCGGACACGGCAAAGCTCGAGCGTTTCGATCCCCTCTACTATCAAGGCAGCCCAAGCGCCTGGGCCACCGGATCGAAATCCGCCTCGACCTTCATCAATTCCAACGTGAACGCCTTGACGCTCGCGCTTCGGGTTCAGCCGACGCGGCAAGACACGTGGACCCTGCGCTACGCGCATATCAGGGCAAACGAGTTGAACAGCCCTGTCCAATTCGGCCAGGCAACGCGGGTCGATGTGAATGGGAACGTGGTTTCGGGTGTCACGGACGCACACCTGGCCGACGATCTGTTCTTCGAATACAGCCGCATCATCAATCGCAATACGTTCCTGACGGCAGGTGTCTCGGTGTCCTTTCCCGGGGCCGGGCTCGACAACGTCGTCGGCGGGAGCGCAGACCCATGGACAGGAGGCTTCGTGAATGTCGTCGTCAACTTCTAAACTCATCGCAACGGTCGCGGGGGTTGTCATGTCACTCGGCGCAGCAACCGGCGCTGAGGCGCAATCGGTGCCTTTGTCGGCCGAAGAGTCCGACCCAAATGTCATGGGCTGGATGCAGGGGTTCCCGCCCCCCGAGGACAAGCTGATCACCCAGCCAGACAGCAATTATTTCAGCTTCCCCAAGTTGCGCTGGTCGGTCTGCCACTTGCGGGAATTTCTGCCCACCGAGGAGATCAGCAGCGGCCTCGGGGCGCCGACGCCGCTCAGCTACCCGTCACCTGCGGAGTTCGCCGACCTGCGGTCGGAAATAGATGCGCTGACGTTCATGCCGATGAACGGCACCGAGCCGATGACGTGGGAGCGGTCGCTCTACGAGAACTACACCGACGGCATGCTGATCCTGCACCGCGGTGAGGTCGTCTACGAACGCTATTTCGGCTGCCTCGAAGAAGACGGCAAGCACGCCATCATGTCGATGACCAAGTCGATCACCGGGCTGCTGGGCGAGATCCTCGTGGCCGAGGGCGTTTTGGACGACACCCTTCTCGTGCGCGACGTGATCCCCGAGATCGGCGACAGTGCCTTTGCCACCGCAACGGTGCGTGAGGTCATGGATATGACTACGGGTGTCCAGTATTCCGAGGATTACTCGAATCCGAACGCCGACATCTGGCTATATTCCGCCGCCGCAAGCCCACTGCCGAAGCCCGAGGGCTACGACGGGCCAAACGGCTACTGGGAGTACCTCCAACAGGTGCCGCCCGATGGCGAGCATGGGGCGGAGTTCCATTACAAGACCATCAACTCAGACATGCTTGGCTGGATGATTTCGCGTGTCACCGGAAAGGCCGTGACCGATCTGGCCTCCGAGCGGCTCTGGAGCCGGATGGGTGCCGAGCAGGATGCCTACCAGACGGTCGACGGCAAGGGCGTGCCTTTCGCGGGTGGCGGCGTCACCGCGGGTTTGCGCGATCTTGGGCGGCTGGGGCAGCTCTTGCTGGATGGCGGTGTCGCGGCCGATGGCACGCGCCTGTTTCCTGCGGAGGTCGTCGAGACGATCGCGGCCGGTGGCGACCAGAGTAAGTTCGGTGGGTTCCCCACCATCCCGAACGGCAGCTACACCAGCCAGTTTTGGGTCTTCCACAACGACAACAGTGCCTATGCGGCGCGGGGTGTGCACGGCCAGACGATCTATGTAGACCCCACGGCAGAGATGGTGCTGGTCCGGCTGGCATCGTTCCCGCGGGCTCAGAACGGCTTCATCGACCCCACCTCGTTGCCCGCTTACCAGGCTGTCGCAGACTACCTGATGACACGCGACTGATGACAGGCACTGCAAGCGAAACACCACATAAGTCTGCTGCCTGGTATACGTCTGCTGCCTGGTGTTTCGTCATGGTCTTGTTCGTCCTATGTGGTTTCTCCGGCCCGGCGCTTTCCCAGGACGCCGGAGGCGGAGACACGGACGCCGCCATCCCGGTCGAGCTAGTTGCGCCCGGCATCTCGACCGACGAACTCGCCTACCGTCTTATCCCGCTGACCAAGAGCGAACTGGACCCGTTGTCGACCGCTTGGCTGGGAATCGTCCGCGACAAGACGGCAGAGATTTCCGAAAGCCAAGTTGCTCTGCTGAATGATCCGTCGCAAGCGACCGACGCATCCTATCAGGCACTTGCACGAATGGTCGAAGAACGTGCGGCGCTATTCGAGCGGTTCTCCATGGTCGTGGACGCGTTCGAAAGCAAAGGCGGAGACGAAGCGCTGGTTGCCGATCTGCGCGCTTATCGGGACTCCGTTATCTTCAACGAGACCATTCTTGCGAGTCCCAGAGCCATTGCGCTGGCCTTTCTGTCCTGGCTCACGAGGTCCGACGGCGGCGTGGCGATCGCAATGGACATTGGCGTGGTAATCCTGGCCTTTGTCGCCCTTCTGATCGTCTCGCGATCCGCGCGCGGGCTGGCGCGGCGCTGGATCGGACGTGTACCCAACATCTCCAAGCTACTTGAGGCATTTCTCGTGGCAGCCGTCTTCTGGCTGGTGATCGCCGTAGGTCTGCTGTTCGTCCTGGCGGCGCTGGGCGTCAACGTTACGCCTCTATTCGCGATGATCGGTGGTGCGTCCTTCATCCTTGCATTTGCCTTTCAGGATACGCTGGGCAACCTCGCAAGCGGGCTGATGATCATGATCAACCGGCCGTTTGATGAGGGAGACTACGTCCTCGTTGGGGGCGTAGGTGGTTCGGTTAAATCCGTTAGCATCGTCGCAACGACGGTCATCACGCCAGACAACCAGGTCATTGTCATCCCGAACAAGAACGTGTGGGGCAATGTCATCACCAATGTTACCGCCAGCGATACCCGGCGTGTCGATCTGGTCTTTGGCATCTCGTATGATGATTCGATCCCCGATGCGCTCCGCGTCATAGAGGAAACCGTCCGGTCACACCCTTTGGTTCTGCGCGATCCCGAACCGACCATTCGGGTCCATGAGTTGGCGGAGAGTTCTGTTAACTTCATCTGCCGTCCATGGACGAAAACCTCGGACTACTGGACAGTCTATTGGGATTTAACGCACCGCATGAAAGAGGCGCTGACAGAAGCGGGTCTCTCCATCCCATATCCACAGCGGGACGTACATATCAGGACCGGAGAGGTATGACCGATAGCGCTCGCAGAGGCAGTATCCCAAGCTTTAAAGACCATGCGAAACGTGCTCCGAAAGAGGATGGGCGAGTGGAGCGCGGAACATGAGCGACGGCACGGCTGACGGCTGGCAGAGCTTGGACAAGGCTGCTTTCGGCATCATCTACGGCTCGATCATGGTGCTGAGTATCTTGCTTGCACAGGGCGGCCACCCGGCACCGCCGCTGGAGACGGCCGTGGTCTTGTTCGGTTCGGTGCTGGCGATCACGCTCGCGAAGGCCTTTGCCGAGTTTCTGGGTCATGCGCTGGAGGCGCGGAAACGCATGACCCGGTACAGCTGGCGGGCGGCGTGGCACCACAGCACACCGACGCTGGCGGTTGCCAATGTGCCCACGGCGCTTTTTCTGGTGGCTTGGATGGGCTGGTTCGCGCCGCAGACCGCGCTTATTGTGTCGCAGGTGTTATGCGTGGCTCTGTTGGCCTTGCTCGGTGCGCGGGCGGGCTGGGTGCTGGATCACCGCGCCATCCCGGCAATCCTTGGTGCGCTTTTCGTCGGCGGCGTCGGTTTGCTTCTGTCGATTGTGAAATACGTCATCCACTGATCTAGACGTTCTCAATCGCTCTCTGGTGATCGGAGGTGCCACAGATTCGAGCCTTGCGCCACAAGGCCGGAACGCATCGAAGTCCGCCTGCCCTCGTTCAGAAGCTGGCGCAGGTCGTAGCCGACCGTGGGGCTGTAGATATGGTAAAGGTGCCCGGTAGGACCTTCACTCGGCAGGTCGCTCAGGTCGATCACCTCGACACTGGTGAATCCGGACACGTCGTTGCCGGCCTCGCGAAGCCTCGGATAGCCATGGAGTTGCGCAGAGAGCGCCAGCGGCCTGTCCCCGGTCGTCACGTAGACGGTCATGCTTTCCGCGACGGGCACAATACGGGGCAGGAAGCGCTCGAAGATCCCGAAATCCATGTCCGGCACCAGCAGAACGACATGGCCCAGCCGGATCTATGGATGCCGGTTCGCCACTTCGGCCAAGGCCAGCACGACACCGCGCGCGCCCAGGCTGTGCCCGATGACATCGACGGTCCCGGGCCCGAAGCGCCGTTCCAATTCAATGATGGTGTCTGCGATGTCGGGCAGGCTCCAGTAGAGATCGGCCTCGTCATGGGTGTAGTAGGCCGCAGCACCATCAGTTGGCCAACTAAACCACAAGAACCGTCCGATTAGGTTTGCATTCTGCTGCACAAGTGCCGCCCGGCGACACCCTTTTCGAAGCCGATGTAGCAGCCATGCACGTAGAGTGCCGAACCCCGCGCGCCGGCTGTTTCTTCGAGCCCATCCAGAAGCGCGGTCGGATTGATCTCCCGCACGCTTTCCACTCGGAGAAGCTCCTCGCGCAAGAAATTCGGCGCGACATCCGCCAGCGGCGCGAGAACGCCAAGATCAACTTCTCCGACATTGCAGACTCCTGCCTTCAGTTCGCTCCGCTCGCCGCCATAGAACTCTGCTGGTGCCTCGGAACCTGTCCTGTTGCGCAGCTTGAAATACGAAAACTCCAAGGTTTCAATCTCCGTCTGGGCCGCCGACCGCACGGGCGTCATGCAAACCGGAACGCTCGCCAAAAGGACCATGCCCGTGACCCGGGCAAACTGGAAAACGACGGATTTCATCATGAATTCATAGACGTAGCATGGCTGGCAGGTTGAGGATAATGTTATAATACTTAAGCGCTTTCGGGCCAGATGGCACGAGGACCAAAAAAATCTGTACGATCATTGTATCAATATGCCCGCGCCGCAGCGAGAAGACTAAGGGCCCGCGGCGACGCTTCCCGTTTAGCCCCGTGGTGCCTAGAAAGGACTCGCAAAGAAGGTCGACAGCAGGGCCTTTTGCATGCGCGGAAAAGGGGGACCAATGAGTAATCGGCGTTTGGCCAGACTGATCGGACCTCTGTCCGTGCCCTGCCTTCTCCTGGGCCTTCTTTTTTTCGCGGCATCTCTGACGCCCTCGCTCATTCCACGCGGGCCTGCCGTACAGGGGATTCTCGGGGGTCTGGTCATGGCGGTCGGCTACCTGATCGGCCGGATCGTCGCTCTGTTATGGAGCGCCGCGGATCTGCCACGCCTCTCGGGCAATCGCGCGCTCATCCTGACCGCTCTCATAGCTCTCCCGCTGGTCGCGTTCTTCCTCTGGGTTCTGGACTCGAGCCTGACGTGGCAGAACGATATCCGGCAGAAGATGGGCATGGAGGAAGCCGAGGCACTTGGCCTCGCAACAATCCTGCTCTTGGGTCTCGTCACATTCGCTTTCGCCTATGCCGTCGGTCGGCTGACCGCGGGGTTCTTTCGTCTGGTCCGCGGATGGCTCTATCGCGTGATGCCACCCCGACGCGCGAACGTGCTGGGCTTCGTCACTGTGGTCCTGATCCTCTTTGTGGTGACTCGGGACGGCATCCTGGACCGGGTGGTGACCGGGCTCGACGAAAGCTACGAGGCCGCGCAGCAGTTGTTCCAGAACGCCGCGCCCCCGCCCGACGATCCCCGGATGACCGGCAGTGCCGCGTCCCTGATCGATTGGGCGGCTATGGGGATATACGGACGCGAATTCATAACCAGCGGCCCCGATGCAGAGGATATCGCCGCCTTCACCGGCCGACCCGCTCTGGACCCGATCCGGGTCTATGTCGGGCGCGCCAATGGCGAAACCCCCGAGGAGCGCGCCGAGCTTGCTCTGGCCGAACTGATCCGCCAGGGGGCGTTCGATCGCAAGGTGCTGATCATCACCAGCCCCACGGGAACAGGCTGGATGGACCCCGGATCGCATGATCCGGTCGAATACATGCATGGCGGCGATATCGCGACGGTCGCGGCGCAGTATTCCTACCTGCAATCCCCACTTGCGTTGATACTCGAGACCAACACCGGGCTGCAGCAGGCGACCGCACTGCAGGATGTCGTGCACGGCTATTGGAAGACCCTGCCAGCGGATGCCCGACCGCGCCTCTACGTTCACGGACTCAGCCTCGGGGCATGGTCGTCGATGCACGCGACCAATCTCTTCCGTTTGCTCGACGATCCAATCGATGGCGCGTTCTGGGCCGGGCCGCCGTTCCCGTCGACCTTCTGGAACTACGTGCAGAACCAGCGCGCTCCCGGCTCACCCTGGGTGCTGCCGACAATCGGCGACGGATCGCTTGTGCGCTATGCCTCACATACCGCCGATGCGTCCGAGGCCCCGGCCGAGTGGGGCGGAATGCGGATCGTGTTCCTCCAGTATTCTAGTGATCCCGTGGTCTTCTACGAACCGCGGTCGCTGTGGCGGGCACCGCCTTGGATGAGGGACCCACCGGCCGAGGACATGTCGGAGCATTTCGTTTTCATGCCCGTCGTCACCCAGTTCCAATTGGCGCTCGACATGGCTTTGTCGTTCGGCGCGCCGCCCGGGCATGGCCATGCCTACTACGCTCGGGACTATCTAGGCCCCTGGATACAGATGACAGCGCCCGATGGGTGGTCGGCCGAAGACACTGCGCGGCTGAAGGCCCATTGCGACACCGGCTTCCAGAAGGGTTGTCTTAACGGCATGCGCTAGGCTCTGAGCTTTAACAAGGTCGGGGTCGGACGGCTCCAATCACTCCGGCGTCTCAACGAAATGTAAGATCGCATTCCCTTGCGCATCTGTCATGACCAAACCGGCTCCGTAGCGCACATACCCTTTGACCAACTTCAACGCGGCGATAAAGCGCCGCTCGAGCACCTCGACCTCATCGGGGCAGGCCATCATGGTCCCGGCAAGGTTCTCGGGAAAGGCAAGCCCGCCGACCGGGTGTTGCAACTGACCCCGAAACCGATTGCATCCGCCAAAAAGCGAGACACCTCCGTCAGCTTCAATCGTCATGGTTGCAGGATCGTCGGTAGCCCAGGGCGCGCCGAAGGTCTCCGTCACGGTCCACATCACACCCGAAATCGCGCCCGGTGCCATTTTCACGTCGTTATCGGGCAGCATCGTCAGGGTTAGCTCCACCGGAGCCGCGGCTTGCTCGAAACGTACTTCGATAGGTGCAGTGCTACGAAACATCTCCTGCCCATGCTGCGTGAAGATAGATGCAACGACCCCGTAGTCCGACCCGGAAGTCAGAACGGCGGGATCGTAGGACAGGGCGACGGTCAATGGCACGGTGGACATGGCATATCGCTGAGAGGAAATGGTCCTCGTCGCAATGCCGGTGCTTGAGAGATCGACCAGACGGACGTCGAGTTCAGCACCCGGTGGTAGTGCAATGCGTTCCCGGTAGGTGACGCTAACTTCTATCGAACCTGTGTCAGCCCTCGCAGTAGCGACTGCAGCACTGAAAGAAATGATCAGTGAGAGGAAAAGAAAAATGCTTCTCAAGTAGTTTCTCCTGGTCTTTGCCAACCGGCGCAACCGGTTGCGATGGCCAATGGCTCGCGGCAAGGTCAATTGCAATATTTCGCCATCTCCATTCTATCCTCAAGAAGCAACACGACCCAAAAGCTCTGATCAATTGTGGAACAGGGGTGTGTCGCGGATCAATCACAATCCCAACCCCCGCTTCCGCCCGAACGTCCAATCCACACCCCCACCTGGCAAACCAACTCCCGCAATCTGCCGGCCCATACGTCGTTCCAGTGCGTCGTTCCAAGGGACGAGGCTGAAACCCAATCCGTTGTCGGTCATGGCGAAGCGGCCGCTCGGGAGTTGGGTGCAGCCGACCAGTTCGCCGCCGAAGTGGCTGCCAGGCTTGACGGGTGTTCAGTCTCGACCGCGGTCCGTTGCCATGGTGCGGCCGACGCGGTCGATCTCGCGGGCTTCCAGGCGTTGGAGTAGGTCGCGCGGGGCGCGGGCACGGCCTTCACCGAGGTCTTGCGCGTCGCCGCGTTGGACGAGGACCTGCTTGCGACTTCCCATGGCAAGCTTCATTTCCAAGCCGAAGCCTGCCTCTCGCAGGTTCGGCGCGCCCTGTTTCATCAGCTCTTTGTCGAGCCAGGTTGCGACATCGTGGGCGACTTGCTTGTCCAGCCCAATGGGTGACAGGAGTTCCATCCGCGCGCCGGAGCCGTGCGATTTCCGGTCATGGGCAAGACTGCGCTCAGGCAGATCCTGCGGCACTTTCCAGTGGTCTTCGATCCAGCGCTCCACGACCCCGGCGCGGCGAAGGGCCTCGAGGCGGCGGACATGGGCGGCGACGAAGCGGTCCGGATCGGGGATGATCTTCTCCTCCCTGGCGATCCCGATGTGCCGGGACGGGTGGTAGGTGCCGTCACTGCCCGTCGCGGCGAGGATGTTCCGGTCTGCGGCGCGAGGTTCGGTTCGCGGCGGCACGGCGGCCACGATCATGCCGCAGCTTATGCCATCGCAGCGCTCGGCGGGCAGCTCGATCTGGTGCGCGCGCCCATCCGCGCCGTCGATGACCAACTGCACCCGGTCACCATTTCCGTCGCCCGCGAGGTCGCGCGCCAGCACCCGACCGGTGATCCGCTCCCGCAGCTTGTCGCGGTGAACCGCCAGTTGGGCGATACCACGCGCGTCGTTGAGGTTGTTGCCTTCCAACGCCCGGTGCATCGACTTGATGATGTCTTCGCGCTCGCCCAATGCGCGCAAGGTGCCTTCGGCACGGTCGGAGATGTGCCATTCGCCGGGCCGCACTTCCGTCGCCATGCCCATCTTCTCGAGCCGCCTGGCGCGGGCGATCAGCAGCGCACGGTTGCGCATCATGGTCGCCAGTGTGTCGTGATCCGGCCGCAGATCGGCGAACTCGTTGGCCGCCTCTTGTTCCGCAATCAGCATCCGGTCAAGCCGCGTGAAGCGGTCGGCTTGCACCTCGCGGCGCAGCTGGTCCGTTACCTCCAGCTCGGTCTGGCGGCCCAATTCCAGCGTCACGATCTCGCTCGCGCGTTCGCGGATTCCGTGCGCGATGTGGTCGCCCGCGATGTTCAGGATCTTCCCCTGGTCGGTCACACCACGGACAAGGATGTGGCTGTGCGGATGTCCGGTGTTGTAGTGATCCACGGCGATCCAATCGAGGCGCGTCTGCAGGTCGGCCTCCATCTGGGCCATGAGATCGCGCGTGGTCTGGCGCAGGTCGGAGAGATCGACGCCGTCTTCGGCAGACACGATGAAACGGAACTGGTGACGGTCGTCGCGGCCGCGGTCGAGGAAGTCTCGACCGTCCGCCGCATCCTCGGTCGCGGAATAGACCTGACCACGCTCGCTGTCGCGCGTGACACCGTCGCGCTCGAGGTAGCGCAGATGAGCGTCGATTGCCTTGGCACTGACGAAGGACCGCCCGCGGGCCGCTCCCCGCTGCGGGTTCAGCTTCACGATCCGCGCCTTCACGGTCACCCGCCGGGCACGCGTCCGGCTGCCATCCGGGCCGCGGGACCACGGATTCCGGCCCTTCAACTCGGCCACCACTTTCGCACCACGGCCGCGCGCATTGAACCGTCCACTCGCCTTTTCCGTTCCGGCCAGCTTGTTCGGATCACCGCCCGCGCGTCGCACGGCCTGGTGCACTTCGGCGAGGAAGCCCTGCGGCTTGCGACGCACCCTCGGCAGCCGCGGCTGGTGGTCCCGGGGCTTGCCGGGGCGAATGTGGAACTCGATCTCGTCGCGGGTCATGGGCTGACGATTGGGGGTCGTATCGGGACGTATCAAGGGCCGTCCGAGGGCCATCGCAGCGTGGCGTGCAAAGACAGGCCATGGCGCAGATTGCCCTCCGGTTGCGGCGTGGCGTGGCAGGGAAGAGTCTGGAATTCATTGAGGAAAGTGTCGGAACGTGCCGCACACTATCCGCGCACCGACCACGACAGAGCCAAAAAACCAATGTGCAGACAACAGCTTAGGGCCAGGGGCCCGGCCGGCGAGGAACTCGCTTTATCTTGCCATCCCCTCTGTCGTCTCCTGTGGCCCTCCCAAGTGAACGATCAAGGCACTTCCAGAACTCATTCGGGCATCCGCATCGGCGCTTTTCCCGACGAGGCGCGCCTCCCACGCCTCGATCATCTGGCTCCACGCGCGATCCGCCTTGCTGCGGGCCACGGTCTCGGAATCGGTATGAAGGCTGATCCAGACAGTTTCGCGCAGCTCGATCCCCCGGTGCCGCGGTAATCCCCCCATTCTTAATGGGGTCCAGCCGTAGAATTCAGGCGGCTGTCTTCAGTTTCATGGCAGGTGTTATGCCGCCGATGACCATGTTGGGTCGCTCGTTGTTGTAAGTCCAGAGCCATACCGTGGCCTGATCCTGTGCCTCCTCAATCGTTTCAAAGATGTATTGGCTGAGCCATTCGCCACGAACTGTGCGATTGTTGCGTTCGATATAGGCGTTCTGTTGGGGCTTTCCGGGTTGGATGTATTCCAGCCTAACGCCTTGTTTTTCAGCCCACTCCATGAGCTTTCCACTGACATATTCGGGTCCATTATCGATACGAATAGCCTTGGGCTTTCCACGCCATTCGATGATCTGGTTTAGGCTCCGCACCACGCGCTCGGCAGGCAATGAGAAGTCGATCTCGATGCAAAGGCCCTCGCGATTGAAGTCATCCAGGACGTTCAATGTCCGGATCGACCGGCCGTCAGAGAGCTGATCGGCCATAAAATCCATCGACCACGTCTCTTTGGGCCTGTCAGGCACAGCCAGCGGTTCTGGCTTGTCACGCTTCAGCCGTTTCTTGGGTTTGATCCGTAGATTCAGCTCCAGTTCGCAGTAGATCCGGTAGACGCGTTTGTGGTTCCAGCCATAGCCTTGCACATTGCGCAGATACAGAAAGCAAAGGCCAAAGCCCCAGCTGCGCTTGTTCGCTGTCAAACGTTCCAGCCAATCAGCGTTTTCCTCGTTCTCGTCGCTCAGCGTTGGCCTATAACGATAGCAGGTCTCACTGATCTGGAACGTGCGGCACGCCAGCGCGACACTGACACCACGCACCGCAACCACCTTCATGGCCATCTCTCGTCGATGAGACGGCCTCAAGACTTTTTTCCGAGGGCTTCCTTGAGCAACTCATTCTGCATGCTCATCTCCGCATACATCTTCTTGAGGCGGCGGTTCTGCTCGGCCATGTCCTTCATCTCTGCGATGAGCGACGCGTCCATACCGCCAAATTTGGCCCGCCATTTGTAAAAGCTGGCACTGCTCATCCCGTGCTCCCGGCACAGCTGAGAGACCGGCACACCGCCCTCTGCCTGCTTCAACACAGCCATGATCTGCGCATCGCTAAATCGTCCGTTCTTCATCGTAAATCTCCTCAGATATCTTGCCGAGAAAATTCCACTTTTGAACACCACTAATTTTAGGGGGGATTACCCCGCCGCGGGACGCGGCGGCGGAGGTGGTAGAGACGGCCTCGTTGCGCGACGCTGCATAGCGGAGAAATCCCCCATGTGTGCAGCAAATCAAGCGGACCGATAACCGCCGAAAGCGCGAAAACGCCGAATGAAACCCTGCTATCAGATGGTTATGGGATACCCATCTTGAGGAAAATGGCGGAGAGACAGGGATTCGAACCCTGGGTAGACGTTAATCCACAACGGTTTTCGAAACCGTCCCGTTCGACCACTCCGGCACCTCTCCGCACCAAGTGGTGGCGCGTCTGTATGCAACCCGCGCCGGGGTCGCAAGTCCATGCCGGAGCTTTTTGGTGAGAATGTGCGGACGGCGCTCTGCATCGGCCGTTTTTGCCGTTTCGGGCGGGGTGGAACAGTGGGTTTCGGCGGGTAGGGGGTGCGCTTGACAGGGGGCGTCGCCCGTGGGATAGGCCGCCGGTGATCGCTCGGGGTTCCCGCGGTCCGCTGATTTTTACGTATGCCTCATACGGGGCACGCTGTCCGAGGTGGCTGGCTTTCCACGGAATGCCAATCGCGAACGCCCCGAAAGGGGGACCACAGGACGCGAGAAACATGAAGGAGAGAACGGATGTTTGCCGTTCTGAAAACCGGTGGGAAGCAGTACCGGGTCGCCGAAGGCGACGTGCTTCGCGTCGAGCGACTGGCTGCCGAAGCTGGCGAAACGATTCAATTCAACGACGTTCTGATGCTCGGCGGTGACAAGGTCACTGTCGGTGCTCCGCTGGTCAATGGTGCCGCGGTTCAGGCCGATGTGATCGATCAGATCAAGGGCGAGAAGCTGATTCACTTCGTAAAGCGCCGTCGTAAGCACTCGTCGCAGCGCACCAAGGGCCACCGTCAGAAACTGACTCTGCTGCGGATTACGTCGATCCTTGCATCGGGTGGCGAAAAGTCCGGTGTGAAGGCCGCACAAGGTGCCGGTTCCATGACCGTCGCCGAGCGCGCGGCTGCAACACCCGCGTCGAACAAGCCGAAGCGTGCGGAAGCGCCCAAGCAGGTCGCCAAGCCGCAGAAGACGGCTTCCAAGCCTGCCGCGAAGAAGTCTGCTCCGAAAAAGGCCGCCGACACTGAGGTTGCCGCTGCCGAAGTCATAGGTGCCAAGCCTGCGAACCTCCTCACGGAAGCGCGCGACGGCAAGGCCGACGACCTTAAGAAGATCTCGGGCGTTGGTCCCAAGCTGGAGGGTGTTCTGAACGAGAACGGTGTCTTCCACTTTGACCAGATCGCCGCTTGGGGATCGGACGAAATCGCCTACATGGACGACCTTCTGTCGTTCAAGGGCAGGATCGAGCGTGACGGCTGGATTGATCAGTCGAAGCAATTCGCTGCAGAACAGGAGTAAGGACAAATGGCACACAAAAAAGCCGGTGGTTCCTCCCGCAACGGACGCGACTCTGCGGGGCGGCGTCTTGGCGTTAAACTATTCGGTGGTCAGAAGGCCATCGCGGGCAACATTATCGTGCGCCAGCGCGGCACCAAGTGGTGGCCGGGTGAGGGCGTCGGCCTGGGCAAGGATCACACGATCTTCGCCACGGTTGATGGTGCTGTCACCTTCCGCAAGGGGTTCAAGGGGCGCACATTCATCAGCGTTCTTCCCGTCGCCGAGGCCGCTGAGTAAGCCGAACCTTAAGGTTTAGAAATTAAGGGGATCGGCACCGCCGGTCCCTTTTTTCGTTTTCCAAGTCTTCCGTCGCACCTGCTATAAAGCGAGGCTCCGATGCCCCATTCTTCCCCGATTCCGGTCGGAACAGAGCCCCTGACGATGGCCGGTCCGCGGGTTCACCTGCGTGCGCCGACCGATCGCGATGCGGCGGCGCGGATGGAACTTGGCTACGACCCTACGATACTGCGTGCCTACGGTGTGCAGATGGCCGAAAAAGCGGCCTACACGCCGGAACGGGCCCAATCCTGGCTCAAGGAGCAGCGGGAGGCCTGTGCATGGATGATCACCGTCGCGGGGGAGCTTATCGGGACCGTCAGGCTGCATAGTCATGTCGTGGCCGACCGCCGCGCCCAGATCGCCATTGGTCTTCTGGACAGTGAGCGCTTGGGGCAGGGGCTGGGAACCGAGGCGTTACGCCTTGTCATCGATCACGGCTTCGATGGCCTGGGGCTGCACCGTCTGTCGCTTCGGGTGCTGGCCGACAATAATCGTGCGATCCGCTGCTACACCAAGCTCGGCTTCGTGGAGGAGGGGCGGGAGCGTCAATCAGCACGGGTACCGGGCGGTTGGCAGGACGACCTGATCATGGGCCTTCTGGCCGATGACTGGACCGCAGCGGGACAGGAGGGATGAGCGTCGCGGCCCTCAGCTTTGCGATCTTCGCCGCAAGCCAGGTTGGAACGCCCGGACCTGCGAACATGGCGCTGATGACGACGGGCGCGGCCCACGGGCTGCGCGCGGCCTTGCCTTTCGTCGCGGGTGTCGCACTCGGCAAGCAGCTTATCATCTGGCCCGCCGGATTCGGCCTCATGGAGCTTGCTGTCCGTTATCCTTGGGCGTTCGAAGCATTGAAGTGGGTTTCGGCGGGATACATAATCTGGTTGGCTTGGCGCGTGGCGAACATGCGGCTGGCCCTAAAGGGGCGGGCAAAGGCCCCCGGGTTTCTGGCCGGGCTGATCGTGCATCCGCTGAACCCCAAGGCCTGGGCCATGATCACTGGCGGGTTCACCGCCTTCACCGCGCCCGGCACGCCAGCGTTGCAGGCGACGGTGACAATTGCCGCGATCCTGTTGGCGACGCAGATCGTCTTGCATCCGCTTTATACTTGGGGCGGCAGCCTCCTCGCACAACACGTTTCGGGCACAGCAGCCGAACGTTACCTGATGTGGACGCTGGCCGCTCTTACAGTGGCCAGCGTCCTGTTCGTGCTGTTCGGAGGAGGAACGACATGACGCCACAACGCGCGCCCCATCGGCAGGACCAGGTGACGACGCAGCATCAGGCCATCCTGCGGTCGAAGCGGCTGTTTCTGCGTCCCTTGCGCCGCAGCGACATGGGCCTGATAGAGCTTTACGCTTCGGACAAGCGAGTGGCGCTGAATACGCCATCAATCCCGCACCCGCTGCCGCCCGGCGCGACCGACGCATTCGTAACCCGTGTGATGGCCGGTCAGGGTGAAGATATGGTTTGGGCCATGGACGCAAGCGATGCAGGTATGGACGAACTGGTTGGTGTCGTCAGCCTCAAACGTATGGATCGTGCGCAGTCGGAGGTCGGCTATTGGGTCGCTCCCTTCGTGTGGAACACCGGCCTCGCCTCCGAGGCGGTGAGCACCTTGCTCGATGCGAACCCATTGGCCGCGCGTCAGATATTCGGCTCCATCTTTCAGGATAATCCAGCATCGGCCCGCGTTCTGACGAATGCCGGATTCGACTATATCGGCGATGCTGAAACGTTCTGCGTCTCTCGGAACGCGGTTGTTCCGACCTGGACCTACATCCGCCAGATGGACTGAGAGCCTCTGTCCGACATCTGCTTGCTTGAGGCTCGCGCGAAAGGCGGTTATCGCACGACCCTGCGCCCCAATCGGAAACCTGTGCCATGAAATTTCTGGATCTTGCTCGCGTGCATATACGCTCCGGCGGCGGTGGCTCGGGTGCCGTTTCGTTTCGGCGCGAGAAATATATCGAATACGGTGGCCCTGACGGCGGCAACGGCGGTCGCGGCGGCGACGTGATCGTGGAGACGGTCGAGGGCCTGAACACCCTGATCGACTTCCGTTACCAACAGCATTTCTTTGCCAAGTCCGGGCAGGGTGGCATGGGCAAACAGCGCACGGGCAAAGACGGCGACAGCATCACGCTTCGCGTGCCCGTCGGCACCGAAATTCTGGACGAAGACCAGGAGACTGTGATCGCCGACCTGACCGAACCGGGACAGCGCATCATCCTGGCAAAGGGTGGCAACGGCGGCTTTGGCAACATGCATTTCAAGTCGGCCACCAACCAGGCCCCGCGCCGCGCGAACCCCGGTCAACCGGGCGTGGAGCGCGAAATCTGGCTGCGCCTGAAGTTGATCGCTGACGTGGGCCTGCTTGGCCTGCCCAATGCGGGCAAGTCGACTTTCCTTGCGGCAACATCGAATGCACGGCCCAAGATCGCGGATTACCCCTTTACCACGTTAGTGCCCAATCTGGGCGTTGTCGGTGTGGACGGTGTCGAATTCGTAGTGGCCGACATTCCCGGCCTGATCGCAGGTGCCCACGAGGGGCGCGGGATCGGTGATCGGTTTCTGGGACACGTCGAACGGTCCGGCGCGCTGCTGCATCTGGTAGACGGAACCGCGGAGGATGTTGTCGAGGACTATCAGACTATCATCACGGAGCTTGAGATGTATGGTGAGGGACTTGTCGACAAGCCGCGCCTGACCGTCCTGAACAAGATCGATGCGCTGGCACCGGATGATCTGGAAATTCGCCGCAAGGCCTTGTCCCAAGTGGCAGGCTCCGACGTGTTGGCCATGTCAGGCGTTGCGGGCATCGGCACGACCGAGGTTCTGCGCGCTTTGCGGGACATGATTGGCCTCAAGTCCCCGGAAGAGCTTGCCGCTCAGGAAGAGGACGAAGGAGACAAACCTTGGTCGCCTGTCTGAACGACGCCAAACGCATCGTTATCAAGATCGGGTCGGCCTTGTTGGTTGATGCGGTGACCGGAGCACCCCGGGTGGACTGGCTGAAGGGCCTGACCGAAGACGTCGCCATGCTGCGCGCCGAGGGCAAGGAGGTGATCCTGGTCTCATCCGGCTCGATCGCGCTCGGGCGGCGCATGCTTGGCATCACCGGCCCGCTCAGCCTCGAACAGTCGCAGGCGGCCGCCGCAGTGGGCCAGATCCGGCTGTCTGCCGCCTACGAGGCTGCGCTGCAACCGCTGCCATGCGCCCAGGTCCTGCTGACCCTGCACGACAGCGAGAACCGCCGCCGTTACCTGAATTTACGAAATACGTTCAAAGCGTTGCTTGATCTGGGTGTCGTGCCGATTGTAAATGAAAACGACACCGTCGCCACAGACGAAATCCGCTATGGCGATAACGACCGCCTTGCCGCGCAGGTTGCAGCCATGGCCGGGGCAGACGTTTGCATCCTGCTTTCGGATGTCGACGGGCTCTATACCGCGAACCCGAACCTTGACCCTGAAGCCAGGCACCTGCCCGTGGTTCGAGAAATCACCGACGAGATTGCCGCCATGGCCGGCGAGGGAGTGTCGGGCGTGTCCAAGGGCGGCATGATCACCAAGATCCTTGCCGCGCGGACAGCGACGGCGGCGGGCTGCGCGCTCGTCATCGCGTTGGGGCATCAGTCGCCGATCAGGGCGCTTCGCTCGGGCGCGCGCTCAACATGGTTCATGCCCAAAGACGACCCGCACAGCGCGCGCAAACGCTGGATCAACGCGATGAAACCCCGCGGTGTCATCACGATTGACGATGGCGCGGCGCGCGCGCTTGGACGGGGCAGTTCCTTGCTGCCCGCCGGCGTGACGGCCATCAGCGGGGAGTTCGGGCGCGGGGAGCCGGTGCGGGTCGAGGATCAGCGCGGCAACCTTGTTACCTACGGCCTGACCAATTACGCAGCGACGGAAGCAACCTTGATCATGGGGCTCCAGTCCGACGAAGTGGCTGGCACCCTCGGCTATGCCGGTCGCACCGCCTTGGTGCACCGCGATGACATGGCCATGTAAGACATGGGAGACGACACGATGAAAGATCAGATCGAAGACATTCCCCGCATGATGCACACCATCGGCGAGGCCGCGCGCGCCGCGACCGCCGAACTGGCCAGTGCGTCTGCGGATCGCAAGCAGGCCGCCCTGACTGGTGCCGCCGATGCCCTTTGGGCCGCGCGCGCCGATGTGCTTGCAGCAAACGAAAAGGACATGGACTTTGGGCGAGACAAGGGCCTGTCGGATGCGATGATGGACAGGCTGAAGCTGGACGAGGGGCGCATTCAGGCGATCGTGGACAGCCTTCGCTCCATCGCAGGTCAGGCAGACCCGGTGGGACGTGTTCTGGCCGAGTGGGACCGCCCCAACGGCTTGCATATTCAGCGCGTCGCGACACCCTTGGGTGTCATCGGTGTGATCTACGAGAGCCGCCCGAACGTGACCGCTGACGCCGGGGCCCTGTGCCTCAAGGCGGGTAACGCAGTAATCCTGCGGGGCGGCTCCGAGAGCTTCCACTCCAGCCGCGCGATCCACGCCGCGATGATCGAGGGGTTGCGCGGTGCCGGACTGCCCGAAGCGGCGATCCAACTGGTGCCGACGCGCGACCGCGCCGCCGTGACCGAGATGCTGACCGCCACGGACCATATTGACGTGATCGTACCACGCGGCGGCAAGGGCCTTGTCGGTCTGGTACAGCGCGAAGCCCGCGTCCCGGTCTTTGCCCACCTTGAAGGCATCGTGCATGTCTATGTCGACAAATCCGCCGACCCTGAGATGGCGCGCAAGATCATCCTGAACGCCAAAACGCGGCGCACCGGCATTTGCGGGGCCGCTGAATGCCTGCTGATCCACCGCGATATTGCCAACACCCTGGGGGCCGAAATGGTGGCCGACCTGATGCGCGAGGGTGTAGAGGTTCATGCGGGTGAGGGGCTGACGGGCACAATCGTCGCGACCGAGGATGACTGGGGCACGGAATACCTGGACATGAAGATCGCCGCCAAGATCGTGGACGGCGTCGATGGGGCCATCGCGCATATCCGCAAGTACAGTTCCAGTCACACCGAATGCGTTATCGCCGAGGATCCTGACGTCGTGGCGCAGTTCTTCGGACGGATCGACTCTGCGATCCTGATGCACAACGCCTCGACCCAGTTCGCCGATGGTGGTGAATTCGGGATGGGGGCTGAAATCGGGATCGCCACGGGCAAGATGCACGCGCGCGGACCGGTCGGAGCGGAACAGTTGACGAGTTTCAAATATCTCGTCACTGGAAAGGGTGCGATCCGCTCATAATCAACAGCTTGGAAGGCGAAATTCATGTCAGATCCTGAATTCGGGGGCCACCCCAACCTTGTGCGCCGGACGGCGTTTCCCGCATCCGTCAGCCGGGCTGTCGTTACGCCATTGCAGCCTTCGGTCGTCTATTCCTCACCCGACCCGGATGCGCTTGACGATCAGTATGAAGGTCGGGCGGCTGGGTATACCTACGGCCGCGAGGGGCATCCGAACGCCGACGTCCTGGCGAAGATGATCGACAGTCTGGAGGGTGGCCCGACCGAGGCGGGGCAGGGTGGCATTATCACCGGGTCGGGGATGTCGGCCGTGACGGCGACACTGCTGGGTCTGCTGTCGTCGGGCGACCACATCGTCGGCGGCAATCAGCTTTACGGTCGCAGCCTGCGGATGATGACCCAAGATTTGCCGCGTTGGGGCATCACTTCGACATTGGCCGACCCCACCGACGTGGCCGCGATGGAGGCGGCGATCACGCCTGCGACCAAGCTGCTTCTGGTCGAGGTCGTGTCCAACCCGACCCTGCGCATCGCCGACATGGACGGGATCGAGAAACTGGCGCGCGACCGGGGCCTGATCCTCGTGGTCGACAACACCTTCACCACACCCTACGGCTTCCCCGCCTTCACGCGCGGGGCGGATGTTGTGATCCATTCGGTCACCAAATTACTGGCCGGGCATTCTGATGTGACGCTGGGCTATGTCCGCGCGCGCGATCCGGCGCAGCGCAATGCGATCTACGACACGAACGTCACGCTGGGCCTGACACCAAGCCCGTGGGATTGCTGGATGGCGGAACGGGGGCTTTACACCTTCGATATGCGGTTTCAGCGGGCGCAGGAGAATGCTGGCACCCTCGCGCAACTTTTCGCGGATCACCCGGCGGTGGACGCCGTACTCTATCCGGGGCGCTCTGACCATCCCGATCACAACCGGGCCGGCGCGCTTTTGGACGGCAACTGGGGCAACATGTTGAGCATTCGTCTTAAGGGCGGGCGGGCGCAAGCCAACGCCCTGACGCGCGCGGCACCGCAAGTGGCCTTCGCGCCGACGCTGGGCGACGTGGGCACGACGCTGTCGCATCCCGCGTCGAGCAGCCACCGCGCCCTGACGCCGGACGGACGTGCCGCGCTTGGGATCACCGAAGGGTTCTTCCGCGTATCCGTCGGCTGTGAACCGATTTCGCTTCTGGAGCAGGACTTTCGTTTTGCATTGGATGCCGCTGCCGCTGTGACCTAGGGCTTCGTCAGTCGGGCGCGGCCCCAACGAGGGTCGCGCCCAGTGTCATCAACCAGCAAATAGTTGACAGAGAACGGGCGACCGCGCAGGCGGCAAGGATCACGGAGGCAGGAATCGCAATGATTGAGTCCGTTCTCGACGCACTTCTGGAGCCCGCGATGCTCCTTGACGGCTCTGGCCGGGTCTCCGTTGCCAACCTTGCCGCGCAGGAACGCCTGGGTGTCTGGGTGATTGGACGATCCTACGTCAGCGTCCTGCGGCAGCCGGCGCTTCTGGGGCCAGTCGAAGACGCTTATTCCGAAGGCACCAGTGGCATCGCCCGGTTCGTGCACAGCTCCGGACAGGTTGAGACCCTGTTCGAAGTAAGTATTTCTGCGTTGACCGAAGCCGGGGAGGGGACGCGCCACGTCCTTCTGGTTTTCAGGGATGTATCGGATGCACATGCCGGCGAATCCATGCGACGGGATTTTGTCGCGAATGTCAGTCATGAATTGAAAACGCCGCTGACCGCCGTTTCTGGCTTTATAGAAACATTGCAGGGTCCGGCCCGCAATGACGCGCCCGCCCGCGATCGGTTTCTGGGAATGATGGCGCAGGAGACGGCGCGCATGAACCGTCTGGTGTCCGACCTTCTGTCGCTAAGCCGGTTGGAGGGGCAGTCGCGCAGACGACCGACCGAAGTCGTGGATCTTGTCGGTGTTATATCCGAAACGATGGGTACATTGCGCCCCGGGGCCGACACCAACGAGGTTCAAATCGTGACCGATCTGCCCGATAGCGCTGCGATGCCGGCCGACCGCGATCAGATCATTCAGGTCATCACCAATCTGGTGGAAAATGCCATCAAGTATGGACGTCAGCCCGGCGTGGTCACGCTCTCGCTGGCCCACGTCGCGCGGGAGCCGGTGATCAAGGGGCCGGCCTGGCAATTGTCGGTGCGTGATGCGGGGGCCGGAATCGCACCTGAGCATATCCACCGCCTGACCGAGCGGTTCTACCGTGTCGACACCGACCGTTCGCGGGCGAAGGGCGGCACGGGTTTGGGCCTCGCAATCGTCAAGCACATCGTGAACCGACACCGCGGCCGGTTGCGCATCGAAAGCGTCGTGGGGCAGGGGACCGAGGTTTTGGTGACCCTGCCGGCGGCCTGATCGCAAGGGTTTGAGAAGCTCCGGCTGTGGGGCCGTCCTTTAGGGCGGCGGCTACCACCGTCATCAAACTGTTACACGGGCGTCACAAAAGGCCAACATCGCGCCCCTAGCTGCTGCAATGAGCGGGTCCCGAGGCGGGAGCCGTCAGACGCTCAACGAAATTCAGGAGCATGCCATGTCCATCAATAAGGCCACCGTTTCGGCGCTTGCCATCGTCGCTGTCTCGGCCACCGCCGCCGCTGCCCGCGATCAGGTTCAGATTGCCGGGTCTTCGACCGTTCTGCCTTACGCATCAATCGTCGCCGAAGCCTTTGGCGAGAACTTTGACTTCCCGACCCCTGTCGTAGAGTCGGGCGGCTCATCGGCCGGTCTCAAGCGTTTTTGCGAAGGTGTGGGTGAGAATACGATCGATATCGCCAATGCATCGCGCAAGATCCGTGACGGCGAAATTGCCGCCTGCGCCGACGCCGGCGTGACCGATATCATCGAAGTCCGCATCGGCTATGACGGCATCGTCTTTGCCAGTCAGCAGTCAGGCCCTGCCTTCACCGAGTTTACACCTTCGCAGTGGTACCTCGCGCTCGCCGCCCAAATTCCGGGCGAGGATGGGAACTTGGTCGATAACGCCAACAGCAGTTGGTCAGACATTGACGAGGCGCTGCCTGACGTGGGCATCCTGGCGTTCATCCCGGGTACCAAGCACGGCACGCGCGAAGTGTTCGAAGAGAAGGTCATTCTTCAGGGATGTGAAGACACGGGCGCGATGGAACGTATGATGTCCGCCGGGATGGACGAGGACGCGACCGAAGAGGCCTGCATGTCGATCCGCGCCGACGGGGCATCGGTCGATATCGATGGCGACTACACCGAAACTCTGGCCCGCATCGAAAGCGACGGCAACGGCGTCGGCGTCTTCGGTCTGTCCTTCTATGAAAACAACACGGACAAGCTAAAAGTGGCCAAGATGGGCGGCGTTGTTCCGTCGACCGAGACGATTTCGACCGGCGAATACCCTGTGTCGCGGCCGCTGTACTTCTACATCAAGAAAGCACACCTGGCCGCGATCCCCGGTCTGAAGGAATACGCCGAGTTCTTCGTCAGCGATGACATTTCGGGCCCCGATGGTCCGTTGTCCGAGTACGGCCTCGTATCCGATCCCGAATTGGCCGAGACGCAGGCCACGGTTTCGGACGAAGCCACGATGAAGTAATGCACCCCGGACCGGGGGAGCGATTCCCCGGTCCGGCCCTTTGACGACCCCGGAGACCGCGCCATGCCCCTCAACTGGATCCTCCTGATCCTTGCCGTCATCGGCATCGCTGCCTTCATCGCCTCCCGGTTTCGCGCAATCGGCTCGGTCGGCGGGGATGCGCGCCGCCTTCACTCGCTTCCGATCTACTACGGGATGAACGGTGCCATGATGGCGCTGGTCCCAGCACTTTTGCTGCTGGCGGTCTGGCTGATCATGCAGCCCTTGCTGTTGGAGCGGTCTATCCTGGCCGGCTTGCCGGACAGTGCGATCCCCGTCGGCAGTACGCCCGGTCTTGTCATGTCCGACGTTCGTCGCGTTGCCGACGGGATCGAGACGGGCTTTGCGACGGGAGCCTTCACCCGTGGCGACCTGACCACGTTGACGACCGAGGCCGTCGGATCCGTCCTATCGGCGGGGGGCACCGCACTTGGCACCCCGCTGACCGCCGATGTCCTCTCGGCAGCCGCCGACTACTGGCAGGCGCGGGGCACACTGTCCTGGATTATGGCCACCGCAGCGATCGGCTTCGCGCTGATCGGCGCGGCTTGGGCCATTCGCCAGTCGGAGGGCGACTTCCGCGCCCGCAACGTGGTCGAGAGGGGTGTCTTGGTCCTCCTCATCGCCGCAGCTTCCATCGCGATCCTGACAACGGTGGGTATTGTACTGTCCATGGTGTTCGAGACGTCGAACTTCTTCCGCCAGTATGACTGGAAGGATTTCTTCTTCAGTACAACATGGTCGCCCAGCTTCTCGGGCCGCGGCGGCGGGTCGGATCTAGGCATTCTGCCGCTGCTCTGGGGTACGCTGTACATATCGGTGATCGCACTGATCGTGGCCGTGCCCGTGGGCCTTTTCGCCGCGATCTATCTTTCGGAATACGCCGGAAAGCGGTTCCGCAACATCGCCAAGCCACTGATTGAGATTCTGGCCGGCATTCCGACGATCGTCTACGGTCTTTTCGCACTGATCACCGTTGGCCCCCTGCTGCGTGACGCCTTCGCCTCGCCGCTGGGTCTGGGCAATTCGGCGTCGTCGGTGATGACGGCCGGTCTCGTGATGGGAATCATGTTGATCCCATTCGTCAGTTCCCTGTCGGATGACATCATCAATGCCGTTCCGCAGGCGATGCGGGACGGCTCGCTCGGCCTTGGGGCCACGCAGTCGGAAACGATCCGTCAGGTCATCGTGCCCGCCGCCCTTCCGGGTATCGTGGGGGCCGTTCTGCTGGCAGCGTCTCGCGCCATCGGCGAGACGATGATCGTCGTCCTCGGGGCAGGGGCTGCGGCCCGGCTTGATCTCAACCCGTTCGAGGCGATGACAACGGTAACTGTTAAGATCGTCTCGCAACTTACTGGTGATACTGACTTTGCATCGCCAGAGACACTGGTGGCGTTCGCCCTAGGTCTGACGCTTTTCGTGATCACGCTGGCCCTTAATGTTCTGGCCCTCTTCATCGTCCGCAAATACCGGGAGCAGTACGAATGACCGACGCGACCGCAACGATGGGCGATGGGGCCGGCAAGGGCAGCCTGTTAGCCAAGGACAGCCGTACCGCCAAGCGCAACGCCGCCGAAAAACGGTTCAGGCTGTATGGCCTCGTCGCTGTTTGTATCGGTATCGCGATGCTGGTGATGCTGCTGACGTCGATCCTGTCGAACGGCCTGTCGTCCTTCCAGCAGACGACAATCCAGATCCAGGTGAACCTGCCGGAGGCCAAGCTGGACAAGTCCGGTGTCCGTGATCCCGAAGTAATGGCCAAGGTCACGACGTTTGGCTACGCGCCGCTGCTACGCGACGGCTTGCAGGCGACCATCGCCGGGGCGGGTATCGAGACCGAGGTTTCGGCCAAGGATGCCGCGGACCTCATCTCCGACGAAAGCGTGGCGCAGTTGCGTAACCTCGTTCTGGCGAACCCTGATCTGATCGGCCAGACGATTCCGGTAGAAGTATTGGCCTCAGGGCGGATCGACGGCTTTTACAAAGGCCGCGTGACGATGGAGTCGGCGGAGCTCGACAGCAACATCAGCCCCGCGCAGTTGCAGCTTGCCGACGCGCTCAAGGAGGCGGGCCTGCTTAGCACCTCGTTCAACTGGCTGTTTTTCACCGCACCCGATGCCTCGGACACGCGGCCCGAAGCCGCGGGCCTTGGAGTGGCGATCTTGGGTTCGCTCTACATGATGCTGATCGTGTTGGTTCTGGCTCTGCCCATCGGTGTCGCAGCCTCTATCTACCTAGAGGAATTTGCGCCCCAGAACCGATGGACCGACCTGATCGAGGTGAACATCTCGAACCTCGCCGCCGTGCCATCCATCGTCTTCGGTATCCTGGGCCTCGCCATCTTCATCAACTTCGCGGGTCTTCCTCAATCGGCCCCGATCGTCGGGGGCCTGGTTCTGACGCTGATGACGCTGCCGACGATCATCATCGCCACCCGCGCGGCCCTCAGGGCCGTGCCGCCGTCGATCCGCGATGCGGCCCTCGGTCTCGGTGCCTCCAAGATGCAAAGCGTGTTTCACCACGTCCTGCCGCTTGCCATGCCCGGCATCCTGACCGGCACGATCATCGGGTTGGCGCAGGCTCTTGGTGAAACTGCGCCGCTTCTGCTTATCGGTATGGTCGCCTTCGTGCGCGAATATCCGGACAGTCCGCTGGACGGCGGTCTGTTCGATCCGGCAACTGCGCTGCCGGTGCAAATCTACAACTGGACCCAACGGTCCGATCCGGCCTTTGTGGAACGAGCCAGCGGTGCGATCATCGTGCTTCTGTTGTTTCTGCTGGTCATGAACCTGACGGCCATTTTCCTGCGCCGGAAGTTCGAGCGGCGCTGGTAAGGGCAGGGGGACGATATGAAAGACACACAAGCGACGGAGACCGCCGTGACCACCGAGACACCCAAGATCACGGCGCGCGGCGTTCAGGTCTACTACGGCGACACACACGCCATCAAAGACGTAGATGTTGACATCGCGGCCAACACCGTGACGGCCTTTATCGGTCCATCCGGTTGCGGTAAATCGACTTTCCTGCGTTGTATCAATAGGATGAACGACACCATTCCGATCGCGCGGGTCGAGGGCGATATCCGCATCGACGGCGAAGACATCTACGACAAGCGCGTGGACCCGGTGCAGCTGCGCGCCAAGGTCGGTATGGTCTTCCAGAAGCCGAACCCGTTTCCCAAGTCGATCTATGACAATGTGGCCTACGGGCCGCGCATCCATGGGTTGGCGACGGACAAGGCTGACCTGAACAATATCGTCGAGAATGCGCTGCGTCGGGCCGCGCTCTGGGATGAGGCGAAGGACCGGTTGGACGAACCTGGCACCGGGCTGTCCGGCGGGCAGCAGCAGCGCCTGTGCATCGCACGCGCCGTCGCCACCGCGCCCGAGATCCTGCTGATGGACGAACCCTGCTCGGCCCTCGATCCAATCGCGACCGCACAGATCGAGGAATTGATCGACGAACTGCGACAGAATTTTTCGGTCGTGATCGTGACTCACTCGATGCAGCAGGCCGCCCGTGTCAGCCAGAAGACCGCGTTCTTCCACCTTGGCCATCTGGTTGAATACGGAGAGACTGGCAAGATTTTCACCTCGCCCGAGGATTCTCGGACCGAGAGCTACATTTCCGGCCGTATCGGCTGAGGAGGTCCAAATGATCAATCAAACGCACATCGCCAGCGCCTTCGACCGCGACCTTGAGGCCATTCAGACCCAGATCATGAAGATGGGCGGAATGGTCGAAGCGGCCATCGACGACGCGACCCGCGCCCTTCTGGAGGGCGACACGGGGCTGGCCAATGCCACGCGCCGCGGCGACAAGGTGATCGACGCGCTAGAGGTAACCGTCAACGAAGAGGCCGCCCGCGTCATCGCCCTGCGCCAGCCAATCGCGACTGACCTGCGTACGGTTCTGAGTGTGTTCCGCATTTCCGCAGCCCTTGAACGGATCGGCGATTACGCGAAGAACATCGCGAAACGTACTGAAATACTTGCGGATTTGCATCCTGTCGACGGCGGAACAGCTTCCTTGAAGCGCATGTCGAAGGCGGTCCAGATTATGCTTAAAGACGCGCTCGACGCCTATATTCAACGTGATGCCGCGCTTGCTTATGACGTCCGTGCCCGAGATGAGGAAGTGGATCAGATGTATAACGGCCTGTTCCGTGAATACCTGACCCACATGATGGAAGATCCCCGCAACATTACGGCCTGTATGCACTTGCATTTCATGGCAAAAAACATCGAGCGGATGGGTGACCTTGTGACCGGAATCGCCGAACAGGTAATCTATCTTGTGGACGGTGAACTGCCCGACGAAGACCGCACCAAGGCCGACATTACCAGCACTGCCAAGGGGGGCATGGTCTGATGGCACAGCCCTCCGTCCTGGTGGTGGAAGACGAGGCGCCGCAGCGGGAGGTTCTTGTCTACAACCTGGAAGCAGAGGGTTTCATGGTGCTTCAGGCCACAACGGGTGACGCTGCTTTGGAAATGGCGCGGGAGGATGTACCTGACCTGATCCTGCTGGACTGGATGCTGCCCGAAGTATCGGGCATCGAGGTTTGCCGCCGTCTTAAATCGGCGGCCGATACGCGTGCCATCCCGGTTATCATGATCTCCGCGCGATCCGAGGAAGTCGACCGAGTGAGGGGGCTGGAAACAGGGGCAGACGACTACGTCGTGAAACCCTATTCCGTGGTCGAGCTTATGGCCCGCATTCGGACCCAACTGCGCCGTGTGCGACCGGCGTCCGTGGGCGAGCGGCTGGAATTCGGCGATGTCACGCTGGATACCGCCGAACATCGTGTCTTTCGCGCCGGCAACGAATTGCATCTGGGGCCGACAGAATTCCGGTTGCTGACAACTTTCATGGAGCGGCCCGGTCGTGTCTGGTCACGTGACCAATTGCTTGATCGTGTCTGGGGCCGCGACATCTATGTCGATAGCCGAACGGTCGATGTTCACGTGGGACGTTTGCGCAAGGCACTGCGCAACGCAACCGGGGCCGACGATCCGATCCGTACGGTGCGTGGTGCAGGATATGCGCTTGGATGACTACTTGTTATCAAGCCACTCGGAGCCGTGGTTGTGAGAAAGGGTAGTCGCCTGCTTCGCACTGCATTATCCAATAACCAAGATTATGTAATGTAAGCGTCTGCTGCATTACAGGGATACACTGGATCGGCTGCCGATCATCAGGAACTCGCGCCATCGTTGCGAAACGCGATCAGCGGTTGCCCTACCATTACGAAGGCCGTCTCAGCGCAATATCAGGCCCGCCAATCTTGCACGGTTTGATCAATGGTTCCGAAGAGGCTTTTCCCTTCGTGTTCCATCCATATCTCGACCCGATCTCCTGTGGTCAGAAACGGCGTGGTCGCGCTGCCGGTTTGGATCGTTTCAACCATGCGCTGCTCCGCGATGCAGGAGTACCCCGCGCCGCCGTCCACGATCCGGTCCCCCGGGCCCCCTTCCCGCTTGTTCGATACGGTGCCAGAGCCGATCACGGTCCCGGCCCGCAGGGGGCGCGTCTTGGCGGCATGGGCGATAAGTTCGGGAAAGCCGAAGGTCATGTCCTGACCCGCATTTGTTTGACCGAACGGCAGCCCGTTTAGATTCACGCACATGGTCGCATGCAGCCGGTCGCCGTCCCAACACGGCAGTTCATCGGGGCTGAGCGCCAGCGGCGCAAACGCCGAGGGCGGTTTGGATTGTACAAACCCGAAACCTTTCCCCAGTTCCGCTGGAACAAGCGCGCGCAGAGACACATCGTTCAGCAGCATTATGAAGCGGATGGCAGCCCGCGCGGTATCGACCGTCGCACCCATGTCGACGTCGGAAATCACGACGGCGACCTCTGCTTCGAAGTCGACACCCCACGCGGGGTCACCCGAAATGGGGTCGGTCGGACCGAGAAACGGATCGGAGCAACCCTGATACATCAGCGGATCGGTCCAGAAGCTCCGAGGCATTTCCGCCCCTCGCGCCCGGCGAACAAGTTCCACATGGTTCACATAGGCCGAGCCGTCCAGAAACTGCCACGCGCGTGGCATCGGGGCCGTGCATCGGGTGATGTCGAATGGCTCTGGCTCGCCCTCTGGCGGGGCAACTCCGTATTCGATCATCTCGGCAAAGGAGCGGCGCTGCATTCGGGTGGAGGTCTGACGGTCCGGTGCGACGATGCGAAGCTCCCCATCGCGCTGCTTCGGGTAGGAGGCAAGGATCATCCCTTCACTCCCGGTGTGCCATCAAACAGCTTGGGCATATCGCCCCAGCAGTCGATATAGTCGTCCTGCAAGGGGGCTTCGGTCGCGGCGAACGGTGTGAGGTGCTGCGGAAAGCGGGTCTCGAACATGAAGGACATCGTGTCTTTGAGCTTGTGCGGCTTCAGGTCGGCGTTGGACGCGCCCTCGAACGCCATCCGGTCCGGCCCATGGGGCAGCATCATGTTGTGCAGCGACATACCGCCTGGCACGAACCCCTTGGGCTTGGCATCGTACTGGCCGTGAATGTTCCCCATCAATTCCGACATGACGTTCTTGTGGTACCATGGCGGGCGGAACGTATCCTCGGCCACCATCCAGCGGTCGCGGAACAGCACAAAATCGATGTTGGCCGTCCCCGGCACGCCAGACGGTGCCGTCAGCACGGTAAAGATCGACGGGTCAGGGTGATCGAACAGGACCGATCCGACTGGGCAGTAGGTGTTCAGGTCGTATTTGACCGGTGCGTAATTGCCGTGCCAAGCGACGACATCCAGCGGCGATTGCCCGATCTGCGTGACGTGGAACTGTCCGCCCCATTTCACGGTAACGGTCGAGGAGACTTCGCGGTCCTCGAAGGCGGCGACCGGTGTCTTGAAGTCGCGGCGGTTCGCCATGCAGTTGGCCCCGATCGGCCCGCGCTCGGGCAGAACGAACTTCTGGCCGTAGTTCTCGCAGACGAAACCGCGGCACGGCCCCTCCAGAACCTCGACACGGTAGACCAAGCCACGCGGTAGGATGGCCACCTCCTGCGGGGCTAGGTCGATGATCCCAAGTTCAGTACAAAATCGCATCCGACCTTGCTGCGGAACGACCAACAGTTCGGAATCGGCGGAATAGAAATAGGCATCCACCATGCTGTCGGTCACGACATAGACATGGGCCGCCATCCCCACCTGGGTGTTCACATCACCCGCAGTCGTCATCGTGCGCATCCCCGTCAGCCAGGTCGTTCCCCCGGCCTGCAACACGGGGTCCCAGCGATACTGCCCCAGAGAGATGACGTCCGGATCGACCAGAGGTGCGGATTTCCAGTACGGAAGATCTACCCGCTTGAACCGGTGCGTGTGCTTGACCGACGGGCGGATGCGATAGCACCACGTCCGCTCGTTCTGATGTCCCGGTGCCGTGAATGCGGTTCCCGAAAGCTGTTCGCCGTAAAGGCCATAGTTACACTTCTGCGGCGAGTTCATACCTTGCGGCAGCGCGCCAGGCAGGGCTTCGGTCTCGAAATCATTGCCAAAGCCGGGCATGTAGCCCTCATGCGGGCCGGGGATCGAGGGGGCCTGAATGAACTGGCTTGTCTTGGCGCTTGCTTTCATCGGATCCTCCTCAACTACCCCCTTGGCATAGCCGTTACTTTTGTAACCAACAATCTGTGGCCCGCCCAAGACAACGCGAGCATTGGTCGTGCCCAGCTATAAGGATCGGAATCCCGCTGCCTTCCTGCCTCGGAAATCGACTTGCGGAGACGCCTGAGTGCATTCGCGCTTTTTGGGTCAGTACCATCAAGTCAGTCGCGACGTCAGCAGGCGCCCGGCCTGATGAAGCAGAGGATAGGCAACCATCGAAAAAGAGGTATTCACAAGTTTCAGACTGCGCAGGGTTTCCTGGTGAATTGCCGACGTTTCCAGGCTTTCGGGACGTCCGTCACGCAAACGGGCCAAATGGGAATGTTGCAGTTCGTTCTCCAGCCCGCGCATCGCGTCCTTCTTGGCCATGAGGCCGTGTGCCGTATCCGGGTCGCCGGTCATCAGCACGTCAAGGGCAAGCTGCGCGTTGACCAGAACGCGATTGTGAAAGTCAGACAGTTCCGCCTGCCCCGCGTCGGAGAAGCGAAGGCCTTCGGCGTGCAAGCGGTTTGCAATGACCCGCAGGTTTCCCGAAATCGCGTCGGACGCGGTTTCGAAGTCGACGGCGATGCGCGCAAGGTCCTGTGCCGCCTGCTCCACCGGCTCGTCCTTACAGCGGCGCGACAGGCTGGCGAGGAACAGTTTCACGTCGTGATGGCGCTCGGCCACGAAAGCCTCGTTCGCCTGCAGGTTCGCGGCGGCTGTCTCGTCCCAATTCTGGAATAGGTCACGCGCGGTGCGCAGCATCGCCTCGACGGTCTCTCCGATCCGCAATACCTCGCGGCGGGCAAGTGCGAGTGCCTGCTCGGGCCGATCCAGCGCTGCATTGTCGAGTGCCGTCCGGGGACCGGTTGCGCGCCCACCGGCCGGGGCCAACGGGTGCAGGAGCGTGGCAAGACGCTCTGCCGGGCCGATCAGGGGGAGGAAAAGCAGTGCCAACGCCACGTTGAAGCCGATATGCACACCGATAAGCTGCGCGGTAATCTGAGCGCCCGCGCCCGGCAGCGGACCTTCCAGCCGGGACAGCAGGAATGTGGCGAAGGCAGCCGCTGACGCACGCATCACCAGATTGGCGGTCGTGACGCGACGAACCTCGGGGGGCGCGGCAAGCGTCAGAACGACGGCGATCAGGGCTCCACCCGCGTTCGCGCCCAAGATCATCGCCATCGCCGCAGCTGGCGGCAGGACGCCCTGCGCCGCAAGTGTGACGTAGAAAAGGATGGCGGCCACGCTGGAATGCATCGCCCACGCCACCGCCGCGCCTAGGATGAATGCCAGCGGCAGGTCCGATGTCAGCGCCGTCAGGACCGCCGTCACGCCGGTGCTTTCGCCGAGCGGTGCCGTCGCGTCACGGATCAGGTCGAGCGATACAAACACCAACGCCAGTCCGATCAGGATGCGACCGATCTGACGAACGCGGGCCGTCGGGCCGCGCAGGAACAACACGACCCCGAACAACAATAGCGCAGGGACCAGAAGGTCCGCGCCCGACAGCAGCACCGAGGCCACGACCGCCGAACCCAGGTCGGCCCCCAGCATGATCGCGATGCCGGTCGCCGCGCCGACGCTGCCCGCGCCGACGAATCCGCTGATCAGGAGCGCGACCGCAGTCGAGCTTTGCAATGCGATGGCTGACATCGCGCCAGTTGCCGCCGCAAGGAAGCGCGACCGCGCCGATCCCCGCAGCCAGCCGCGCAATTGCCGGGCGAAGGCCCGCTCGACTCCCGTGCGGATCAGACGCACGGCCCAAAGCAGCAACGCCACTGCGCCCGCGACGTGTAGGATCAGAAAAAGACCGCTGGACTGGGCCATTGGGTCAGCGCCGCTGCATTCGGTACTGGTAAGCGCCTGACTGTGGCCTGTAATCGATAGGTGCCGGCAAACAGGCCGCGATCATGTCAAGCGATGCCCGTCAACTGCGTCGAAGATATGCAGGCTGCCGAGTTGGACGCTTAGACGCAGAACTTCGTTCGTCGTGACGCGGTGCACGCCCGCCAGACTAGCGGTAAAGGCTTGACCGCAGGCCAGACGCCCATGAAGCAGCGTGTTCGCGCCAAGTGGCTCCGCCATGCGGACAGTCAGCGTAAGTGGGCCATCGGGATCAACGTCAACATGTTCCGGCCTTATCCCAAGAGACACGGCACCATCGGCCCCCTGCCCGCCTGGAATCGATGTCTCACCGATATGCAGCACACCACCTTCGGCATGCGCGTCCAGAACATTCATGGACGGTGATCCGATGAACTGCGCTGCGAAAAGGGTCTGCGGCGTCTCGTAGACATCCAGTGGTGTGCCGATTTGTTCGGCACGGCCAGCGTTCATCACGATCATGCGGTCGGCCATCGTCATCGCCTCGACCTGGTCGTGGGTGACATAAAGCGATGTGATGCCCAATCGGTCCTGCAGATCGCGGATTTCCAGCCGCATCTGCACGCGCAGCTTGGCATCGAGGTTCGACAATGGCTCGTCGAACAGGAACACCTCGGGTTCGCGCACGATGGCACGGCCCATGGCGACGCGCTGTCGCTGACCGCCGGACAGGTCGCGCGGGCGACGATCAAGATAGGGGTCGAGTTGCAGCAGCTTGGCTGCCTCGCCCACCTTGCGGTCGATCTCGGGCTTGCTGTCGCCCGCGATCTTGAGGCCGTAGCCCATATTCTGGCGCACCGACATGTGCGGATAAAGGGCGTAGTTCTGGAACACCATGGCGATGTCGCGATCCATCGGTTCCACCTCGTTGACGCGCCGCCCGCCGATGCGCACCTCGCCTGCAGAGACGCTTTCAAGGCCCGCAACCATACGCAGCAACGTGGACTTGCCGCAGCCCGAAGGCCCGACGATGACGATGAACTCACCGTCTTCGATGGTGGTCGTTACGCCATGGATAACCTCGGTCTTGCCGAAGCGTTTCTTGACGTCGATCAGCTCTACGTTCGCCATTCCGGTCCTTACTTTTCGCTGTCCACGAGGCCGCGGATAAAGAGTTTCTGCATCGAGATGACGACGACGATCGGCGGGATCATCGCCAGGATCGAGGTGGCCATGATGACGGGCCAGTCAGCCACATCATCGCCGGACGGGAACATCTGTTTGATGCCCATGACGATGGTGTTCATCTCGGGGTCAGTGGTGATGAGCAGCGGCCAAAGGTATTGGTTCCAGCCATAGATGAAGAGGATGACGAAAAGCGCGGCGATGTTCGTCCGGCTCATCGGCATAAGGATGTCCCAGAAGAAGCGCATCGGGCGCGCGCCATCGACGCGGGCCGCCTCGGCCAGCTCGTCCGGAACGGTCATGAAGAACTGCCGAAACAGGAAGGTCGCCGTCGCGGACGCGATGAGCGGGAAGATAAGGCCGCCGTAGGAGTTGAGCATCCCAAACCCCGCGACGACTTCATAGGTGGGTACGATCCGCACCTCGACCGGCAGCATCAGCGTCAGGAAGATCATCCAGAAGAACACCGATTTTCCCGGGAACCGGAAATAGACAATCGCGAAGGCAGACAGCAGCGAGATGATGATCTTGCCAACCGTGATCCCGAGCGCCATCACAAGCGAATTGAACAGCATCGTCGCGACAGGCACGTTAACGCCCGAAAAGAGAGCCGCCTTGTAGTTCGTCAGGAATTGATCCCCCGGCCAGAGTGGCATCGGCGGGCGCACGATTTCGGGCTGCGTCACAGTCGAGGCGACGAAGGCGAGCCAGATCGGGAAGAACACGATCAGAACGCCCAGGATCATCAGAACATGTGTCAGCCAGAGCGATGCGCCGCGCCGCTCAACCATTCCGGGTGCCGGCTCGCGGCGCGGCTCGGGACCGGATGCAACTTTGGTGACGTCGGTCAATAGTGCACCCTCCGCTCAATGAACTTGAACTGGACAATTGTGAGCGCACCCACAAGGACCAGCAAGATTACGGATTGCGCCGCCGAAGAGCCGAGGTCCTGGCCCACGAAGCCGTCGGCGAATACCTTGTAGACCAAGATTGTCGTGGCTTGCTGCGGCCCGCCCGCGGTGATCGTGTGGATCACGCCGAAGGTCTCGAAGAAGGCGTAGACGATATTGACCACCAGCAGGAAGAATGTCGTCGGCGACAGCAGCGGCAGGACGATCGTCCAGAACCGTCGCCAGAACCGCGCGCCGTCAATCGCAGCCGCCTCGATCACCGATTTTGGCACGGCTTGCAGCGCGGCAAAGAAAAACAGGAAGTTATAGCTGATGCGGCCCCAGGCCGACGCGACAACGACAAGGCCCATCGCCTCCGCATCGTTGAGAACGTGATTCCAGTCATACCCCAACTGTCCCAGGTACCAGGCCACGACGCCAACGCGCGTGTTGAACATGAAGAGCCACAGCACACCCGCCACCGCCGGCGCCACCGCATAGGGCCAGATCAGCAGCGTGCGATAAGTGCCCGCCCCCTTGACCAACCGGTCGGCGATAACTGCAAGGAACAGCGCCGGTATCATCGAGACCACCGTCACCAGCGTCGAGAAGATGGCCGTCGTAACGAATGACGCGCGATAGTACGGGTCGGACAGCAGGTATTCGAAGTTTCCGAGGCCTACGTATTGCATCGACAAGCCGAACGGATCCGGGATGAACAGCGAATTCCAGATCGCCTGCCCCGCCGGATAGAAGAAGAACACCGCCGAGACGATGACCTGCGGCGCAATCAGCAGAAGCGGCAGAAGCCAGCCCTTGAAGGTGACACGCTTTTCCATTTCTTCCCCTTTGCCCCCTTCAAACCAGTGCGAGCACGAAGCCCAGAGCGCCAAGGCCCGTCAAACCCGCCGCAGGTCGCCACGGTGTGCGTACCCCGGTTTCGGTCTCGACGCCGCGCATTACTGCGACAGCAGTTCCGCCAGCACCGGCGATCATGATGAGCACGGCCAGTTTCGCCCAGAATGCATCACCCATGACCCCGCCCAAAGCCACGATCGCCACACCCCCCGCAAGCGCCAGAAGCGCCCCGGCCAACACCCGGTAGAGCGCCCCGATTACCCGTTTGGTCGCCGGGCCGACCGTGTCAGCGGCCATGATCCTTGCGTGGTATTCCACGGGCGGCGTCGCCCGCAGATACTTCAGCGCCAGCCCAGCCATCCCGAGGGCGGCCAGACAATCCAGAAAAATAGCAACGATCAACAATCCCCGTTCCCCCGGCGAACCATCACGTGTGGATCACGCGCCCCGCGAACGGGACGCGTGACTTTGGTCTCAGCGGCTGGCTTGCTCGAACCGGCGCAGAAGCTGGTCGCCCCGCTCCTTTGCGCTGTCGAGGGCTTCCTGTGCCGACTTGTCACCGGCCCAGACGCCCTCAAGCTCCTCGTCGATGATCGTACGGATCTGGTCGAACGACCCCAACCGCAGACCTTTGGAATTCGCCGTCGGCTCGTTTGTGGTCATCTGGATGACAGCCACGTCGGTTCCAGGATTCTCATCATAGAAACCCGCCTCGCGGGTTGCTTCGCCCGCCGCTGTTGTGATCGGCAGATAGCCGGTGTCCTGGTGCCACTGTGCCTGAACCGGGGTGGACGACAGGTAGGCCAGGAACTCGGCCACGCCCTCGTAATCCTCGGCCGGCTTCCCTTCCATCACCCACAGCGACGCGCCGCCGATGATCGTGTTCTGCGGCGCGTCCACGACGTCAGAATCATAGGGCAGCGGGCGCACGTCAAAGTCGAACTCCGCCTCGGCCTTGATGCCCGCGTATCCTGCGGACGACTCGGTGAAGAGTGCGCATTCCCCGGCGCGGAAGTTCGCGCCACCCTCGTTGCGGCGACCGGCGTAGATGAACTTGCCGTCTTGTGCCCATTCCCCCATCCGGGCGATGTGGCCAACCTGCGCCGGCGAATTCAGGGCCAGTTCGGTGTCGGTCCCGGCAAAGCCGTTATCCTGCGTCGCAAAGGGAACGTTGTGGTAGGCCGAGAAGTTCTCAAGGTGCACCCAGCTCTGCCATGCGGTGGTCAGCGGGCAGGTGCTTCCGGCGGCCTTCAGCTCGTCGAGGACGGGACCAATGTTCTGCCATGTCGACAGGTCGACGTCGGGGTCGATACCGGCCGCCTCCAAGGCATCGCGGTTCACCCAGAGTACTGGCGTGGAGGAGTTGAACGGCAACGAAAGCATCTCACCGTCTGTCGTGGTGTAGTAGCCTTTGACCGCGCCGATATAGGCGTCGGGGTCGAATTCGACGGACGAGGCCTCCATGACCTCGGCGACGGGCTTGATGGCCCCCGCAGCCCCCATCATCGTGGCGGTGCCCACTTCGAAAACCATCAGGATGTGCGGCTGCTCACCGGCGCGGAAAGCGGCGATGCCTGCGTTCAGCGTCTCGGAGTAGTTGCCCTTGTGGCTTGCCACGACGGCGTAGTCAGACTGGCTTGCGTTGAAATCCTCGACCTGCGCCGCGACCAACTCGCCCAGGCGACCGGTGAAGGCGTGCCAGAACTGGATCTCGGTCTGTGCAAGAGCCGCCAGAGGCGACAGAATGGTGGTGCCGGCGACAAGCGCGCCGATCGTAAAGCGTGTCATGATGTTCCTCCCAAGAACGGTACAAGAGCCCGTGAACGAGCCCCGTGTGCCGCGATGGTACGCCGACGGTATTGAATAATTCAAGGCTATTGCACGTATTTCTGTTATAACATCATACTATGTTTTGGTCATGTGGAGGATGTCCGTGAGCGGAAGTCTCAGGTTACGCCAGTTGGAGGCACTGAAAGCAGTGGCACAGCATGGCTCGATGACCCGCGCCGCCGGGGATCTTGGCGTTTCCCAGCCTGCCGTCAGCCGCCTGATCGCGGATCTGTCGACCGAACTTGGGTTCACCCTGCTCGACCGCCGGGATGGGCGCCTGGTTCCGACGCAGGAAGCACGCTACATCCTGCCCGATATTCGGCGGGTCGTAGACCTGATGGCGCATATTTCGGAAACCAGCCGCGGCCTGAATGAACGCAAGGCGGGACATCTGCGCGTGGCCTGCCTGCCCGGATTCGCGACAAGCCATCTGCCGGGTGTCGTGTCGAAATTCCTTCATGCCAGACCGGACGTGACCATCACCGTGGAACCGGACCGACCCGAGCGCATCCTCGAATGGATCATCGGGGAGCAATACGATTGCGGCATCACGGATTCCTTCGAGGGACACCCCGCCATCGAGAGCGAGACGATTGCGGTCCGCTCCGTCTGCGTGTTTCCAAAGGATCATAGATTCGCGGCATTGGATCGGGTGACCGCGCAGGATCTGCACGGCGAGCGGCTAATCCATGCACGGCGCGACTCTCCATTCTATCGTCGGCTGCTGGAAACCTTTACGCAGGCCGCTGCGGTGCCCCGCCCCGTGATCGAGGTGCGCCAGTTCACCGCCGCCTGCGAGTTTGTCGCCCTCGGCGAGGGCATTTCGGTCGTCAGTGAGTTGGACGCGCTGACCTACGCCGGGCGCGTCGCCTACCGCCCTTATGAACCCGCCGTACCGCATCGCCTGTCGCTGGTGCGACCGATCCACAAGACACCGTCGCTTATCACGCTGGAATTCATGGAAAGCCTGTTCGATAGCCTTCGCCCGCTTGCCGCCTGACGCGGCGGGGCTGTCCGCGCGTTAGTTTCGTTCGGCAGTGGTGATGGAGGTCTGGCCGATCTGCGCGAGGGTGATGCTCGTCTCGGTCTTCAACACGTTCCAGAGTTCGGATAACCCCTCTTCACCCCCTGCCGCGATGGCGAATTGCAGAATGCGCCCGAAGAATGTGAAATTCGCGCCTTGGTTGAACGCCTTCACGACATCCTCCCCACTACGCAGGCCCGTGTCATAGAATAGGGGGTAGTCTTCTCCCAGTGCCGCCCTGATCTGGGCAAGCGCCGAGATCGGCGGCGGCGCACTGTCCAGTTGCCGTGATCCGTGGCTGGACACCTGGATCGCATCGACGCCCGCCGCCCGGAGCGCCACCGCGTCGTCGACGTCGAGAACGCCCTTCACAACCAGCTTGCCCGGCCACATCTCCCGCAGACGGGCGAGCGTTTCCCAATCGGCCTTGGCCCGGCTTTCCGTGCGGTCGAAGTCGTATCCGGGCATGTCGAAGTTCGCCATGGTCGGCTTGCCCTTGAACAGCGCTTCAAGCGACCAGCGCGGGTGAAGCGCGAAATCGATGAACTGACTGGGACCGATGCGGAACGGCATGGTGAACCCATGACGCAGTTCACGCGGGCGCCTCCCCACTTCGGGCACGTCAACGGTCAGGACGATGGTTTCATACCCGGCGGCCTTGGCACGCTCGACCAACTTGAATGTGCCGACGCCGTCACCGCTGAAATAAAGCTGGAACCAGGCGTTTCCCTGAGCCGTCTCGATCAGCGGCTCCATAGCGGTCGAGGCGACGGTGGATACGCCGAGGGGCACATTCTCCCGCGCCGCCAGACGCGCCAGCATGAGATCGGCTCCGGGGGCAGACAGATTGCACATGCCCATCGGGCTGATCCCAAAGGGAACCTTGGCGGTCTGGCCGAAAAGCGGCACCGCCAGCGTTCTGTCACTGACGTCCCGAAGGATCCGGGGCGTCAGTTCAAGGTCGTCCAAGGCCGCACGATTGCGCGCGGCCCCGGTTTCCTGGCCCGCAGACCCGTCGATATAGTCGAACACCATCCACGGCAGGCGCCGCCGCGCCAGGCGTCGCGCGTCCGCTGCGGAATGAATGCCAACTGCCACCGATCAGCTCGCCACAGCTTCCATGAACCGATGACGGATCACGACGGGGTCCATGGTGATGACCGGCAGCTTGATGTTGCCGCTGTCGCATTTCACGACGATCACGGTCATCTTCTTGCTGTCGATGGCCGCTTGCAGCACCTTGCCTGTGTCCACGTCCTTACAGACGACGACATTCTCGCAACCGCAGGCCTCGGCCACCTTTTCCAGCTTGGTCTTCTTGCCGGCATAGGTGGGCTGATCGCCGGTGGAACCGTAGGAGCCGTTGTCGATGATCAGCAGGACAAAGTTGTCGGCCACGTTATTGGCGATCGTTGGCAGCGTGCCCAGGTTGGTCAGGACGGACCCGTCGCCGTCGATCGAGATCACGGTCTTCGACTGCGCCAGCGCAAGGCCGAGGCCGATAGACGATGATAGGCCCATCGTGCCCAGCATGTAGAAGTTGGTCGGCTGATCATCGATCATGTGCAGCTCTTGGCTGGGCAGACCGATATTGCAGACGACAAGTTGATCCCTCAGGATCGGGGCGATTTCTCTCAGGATTTCAGAACGGATCATTGGTCGCCGTAGCCTCCCCAGAAGTTGGCGTCGGTCAGGATTGCGACCGGCTTTTTGGACATGAAGGTGTATTTCAGGATGTTGTCGAACTCTTCGACATCCTTCTGCCAATGGAAATGGTAAGTCGGGATGTTGAGTTGTGCGAGCAGTGCCTTGGTATGCACTGCCATTTCAACCTGGCAGGAGACCGGCTCGCGCAATTCACCGCGATACGAAATCAGCATCGGCAGGGGCATGCGGTAGAACTGGGTCAGCGTCGCCAGCGTGTTGATCGTCACGCCGATGGCCGTGTTCTGCATGATGATCATCGGGCGTTTGCCGCCCATCCACGCGCCCGCGCACAGGCCCATGCCCTCGTCTTCCTTGTTGGCGGGGATGTGAAAAATTTCCGGCCGCGCTTCGACTTCTTCGATCACGCCGGCCAGTTGTTTACAGGGAACGGTGGTTACGAATGACACGTCATTCGCCACCAGATCGTCCACGATTCTCTTGTCAATGCTCAAGGTTCGCTCCTTCGCGAAGGGTTGGATGGATAGGGGTCAGGTCGGGTTTCGGACAACATGGACCGCACAGTTTGCATGCCGCACCACGCGCGCAGCGGTTGAACCGAGAAGGAAATCGACCAGCCCCGGTTTGTGGGAGCCGATCACGATGCAGTCGATCTTCTGCTGTTTGGCCACGTCGACGATGGTGCGCCCGCTGTGGCCCTTGACGATCATGCCGGTCACGCCCGGCATGTCCTTGACGCGTTCGGCCAGCTTGGCCTCGGCGCGGTCGAACGCTTCCTGTACGACACCCTCGTCCAGATATGCGCTGACCGAGCCTTGTGGTGCTTCGTGAACGTGCAGCGCGGTAATCTTGCCCCCGTCGGACACAAGCGCCTGCGCCACGTCCAGCGTGGCACTGGCAATCCCGTGGTCAAGGGCCATGGGAACTAGAATATTGTTATACATCAGAGGGCTCCAATATAATCTTGGGGGCCGCGACCGTGCCCGCGCGAATGTCAGAGAAGGCCTGCTGACCATTCGCAAGTGGCCGTTGTTCCGTCCAGTCGAGCGATCCAAGACGTCCGTCGAAGATCGCCGCTGCGGTGTCGCGGAAATCCTGCGCCGTATAGGTATAGGTTCCGACAAACGTAATTTCCTGAAGGGTCATCCGGCGGATATCGAGCCCGCCCGTCCCCTCGCCCAAACCGATATGCATGATGACGCCGCCGGGCCGGGCAATCGCGGTCGCATCCGCCCGCGTCGCTGCATACCCAACGCCGTCAATGATCAGGTCGGCCTGTGTGACCGTGCCGGGAGCCACGGTGTCGAAGCCGTCGATCCGGTCCAACGTTGCACGGCGCGTCGCGTTCGGTTCCGCCACGGTGATCTTCGTGGCACCAAAGGCTCGCAGGGCCAGAGCTGCGCCAACTCCGATCGCACCGCCACCTATGACGTGGCACTCGGCATCGGCCAGCGGGTATGACAGGGCCGCAGTGCCAAGACGCACGGCGTGCCAGCCGCAGGCCAACGGCTCGGACAGCGCGGCCTTACGCAGGGGCACGTCGGCGGGTACGACGACCAGATTTTCGTCGCGCATCACGACCCGCTCGGCAAAGGCCCCTTCGCGCGGCGGCATGGAAATGATCATCCGTTCGGGGCAGAGGTTGTCCCGGCCCGCCATGCAGGCGCGGCACGTTCCGCAGGTTACCAGCGGATTGATCGTGACCCGTGCCCCGTCGCGCGGCCCGCCGATGATCGTGCCTGCCGCCTCGTGCCCCAGGATCAGCGGCGCGGGCCGGCGCTCGTCATGCCCCAGGAAGGCATGCATGTCCGATCCGCATATGCCCGAAGCCTGAACTTGGATAAGGCTTTGGCCCGGCCCCGGTTCCGGCTCCGGCATATCGCGGTAGACGAGCGTTTCGACAGCTTCGTAAACAAGTGCTTTCATTTTGCGGTATACCCCCCGTCGACCATGAGGACCTGTCCCGTCACGTAGGCCGAAGCGTCCGAACAAAGGAAAAGCAACGGCCCGTCGATGTCCTCCAGTGCGCCGTTGCGTCCGATGCAGGTTTGTGCGGCATTGCGTGCGGCCCGCTCGGGGTCGGAAAAGACCGGGCCGGTCAGCTCCGTCGGAAAGAACCCCGGACCGATTGCATTTGCCGTGATCCCGTCCGTTGACCATGCCTCGGCCATGGCGCGGGTCAGTTGGCCGACGCCCGCCTTTGACGCGCCGTAAGCTATCCCGCCGGGAAAGGCGCGTGTCGTCTGCAGGGACGCGAAGTTAACGATCCGGCCCCAGCCGCGCGCTTTCATTGCCGGAACCAATGCCTGGCTCAGGAAGAATGGCGCGGCGAGATTGAGATTCATCGTGACGTCCCAACCGTCGGCGGTAACGTCGTCCGCGGCCTCTCGCGTGTTGATCCCGGCGGCATGGACCAAGATGTCGGGTGCCCCGAAGGGCTGCGAGACATCAGTCGCAATCTTCGCAATCGCATCGCGGTGCGACAGATCCGCCGCGACGGTCGCCGCACGCTCGCCGGTCTTGGCCGCCCAATCGGACAGTGCGTCGGCCCGACGGGCAACGCCCACGACCCGCGCGCCCGCCGCCGCCAGGGCGACGGCGGCGCGCTGCCCCAGACCGGAGCTTGCCCCCGTCACACAGGCGACGCGACCGGTCAGGTCGAACAGGGCGCGTGGGTCACTCATGCGACGTTAGGTCGAAGTTCTCGCCAGGGAAGTACTTGGCAAGGCGCACATCGGCGGCGCGGGCATGACCCTCCATGCCCTCCAGGCGGGAAATCCGCGCGGTCGCTTCCGCAACGCGCTTGGAGCCTTCGCGGGTGGCCTGCTGCCAGGTGACGATCTTCATGTACTTGTGCACCGAAAGCCCGCCGGTATAGGACGCGGCCCCCGATGTCGGCAGCACGTGGTTGGTGCCCGACGCCTTGTCTCCATAGGACACCGTCGTCTCCTCTCCGAGGAACAGCGAGCCATAGCAGGACAGGCGGTCGAGCCACCACGGCAGATCCTCCGCTTGAACGGTCAGGTGCTCAGGCGCATAATCGTCGGAGCAGGCGGCCATTTCCTCGCGGTCGGCACACAAGATCACCTCGGCATAGTCGCGCCAGGCGGCGGCGGCGTTGTCGCGGTTCACCTCGGGCAGGTCCGCAATGAGGTCCGGCACGCGCTTCATCACGTCCTCGGCGAGGTCGCGATCGTCGGTGACCAGCCACACGGGCGAATTGTAGCCATGCTCTGCCTGGCTCACCAAATCGGTCGCAACGATGTGCGGGTCGGCCGTCTTGTCGGCCAGGATCAGGCTGTCGGTCGGACCGGCGATCATGTCGATGCCGACACGCCCGAAAAGGATGCGCTTGGCCTCGGCCACGAACTGGTTACCGGGGCCGACCAGGATGTTGGCCTTGGGCAAGCCAAACAGGCCGAATGTCATCGCCGCGACGCCCTGCACACCGCCAAGGGCCATGATCGTGTCGGCACCGCAGATGTGGGCTGCATAGACGATTGCCGGGGCGACGCCCACGCCGGGACGCGGCGGGGATGTCGCCGCGATATGCGTGCACCCGGCAACCTTGGCCGTTGTTACGGTCATGATCGCGCTGGCGATGTGGCTGTAGCGCCCGCCGGGGATGTAGCAGCCCGCCGCGTCCACCGGGATGGCCTTCTGCCCCGCCCGCAGGCCAGGAACGATCTCGTACTCGAAATCGCTGACAGTGGCCTTTTGCGCTTCGGCAAAGCGGCGCACGTTGTCGTGGGCGAACTGAATATCTTCCTTCAGCTTTTGTGGAACAAGGTCGCAGGCCGTGGCAATCTCTTCCTCCGTGAGGATGATGTTGCCATCGTACTTGTCGAACTTGGCCGCATATTCGCGGGCCTTGTCGTCGCCGCCCGCCTCGATGTCGGACAGGATGCCCTGCACCAACTCGTGGACGTCCGATGCGCCCGATTGCGCCGTCAGTGTCGCTTTCTTTAGATAGTCTCGTGCCATGATTTGACCGCCCTATTTATAGATATCAGGAAGCATCGTCGTGGAGATCGCCGGGATATAGGCAATCATCAGTACCACGATCAGCATGAAGAAGACGAAAGGAACCGCGCGCCAAGCGATCCGGAGGATAGACTCGCCCGTGATGCCCGACACCACGAACAGGTTGAGGCCCAGCGGCGGCGTGATGAAGCCTACGCCCAGGGCCGTGATCATCATGATGCAGAACTGGATTTCGTTCATCCCGATGCTGTCGGCCAGCGGCTTGAGGATCGGGGCGAGGATCACGATGTTGGGCGTGGTCTCCATGACGCAACCCGCCGCGATCAGGATCCCGATCATCATCAGGATCAGTAGCGTCGGATTGTCGGTCAACGCTGTGATTGAATAGACGAAGCCCTGCGGTACGCCCATGATCGCCAACGCCTGCGCCAGCGGCAGCGAAAACGCAATGATCGGCAGGATGATCCCGTTCACCTTGGCCGAGGAGATGAGCATCGAGGGGAAGTCAGCCAGCTTCAGCGTGCCGAGGATGAACCCGATGATGATCGTCACGACAACGGCAGTCGCACCCGCCTCGGTCGGCGTCAGGCGGCCCGAAAAGATGCCGTAGAAGATGATGCCGGGCACGATGAACGCGTACCAGCCCGAGGCCAGCGCGCTACCGAGGTTGGAGAAGTATTCCCCCATCGACAGATTGCCGCCGCCTTCGTAGCCGTAGATCCGGTTCACCACGATGTTGGTTACCAGAATGGACGTCAGGATCAGGATGCCGGGGATCAAGGCCGCCAGGAACAGCGTAGACGCGGATATGCCAAGCACGAGACCGATGATGATATACGCGATGGATGGCGGGATCAGGATACCGGTACAGGCACCCGCCGCGACAAGCGCGCAGGCATAAGGCCGCGGGTAGCCGCTCTCGACCAGCCGGTCGATTGTCATGCGGCCCACCGCGGCGGCACCCGCCGCGTCGGAGCCGGAAATCGCCGCGAACATGCCGCAGACCAGAACCGTGGCCGAGCCGAAGCCGCCCTTGGCGAACTGGGTCAGCGCCTCGGCCACGTCAAGAAACTTGCGCGACAGCCCGGTGCGCACCAGCACGTCACCCGTCAGGATGAACAGCGGCACGGCCGTCAGCGCGAAGGCGTCGATGCCGTGGAACAGGCTCTCGCCCACCAACGCCAGCGGCAGGTCGCCCGACATTAACAGCATGGTAATCGCGGCGACCCCGATCGAGGCCCAGACCGGCACGGCCAGCGCGCAGAGCGCCACGAAGATGAGCACCGGCAGGTAAAAATCCCAGCCCAACTCGACCGCTTGATTAAGGGTATTCCAAAGCATCTTCTATCCCCTTAATCGAACAGCTTATCGCCTTCGTAGACGGGTGTACCGTCTCGAAGGCTGCGAAAATCACGAACAAGAGATTGCGTCAGACGCAGCAGCATCAGCGCAAACCCGATCGGCACCGCCAGCAGGAACCACACCAGCGAGATGCGCAGGCCATGGCTGACCGAACCGAATTTCCACGAGACGGCGACGGTCTCGAACGACCAGTAGAGTGCGATGATGGCGACGCCGACCATCACAAGGTCACCGAAGATATAGAGCAGCGCCTTCAGGCGCGGGCTGAGGTAATGCATGATCACGTCGATGCGGATATGCGCACGATCCTTGATCGCGGCCGCGGCACCGATCCAGGCGAGGTAGATGAATGAATAACGCACAACCTCTTCGCCCCAGATCGACGAATAGGAGAAAATTTCCCGACGCAGCACTTCGACTGCCATCGTCATCACAAGCATCACGTAAAACACCAGAAGCGCCCATCGCTCCGCGTCACGGTTAAGCCGTTGCAGTATCTTCATCACGGACCCCTCGTGTAGCCCCGCCACCGGTCGGGCACGGCCAGGATTTGCGGGAAGTTCGAAAACAGATTAGCGGGCGGGTGCAATCGCACCCGCCCGCGAGTCTTATGCGTCGTTTACGTAGTAACGGCCCATTGTGCCGGCAGCTTCTTCAAGCTTGGCGAAGGTATCCATGGATCCGGCCAGTTCGGTCTTGAAGCTGTCCCAATCGGTCAACTGGTAACCGCCAGTGGCCTTCCACTCGGCCAACTGATCGTCGGACAGCGTGTGGAATTCGACACCGGCCTTGCGCAACTCGGCCATGGCGTAGTTGCGCGCGGATGGCACCTTGGCCAGGTTTTGGTGGCGGGTGATCTCGGCGGCTTCCATGATGCCGTCCTGAACATCGGCGGGCATCGAGTTGAACCACTCCAGGTTGCACGAATAGACCTGAGAGTCCGGCACCGCCTGCGTGAAGGTCACGTGGGACAGGATGTCCTTGAAACCGAACACGTAGAGCGCGCCCACCGACGGGTCGAGCGCGTCGGCCACGCCCTGCTTGATCGCCGAGGGCGTCTCGCCCCAAGCCACCGGCGTCGGGTTGGCACCGACCATGCGGTAGTATTGCTGCAACATCGCCGATCCGGGGACGCGGAACTTCACGCCAGCCAGATCGCCCGGCGTCATCACGGGGCCCGAACCTCCGGCACGGACGGCGACGACGCGGGGGTCGATGTTGATGTAGAGGAGCGGTTTGAAACCGGCAGCTTCGACCTTGGGGTTCACTTCCTGCGCCCACACATCGGAATGCACGAGGTTGGTGAAACGCTGGTTCGAGCCGCACAGATACGGAAGGTTGATCAGGTCGGTGACGGGCGCGAAGGGCGCGAAGTTCGAGATCGAGTGCTGTGCGGCCTGGATCGTGCCACCCTGCACGGATTGTACCAGTGCGCCGCCCGCACCCAGCTGCCCGCCGGGGGCCAGCTTGACATAGATTTTGCCATTTGTGGCGTTCTGGATGTTTTCCTTCAGGTCCAGTTGCATGATCGGATAGCTACGCGTGGCACCCAGCACATAGGCGGTGGCGACCGTCATCACGTGCTCGGCTGCGGCTTCGCGGTCACGCTCTTCGTTGGCTGTCTGCGCGGCTGCCTCGGTCGACCAGAGCGACCCGGCTGCACCCGCAACGAGGGCAGCGGTGAAACTGCCGGTCCCGGCGAGCTTCAGGAAATTGCGACGCTCGGCCGAAATGAGTTCTTTGGTGTTTTTATCCAATGTGGTGTCCTCCCTGGACTGCTTTTCGCCGAGCTACTTTCGAGCGTCGGCCTCCCTTTTTAGAATGGCTATGACGAACAGAACCGCGACACCCGACAGGACCAACATCTCTCCGACATCATTCAGGAAGCCGGAATTGGACATGGAGCCAAGCCCCACGTTCACAGCAAAAACCACGAATAATATGATCGCCCCGATAAGCGGCATGACGCGTCTCCTCCCAGTCGCTAAGCCGATTCCTACAGCATGTAAGCCTTTACATTTTTAATAAGCAAGTCTTTACATTTGTATTTTTGCAATTTGCCCTAGATCTCACGGCTGTCTTTTCGGCTTTGGACGGGCTCCGCGCCAAGGAACGGCATGAATATCAAAAGGCTGACGCCAACCCTTCAGGACGTTGCGACCGCTGCGAATGTGTCGACAGCAACGGTATCGCGCTGCCTGAACTTTCCCGACAAAGTCGCGGAGCGGACGCGGACCAAGGTTTCGACCGCAATCCGGGACCTTGGCTATACCCCGAACTTCGGGGCAAGGGCGATGGCGGCCCGGCGGACGCATACGATCGGCGCGATCATACCCACCATGGACAATGCGATTTTCGCGCGCGGGCTGGAGGCGTTTCAGAACGAGTTGCGCCTGCACGGTTTCACGATGCTGGTGGCGAGCACATCCTATCGGCCTGAGATCGAGGAGGAGCAAATTCGTGCCCTGGTGTCGCGAGGGGCGGATGCCTTGCTGCTGATCGGGCATGCACGCCACCCGGAAATCTATCGCTTTCTTGAGGCGCAAGGCGTTCCCGCACTGGTGACATGGGCCTTCGATGCCGACCTTGCGCGCCCATCGATCGGCTTCGACAACCGCGCTGCAATGCGCGACATGGCAACCAGGGTCATTGAACTGGGCCACCGCCGACTGGCCCATATCTCGGCCGATACCAAACACAACGATCGTGCAGAGGCACGGCTGCTGGGCATTCAAGACGCGATGCTTTCTGCCGGGCTGAATTTGGATGATCTGCGTCTGGTCGAGACAACCTACGGGATCGAGGAGGGAGCCGTCGCACTGGAAGCGCTGGTGACGACCGGCCCCAGCCCGACCGCGATCTTCTGCGCGAACGACGTGTTGGCGGTCGGCGCGCTGCGGCGCGCGCGTGAGTTGGGGGTATCGGTGCCGGGTGAGGTGTCCATCGTCGGCTTCGACGACATCGAACTGGCGCAAATCGCCTATCCGGCGTTGACCACAGTACATGTGCCGCATCGAGAGATGGGCCGCCGCGCGGCGCGTGCCCTCGTCAATCTGGTCAAGACCGGAGCGCCGTTCGAGTCGGTCGAACTCGAAACCTGGCCGGTATTCCGCGACACGTTGGGTCGGGTCAGCGACGACTGAACAACCTCAGGGTTCTTCTCCGCGCGCGATTGCGCGCATGACTTCGTCCGTGTCCTCGGGCGTCAGCCCATAAACTTTTTGCGCCGTCTGCGCATCGATATAGCCGCGCGCCAGATCCCGTTTCACCGACGCCAGTCCGCGCTCTGACGGAAGGCCGTAGCCGCCGCCGCCGGGGAACGCCATCACCACCTTGCGGCCATGGGGCACGAACTGTTTGCCTTTCACGCGCATCGGAGTGCCGTCGTCTTGAGCGATTGTCGTTGGCGCGCCGTCGTCCCCGCCGCGCCGCCCGCGGGCGGGATGCTGACCCCGATCGAACATCGCTGAAAGGTCGAACTCGTGGCCAGGCATCGCGCCCACCTCCATGTGCTGACCAAGCCCACCACGCATCCGGCCGGCACCGCCCGATCCGGACCTCAATTCCTTGCGCCAGATGATGACGGGGCCCGCATGTTCCGTCGCCTCGATCGGCATGGTCATCACGCCCGACGGAAACGCCGTCGCGTTCAGGCCGTCGTGGTCGGGCCGCGCGCCGGATCCGCCCGAATTAAAGGTCAGCACCTCGGCGCGCCGCGCACTCGCAGGGGCCGGAATATCAGTCCGGGGCCGTAGCGATACTTGGAAGTTGCATAGACACCCTGCCCCTTCGGCTGGGACAAGTCCGGGCACAATCTTGTCAAAGGCATCGAACACGACATCCGGTACAAAATGCCCGACGATATGGCGTAGCGCCACCGGTGCAGGGTGCAGCGCGTTCACGATGGTATTCTGCGGGGCCGTCACCTCGAACGGGGCGAGTGACGCGGCGTTGTTCGGGATATCAGGGGCCACCGCGATCTTAAGCGCGTAGCAGGCATAGGCCTTGGTATAGACCATCGGGCAGTTGATACCCTTTGGGTCGAGCCCGGAGGTGCCGTCGAAGTCTGTCACAATCCGGTCTTCCTCCACCGTGACGCGCACTTTCAGGGTGATCGGTGTTGCGAAGCCGTCGACCGTCATCTCCCCGGTGGCTGATGCGCGGGGCAACGCGGCGATCCGCTCCAGCGTCGCGCGGCGGGAATTGTCGAGGATGAAATTCGCGATCCCATCCAAGTCGGTCAGCGCGAACTCCTCCATCATCTCGATCAGGCGTCGCTGTCCGATCTCGTTGCAGGTCACCAGCGCATAGATGTCGCCGATCAACTGATCGGGTTCGCGCACGTTGCCGCGGATGATCCGCGTCAGCGTCTGGTCGACCGTTCCCTGATCCACAAACTTCATGATCGGCAGGTACAGACCTTCCTCATAGACGCTGGCCCCATCGGCACCAAAGCCGCGACCACCGATGTCGACCACATGCGCGGTGCAGGCAAAAAACCCGACCAGCGCGCCGCGATGAAACGTAGGCGTGACCATAGTGATATCGTGCAGGTGTCCGGTACCTTCCCAAGGGTCGTTGGTGATATAGACATCGCCCGCATGTATGTTGTCGCGCCCGATCCGGCGGATGAAGTGCGGTACCGCGTCGGCCATGGCGTTCACGTGGCCCGGTGTCCCGGTCACGGCCTGCGCCAGCATTCGTCCCTGCGTGTCATAGACGCCCGCCGACAGATCCCCCGCTTCGCGGACAGACGTTGAAAACGCGGTGCGGACAAGAGCCTGCGCCTGTTCCTCCACCACTGAGATGAGGCGGTTCCACATTACCTGGTACGCAACCTGAGAGCGATCCTGCGTCATGGTCAGCCTTTCACGGTCACGTCGATGCAGCCGTCCGACTGGCACAGGGCCACGCGGCTGACGGGGAGGATGATGGTCGTTTCGGCTTCAGTCACGGCCGCCGGCCCGGCAACATGCTGCCCGGTTTTCAGGCTGTCTCTGTCGATCAACGCAGCGTCGAGGTAAGTGCCCGATGCCGCATCGAAAATGGGCCGTGTGCCATTGGCATGTACTGGCCCCGCGTCTTCCGCGGGGGTCAATCGCGCAACGGTCTCTGGGGGGGTGGTGGCGTTGACGGACCAGACGGTCACTTCGATAACCATGCCCGCAACTGCGCGCCCGAAAAGCTTGGTGTACTCGGCCTCGAACCGGGCCTTGAAGGTGGCAGCGTCAGGCGTCATGGCCTCGGCTTCGGTCAGGGTAATGGGGATTTCCCACCCCTGCCCCGCGTAACGCATGTAGGCTTTGAACTCCGACAAGACGGGGCTTTCCGCATCGCAGGTGCGCACGAACCCTGTCGCCTCGGCCTGCAATTCAGTCAAAAGGGACCGGATTACCTCCGGATCGAACGCGTCGAGCTTCATGTAGACCGATCGGTTGGCCTCAAAGCTGAACGGCGCGCGCAAGAACCCGATGGCGGAGCCGACGCCAGCCCCTGGCGGCACGATCAGGCGCTCCACCCCCAGCTTTTCGCAGAGCCGCGCGGCATGAAGCGGAGCGGCCCCGCCAAAGGCAATCATGGTGTATTCTGCTAGATCCTCGCCATTCTCGACCGCGTGGACACGGGCTGCGTTTGCCATGTTCTCGTCCACAACCTCGATCACGCCGAAGGCGGCTTCTACCGCGTCCATGTCCAGTGTGCCGCCCACATGCGCGTCCAGCGCAGCGCGCGACGCATCCGCATGCAGGGCGATTGATCCCCCTGCGAAATTGTCGGGATCAAGCTTGCCCAGAACAAGGTCGGCATCGGTCACCGCGGGTCGTTCTCCTCCGCGACCATAACAAGCGGGGCCCGGCTCGGACCCGGCACTATGCGGCCCGACACGGATCTGCCGCAGAGCATCGACATGTGCCAGACTTCCACCCCCTGCCCCGATCTCCACCATATCAATAACCGGGATCGAGATCGGCATGCCCGACCCCTTCTTGAATCGGTATGTCCGCGCCACCTCGAACACGCGCGAGGTGCGGGGCGTCTGGTTCTTTATCAGACAGATCTTGGCCGTGGTTCCCCCCATGTCAAACGACAGCACCTTGTCGAGGCCGTAGCGCGCCGCGATATGCGCCGCAAACACCGCGCCACCCGCCGGCCCGGATTCCACCAGCCGCACAGGAAATTCGGCAGCACTTTCGATCGAAATGATGCCACCGCCCGAGTGCATCAGGAATATCCGGCATGTGACCCCCTCATCGGCCAGTCGCGTCTCCAGCCGGCCCAGGTAGGATGCCATCAGCGGCTTGATGTAGGCATTGGCAACAACCGTGTTGAACCGCTCATACTCGCGCATCTGCGGACTGACATCAGACGACAGCGAAATCGCCGCACCCGGCATTCTTTCGGCCAGCACGTCGCGGATCAGGCGTTCGTGGTCGGGGTTCAGGTACGAATGGATCAGCCCGACCGCGACTGAAGTCGCGCCAGTTGCGGCAATACGGTCGACGACGGCCTCCACCTCTGAGCGGTTCAGGTCGATCATCACCTGACCCTTTGCGTTGATCCGTTCTGATACGGTAAACCGCATGTAGCGCGGGAGCAGAGGCTCCGGCAGGGTCAGGTTCAGATCGTATTGCTCAAAGCGGCTCTCGGTCCGCATTTCTATCACGTCGCGGAACCCATCCGTCGTGATCAGCGCAGTCTTTGCCCCGCGTCGCTCGATCAGCGCATTGGTCGCCAATGTCGTGCCGTGGATGATCTGCTCGACCTGTGCGGGCGTGATCCCTGCCTTGGCGCAAACCTGATGCATCCCTTCGATAATCGCGGTCTCGGGCGCGGCGTATGTGGTCAGGACCTTGGTGGAATAGGACCGACCAGCAGTCTCAAGCACGACATCCGTAAAGGTGCCTCCGATATCAACACCCAGCCGTGCCGCGTTATCCTTCATATGATCCTCGTCCTACTCATCTTGCCGACCTTGATCTGATCGCTGTCGACATACAAACAGTAAGTTAGGGACCGACGCTGCGCCAAAGCGCAGCGCTCTGATCACAGAGCAGTTGCGCCGCTAAACTCCTGGCGATTGACTGCAAAGAGATTGGAAAGTATAGTTAAAACAGTCCGGTACGGACGGAGGATACAGTGCGGAGGCGTTCTGTGGCGGGGTCGAGGTCGGCAACGCGGAAAAACTGTGTTTCCATTTAGCGCCGATTTACCCACTTCCGTATGGAAATCCGTAATGACAAGCTGTCGATGTCCGTAAACCAATGGCATTTAGGCCAGAGGGACTAAACAGTTGAAGGTCGACTGCTGTATTGAGCTGGGACCTGACGTTGACCGATGAGTTTCGGGACTGCTCGGACGTCGGGGAATTTACCCTGACGTCCGGGCTTCCAGCCCGGTCGTGTCTTTGACAAACCTTCGTAAAAAAGCGGTACCGAGTTCTCACTCAGCGCCGCTCTCTACATTGGTGATCGGGCTGGATCAGCCCTTGCCGACGGCAGCAACCTCGGCGGCGAAGTCTTCCTTAACCACTTCGATGCCTTCGCCCACTTCCAGACGAACGTAGCCCATGACGTCGACGCCGGCTTCCGCGGCAGCCTGCGCAACGGTCAGGTCGGGGTTCACGACAAACTGCTGATTTACCAGCGTCACCTCGGCCATGTATTTCTTCATGCGGCCTTCGATCATCTTCTCGATCACCTGCTCGGGCTTGCCGCTCTCGCGTGCGATATCGATCTGGACCTGACGCTCTTTGTCGATGACAGAGGAGTCGAGCTCAGCCTCGTTCAGAGCGGCCGGGCTGGTCGCTGCAACGTGCATCGCGATCTGCTTGCCAAAAGCATCATTTTCGCCCGACAACGCGACCAGGACGCCGATCTTGCCCATTCCGGGCGCGGCGGCGTTGTGGACGTAGGACACGACCGACGCACCGGAAAGCTTGGCCATGCGGCGCACCGACATGTTCTCGCCGATCGTGGCGATCTTGTCTGTCAGGATTTCGGAAACGGCTTTCCCGTTGATCTTGGATGCCTTCAAAGCCTCGACGTCGTCTGCCTTGAGCGCTGCGTCTGCGAAAGACGCGACCATCGATTGGAAGTCGGAGTTCTTGGCCACGAAGTCCGTCTCGGAGTTCACCTCGACCGCCACGGCGGTGCCACCTTCGACGGCGACGGCAACAAGGCCCTCCGCGGCGGTGCGACCCGACTTCTTGGCGGCCTTGGCCAGGCCCTTGGTACGCAGCCAATCAACGGCGGCCTCCATGTCGCCGTCGTTTTCGGTCAGCGCCTTCTTTGCGTCCATCATGCCTGCGCCAGTGGTGTCGCGCAGTTCCTTAACCATGCTCGCGGTAATCGCCATGATCATGTCTCCTTGGATCGAAATGGGGTCGGGCGCGATCATGATGACCGCGCCCGGGAACCTATCCATGTCAGAGGCTTACGCCTCGGCAGGGGCTTCCGTTGCAGCTTCTTCGGCGGCGGGCTCGACGGCCTCGCCGGGATCGACGGCCTCGGCCGCCTCTTCCAATTCACCGATGTCAACGCCAGCCGCACCCAGCTGCGCCGACATGCCGTCCAGCGCCGCACGGGCCACCAGGTCGCAATACAGCGCGATCGCACGGGCCGCGTCGTCGTTACCTGGAATGATGTGATCCACGCCATCGGGCGAGCAGTTGGTGTCAACCACGGCCACGACCGGAATGCCCAGCTTCTTGGCTTCGGCGATGGCAAGGTCTTCCTTGTTCACGTCGATGATGAAGATCAGGTCGGGCAGGCCGCCCATTTCGCGGATGCCGCCGAGCGATGCCTGCAGCTTGGCCTGGTCACGCTCCATGCCCAAACGCTCTTTCTTCGTCAGGCCGGCGAACCCGGTTTCCATGGCTTCGTCGATGGACTTCAGGCGGTTGATCGAGTTGGAAACGGTTTTCCAGTTCGTCAGCGTGCCGCCCAGCCAGCGGTGGTTCATATAGTACTGCGCGCACCGCTCGGCGGCATCGGCGACGGGCTTCTGGGCCTGACGCTTCGTTCCAACGAACAGGATGCGACCGCCACGGGCGACGGTGTCGCGAACGGCTTGCAGGGCGTTGTCCAGCAAGGGAACGGTCTGCGTAAGATCCATGATGTGGATCCCGTTCTTGGCACCGTAGATATACGGGCCCATGCGGGGATTCCAACGCTGGGTCTGGTGACCAAAGTGAACGCCGGCTTCCAGTAGCTGACGCAGGGAGAAATCAGGCAATGCCATGTCTCTTGTCCTTTCCGGTTTGTACCTGAGCGGGGGATCAGAGCATTCGCTCAACCGGTGGACCATTCGGGGATTTCTCCCCCGAGGGCCCGCCCCCGCCTGTGAAGTGGTTGCCGGTTAAGGCAAGCCGCAAGAAGGCGCAAGGCCCGAAATGATATCCGAGAGGCGTATCGACCGTGATTGCCATCCAGACGATGTGCATGTCACCCGGATAGCTGATCAAACAAGCCGTCTGATGCAATACAACGTCTTCGCCAACCGTACGCGCCCGCCAAGTGTCCGGACGCGCAACGTGCAGAACCTACGGGATGATACGGTTGTACTTGGCCCCTTCGAGCGAGGCACCGGCCAGCAGGCCCGCCTGCCCGAAGACCACCGCAATCACGGGAGTCAGCAATTCGGTCGTCCCCGTCGAGAGCGAGCGCGCGTTCGAAGACACGGCATATTCCAGATCTGCCCCGGCGGTCCAACCCTGGGACGTGCGGAAATTGTTCAGTGCCGGTTGGGTCATGAAGAACAGGGCGTGGCTGTATTGCTGCCCACCGATCTGAAGCCCGACCGAGGCCGACGTGGTCGAGTAGTAGTCGACCGTCACACCGTTCACGCGCAGCGCGCCGCGCCCATAGGCCCCGCCGAAGCCGAAGCCCGCTTCGGTTACCACCGGCATCATCAGGATGCCTGCCGCTTTGTCCGCCAGTACCCGCGTGTCGGGTAACGTGTTGTACATGAAGTTAAAGGCAGCATCGACGCGACCGTCGATCCGGTCGCCCCCGTTGCCACCGACACCATTGCCGCAAGCCGCAAGGGCCAACGGCGCGGAAGCCACCGCAAGGAAGCGACGACGCGAAAATGCGGTCATGAGATTATCCTGTCCAAAGTCTGCTCTGTTTGGTCAGGGTCTAACGCCCTGCTCCGTCAAAACTCTAGCAGCCCTGCGCGCATGTGTCACCCCTCAGGGCGACCATGGCTCATTGGGCGCGGACTGCTGCTCGTCTCCGTCCGGCTGCACGACCGCCGGTGCCACTTCGGGAAAGGCCGCGGCGAAGCGCGCGGCCTGCCGAGCGGTCCAACGGACGGTGAATTCCGTGCCTTGATCGGTCGCCGCCTCGGACAAGACGGCCCCCTCCTCGTGCAGCCATGCACGTGCCTTGCCCGCAGCGAACGGAAGGATCAGCGTTGTCTCGGTAAGGGTCGCGGTCATCTCGTTGGCGATACGCTCCAACAGGCGTGTCAGCCCCTGCCCCGTGAGCGCGGATCCCAAATAGACATCATCGCGCCGCGCGGCCAGGTTAGCCGCCGCCTGCATGTCGTCCATCGAAAGCGCATCGGACTTGTTCCACATTTCCAGCCGCGGGATATCATCGGACACGCCGAGTGCTTCCAGAATGGTTTCCACATCGCGGGCCTGAAGCTCGGTATCCGGATGACTTATATCGCGGACATGCACGATCAGGTCGGCGTCCAAAACCTCCTCGAGTGTGGCGCGGAAGGCCGCCACGAGTTGTGTCGGAAGATCGGAAATGAAGCCCACGGTATCGGACAGGATGACCTTGGTGTCATGTGGCAAATCGACGGCGCGCATCGTCGGATCGAGCGTGGCGAAGAGCATGTCCTTGGCCATCACGTCGGCACCGGTCAGGCGATTGAACAGCGTCGACTTGCCCGCGTTGGTATAGCCCACGAGAGCGACGACGGGATACGGAACCTTCGCACGCGCCGCGCGGTGCAGTTCGCGGGTCTTAACGACCTTGTCGAGCTGGCGGCGCAGCTTGGTCATCTGTTCGTCGATCGCGCGGCGGTCCGCCTCGATCTGCGTCTCGCCGGGGCCGCCGACAAAGCCGAGGCCACCGCGCTGCCGCTCCAGGTGGGTCCAGGCGCGGACAAGGCGCGTGCGCTGGTACGTCAGGGCCGCCAGTTCCACCTGCAACACGCCTTCGCGGGTGGCGGCCCGGTCGGCGAAGATCTCAAGAATAAGGCCGGTGCGGTCCAGAAGCTTTACCTTCCAGACCTTCTCCAGGTTGCGCTGCTGGACGGGCGTGACAGTTCCGTCGATCAGGATCAGCTCGATCTCGTCGGCCTCGATCCGCTGGCGGAGCTCTTCTACCTTGCCCTTGCCGAACAACATGCCGGGATGCGGCTTGGGTAGGCGCACGGTGTCGCCGCCCAGCACTTCCAGACCCGGAAGCGCGTGCGCAAGCGAGATACACTCTTCCAAAGCATGCTTGGGTTCGCGACCGGACCGATCGCCCGCACGGGTATCGGGATGCAGAACCAAGGCACGCGTCGGGCGCGCCTCGGTCGAGTGGGTCACATCAGGAGGATTCGCCAGCGGCTTCTTCCTCACCGTTGTAAAGGCTGATGGGCTGCGCGGGCATCACCGTGGAAATGGCGTGCTTGTACACCAACTGTGACTGCCCATCGCGGCGCAAAAGAACGCAGAAATTGTCGAACCAGGTGATAACACCTTGCAACTTAACGCCATTTATCAGGAAGATCGTGACCGGCACTTTTGCCTTGCGCACGTGGTTGAGAAAGGCGTCCTGAAGGTTCTGCTTGTCAGCCATGTCAATCTGGTTCCTGTTTCGCGCGCCCTTGCCATGGGCGTCTGTTCACCATAATCGCAGTTATGCGGGCATCAACGCCAAGTTTCCACCCCCCAAAGTTTGGAGGCGGCCGGTTTGCCGTCAAAGGGTTGCACGAAAGCTCAGTCGCGCCAAAAATCCGGGTTCAGAAGCGCGATAAGTGCCAGCGCCTCCAACCGCCCCAGAACCATTGTCAGTGCCGCGATGATCTTGGCCGCATCGGGCAACGCGTTGAGCGCACCCTTGCCGCCGAGCACCAGCTCGGCAACGGGACCCGTCGTGGTCAGGCAGGCGATGGCAACGGTCAGTGCGGCCTCAAAATCCATTCCGACCAGGGTCAGCAACAGAGATACGGCGGCAATCGACGTCGCGAACAACATGAAGAAGATCCAGGCCGCCTCGATCCCTCCGGGCGGGATGCGTCGGACGGCACCGGTTGAACTGGCCACCAAGCTGGGATGGACCAGCAGGTTCATCTCGTTACGCCCATGCGCATAAAGCGTATATATCCGCAGCAGCTTCACACCGCCTGCGGTGGTCGCCACGCCACCGCCGAAGATCGACAGGCCAAGCAACAGGACCGAGGGTGCGCCCAGTCCGGACCATTCCCGCGCGTCGTGCCAGTGGCTGGATTCGAATCCGGTCGTCGTCAGGAACGACAACGCCGTGAACGCCGCCCCCCAAAGCGCGCCAAGCGCCGCCCCGGTGTTGGACAGGCCGCCGACCTCTAGCGCGCCGATCCAATGCCGGATAAACAGCACCACTGTCACCGTGGCGACGACAAACAATGCGATCCGAAGCTCCCGATCGTCGGCAAGATGGCGAATGTGGTCGCGGTTCATGTCGGTCACGAAGGCCTGCCGAGTGACCGCGAAGATCAGGAAGGCGGCGACGGCCATTTCGCCCACCAGCCCCGCGCTGCTTCCGGCGACGGTCGTGCCATCGCTTATGCCGGACGTCGACATCGTGGACATCGCATGGATCAGAGCCGTGGTGCCGTTTTCGCCCGCAATGACCAGGATCGCCCAGAGCAGCAGCGTCAAACCGAAGTAGATCGGGCTCAGCGTCAGGATCGCGCGGCGCATGCGTGTGTTCGGCTCTGCCGAGCCGATCCCGTCGCGCGCAGCGTGTTGACCGTACATCCGCCCCTCGGCCACCTCGAATCCTCCGAGGTTGAGCGGTGCCAGGATCGAGATCGCGGCGACCCAGATGATCAGCCCCCCCTGCCAAGCAACCAGCGCACGCCACAGGTGTGCCGAATCCGAGAGCCGTTCGGGCGCGAACAGGCTGCCACCAGTCGTCGTCACCGCGGCGACCATTTCAACATAGAGGTTCAGCACCCGCGTGTCCGGCACCACCTCCAGCATCGGCAGGACCGCCATCGCGGGAAGTACGGTAAAGGCTCCGAACATCGCGATCAGGTGGCTGCGGGTAATATTGCTGGACTTGTCGCGCGACGTGGCCACCGCAATGCCGATAAGAAATACCAGCAGCAGCGTGCCCGAGTAGAAGAACGCCTGTGCTTCCCGGTGGGCGTCGCGGACTAGTGCATGCACCGCCGGTAGGTACATGCTGGCCGAGAAGACCAGCGCCAGAACGACCAGTAGCGGGACGCGGCGCACCGACAGACGCATCAGAAGAAGTCCACCTGCACCTGCAGCAACCGCTCCACTTCGGGCACATCGGCCGAGAGGGCGAAGATGACGACGACGTCGCCCTCCTCGATCCGGGTCTTGCCTTCGGGGCGCACATATTTGCCGTCTGGCTTCTGGATCGCGCCGATCAGCGCGCCTTCGGGGAAATTCAGTTCGCGGATCGTGCTTCCTGTCAACGGCGAGGTCGACATGACCTGCGCCTCGATCACCTCGGCCTCGGCATCGCCGACCGAATAGACGTTGCGCACCCGACCGTGTCGCACATGCCGCAGGATCGAAGACACCGTGCTTTGGCGCGGGTTCACGTAGGCATCGATGCCCAGCGGGACCAGCAGCGGGACCAGCGTAGGATCGTTGATCAACGCAATGGTCTTGTTGCATCCCGACGCCTTGGCCCGGACCGCGGCCAGCATGTTGGTCTTGTCGTCATCGGTGACGGTAAGGACGGCATCGGCGCGGTCGATGTTCGCTTCGCGCAGCAGATCGATATCGAGTCCGTCGCCGGACAGAACAATCGTACGCACCAGCGCTTCGGCCGCACGTTCGGCGCATTTTCGGTTACGTTCGATCATTTTGGCGCGGATGCGCTCGGGCGCGGCCTCCAGTGCCTGTGCCACCGCAAGGCCGACATTGCCTCCGCCGATGATGATGACCCGGTCCTGTTTCTTGACCTTCTTGCCAAAGATTTCCTGTGTGCGCGCCAAGTCGTCGGAGTGGCTGAGCACATAGATCTCGTCGCCTGCCTTGAGTTGATCACCCGGGTCCGGCGCGAAGAGCCGTCCTTTCTGACGTCTGACACCCACGACAACGGCGCGCAGGGTACTGAAGAGTTCGGACAATTGGCGCAGGGGCGTATCCAGTACCGGGCATTCCGTATCGAGACGCAGGCCGATGAATTGCGCCGTGCCGTCGATGAATTCTTCCACGTCGAAAGCCTCGGCCGCGCGCAGGCGGCGAAGCGCGGCCGAGGCGACCTCGCGCTCCGGGCTGATCACGACATCAATCGGAAGGTGGTCGCGGCGATACAGATCCGAGCGTACGGCGGCAAGGTAGGACTGCGCCCGCAGACGCGCGATTTTGCGCGGCACCCGGAAAATCGAATGCGCCACCTGACAGGTGACCATGTTCACCTCATCTGAATGGGTCGCGGCAATGATCATGTCCGCGTCCTCGGCCCCGGCCCGCTCTAACACGTCCGGATAACTGGCAAAGCCGGTGATGCCCTGTACGTCCAGCGTGTCGGTGGCCCGATTGACCAACTCCGGATTATTGTCGACCACGGTCACGTCGTTGCGTTCGCCGGCGAGGTGACGTGCAATTTGCCAACCAACCTGGCCGGCCCCGCAGATGATGATCTTCATGCAGATACCCTTCGCGGTCTTTGCAGACATGTTGGATACGCCTGTGGCCCGGTAAGGGTCAACGGGGCCACGCGGTGGGATTTTTAACTGTCTGACATTTTGAGCCGTGGACGGGGAAATGTCTGACAATTAGACGGGATGCATCAGAGATTGCCGTCGGCCCAACGGCTGCTAGAGTTGGGCGATGCTCCGATTGATCGCCATCATCGCCCTGCCCCTGCCCCTGCTCTTGGTCAGCTGCGCCCCGACGCCCGCGCCGGTCTGGTTGAAGCCCGGCACAGCCAGTCTGAGGGCCGAACAGGATTTCCTGGCTTGCGCCGCACAGGCCAGACGCGATTTTCCTGAGCGGCACCGCATTGCCACAGCGCCCCGCGTCACCATTGGCGGCGGCCTTTGCCGAAGTGGACTCTGTGTCGGCGTGAATGACACGCCGGATGTCTTCGACACCGACCACAACGAGCCGCTGCGGCAACGGGCGGTCGAGGTCTGCATGCAAGCGCAAGGCTATCGGCAGGAGAACCTGCCGGCATGTCCCGCCGGCCCAGTTGCGGCGCTGCAAAGCATGCCGTTCGACACCCGCGGGCTTTGCGTCGCGAACGGACGGATTGCCGCCCCCTGGGCGGGGCCCTTCTAGTCGTCAACCCGGGCGACGCGGGCCCCGCCCCGTGCCGCCGTCACCACACCCAGCGACTTCAGCTTGCGGTGCAGCGCGCTCCGCTCCATTCCCACGAAGCTCGCCGTCCGGCTGATGTTGCCGCCAAAACGGTTGATCTGTGTCATCAGATATTGCCGCTCGAACAGTTCCCGCGCTTCGCGCAAAGGCAGGCTGGCCAGGCTGCCGGACAGTGTCATTTCGCCTGAGTCGCCGCCACCGTCCGTCGGACTTGGCAATTCCTGCGGCTCAATAGGACCCGTGCCGTCGCCCAGGATCAGAACGCGTTCGATCACGTTGCGCAATTGTCTGACATTTCCCGGCCACCGCATCGTCTGTAGTAACGCCTTGGTTTCATCTGATAACTCGCGCAGCGGCAAACCCTGCGTCTTATTGAGCGCCGCAATGAAGTAATCGGCTAGAACCGGTATGTCGTCTCGGCGTTCCTCCAAGCTTGGAACCGGAATCGGCACCACGTTCAACCGATGAAACAGCTCCTCCCGGAAACGCCCCGCGCGGATTTCCTGTTGCAGGTCGCGGTTGGTCGAGGAGATGACACGAAGGTCGACCCGAACTTTTTCCGAGCCGCCAACGCGGGTGAAGGCCTGTTCCACCAGCACGCGAAGGATCTTGGACTGTGTCCCAAGTGGCATATCCGCAATTTCGTCGAAATAGATCACGCCCTCGTGGGCCTGTTCCAGCAGTCCAGGCTCTACCCCCTTATCGGCGCTTTCGCGACCGAACAGTACTGTCTCCATTCGGTCAGGTTCGATCGACGCAGACGAGACGGTCACGAAGGGGGCGGAAGCCCGGTTCGATTTTGCGTGGATGTATCTCGCGGCGACCTCTTTGCCCGATCCGGCAGGACCCGTCAGCATCACGCGGCCATTCGAATTCATTACTTTTTTCAGGTTGGACACAAGGGTTTTATACGCGACGGACTGCCCAATCATCTCGGCCGAGGAGGCGTCCTTGCGGCGCAGCTCTGAATTCTCGGAGCGCAGGCGCGACGTCTCCATCGCGCGCCCCACGACGACCATCAGCTGGTCGATGTTGAACGGTTTCTCGATATAGTCGTAGGCACCTTGCTTGATCGCAGCGACCGCGATCTCGACGTTTCCGTGGCCGGAAATGATAATAATCGGAATGTCGGGGTGACTGCGTCGGACGGATTTGAGGATGTCGATCCCGTCCATGTCACTGTCCTTGAGCCAGATGTCCAAAATCATCAGGCTCGGCGCATCCTCGGCTATTGCCTCCATGCAAGCGTCGGCCGTACCGGCCTTCCGACAGGAATATCCCTCATCCTCAAGGATGTCGGAAATCAGGCTTCGGATATCGTCTTCGTCGTCCGTGATCAGAATATCACCCATGGATCAAACCTCCTCTATTCGGGGGAGCCTTATGACAGCCTCCGCCCCATGATGGCCGGTGGCATCGGCTTGGGCGTCTACAAGCTCCAGCGTACCACCGTGTTCTTCAATGATCTTCTTGACGATCGGCAGGCCAAGGCCAGTGCCCTTGTCACGTGTCGTGACGTAGGGCTCGAACAGGCGAGCGCGATCTTGCGGCAAGCCTATCCCGGTATCCGCAATGCGGATTTCGAGGCACGCCGGGTCGCTGTCGTCCAGGGTCACCGCAACCGTCTTTTCAAAAGGGTCGTCAGTTTTTTCAGTCCTGGTTTCAATCGCTTCCCCAGCGTTCTTAATCAAGTTTGTGAACGCTTGGCCCATCATCGTCTGATCGAATTCAGCAATGATCTTGCCCGGAGGTATCCGATCGTCGATCTTGACCGGGTCAAGGGCAGCCCGCTGAAGCGTCACGGTTTCGCGCAAAAGCCCCGCAAGGTCGCCTCGGTGTCGCTCGGGTTCGGGCATCCGCGCAAATTGACTGAATTCATCAACAATACGCCGCAAGTCATTGGTTTGGCGGACAATCACATCCGTCAACTCACCCAGCTTTGTGGCGCTCTCTTCATCAAGCTCGCGCGAGAAACGACGTTTGACTCGCTCTGCCGACAATTGAATCGGGGTCAGAGGATTTTTGATTTCATGGGCAATCCGCCGCGCCACGTCGCCCCAAGCGGCCATTCGCTGGGCCGAGACCAACTCTGTCACGTCATCAAACGCGACCACGTATCCCTCGGACATCCCATCGGTGCCGGGTCGGGTTGCGATCCGTACCAAGAGGTTTTCCAATCTCCCGCCCCGCGCAACGCGTATCTCTTCCTGAACGGTTTCGGTTCGTCCTGAATTCAGCCGCTCAAACAGGTGGGAGAATTCGGGGACGATGCGGCCAAGTAACTGCCCGTAATGATCGTTTTCGACTCCCAGCAAACGCACCGCCGAGCGGTTCATGAAGTCGATCTTACCCTCCACGTCCAACCCGATGACACCCGCAGTCACCGAGCCGAGAACACTGTCGAACAGACGGCGCCGCCGCTCCGTCTGCATGTTTGTTTCAACCAAGGCGTCACGCTGGCCTTTCAACTGCCGGGTCATTTGGTTGAAAATACGGCCAAGCATGGCGATTTCGTCATCGCCGGACTCCTCTCGTACACGCACGTCAAGATCGCCCTGCCCGACACGTTGCGCCGCCCCGGTCAGCCGGCCGACGGGTCGCGACAATCGCTCTGCAAACCAAAGACCCGCCCAGGTCGCCGCCAGGATGAGGATCAGGGCAAATCCGAGATACAGCAGGCCAAACTCGAACAGCAGGCGCCCGCGGTCTTGCTCCAATTGGCTGTAAAGTTGCGAAGTTTCCCGTGTCTGATCCAACAGTTCGAGGATTTCCCCGTCAACGGTTCGTGTCACGTAGAGATAGCGGTCGTTAAATGCCGATAACTTAAGAAGTGCACGGAACTCATTGATTTCCCGGTCCTCTATCAGGATAACATCCCCGCTTTCGGCTTCGGCAAGCTGCGCCGGATCGATGGGAACGAAATCAAACAGGTACGACCGGTCGCCACGGGCCCGAATTTCACCGGTGCCGTCGATTACAAATGCCTCTTCCAGCCCTCGCTGCACCAAGTCCTGCCCTTGAGCCAGGAGCTGCCGCAGGTCGCCATCGGACATCAGGAACAGTGATCGCTTCGCAACATTGATATAGCCCGCCAGCGCACGGGCATCTTCGGTCAGGCCATCGCGGTGTTCCTGCGTATAGGCCTGCGCCGCTTCCAGCGAGTTGCCTAACGCGTTGCGAACCCGGTCCGAGAACCAGCCTTCCAGCCCGATATTTATGGTCACCGTTGCAAAGACCGCAGTCAGAACAGTCGGAATCAGGGCGATTCCGGTGAACACGCCCGTCAGTCGAAGGTGCAACTGCGATCCAGCGGACCTCTGTCGCCGCGCGGCGATCATTCGGGTCAATCGCCGAACGACCAGGGCGGCGACAGTAAGGATGTATACTAAGTCAGCCAGGAGCACGCCGCGCAGGCCGGTCATGTCACCCTCGGGCCCACGCAAACTCAGCGACAAGAAGGTCAGCACAACGAGAACTGGCCCCAACACGACGAGTGTCAGGGTCATGATTGTCTGGACCTGTCGCCGCCCACTCCAAAGGAATGACCAACTCAGGCCACCTTGTTGACCGGCAGAAGCCCGCAAGATCGCCTCATCTCAATGTCAAACCGCACGTCGAACTGTCGGGTTGTTCCCGATCTGCAACGACTGTGTCCCGTTTACATCAACTTACGTCGACGTGTCACTAGGATATCGAGGTCAGTGATCTTCTTGCGCAGCGTATTGCGGTTTATGCCCAGAAGGTCAGCACATTTGGCCTGATTTCCACCAGTCGCATCAAGCGCAATTTCTATCAGCGGGGCCTCAACTTCGCGCAATATGCGCTGGTAGAGGCCGGGGGCGGGAAGTTGCCCGCCCTGCAGGTCGAAATAACGACGCAGGTGCTTCTCTACACTCTCGCTGAGCTTTTCAGACGTGGCGATGACCCGCGGCCCGGCTGTGATCGCACCAAGGACGCCATCGACTTCCGCTTTAGAAATTTCCGCCGCAGGGGACGTCAGGACCAGCCGCCGTGTGATATTTTCCAATTGGCGGACGTTTCCGGGCCACGGGTGAGAGCGGATTTGCCCCATCGCCTCATCCGAAAAACGTCTGACCGGCCCGCCCTCACGCTCGGCACGGGCCAGGAAGTGCGCAGCCAGCAGCGGAATATCGTCGACCCTCTCTCTGAGCGCGGGAACATCCAGTTGTGCCCCGGCAAGGCGGTAATACAGGTCGGACCTGAATCCTTCGTCTAGACTGGGGGCCAGATCATGCTGTGCTGTCGCCAATATTCGCGGTCCTGTGCCGCCAAGACTATCGAGCATCCGGACCACGCGAGTTTGGGTTTCCAGGTCCAGATCGCCAACCTCGTCGAACAGGATCGAGCCGCCGCGCGCGCGCGCCAAGAGATCGCCCGGTCCGTCGTAGCTTGCCAGATCGGCACCCGTGGCGGTGACAAACGGCAAGGTCCGCCTGTCGCTGAAATCGTGGATTGCCCGCGCGATAAGCGACTTCCCGGTACCGGACTCGCCCGAAATCAGGACCGGGAGGTCGGTGTTCATTACGCGCGCGACGAGTCGATACAAGGACTGCATTTGTGGCGTCCGACCGACGAGGGGCAGATCATCGGTCTGCTCCGGTTCCTCCGTCGGACCTGCAGGAGCGCTCCGTTTCTGGTCAAGCGCGCGCGCCGCACGTTTCATCAAGTCGGGCAGATCGAAAGGTTTGGGTAAATAATCAAAGGCCTCGGCCTCGGCGGCCTGGATCGCCGTCATGATTGTGTTCTGGGCCGAGATGACGATGACCGGCAGCCCCGGCCTCTCCGCTGATATCTTCGGCAGCATCTCCAAGCCGTTGCCATCAGGCATGACAACGTCGGATATGACGAGGTCGCCCTTTCCCTCCTCGACCCAACGCAGCAGCGTCGTCAACGACGATGTCGCGTGAACTTTGCAGCCCGCACGCGTCAGTGCTTGTGTCAGGACCGTCCGGATCGTCCGGTCGTCGTCCGCGACAAGAATAGTCCCATCCATATTTATTCCTCAATCACTTGTGGTGCGTTCTTAAAGTCTTTCGGCACCATAGGCAGCGACAGCCGGAAGACTGTGCGGCCCGGCGCGCTTTCGACGGAGATCCAACCGTCGTGATCGCTCACGATCTTCGAGACGAGGGCGAGCCCCAGGCCTGTGCCATTCTCACGCCCCGACACGAACGGCTCGAAAAGGTTTGCGGTCAGTTCGGGCGGGATGCCGGGACCGTCGTCGATGATCTCAACCTGGAGTGGGACAGCGGCATCTGTGCCATCAGGATGCCGCACCCGAAGGGAAAGCTCATAGAAGGTACGAATGGTAATTGTTCCATCTGTCTGAGCGACTTGTGCGGCGTTCTTTAGAAGATTCAGAAAGACCTGCAGGAGTTGATCGGGGTCCGCCCATGTGGATGGCAGCGACGGATCGTACGCTTCCCTGATCGAGACATGAGACGCGAACCCGACCAGAGCCGACCGACGGGCCCTGTCCAGAACGTCGTGCAGATTGACGGGGCGATGTTCGGGTGGCCGAAGATTGCCGAACTGCTCCACCTGCTCCAAAAGCTTGACGATACGGCGGCTCTCCTCGACGATGAGATCAGTCATTTCAATGTCTTCGCCGGATAAGTTCATACTCAGAAGCTGCGCGGCACCGGTAATCCCGGCCAGTGGGTTCTTGATTTCATGGGCCAGCATTTCCGCCATCCCAATCGCTGAACGCGCCGCCGTTCGAGAGCTGCGTGCGCGGTCCAGGCGTCCGGCGATTTCCTGCGGCGAGATGAGGACGAGGACACCCTCGTCAAGGGGGGAAAAATGAACGTCACACCGGATCGCCGGGGCGGTACCCACGCGCAAGCCACTGTCATGGAGTGTAAGCGGAGCCATTGTGCGACGGACGCGGCCCGTGGCTGAGGAGACATCTCCTTCAAGTTGGATCAACTGTGCCAACTCCGTTCCGGTCACTGTCTTCACGGAGCGGTTTAGAAACCCTTCAGCGGGCCCATTGACGGTCTTGATCCGATCCTCAGAATCCAGCGCGATCGCCGGGATAGGTAACGCTTGCCAGAGGTTTGCGCTATTCATGCTGCCAACGCCCCGACGTTCGACAATGCCTGCCCAAGCAGGGTCGGAACATTAGCCACCGGTGCCGTCAGAACCGCGCGGCGCAGCGCGGCATCGGTGCCCACGCGATCCATGTACCAGCCAAGATGTTTGCGGGCGACACGCCCGCCCAACTCTGCGCCGTAGAATGCGATGATGTTTGCGTAATGCTCGGTCGCGAGATCAATGAGGGCCGCCCCCTGCGGGGCACCGACAGTCCCGCCACCCTGCAGGCCCATGGCAATATCGGCAAGGACCCAAGGCCGACCCTGCATTCCGCGACCGACCATGACGCCCGCGGCACCGGATCGGAACAAGGCCGCACACGCCGTGGCAAGGTCGCTGATGTCGCCATTTGCAAGCACCGGTATCTCGACCGCGTCTACGATTGGGGCAATGGCGTCCCAGTCGGCCCTGCCCTTGTAGAACTGGCAACGTGTCCGGCCGTGGATCGTCAACATCCGCACGCCAGCGTCAGCGGCACGACGCGCGAGAGCGGCCGTATCGCGACTGTCGTCGTCCCATCCCAGTCGGGTCTTAAGAGTTACGGGGAGGTCGGTCGATGCAACAACAGCTTCGATCAGGCGCAGCGCGCGATCATGATCGCGCAGCAAAGCAGAGCCCGAGTAGCCGCCCGTCACCTTCTTCGCAGGGCAACCCATGTTGATGTCGATAATCCTTGCACCCTGATCGGTCAGCAGGCGGGTGGCCTCGCCCATCCAGTAACTGTCGCGTCCGGCGATCTGCACGGACGTGCCTTCCACCTGCGCGCCAAGCTCTGCCCGGTCGCGGACGGAGGGCTTCGCCTGCACCATTTCGCGGCTCGCTACCATTTCGGACACCACGAGGCCCGCTCCGAACCGTTTCACGATCTGCCGCGTCGGCAGGTCGGTGATGCCGGCCATTGGAGCCAAAACGACCGGAGAAGTCAGGCCTAGAGCGGCCAGACGCGGATCGAGGGCAGATGCATTCTTTTCGGGCACGTGATTATTCTCTGAGCTATTATCGTATTTGCTAGGCTGATCAGCGGGCCAGCGGCAGGGGGCGGCTGCACCCACAGGTAGTCATGTGAGCAATTGCCCGATTATTGTGCATACCTATAGCTTGTTGCCCTCAGAAACGCCACGATCTTGCCCGAGGCCCCGTGCGACCGATAGGACAGTTGAAATCGCCTGAGGATGCCATGACTGCCGACATCGAAATCAACAACGCGACCATCCTTATCGTCGCCGCTGGACGCGGCCTGCGCGCGGGAGGGGGAATTCCAAAGCAGTTCCGCGACCTTTTGGGACAGCCGGTTCTTGTACGTACCGTTGCCGCATTCGACGGGTGTGGGTGTGAGGTCATTATCGTGGTCCACCCCGACGACCGGGACCGGGTTGCCAAGATGTTGCCAGGCGTAAGGCTCGTGGACGGTGGGGCGACACGCGGCGCTTCGGTCAAGGCAGGGCTGGCGGTGGTCAAGACGCCTCTTGTCTTGATCCACGATGCGGCGCGGCCCTGCGTTCCCAAATCAGTCATCGAAGCAGTTCTGTCGGCCTTGGTAACAGCCTACGGTGCGGCCCCCGCCCTTCCCGTCACGGATGCGCTGTGGCGTGGTGACACTCACGTGGAGGGCCTGCAGGACCGCGCGGGATTGATGCGGGCGCAGACCCCGCAGGGGTTTCATACGGAACTGTTGCGCGCCGCGCACGCCACGTTTGGGGGCGACGCCGCCGATGACGTGGAGGTCGCCTTGGCAGCAGGGCTGGACGTTGCCATCGTGCCGGGCCACGAGGACAACGTGAAGATCACCGCCCCAGAGGATTTCGCCCGGGCCGCCCGCATACTGGAGACGCACGACATGGATATCAGACTGGGAAACGGGTTCGATGTGCATCGGTTCGGACCGGGGGACCACGTCACTCTGTGCGGTGTGAGCGTGCCGCATGGACGCGGGTTGCAAGGGCATTCCGATGCTGACGTCGGACTGCATACGATCACCGACGCGATCTATGGGGCCTTGGCAGAAGGCGACATCGGCAGGCACTTCCCACCATCGGACGCGCAGTGGAGGGGTGCCGACAGCGCGGTGTTCCTTGAGCATGCGACTGCTCTTGCGCGTAGCCGGGGATTTGCCGTCGGGAACGTGGATGCCACGCTGATCTGCGAGGTGCCGAAGATCGGGCCCCACGCGACCGCCATGCGCATGCGCGTAGGGCAGATCATGGGGCTGGAAATCGACCGCGTTTCGGTCAAGGCGACCACGACGGAACGATTGGGTTTTGCCGGACGCGGTGAGGGCATCGCCTGTATGGCCACCGTCACGTTGGTGAAGTCATGAGCTTGGCAAGGGCCGTTGCGACGGTCGGGTATGTCGGGCTGATGCGCCCTGCCCCCGGCACATGGGGTTCTGTTGCGGCCCTGCCGTTGGCCTGGTTGGCGATGCAGGGCGGACCAATCCTGTTCACGGTGCTGACGGTGTTGATCCTGCCGCTGGGTTGGTGGGCGACGACGGAGGCGACTCGGGGCATGGCAGACCATGACCCGAGCGAGATCGTTATAGACGAGGTACTGGGCCAGTGGATTGCATTGCTTCCGCTGGCTTGGGGAGCTGCGCGGGCCGGGGTTCCTGTGCAGGCGCTCTGGCCCGGCTGGGTCGCCGCGCTTGTGCTGTTTCGGCTGTTCGACATCTGGAAGCCCGGCCCCGTGGGCTGGATGGATCGGCGCGTCGATGCTGCTGGAGTCATGCTGGACGATACGGTGGCGGGCCTCTTGGCAGCGCTTGGCGTGGTGCTGTTGGCCGGGATCGCACATGGGGTGATGCTTTGACCGTCGCGGCCCTGCTGGAGATCTGCACGAAGAAAGGTCTGACAATTGCGACCGCCGAAAGTTGCACAGGCGGGATGGTGGCGTCCATCCTGACCGATCTGGCGGGGTCTTCGGCGATGTTCCTTTGGGGTGCGGTCACCTATTCCAATGCGGCCAAGCGTTCGATGCTGGGCGTGTCGCAGGTGACTCTGGTGGCGCACGGTGCCGTATCGGAGGAGGTCGCGCGCGAAATGGCCTTGGGCGCAAGAAACAGATCGGGCGCGGACATCGCCGTGTCGATTACCGGCATCGCGGGCCCCGGCGGATCGGAGTACAAGCCCGAGGGTCGGGTCTGCTTCGGGCTGGCCACGACGAAGGGCATTGCGACGGAAACCGTCGACTTCGGTGCACTGGGTCGGGACAAGGTGCGGCTTGCCGCGCGGGATCACGCAGTGGCACTGCTGCTTGTGACCGCTCAGGCGTAGAGTTTGCGGGCCCGTGCCTCGAATGCTGCGACGACGCGCTGCATCGCTTGGTTGAACACGGTGCCCACAACGCGACCGATGATCATGTTCCGGAACTCGTAATCGATCCAGAAGTGGACCTTGCAACCCGACTCCGTCGGTGTGAACGTCCATTCGGATTTAAGGAATTTGAAAGGCCCGTCGAGGTATTCTGTCTCGATCCGATGTTCTTCGGGCCAGAGAGTGACCTTCGAGCCGAAATTTTCGCGAAAGACTTTGAAGCTGATGACAAGGTCGGCCAGCATCACCTCGGGGTTTTGCCCCTCGCGGGAACGGACCCGGGCGGCCGCAGTCCAAGGCAGGAAATCAGGGTAGCGACCGACATCGGCCACCAGATCGTACATCTGGTCCGGCGTGTAGGGCAGATCGCGTGTCTCGGAATGGCGGGGCATCGGACCTCTTGGTTCTGGCTTGTGTCGCGTGTTAACGCCTGTTTTGGCCGATAGGTCCGGGAGGGACAATATGACCGACAGCTATGTTATCGACCAGATGATCAGCGCCAAGGCGATTGCCGCCCGGATCGAGGCTCTAGCGCGCGAGATCGAGGCGCGGTTCGCGGGCACCGACAAACTGGTGGTGGTCGGCCTGCTGCGCGGGTCGTTCGTGTTCATCGCCGACCTCGTCCGAGAGCTTGATCTGCCTGTAGAGGTGGATTTCTTGGAGGCGTCCTCCTACGGAAACTCGATGGAGTCGAGCCGGGAGGTTCGCATCCTGAAGGACCTTCGTGGAGAGATTCACGGCCGCGATGTACTTGTCGTGGAAGACATCGTGGATACTGGCCACACGCTTCACCATGTCACACGTCTGCTTCAGTCACGGGAACCTGCGAACCTGGCCACGATCGCGCTTTTGGACAAGCCGACGCGGCGCGAAGTGGACATTCGCGCCACGTGGACGGGATTCGAAATCCCGGATGCCTTCGTCGTTGGATACGGGATCGACTACGCTCAGCGGAACCGCAATCTGCCATATATCGGCTCCGTCCGCATGACGGACGAAGCCTCACATGATTAGCCCTGCATCCGCGCCTTGCGCAGATCGTGGAGTTGGGCAGCCGTCAGTGTCACCTTCGCATCACCCTTGTAATCGACCGCCGGCAAGCCGTTAAGTTGGCGGAAGAATGAGATCAGAAGTGCCGAAGTGACGGCGATGCCGCAGATGGCCTTGAACAGGCGCGGCACCGTTTCGATCAGGGTCGGATGATAGATGTCGGGTGTGAACGTCACGATGGCGACGTCCATCGGCACGATCAGGACATAGGCCGCCCCGACCAGCAGGACTGCTTTTATCAGGCCATAGCCGACGTTCTTGGGCCGCGCGATCCGTCCGGGCAGCAGGAACGGAATACCGAGCAGCGCGCCGACGCCGCCATAGACATACACCGCCGTCAGCGGATCCTTTCCGTGTGCCAGCGCCTCCGCCTGGAAAGTTTGGCCATCGTCGATCATTGTCCAAAGCATGTAGGCCGTCGCCATCAGGCCAAGACCCAGAATGCGCAGGATGATCCAGTCGGCCGCGATGTAGAGCTTCATGGCCGCGCCGAGGGCTGGAAGCTTCTTTTCAGGCAACCGGACGGGCTTGCGCTCCTTCACCGGCATCGCGCGAGCGGGGTCTTTCGGGGCGGGGTGGTCGGTCGGCGACGTATTCTTCGCGACCAGAAAACCAATAAGGAGGGCTCCAAGCATCGCCCCACTGATCCAAGCGAGTTCGACCACAGGTGTAATGGGTATGCCGCTGCCAAACTTTTGTTCCAGCGTTCGCATTATATCGATCATAATCGAAGTGGCGAGCCAGCTTGATCCGGCGAGGACGACAATCCAGATCAGATGAAACGAACGCGATGGACGACGTAGACCCTGCGGCAACCACCACGGCACCAGTAGAAATACCCCAAGACCAAAGGCTAAAAATATAGCTTGATCAGGCAGACGCTGAACGAGATTTAACTCTGCATGTTCCGCGAAACCAGGCATGATGAGGCCACAGCCAGCAACTAGGATCAAACCAAGCGCCGCAAGCCGCAAAAAAGCTGCGTAAAGAAATTGAAGACCGGACATCGGAGGATCCTTGGGACGTTCTTTGTATCCCGAAGTTTATCCTTCAATCTGACCAAAATCGGGCGGCTCAACGGTAAAGCAGCGACACTCCGTTCAAGAACACGTGAACTTTTGCCGGATCGGCCGTCAAACGGCGAGTCTGGCCGCGGTGTTCAGGCTGGATGCCGGGAAGTTTGGCGATGACCTGGTCCTTTTCGGCCGAGCTGCGCTTGAAATAGATGAGCGTGACTTCGCCCAGACTCTCCTGGATCTCGACTTCGCCCTCGAAGGCGAAGCTGTCGCCTTCGGTCTCGATCGCGTCCTCGGGGCGAAAGCCGATGTTCACTTCTGCCCCCATGTCCTCGGGTTGGCTGGGCACGTTCGACGTGATCGTGCCGCCACCCGCGTGGACTTTGACCGTCGTGGTCTCGCCCGTACCGACGATTTCGCCCGCGACCAGGTTCATGGCGGGGCTGCCGATGAATTGTGCGACGAACTCGCTGTTAGGCGTTTCGTAGAGTTCGAGCGGGCTTCCGACCTGCGCGATACCCTTGTTGGCCAGCACCACGATCCGCGAGGCCAACGTCATCGCCTCCACCTGATCGTGGGTCACATAGATCATGGTGGAGTCAGGCATTTGCTCCTTGAGTTGGGCGATCTCGATCCGGGTGGCGACGCGCAGGGCCGCGTCGAGGTTCGAGAGCGGCTCATCAAATAGATACACCTTGGGCGAGCGAACGACAGCCCGACCGATTGCGACGCGCTGCCGCTGCCCCCCCGACAGGGCCTTGGGCAGACGGTCCAGGTATTCGGTCAGTTGCAGCTTCTTTGCCGCAGCATTCACAGCCTTGTCGATTTCGGTCTTGGGCATCTTGGCGATGTTCAGGGCGAAGGCCATGTTGTCGCGCACCGTCATGTGCGGATAGAGCGCATAGGACTGGAACACCATCGCGATGCCGCGCTGGCTGGGGGGGATGTCATTGACGACCTGACCGTCGATCTCGAGCACGCCGCCGGAAATCTTTTCCAACCCGGCGATCATACGCAGAAGCGTGGACTTGCCGCACCCCGAGGGTCCGACGAAGACGACCAACTCCCCTGTATTGATGTCCAGATCGATATTCCGGAGCACCTCGACCTTGCCGCCGTAGACTTTGGCCACGTCGGTCAGTTTTACGTTGGTCATCTTCGTCCCTCCCTCATGTCGTCGTTCGGACTGCCCGCAACAGCGCGTAATCCCAGCCATCAAGCACAAGACCCGCCAGCCCCGGCTCTGTCCCGCCGATGCCTTCCACCGGAACCCAATTGCCGAGCGGCAGCGCCACCTCGATCGGTGCCTCACCCATGTTGAAGGCGCAAAAGACGCGATCAGTGCCGTCGGTCCGAATGAAAGTCAGAAGATCGCCCGTCGCTGTCAGCTCCGTCTGATCCCCGCGTCGCAGAACGGGCATTTCGTTTCGCATCGAAACGACACGGCGATAGTGGTTAAGCAGAGACCCCTCTCGTCCGTCCTGCACCGCCACAGCATTGGCCAGATGTTCCGGCGCGACCGGCAACCACGGGCGAACGTCGGAGAAGCCCGCATTGACGTTCGACGCCTCCCAGACCATCGGGGTGCGGCAACCGTCGCGGCCCTTGAACTCCGGCCAGAATTCTATGCCGTAAGGGTCTTGCAGGTCTTCGAAGGCGATCTCGGCCTCCGACAGGCCCAACTCCTCACCCTGAAAGAGGCAGATCGAACCGCGCAGCGAACAAATCAGTGTGGCGTACATACGCGCGCCAAGGTCTGTCAGGCCCCACCGGGTCATGTGACGCGTAACGTCATGGTTGGAGAATGCCCAGCAGGCCCAACCATCCGGAGCCGCCTCCTTCATATGCGCAAAAACGCTGCTGACGCGTTCGGCCCTTAGACGTTCGGGGGCCAGGAAATCGAAGGCATAGCACATCTGAACGCCCTGCCCGTCCTTGGTGTACTGGCCCAGAAGCTCCATCCCGAGCTGCGCATCGCCGACCTCGCCGACAGCGGCGGACCCTGGGTATTCGTCCAGCAGATCGCGAAACCTTTTCAGAAAATCAAGGTTTTCGGGCTGGTTCTTGGAGTAGATGTGTTCCTGATAATTATACGGGTTCACGGCGGGCGCGATCGAGGCGTTGCGCCGTTCGGGGGCAAGGGCGGGATTGTCGCGCAGGTCCTTGTCGGCGAAATAGAAGTTGATCGTGTCAAGGCGGAAGCCGTCCACGCCCTTCTCCAACCAGAAGCGGGTTGTATCCAGAAGTTCGTCCTGAACGGCAGGCGCGTGCAGGTTCAGATCGGGCTGCGACGCGAGGAAGTTGTGCATGTAGTATTGCAACCGCTTGGCATCCCAGTGCCAGGCCGGCCCCCCGAAGATCGACAGCCAGTTGTTCGGCGGCGTGCCGTCGGGCTTGGCGTCGGCCCAGACGTACCAGTCGGCCCTGTCGTTTGTGCGGCTGCTGCGGCTTTCCTTGAACCATTCGTGCTCGTTCGACGTGTGCGACAACACCAGGTCGATCATCACACGCAGGCCCAGACGATGTGCTTCGGTCACGAGGTGATCGAAATCGTCCAGCGTGCCGAACATTGGATCAACATCGCGATAGTCGCTGACGTCGTAGCCGAAGTCCTTCATCGGGGACGTAAAGAACGGACTGATCCAGATCGCGTCCACACCGATCGACGCGACATACGGAAGGCGCGCGGCAATGCCTGCCAAATCGCCGATGCCGTCACCGGTGCTATCCTGAAAGGACCGGGGATATATCTGGTAGATGACGCCCCCGCGCCACCAGTCGAGGTCTGTCGCGGGCACCGCGTCGGGTCCTGCAGAGGTCGCAATCGCGCTCATAAAAATCCTTACTTCACGGAGCCGGCCAAAAGGCCGCGCACCAGGTACCGTTGCATCGCAAAGAACACCACCAAGGGCACCGCGATCGAAATGAAGGCCGAGGTGGCAAGGATTTCCCATTCTCCACCACGGGAACCCAGCAGGTTCACGAGGCGTCCCGTCAGCACCAGACTTTCGTCGTCCGCCCCCAGAAAAACCAGTGCGACCAGCAGGTCGTTCCACGTCCACAGAAACTGGAAGATGGCGAAGCTTGCAAGGGCCGGGAAGGAAAGCGGCAAGATGATCTTTAGGAAGATCTGGAAATCGCTGGCCCCGTCCACCTTGGCGTTTTCAATGATGTCGCGCGGCAGACCAACCATGTAATTTCGCAAAAGATAGATCGCGAGCGGCAAACCGAAGCCGGTATGGGCCATCCAGACCCCAAGGTAGCCCTTCCCGATTCCAATGGCGTTGTGAAACTGAAGCAACGGGATCAGCGCCAGTTGCAGCGGTACGACCAGCAAGCCCACGATGCCCGCCACCAGCAGGGCCCGACCAGGAAATTCCATCCAGGCAAGGGCGTATGCGGCGAACGCGGCCACGAGTATCGGGATAATTGTCGCCGGGATAGAAACAGTGAGCGTGTTGATGAACGACTGCAGGATACCCGCACCTGCCGTGCTGGACGTCAGAACCTCCCGGTAATTGTCGAGAGTGAATTCTGGCGGACTGGTCGCGGTCAGGAACACGCGAGGCAGGCGCGTGCCCTCGGTCGTCTCCGGAGAGGTCATCACATAGGTGGCGTCCGCATTGACGGTCAGGGTCTGCCCGTCGCCCAGGTCGGCTACGTCGCCCGGATCGTACGCCTGCGGCTCGCGCGAGGATGTGCCCCATGCGCTGACCGTGCTGTCCCCCTCGATCAGGGTGCCTTCGATGATGAAGGCGTCGCCCGTCGGTGTCTCATTCCCTTCGATACGGATGGCCGGCATTTGCGCCTCTTGCGTCGAGAGCGCCTGCCACCAGCCCGAACTGGAGATCTGGTCGCCCGTCCGAAAGGACGACACAAAGAGCCCCACCGTCGGAAACAGCCACAACGCGACGAGGACCACGACCGAGATGTGGACCGCCCAGGTGAGGGAAGATTTGGTACCCGCAATATTATCCATGATCTGCTCCCACGCGGTTTCGTGCCATGTCAGCGCAACTCCTTGCGGGCGTTGTAGACGTTCCAGATCAGGATCGGGCTGACCAGCAGCATGATTACCATCGCCGCAGCCGACCCGACGCCCCAGTCAAACGCGCGGAACAGTTTGTCGTACATGTAGTTGGCAAGAACCTGCGTTTCCCACTGACCGTTGGTCATGGCGAGAACGATGTCGAAAACCTTGAGCACGACCAGCGTGATCGTGGTCCAGACGACAACGATGGTCGGCATGATCTGTGGTACCTTGATCTTGAAGAATATCTGCCAAGGGCTGGCTCCATCCAGGATCGCGGCCTCGACGGTTTCTTCGGGGATGCCTCGCAAGGCCGCCCCAAGTATGACCATTGCAAAGCCGGTCTGAATCCAGATCAGCACGATCATCAGCAGAAAGCTGTTCCAAGGCTGAATCGTCAGCCACTGCTGCGGCTCACCTCCGAAATAGGTCACAACCGCGTTCAGCACGCCGATCTGTCCGGTACCTTCCGGACGTGCATCGTAGATCAGCTTCCAGATGACGGAGGCTCCCACGAATGAGATCGCCATCGGCATGAAAATGAGCGACTTGGCGAAGTTGCCCCACGAAATCCGGTCGGTCAGCTGCGCCGCCAGAAGCCCAAAGGCCGTCGAGGCGGCGGGCACAACAACCAGCCACAACATATTGTTCAGAATGGCTTCTCGGAACTTCGCCTCGCCGAACATTTGGCCGTAGTTCTCAAGCCCGACAAAGACGTTCCCGCCGGGGGCACGGTCATGCAGCGACAGCCAGAACGTCGCGACGACCGGATAAGCAAGGTAGAGTCCAAGCGCGATAAGTGCCGGGGCCATGAAGAGCCACGGCCGGATCGCGTTCGCACGATTGATGTTTCGCCCCGCGTTGGGGCCGCGAGGGGGGAAGAATACCGTGTCCAGAACGATATTTGACAACCAGAAATACCCGACGCAGCCCCCAACCCCGAGGATGATCGTTATCAGTCCGAGAACGGCAGGGTTCATCGCGCACCTCTGGCTTTGGCCACTGCAAGGGTTTGGGCCGCCCGGATGCGGGCGACCCCTTTTGTCCTATTGCCTTACTGGTCGGGCCAGCTGGCTTCGATCTCGGCGGCGACCTCCTCGGCGGATTTGCCGCCGGTGTAGTCGACCATTCCGGTCCAGAAACTGCCCTGACCCACGGCAGCAGTCATCAGGTCGGAGGCGTCGAAGCGGAAGGTCGTCGCTTCCAGAAGAATTTCCCCCTGCTTCTTGAGCGTGTTGTTGGCATAGGTGTCGAGGTTGACGCCGGTATGTGGTGTCAGAAAGCCCGACTGCGCCATCCAAACTTCATGCGCGATGGGGGTCTTCAGGAATTCCAGGAATGCCTTTGCCACCTCGTTTTCCGTCATCATGAACGCCAGCGTGCCGGCACCCAAGACAGGGTTGCCCAAATCCTTGCCCGCATAAGACGGCATGTAGAAGAAATCCGCATCCAGCCCCAGCTCGGTGCCCTCCGGGAAGAAGGTCGGGATGAAACTGGCCTGGTGGTGCATGTAGCACTGCGGCGGCGAAGCGAAGAGGCCTTTGGGGCTATCGCGGAAGTCGGTCGAGGCGACAGCACCGGCTCCACCGGCCACGTGAGCATCGGTGCGGGCGAAGAAGCCGAACTCTTCGATGGCGGCGATGATTGCAGGGTCGTTGAACGGTATTTCGTGATTGACCCAGGCGTCGTAGACGTCCGCGGGCTGTGTCCGCAGCAACATGTCCTCGACCCAATCGGTCGCCGGCCAACCTGTCGCACCGCCCGATCCCAAGCCAATGCACCAAGGTGTTTCGCCATCGGCTGCGATCTGCTCGGTCAGAGCCTTGAGGTCTTCCATCGACGTCGGGACGTCGTAGCCAGCGTCCTCGAAGTTCTCGGGTGAGTACCAGACCAGCGACTTCACGTCGATCTTGTAAGGAAAGGCATACAGGCGATCCTCGCCGTCCGGGCCGGCATAGGTTCCCAACGAAGTCCAACTCTCCCCGGCGGCGTAGTTTTCCTGCAACCAAGATTCGGTTTCGTCGCCCAGTGGCTGAATGAAGCCGCGGCTTGCCAGGTTCGCGATAAGGCCAGGCTGCGGCAGCACTCCGACATCTGGCGGACTGCCTGCCTCGGCGTCGATGACGATCTGCTGCTCGTAATTTTCCGATGACGAATAATCAACCGTCGCGCCGGTGGCCTGCTCGAAATAAGCAAGCAAGTTCTCTGCCAGAGTTTGGTCATCGCCGCGCCATGGACCAAACATCGTCATCGACTGGCCAGACAGGTCGTTGGCCTCGCCAAATTCGGTCAGGCTGTCCCAGTTGAAATTACCCTCGCCGGGCGCGAACGGTAGATGCGCGTCTGCCGATGCCACGCTGCCCGAAAGTAGGACAATTGCCGTCCCCGTCAATAAATTCTTCATAATTCCTCCCTCGCGGGTCGCCCCGCCTATCGTGCTGCATTGCGGCATTTTCCAAACCGCTTTGACAAACCGAGGGTCATCTATAAATTCGGCTGTGTCAACGGCGGCTGGGAGAGCTTACGTTGCTTGCAATGCAGTTCGCCCGACGATAATTATTGCCGATGGTCGGCCAGATTGACGACCTCAGACCGATATGGCATCTAAATCGAAATCGGTTTGAAAAGGCGTTTGTCTTGAACCTCAAACAATTCTCCCAGCTGCTGGGCCTCTCGCCCACGACTGTCAGCCGGGCGTTGGGTGGCTATCCAGAGGTGAAGGAAGAAACACGACTCCGAGTGCGCGAGGCGGCTATTCGGCATGGATACCGGCCCAACCGACGCGCGGCGTCGCTTGCGACGGGGCGTTCAATGGCGATCGGCCACGTGATTCCCACTACGCTCAACCATGAAATGGTGAATCCGATCTTCGCCGATTTCATCGCGGGTGCAGGAGAGATCTATGCGCGTGCAGGATATGACATGCTGCTGTCGGTCGTGCCCGATGGCGATGAGGAGCGAGCCTATCGCCAGATGGCCGACGCAGGCAGCGTGGATGGATTGATCGTGCACGGCCCCCGCGACGCGGACCCTCGTATCGGCCTGTTGCAGAAGACAGGGTTGCCGTTCGTAGTCCACGGGCGCGCCCGCGTCGACGAGACGGACTACAGCTATGTCGACATCGACAACTACCGCGCGTTCCAGCGAGCCACGGATCTTTTGCTTGATCTGGGACATCGCCGGATCGCCCTTCTCAACGGCGTGGATGGCATGGACTTCGCCCGCCGCCGCCGCATGGGGTTCGAGAAGGCATTGGCCGGACGCGGGCTCACCCCCCTTCCCGACTTGATGGCGTCCGCCGAAATGACGGAGCACATGGCCCATGCAAACGCCGCCCGGATGCTTGATCAATCCGTCAAGCCCACCGCCTTTCTGGTGTCGTCGCTCATCATGGCGATCGGCGTCCGACGCGCACTTGAGGATCGGGGTTTGCGCATGGGGCGGGATGTGTCCGTCGTCATCCACGACGACATGCTCAGTTACCTCATGAATGGCGAGGAAGTGCCCATCTTCACGGCAACACGATCCTCCGTACGCGCCGCCGGGCGACGCTGCGCGGAAGTCCTCTTGGCGCAAATCCGAAGCAAGCCCGACGCGCCGATCCAGGAGGTCTGGGAATGCGAATTGGTTCTGGGCGGCTCCACCGGCCCGGTAACGACCTGAAAGAGAAATGATGCAAGAATTCAGCTTCAGACGCAGTGATTTCCCAGACGACTTCCTGTTCGCAGCGGCCACCTCGGCCTACCAGATTGAGGGGCACCAATTCGGCGGCGCGGGGCGCACCCATTGGGACACCTTCGCCGAAGTTCCCGGAAAGGTGGCAAAACGCGAGAACGGCCAGATCGCCTGTGATCATTATCACCGCTGGAAAGAGGATCTGGATCTGCTCCGCGACGGCGGGTTCGATGCCTATCGGTTCTCCACATCATGGGCGCGGGTGATGCCAGACGGGATTAAGATCAACCCGGAAGGGATTGATTTTTATGACCGGCTTGTTGATGGAATGCTGGAACGCGGACTACGACCCATGGCGACACTCTACCATTGGGAACTTCCCGAGGCGCTTGCCAGGCGCGGTGGCTGGACCGTGCGGGAAATTCCCGAGCGGTTCGCCGATTTCGCCCATTTGATCGGGAACAGGCTGGGCGACCGGCTCTACTCCACGGCCCCGGTGAACGAGCCTTGGTGCGTCGCTTGGTTGAGCCATTACCTCGGCCACCATGCCCCCGGCTTGACCGACCTGGGGGCGGCCGCCAAGGCCATGCATCACGTGGCTTTGGGACATGGCCTGGCAATTGAAGCCCTTCGTGCAACACCCACGACCAACCTCGGTGCAGTCTGCAACATGGAGTACGCCATTCCGTCGACCGACCGCGCAGAAGACCGCCGCGCGGCGGAGCTTTACGATGGAATCTATAACCGCTGGTTTGCCGGTGCCTTCATGAAAGGCGAATACCCCGACGACATCCTCGAAGGGCTGGCTCCGCAAATGCCCGATGGTTGGAAGGCGGACATGAAAGTCATATCGCAACCAATTGATTGGCTTGGTATAAACTACTACACTTGCCAGAGGTTGAAGGCAGCCGGACAGGCTTGGCCTGGCATCGACACGGTGCCCGGCCCCCTGCCCAAGACCGACATGGGGTGGGAAATTTGCCCCGAGGGGTTTGACTGGCTGCTACGGCGCACCGTGCGAGATTACACTGGTGAAATGCCCTTGTTCGTGACCGAGAACGGGATGGCCAACCGCGATACGGCACATGACCGCGACGACGCGCGCATCGCGTATCTCGACGCACATATTTCGGCTTCCAAAACACTGATAGAGGATGGAATTCCTCTCAAGGGCTATACGGTATGGTCCCTGCTCGACAATTACGAGTGGGCGCTTGGATATGACAAGCGGTTCGGCCTCGTTCATGTCGACTTCGAAACGCAGACCCGTACGCCGAAGGCAAGCTACCATGCGCTTGCCCGGGCGTTGGAGGCTTGATACTGGGCAACATGAGCGAAAATCTTTTCCTTGTAGCCGACGTCGGTGGGACGAACACGCGCGTCGCAATGGCGCGGGGACAACACGTCGTTACCGATACGATCCGGCGCTATGCGAACAGGGATTTTGCCAACCTTGCGCCCGTCTTGCGACAGTTTCGCGCGGATGAGCCTGGGCCTGCGCCGCAGGGCGCTTGCGTTGCTGTAGCCGGCCCGGTTGCGGACGGTCGCGCGGAGCTGACCAACCTTGACTGGTCGATAGACTCGACCCGCCTGATCGAGGCGACGGGCGCGCAACATACTGCGATACTGAACGATCTTCAGGCACAGGGTCACGCGTTGGGCAATATTCCCGCGGAGAAATGTCAGACAATTGTCGACGTGCCCGCCCGACCGGGTGCCGCGCGTTTGGTCATAGGCGTCGGAACGGGATTCAACGCGGCTCCGGTCCATGAGACACCCTGCGGGCGCTACGTTCCCCCCTCCGAGTCGGGGCACGCAAATCTGCCCATACGCACAGAAGCAGAGATGAGGCTCTGCAACTTCGTCTCGACAGCGCACGGATTCCCGGCGGTCGAGGATGTCCTTTCGGGGCGCGGGCTTGAACAGGTCTATCGCTGGCTGAGCAGCGAGGGTGGCACGCCGGCTGATCTTCTTGCAGCTGAAATCATGGGCCAGATTGATACCGACCCACGTGCTCGCGCCGCCGTGCAGCAATTCATCCGGATCCTGGGTACCGTCGCAGGAAACCTTTCATTGATCCATCTGCCCTTTGGCGGCGTCTACCTTGTAGGCGGCGTCGCACGTGCGATGGGACCGCACCTCGATCCGATGGGGTTCGATCAGGCTTTCCGCGACAAAGGCCGGTTCGCTGGCTTCATGGGTAATTTTCCGGTGTATCTTGTGAACGACGATTTCGCAGCCTTGGCTGGCGGTGCTGCGCATCTGATGGAAATCGTGGCGCAACCAAGCGAAAGCTCGACATGAACCGCTCTGCGGTAACTCTTTCTTAGCGACCTCTGCTTTAGGCACTGCTCATCGAAATCGAAAGAGGCGATGCAGCATGTTACGGTGCGAGAAATGACGGCCCTGACCGAGTCCGATGGCGTGATCGTCCTTCCTGAAAGGGTGGACATATCCGCCGCGGACGCGCTGCGCGATCTGGTTCTTGCGGACACGCGCGATCTTACCTTCGACGCCGGTACCGTTGCCTTGGTTACGACGCCGGGCCTTCAGGTGATGATGGCCGCGCGGGATCATCAGAAGGCAAGGAATAAAACAATGCGCATCGTTGCACCGTCCACTGGCTTTTGCGCGTGCCTGCAAACCCTTGGCGTCCCCATTGAGCGACTTCAGACTGGGGAGGGAAGCGCATGAGAATCCTTGCGATTGATGACAGCCGAACGATCCGTGACATGGTACGCCTGACCTTGGAGCGGGAGGGTATCGAAACCAACCTCGCCGAGGACGGTGTTCACGGGCTTGAAGTCCTGGAAGGCCTTGATCACATTCCAGATGCGATCCTGACCGACGTCAATATGCCCCGGATGGATGGCTTCGGGTTTATCGATAACGTACGCAAACGGGACAAGTTCGCCGGTATTCCGATCCTCGTCCTCACAACGGAAAGTGCGCGTGACCTCAAACTCAAGGCCCGCGCCGCCGGAGCGACGGGCTGGATCGTGAAGCCGTTCGACCCCGCCCGTTTGGTCGGGGCACTGAGGACGGTGACGGGGCTGACCTGATGGATCCCTTCGACTCGATCAAGGCCACGTTCTTCGAGGAGTGCGGAGAACTGATGGAAAGCCTGGAATCCGGTTTGCTCGCCTTGCAGTCCGGTACGCAGGACGAAGATACCGTGGATGCAGTCTTTCGCGCGGTGCATTCCATCAAGGGCGGTGCGGGGGCATTCGGGCTCAATGTCCTCGTCAAGTTCGCCCACGAATTCGAGACGACGCTGGATGCCTTGCGTTCAGGTCGCCTTGATAAAGGTGCCCCGGTAATCGCTGTCTTGCTACGGTCTAGCGATCAGCTGGGCGACTTGGTGATGGCTTGCAGAACCGGGGAAGATATGACGTTGCCGGACACGTCAGATCTGAAGGCTCTCATCGACTCCTTGCCTGTCGCAGAAGGCAATGTCGCTGGGGGCGATGAATTCAATCCAGTCATGTTGGACTTCGGACTTGATCCAATATCAGGAGACCTGACACCGGAAAGCGTTGCCATGGTTATCCCGATTGAGATCGCCGACCACGACGCAAAGTCGACAAAACGAGAGGGGCCGGCGTTCGGCAGCAGGATTTGGGAAATCGTATTCGAACCCCTTCCAGATCTTCTTAATAGTGGGAATGAACCACTCTTCCTGTTCCGAGCTCTTGAGGTTTTGGGGAAACTCGTCACCAAAGCAATGGATGGAGACCTCCCTACACTTTCAGAGATGGACGTTCGGACACCCCGCCTCCGCTGGAGGATCGAACTGGCCCCGTCGGCACCAGACCTAACGGAAACCGAAATCGAAAGCGTATTTGAGTTCGCCGTGGACCTTTGTGCTTTGAAGATTTCCGTATTTAATCATAAAGATGCAGAATATAAAGACGACCAAGAAGGAATGATTACCTCGGTGGCGGGCCCAAGCTCGAGACCATCGGAAGGAACGATTGGAAAGCAATCATCAAGGCTTGAGGCTGGGGACGCGTCCATTCTTTCACGCCATTCGTTGCAGATTCCCACGGACGGTGCGGTCTCGACTTCTGCTGATGTGGTGCCCGCGGACCGCCCGAATACGGCTGCCACTCAGGTTTCGACCACAATACGCGTTGATTTGGCGCGGGTTGACAGGTTGGTCAACTTGGTCGGGGAGCTGGTGATCAGCCAGTCCATGCTCGCCCAAGGCATGATGCGCGCTGGCCTTGATCAGCATTCTGAGGCGGCATCCAACCTCGACGAATTGCACCAGCTAACCCGAGACATGCAAGATAGCGTAATGTCAATCCGGGCGCAGCCAGTGAAATCCCTGTTTCAGCGCATGACCCGCATCGTTCGCGAAGCTGCGCAAGCGACCGGAAAACAGGTTTCGCTGGTTACAGAGGGCGAAGGCACTGAGATAGACAAAACTGTCGTTGAACGCCTCGCGGACCCACTAACGCATATGATCCGCAATGCGATTGACCACGGCCTCGAAGCGGCCGAAGACCGGTTGGCAAGTGGGAAGGACGAGAGCGGCATTGTTCGATTGACTGCTCGACAGCAGTCCGACCGTGTAATTATCGAAGTATCCGATGATGGACGTGGCATAAACCGTACTCGCGTTCTGGAGCGCGCAATAGAGCGGGGACTTGTCTCCGAAGGAAAGGCGCTCGAAGCGGGGGAAATCGATCGGCTACTGTTCATGCCTGGGTTTTCGACAATTGAGAAGGTCTCCGCCCTGTCGGGCCGCGGTGTTGGCATGGACGTTGTGCAACGTGCGATCCGCGATCTCAATGGGACCATATCTATCGTCTCAGTTGATGGAGCCGGCTGCACGATATCAATTAGCTTGCCACTTACGCTTGCGATTTTGGACGGCATGATCGTGCGAAGCAATGAGCAACGTATGGTTATTCCACTTTCAGTGATTATCGAGACCCAGACGCTCAGCGCTGCTCGGATCGAGAAAGTTGGAGCAAACCACAAGGTAGTAAAACTTCATGACCGCTTTGTTCCGCTTATCGAACTGGCCGAAGGTATGGGGTTTGCAAATGTTAAAGACACCACGGCTAAAGAAGACGCCGCGCTATTGTTTGTCGAACCGGACGAAAGCGGACCTTTTGCACTGTGCGTCGATGCAATCGAGGCACAGCGACAGGTCGTAATAAAGGGCTTAAACGAGAATTTTGGTAGCGTGCCATGCGTTTCCGCCGCAACGATCCTGGGCGACGGCCAGGTCGCGCTAATCGTCGATCCAGCGGGAATCGCGGTTCTGTCTGGTTTGCAACACCGGCATCCAACATCCAAAAAGGAAGCAAAGGCATCATGACCAAGCAATCCATCGAGGGCGCAATCGGCGATTCGACGGCGACGCGCTCTGATACCGCGGGTACACCAGAACTTCTGACCTTCAAGTGCGGTGGACAAGGCTATGCCGTTGACATCATGTCGGTCCGTGAGATCCGCAGCTGGAGCGAACCAACACCTCTACCTCACGCGCCGCCCTTTATGCGTGGAATGGTAAATCTTCGTGGTTCAGTATTACCGGTGATGGACTTGGCTCAGCGTATGGGGCAGGCACGGACACCAGACGATCCACGCAGTGTCATAATTGTCATTCAGCAAAATAACCGGGTGCACGGCCTTCTTGTCGATGCGGTTTCGGACATCGTCCATCCAAGTCTGGATCAACTACAGGATGTCCCTCGCGTCACAGCGGGAGATCAGGAGTCGATGGCTGAGCAATTATTCGTGGTCGACGAGACGATGGTCCAAGTGTTGTCCACCGCTAGAATCCTGCCGAAAGTCGAAACCAACCTCGGAAGTCCCGCAGCATGATTCCGCTTGGTGCGGATGACTATGAAGCGCTTGCTGCCCTTGCCGAGCGTGATGCTGGGCTTCACTTGCCTGAGGCAAAGAAAATGTTTGTCGCATCCCGGCTTCAACGGCGCTTGCGGCAGACAGGCCTGCGTGATTTCGGCTCCTACCTCGAGTTGATCTGCGGGTCTGGCCCCGAGTGCCGGGCTGAACGAATGGAATTCGTTGCGGCTCTCACGACGAATGTAACGGGCGTATATAGGGAACCGCACCATTTCGCTCTACTTGCCGACCAACTTCGTTCGTCAAACTTAAACGGTCGAACTGATAGATTCCAGATCTGGTCTGCAGGCTGTTCAAGTGGTGAAGAGCCCTTATCGATGGCAGCGACCTGCATGGCGGTCCTGGGGACGAGTTGGGCGAAGAGTGTCGAAATTCTCGCCACGGACGTAGACCGTAGTGTACTGGCCAAGGCACATGCCCGAACTGAAGAACCAACCTTGATTAACGCACTCAAGCGTTTGCCGGATGGCGTACGGGAACCTGGAGGAGTGCACTATGTAAAGGGTGAGCGGCTCCTCGCAAACTTGCTTGAGGGTATTACCTGGCAGCAGCACAACCTTCTTCATCCGCTGGCCCGCCCAGATCAGTTCGATGTCATATTTTGTCGGAATGTCACAATCTACTTCAGCAGGGCGGCGCAGGAAGCGGTCCATTCTGCCCTTCGCGCACGCCTCGGACCGAATGGCCTGTTCGCGATTGGCCATTCTGAACAACTGCTTGGACAGGCCCCCCCGATGGTGGCGGCCGGTCGCACAGCTTTTCGTCGTCTGGCAGTGGCCAACGCGAACTATCATTCTGAGGAGACTAGAAGTTCATGGCGCTGAGAGAGATGTTGAAAGTCCTTGTCGTCGACGACATGTCTACGAGTAGAGGGATATTGCTGCAGGCGCTGGATGCGCTCGGGGTGGCCAATGTCTCCTATGCCGAGAACGGGAGGACCGGGATGGTCCAAGCAAAACAGTCCGCACCGCATCTTATCCTGTCTGATCTTTATATGCCTGAGTTGAACGGCCTGCAGCTTCTGCAGCACTTGCGAGCGGACCCGGCCACGCAAAAGATCGGTTTCATACTTGTTACCGGACGTGGTGACGAAGCCGTCATCCAGACAGGTAAGAAACTTGGAATGAATAATTTTCTGACCAAACCATTCACATCGTCTCAACTGAAGGATTGTATCGAAGCAGTCGTGGGGCGCCTCTGATGGGGATTACTGGTGATGAATTCGCGGCCCGCGTTGCCATGGAATGCGAGACCGCCGCAGCCACATTGTCCACGCTGCAAGATCATTTCAGCAAGCAAGTCGTTGTGTCGAACGAAGACGCTCTGTTCAGAGATGTTCAATCACTCGATACGGTGCAGCAGACACTGGCGGATCTTGCAGATATCTTTACCGAACTCTCGGTATTTGCAGCTGCAAATCCGTCTGTGATCCCCGAGAGCATATTTGAACGGGCCCAACAGGTTACGCTGCGCGCGCGGCTATCCGGGCACAAAGTCCAATTAACCAAGGAGACGATCGAACTTTTCTGACAACGTTCAAGGCCCATTGAATCAGGCGGCGCTTTCTTCATCCGACAATTGGCGGTTCCACATTGATGCGTAGCGGCCACCGCGGACAAGAAGTGCATCATGGGTTCCACTTTCTGTGATAAGCCCGTTTTCGAGAACCAAAATCCGATCCGCGTCCACGATCGTTGACAGGCGATGCGCGATTGTGATCACGGATCGTCCTTGGGACATGGCGCGTAATTCGGCCTGGATCGACCGCTCGGTCTCTGTATCCAAGGCCGACGTGGCTTCGTCGAGAAGCAGGATCGGTGGATCCTTCAAAAGTGTTCGCGCGATGCCGACACGTTGCTTCTCGCCACCCGACAGTTTCAGGCCCCGTTCGCCAACCGTCGTCTCGTATCCGTGAGGCAAGCCTTCGATGAAACCGTCAATGCGGGCGGCACGGGCCGCTTCGCGAACTTCGGAAAAACTCGCGTCCGGGCGTCCATAGGCAATATTGTAACGGATTGTATCGTTGAACAGAACCGTATCCTGCGGCACTACACCGATCTTGGAATGCAGGCTGTCCTGCGTGACATCGCGGAGGTCTTGCCCATCGATCTCTATCGCTCCGCCACCCACATCATAAAAGCGAAACAGCAGGCGCCCGATGGTCGATTTTCCGGAGCCGGATGGACCGACAACCGCGATGGTCTGCCCCGGTTCAACGGTGAGGGACACGCCTTTGAGGATGGGCCGCTCGACTTCATAGCCGAACTCAACGTCCCGAAAGACCACCCTGCCCTTCGACACGGTCAGCGCCTTGGCACCAACCTTGTCCTGCACTTCCGGTGGCTGCTCAAGGAGGCCGAACATCTCGCCCATATCGACCAACGCTTGCCGGATTTCGCGATAAACCGTACCAAGAAAATTCAGAGGCATCGTAATCTGTATCATGTAGGCGTTTACCATCACGAAATCACCTACGGTCAAATCGCCATTTTGGACGCCGATGGCGGCAAGCACCATTACACCAACCAGTCCGGCTGTGATCAGAACCGACTGCCCGAAATTCAGGAATGCCAAAGAGTAGGCTGTCTTCAATGCGGCCGCTTCGTAGTTCTTCATCGCACCATCATAGCGGACTGCTTCACGCTGCTCGGCACCGAAATACTTGACCGTCTCGAAGTTCAAAAGGCTATCGATGGCCTTCTGGTTTGCATCCGTATCCTCGTCATTCATGATTTTGCGGATCTTCACCCGCCACTCCGTAATCTTGAAGGTAAACGCGACATAGGCCGCGATCGTCACAAGCACGATGACAAGGTACCAGACGTCAAAAAGGAAGAAGAGAATGATCGAGATCAGCAGCAACTCCAGCACCAGCGGGCCAATGGAGAAAAGCAGGAACCTCAAAAGAAAATCGACGCCCTTGACCCCGCGCTCGATAATGCGCGACAGACCCCCGGTCTTGCGGGAGATATGGTAGCGCATAGAGAGTCGGTGCATGTGGCTGAAGGTTTCAGCGGCCAACCGGCGAAGGGCACGCTGGCCGACGCTGGCGAAGATGACGTCCCGGAGCTGTTGGAACCCGATGTTCATCGCGCGGGCCACGCCGTAGACCACGGTCAGGCCGACGGCACCGAACCCAAGCGTCCAGGCCGGGGTCATCACCTCGGGCGCAAGCGCATCGACCGCCGCCTTGTAAAACAATGGCGTGGTTACCGCGATGATCTTTGCCACAACCAACATGGACAACGCAGCAACGACGCGAACGCGAACCGCAGTGTCATTATCGGGCCAGAGGTATGGAATGACGCGCCTGATGATACCCAAGGCACCCGCCGGGGCCTCGGTCGTGGTCAATGTAGTGCGGCGCATCAGTCCATCCGGGCTGGGATTTTGGCAATCCTAGGCTGCCGTCGCAGGAATGAAAACCGCGGTCATTCGACTTGGGGAAGGTCGAAGACCTGGCCCGGGAAAATCAGGTCAGGATCGCGGATCTGTCGACGGTTCTCTTCAAATATCTGTACGTATTGGATGCCCTCTCCGAAATAACCTTCGGAAATCGCCCAGAGGGTATAGCCCGGTTGTACGGTAATAGCCGTCACGCCATCGCGGCGCGATGCAGCGGCGACCTCGGGAGCGGTTCGCTGAAACGGGGTTTCAATACGACTTTGTACCGTTCCGTCCGGAGCCAGGGCGTCGATGCGAAGTGTGTAGAGCCCGCTGTCGACATTTGGCAGAGGCGAAGACCACGTGCCGCCCTGCCCGACCCGCGCCAATTGGATCGGCTTATTGTCGAGGTAGATGCGCAGCTCGCTATCGCGGTTCCCGGTACCCGCCAAGGAGACCGCACCGGTTTCATCATAGGAAATTGCATCGATCCCAATATCTTGTGTCGTCTCAGGCGTCGGAGCGGCACGCGCGATAACCGAAACGCCATCGGGACCGGAACGGAACAGACGGGGGGGAGCAGCAGTCGTGGATGTCGCCCCCGAGTTGGCGACGACGGGCGCTGCTGTCGGTTCCGCCTCGGTTGAGGTCGGTGGTGCTTGGGCTGACTCTGGCGGGAGTCTTGCGGTGGCGGTCTCGTCCGCAGGCTCTTGCGACTGGCTGCCGTCTGACACCTCGGGCGCGCGCGCCACTGTCGGTGCAAGTGGGAAAGTCGGGGCTACTATTATGCTTTCGTCGGAACGTGAGATATTGCCATCGGCGTCCCGTGTTTCGACCGTAAGGATCCGCGGCGTATCGACGGTACCCAGATCGAACAGAGACACGAAGTTTCCGCTTTCATCTATTCGTGCGGTCGCCACTTCCTCTCCGTCCAGTCGCAGGATCACATAGGCGCCGCCACTACCGCGACCCGCAACCACCGCAGAGCCCACCTCGTCGATGCGTACCACATCGAGGTTGGGGCGACCCATGACCGGGGCCGTCGGCACTTCGACTGTCTGGGGTGGAGTGACGTCTGTAACTTGCGCTGCGGGATTGGTGACATCGCTGCCGATAGATGTAGTTTCGGTGGCTTCGGCGGTCTGCTCGCGCTCATCAGCCGGAACAACGACCGGTACCAGCCGGGCGTCCCGCTGTTGCAACAGCAAAAATCCGGCCAGGCCAAGCAAGGCCAGCCCACCCACTAAGGTGATCGTCCGACCAGCACCGCTCCCATTCAACATGACTGATTCCTTCACAGACCCATCCGCAGGGTTACTGCAAACGTATCAACCCCCTAGGGTGTGGTCAAAACCACAAGAAGGTGTGCTTGATGACGAAGTCGATCTGTGTCTATTGCGGGAGCCGCGATGGTGACAATCCTACATTCGCGACCGCAGCGGAAATGCTGGGTCAGGGCATCGCCGATCGCGGTTGGCGACTGGTCTATGGTGCCGGCGATGTCGGCCTGATGGGCCGTGTCGCGAGGAGCGTTCAGGCGGCCGGGGCCGACACCTTCGGCGTAATCCCGACGCACCTGATGTCGATGGAGGTCGGCAAACGGGACCTCACCTCTTTCGTGGTGACCGAGACGATGCACGAGCGCAAGAAGGTCATGTTCATGAATGCGGATGCAGTTGTCGTGTTGCCCGGTGGCGCGGGAACGTTGGACGAGTTCTTCGAGGTTTTGACCTGGCGACAACTTGGCTTGCATGACAAGCCCATAATTTTGATCAATGTTTTCGGATATTGGGATCCTTTGATTGACCTAATGGACGGACTTGTCGCGCATGGCTTTGCCGATGCCTCAATCTTGTCATTCATGCAAATTGCCGCTGATCCGACCGCCGCCTTGGAGCTGCTTGACTGACGGTCACACCACGTGCGCAATGTACCGAAGGTGTCATATCGTACAAATCGAATGCACGTCGGTCTTTCTGAAATTCACAGACTCCACTTCTGCGAAGGTGTGGCTGCCATGGATTGTGCTCTTGTGGGCGCGTCTGGTTCGGTCTCCAGCGTGTTCCCGGTCTCGCGGATCGTTGATATTTATCCAAGCGGGCAGACAAAGAGAGGCGTATCTGGCCCTTGGCAGACGTACCGCCCGCCCGAGGAAATTCCAGCTTAGAAAATGGACGTGTCCGCAGATCGGGTTGGCGCGTTTCGGGATCGGTAAACATGCCAATATTCCCTTCTCTGGTGAAGGGATGGCGACCCATGCGACATCAAAATTTCTCACAGCTTCTGGCACGTCTGGGAGATCTGAGCCTAGCCCAAGTCGAGGGGACCTAGGTCGAACTCAGGGCCCTGCGACGTAAGACGGCGGCGATCTCGGAGATTGAGGCCGCACGACGAACGATCAGGCGTGCCCCTTCTGCGGTGACGTCGATCGTCAAAGGTGCGGCCGGACGCGGACCAAGGTTCAGCGATATCGCTGCAAGGGCCGTGCTGTCCGTCGTCAGGGATTTTGGGCCAGTGGGCTGCCCGATCCAAGGGAGGGTCTGGCTCATTTTGTTGTTCGGATTATGCGACGGCTTTGCGGT
>NZ_FNPX01000041.1 GCF_900107415.1 Jannaschia faecimaris
CGCAAACATGTCAGAAACGGGATGCTGTCACCCGTCGACTTCGAAAACACACAGCGCAACGTGAACCAGGAAGGCGTCTAGGAAACTAGGGGCTATTCAGATCCATGCCCATCTTGCATGGCACGCGGCGGGTATTCCAGCACGAGAAGGCGAGGCGCTCGTCTTGGTACTGGGAAAAAATGGTCGCGACGGTCTGATGGCAGCGGACAGCGTGATGCCCGCTACACGAGGCTGGATGATGGCAGAAATCAAATGCAGGAACACCAAACCGGAACTTAAAATTTGATCCGTGCTGTACGGGCGCGGCTTCCGCTTTCGTCTGCACCGCAGAGACCTACCTGGCAGGCCGGACTTCCTCCGACTTGCCAGCGCGCGCGGCCCGTGCGACGCAATCCGCCATGGGCATCCGCAACCAGATTATCGGCCTGATCCGCTTCAGCTATCCCGCCACCGAAGGCTTTGCCGCCTCCGCCCTCGGTGACGATGCGCTGCAGGACATGCTTTATGATCCCGCACGTTTGGCCAAGCGGTTCGCCTTTCTCGAAACCCTGACGTTGCCATCGCTGGCCGCGCAGACCGACCCTGATTTCACCTGCGTGATCCTCGCCGGGTCCACGCTGCCCGACGAATGGAAAGACCGCCTGCGCACGCAGGCCGACCGTTTCCCCTTCCTGCGTTTCGCCTTCCTTGACCGGATGGGCCCGCTCGCCGCGGCCAAGCGGGGCTTTCGCCGAAATGTCGACGGCGGCGTAACTCATGTGACCGGATTCCGGCTCGACGACGACGACGCGCTCGGGATCGACTATATTGAGAAGACGCGCGACCGCGCGGCGCGCCTGATTGACGGTGGATTCGCCGAAACGCCCGCCTGCCTCGCTTTCACGCGCGGCCTCTACTTCGACATCAACAGTTCCGATCAACCGTTCCACCAATTCCGGGAGGCCTATGCGCCCAGCCTCGCCTGCGCGATGATCACCTCGCCTGATATCCCGACCTGCATCTACCGTTATAATCACCGCCGCATTGCGACCTTCATTCCCACCTATCTAGAACCGGGCGGCAACGAGATGTTCATCCGGCTCCAACACGACGACAACGACAGCAACCGGTCCGCGCCGCCTCACGCTGTCCCGCTTTCGACGCGGAAGGGCGCCAAGATCCTGCGGGAGCGGTTCGGCATCGACCCGGAGGCCGCCGCACGGCTGATGCCAACGACGCCAAAGGACTGGCAATGAACGATAATCTGAAAGGGGCCTGCTTCATGATGGGCTCCATGGCGACGTTCACCTGTAACGATGCTGTAATCAAGTACGTGGCGCAGGGAATGCCGACCTTTCAGATGGTCTTCCTGCGTGGAGTGGGGGCGACCCTGTTGCTGGTGGTCCTGGCCCGTTTCACTGGAGTCTTGCGCGCGCCGGTGCCGCGCGACGACTGGAAGTGGGTCATCGGGCGGGCGCTGGCCGAAGTGGCCAGCTTCTTTCCCTTTATCCTCGCGCTCACACATATGCCGCTGGCGAACGTGACCGCGATTCTTCAGGCGCTACCCCTGGCAATTACTGCCGCGGGTGCGCTGTTCCTTGGAGAGCGTGTCGGCTGGCGGCGATGGACGGCCATCACCGTCGGTTTTGTCGGGGTGCTCATGATCGTCCGCCCCGGCGGGGCTGATTTCGACCGATGGTCATTGGTTGCTCTCGCGGCAGTCGTGATGATCAGCCTGCGCGAACTGCTGACTCGGCGTCTGTCGCGCGATGTTCCGTCACTCAAGGTGGCCATCTTTACGGCCGTCGGCGTAACAATCCTCGGCCTTGCGATAACGGTGCCGTCAGGCTGGGCCCCGGTGTCGGCGGGGCAGGGCGGTCTGATCGCGGCGGCGTCGGTGTTCATCCTTGGAGGGTATTTGTTTTCGATCATGGCGATGCGCGTGGGCGAGGTCGCTGCCGTAACGCCATTCCGCTACACCGCGCTGATCTGGGGCCTCTTGTTGGGCTGGGCGGTGTTCGGAGACTGGCCCAAGCCCTTGACACTGATAGGTGCCGCGCTGGTCGTCTCGACTGGCATATACACGCTGCTCCGCGAAGGTCGCCGTGCGCCGGTGCCACGCCCGAACGCCCCGCGCTAGAAGCTCTGACGGATTGCCTTCAGGTCGAGTGTGAAGCGGCGGCGCAGCATCCGCTTCTGCGCATCGTCAGCCGGCTTCAACCGGTCCATGTGTGTCTTGATCCGGCTGTCGTTCGTGCCATCTACTCCGCGCAACCACATCGCCGCGTCGGGCAGCGTGACCGATGGCATCAGCGTCCCGATCCGGTGGTGCGGGAAATGCATACCCGTGCGCTGATTGTTCGGCGCAAGGATGATGGCCTGCGCAACGCCAAGGTGCGTCTCGAACCGCTCCTCGACCAGCGGTCCCTGGCGTGTCAGGTGCAGGTTCATCCCGCGATTAAAGTCGATGGCCAGGCGCTTGTGGTGCTCCCACAGCGGATGCACGTGGCCCCAGACCTCTCGGCAGCGGGCTATGAAGCGACGTGCGACGCCGTCGTCGTCATCATGACGAAACTGCATGGAGGGCGGTCCCTCGGGATCGATCCTCGGCAGGATCACATCGCGCATGGCGTCGCGGTGATGCCGGGCGGGATGGAAGACGACCTCACCCCCCTTCAGTCCCGATACCAGCGAGACAAGGCGCGACCGCCATGGCTCGGGGAGAGCATCGCCCGTCACGACGATCGTGCGGAAGCTATCGTCACTCTGGGAGGTAAGTGTGCGCAGGCTGATGTGCTCTAGCGACCGAAACCGCGCCTCCATCCGCGCCGGCTCCCACAGGTGGGCTTGGCGTTCCTCGACAGTCTCATGTTCGACTTGGTAGCCGCCCAGTCCGGGATAAGCGAAGCGCGTGACGGCAAGAATCTGGAGGTCTGGCATTATGGCGGACGGTGCCTCCAATACGGTGCCAAGGCAAGGAGCGCGAATGATGAAGACGATCTGTTTGCCTGACTGATGCGGAACGCGGGCGATACACGCTGGTAAGCGGTTGCGGGTGCGTTGACACCCCCCGGCGATTCCCTTAGGACGGCCGTAATTCGGTCCGGGTGAGTAATCGTCCGATCCGGCAAACCAGACCCTGTTGCACAAGATTCGGGATATTGCTTCCCGCTTCCTCTGTCAGATAACCGCTTCGCCCAGGTCGGAATCCGGGTGTTGCGGTCAAATGGTTTTGGTGTGTCGGCGTGGCCGGAAAAGATTGAGATTAACTGAACGGGGAACCGTAAATGCCCACCATCCAGCAGCTGATCCGCAAGCCGCGTCAGCCCCGGGTCAAGCGCTCCAAGTCGCAGCACCTGGAAAACTGCCCGCAAAAGCGCGGTGTCTGCACCCGCGTCTACACAACGACGCCCAAGAAGCCGAACTCGGCCATGCGGAAAGTCGCCAAGGTGCGTCTGACCAACGGATTCGAGGTCATCTCGTACATTCCCGGTGAATCGCACAACCTGCAGGAGCACTCGGTCGTGCTCATCCGCGGCGGTCGTGTGAAAGACCTTCCCGGTGTCCGCTACCACATTCTGCGCGGTGTGCTCGATACGCAAGGCGTCAAAGACCGTCGCCAGCGTCGTTCGAAGTACGGCGCCAAGCGTCCGAAATAAGAGGATACCGATATGTCCCGCCGTCACGCCGCTGAAAAGCGCCAAGTCCTGCCCGACGCCAAATATGGCGATAAGGTTCTGACGAAATTCATGAACAATCTGATGCTCGACGGTAAGAAGTCGACCGCAGAAAAGATCGTGTACAACGCGATGGATCGCGTCGAAGCCAAGCTCAAGCGCTCGCCCATCGAGGTCTTCGCCGAGTCGCTTGAGAACATCAAGCCGTCGGTCGAAGTCCGTTCGCGCCGCGTTGGTGGTGCGACCTACCAGGTGCCCGTCGAAGTCCGTCCCGAACGCCGCGAAGCGCTGGCGATCCGCTGGCTCATCAAGGCCGCCCGTGCGCGCAATGAGAACACGATGGAAGAGCGTTTGGCCGGTGAGCTGATCGACGCTGTCCAGTCGCGCGGCTCCGCCGTGAAAAAGCGCGAAGACACACACAAGATGGCCGACGCCAACAAGGCGTTCAGCCACTACCGCTGGTAATCGCGGCACCTATATAACGCACATACCACGGGGGCCTGATCGGGGCCCCCGTACCCATTTTCTCCTCAATCAGAGGTACGCCAAATGGCACGCGACTATCCCCTCAGCCGTTACCGGAACTTCGGGATCATGGCCCACATCGACGCGGGTAAGACCACCTGCTCCGAGCGGATTCTGTTTTACACCGGCAAATCCCACAACATCGGCGAAGTCCATGACGGTGCCGCCACCATGGACTGGATGGAGCAGGAGCAGGAGCGTGGCATCACGATCACCTCCGCCGCGACCACCACATTCTGGCAGCGCCAGGAAGAGCCGACAGCCGATGGCACTTCTGACACCAAGTACCGGATGAACATCATCGATACCCCCGGCCACGTGGACTTCACCATCGAGGTCGAGCGTTCGCTGGCCGTCCTCGACGGTGCCGTTTGCGTGCTTGACGCCAACGCCGGCGTCGAGCCCCAGACCGAAACCGTGTGGCGTCAGGCTGACCGCTACAAGGTTCCGCGGATGGTGTTCGTCAACAAGATGGACAAAATCGGTGCCGACTTCTTCAACTGCGTTCGCATGATCGAAGACCGCACCGGCGCGCGCGCTGTGCCCGTCGGTATTCCGATCGGTGCCGAGACCGAGCTGGAAGGCCTGATCGACCTGGTCACCATGGAAGAGTGGGTCTGGGAAGGTGAAGACCTTGGCGCGTCCTGGGTCAAGAAGCCGATCCGCGACAGCCTCAAGGCCATGGCCGACGAATGGCGTGGCAAGATGATCGAGGCCGCCGTCGAAATGGACGACGACGCGATGGAGGCCTACCTGATGGATGCGGCCGAGCCCGACGTCGCCACCCTGCGCAAACTGCTGCGCAAGGGCACGCTGTCGATGGCCTTCGTCCCGGTTCTGGGCGGCTCCGCCTTCAAGAACAAGGGTGTCCAGCCGCTGCTGAACGCAGTGATCGACTATCTGCCGTCGCCGATGGACGTGGTCGATTACATGGGCTTCCGTCCGGGCGACGAAGAAGAGACTCGGAACATCCCGCGCCGCGCGGACGATAAAATGCCGTTCGCCGGACTGGCGTTCAAGATCATGAACGACCCGTTCGTTGGCTCGCTGACCTTCACGCGCATCTACTCGGGCGTTCTGAACAAGGGCGATACGCTCCAGAACACCACTAAGGGCAAGAAAGAGCGCGTCGGTCGTATGATGATGATGCACTCGAACAACCGTGAGGAAATCACGGAAGCGTTCGCGGGCGACATCATCGCGTTGGCCGGTCTGAAGGACACCACCACCGGTGACACCCTGTCGGACATCAATGACCAAGTCGTGCTGGAAACGATGACCTTCCCCGATCCCGTCATCGAGATCGCGGTGGAACCCAAGACCAAGGCCGACCAGGAAAAGATGTCGCAGGGCCTTGCCCGTCTGGCCGCCGAGGATCCGTCCTTCCGCGTCGAGACCGATATCGAATCCGGTCAGACGATCATGAAGGGCATGGGTGAACTTCACCTCGACATCCTGGTTGACCGCCTCAAGCGCGAGTTCAAGGTCGAGGCGAACATCGGTGCCCCCCAGGTCGCCTATCGCGAGACCATCGGTCACGAAGTCGAGCATACCTACACCCACAAGAAGCAGTCGGGTGGTTCGGGTCAGTTCGCCGAAGTGAAGCTGTTGATCTCGCCGACGGAGCCGGGCGAAGGCTACTCGTTCGAATCCAAGATCGTCGGAGGTGCCGTGCCCAAGGAATACATTCCGGGCGTGGAGAAGGGCATCAAGTCGGTCATGGACTCGGGCCCGCTCGCAGGGTTCCCAGTCATCGACTTCAAGGTCTCGCTGCTTGACGGCAAGTTCCACGACGTCGACTCCTCGGTTCTGGCCTTCGAAATCGCTGGCCGCATGGGCATGCGTGAGGGCATGCGCAAGGCGGGCGCGAAACTGCTCGAGCCCATCATGAAGGTGGAAGTGATCACGCCGGAGGAATACACTGGCGGCATCATCGGCGACCTGACCTCCCGTCGTGGTCAGGTCTCGGGTCAGGAGCAGCGCGGCAACGCGATTGCGATCGACTCCTTCGTGCCGCTTGCCAACATGTTCGGCTACATCAACACCCTGCGCTCCATGTCCTCGGGCCGTGCGCAGTTCTCGATGCAGTTCGACCACTATGATCCGGTGCCACAGAACATCTCGGACGAAATCCAGAAGAAGTTCGCGTAATTCGGGCAGGGCGGGGATGACCTCGCCCGCCCAAACCTATTCCGGCGGACCAGTCCGCCACCCATTCTGAAGGAGACTTTCCATGGCGAAGGCAAAGTTCGAACGCAACAAACCGCACGTTAACATTGGCACGATTGGCCACGTTGACCACGGCAAGACGACGCTGACGGCGGCGA
>NZ_FNPX01000046.1 GCF_900107415.1 Jannaschia faecimaris
AGAAAGGTCGGATTGAAGCGATCATCGCGAACAATTAATTGATCCGGAATCGCTAAAAGGGGGCGGCCTGCGGGCCGCCCCTTTTTCGTGCGGAACGGACCGACCAGGGCACGTTGCATCCAAAACGACGCGTCTCGCCATCGGCTGGCGAACAGCTGGGAGATCGCGAGGCGATCAACCGGGCCTCATGATCGGCCAGTCTGCCCCGACACATGCCTCAGGTCACCGACCGCCAATCCCTCCGCCGAACGTTTCTCCACAGTCCGTCACGACAAAGGGCCCCGAAGGGCCCTTTGTGCTTTGCGTCATCAGGGGACTGTCCTCGGGACCTTGTCCCGCGGAATGCTTCCGTCGCGGATTACTCCGTAATCTTGGACACCACGCCTGCACCGACGGTCCGGCCACCTTCGCGGATCGCGAACCGCAGGCCCTGCTCCATCGCGATCGGCGCGATCAGCTCGACCCCGAACGAAACGTTGTCGCCCGGCATCACCATCTCCGTGCCTTCGGCCAGCATCACCGTCCCGGTCACGTCCGTCGTGCGGAAGTAGAACTGCGGACGGTAGTTGGCGAAGAACGGCGTGTGACGCCCACCCTCTTCCTTGGTCAGGATGTAGGCCTCGGCTTCGAACTTCGTGTGCGGCTTGACCGACGCCGGCTTGCACAGCACCTGGCCACGCTCCACGCCCTCACGGTCGACACCGCGCAGCAATGCGCCGATGTTGTCGCCCGCCTCACCACGATCCAGCAGCTTGCGGAACATCTCGACGCCCGTGCAGGTCGTCTTCTTGGTGTCGCGGATGCCCACGATCTCGATCTCGTCGCCCACGTTGATCACGCCGCGCTCGACACGACCGGTCACAACCGTACCACGGCCCGAGATCGAGAAAACGTCCTCGACCGGCATCAGGAACGGCTGGTCCACGGCACGCTCGGGCGTCGGGATATATTCGTCGACGGCGGCCATCAGCTTCTTGATCGACTCCTCGCCGATCTCGGGGTCACGGCCTTCCATCGCCGCCAGCGCCGAACCCGGGATCACCGGAATGTCGTCGCCCGGATACTCGTAGGACGACAGCAGCTCGCGGATCTCCATCTCGACGAGCTCCAGAAGCTCCTCGTCGTCGACCTGGTCAACCTTGTTCATGTAGACGACCATGTGCGGGATGCCGACCTGGCGACCCAGCAGAATGTGCTCGCGCGTCTGCGGCATCGGGCCGTCGGCCGCGTTCACAACCAGGATCGCGCCGTCCATCTGCGCCGCACCCGTGATCATGTTCTTCACGTAGTCCGCGTGGCCCGGGCAGTCGACGTGCGCATAGTGACGCGCCTCGGTCTCGTACTCAACGTGCGCCGTCGAGATCGTGATCCCGCGGGCCTTCTCCTCCGGCGCGCCGTCGATCTGGTCATAGGCCTTGAAGTCGCCGAAGTACTTCGTGATCGCCGCCGTCAGCGTCGTCTTGCCGTGGTCAACGTGGCCAATCGTGCCAATGTTAACGTGCGGTTTGTTGCGTTCGAACTTTGCCTTCGCCATG